>WQYC01000006.1 GCA_009781425.1 Oscillospiraceae bacterium
GCAAAAGAAATGTCGGCTGATTACGCCGCTGATAAGATTCTCGGCGAGATGTTGGATTTAATAAAATAGCACAAACAAACAGAATAGCATATTATGAAACGTAATGCTATTTTGAAAGGTTGTGTTGGCGTGGCGGTTAAAAAAGACGCCCCGAAAATCATAGTTCAAGGCGGAAGCAGACTATCGGGGGAGCTCAGCGTACAAGGAGCAAAGAATAGTATTCTTCCGTTGTTGTCGGCTACGGTGCTTTGTCAGGGAGAATCTGTTTTACATAATTGTCCTAATTTATCAGATGCAGACGCGGCTTGCCGCATACTTAACTGTCTTGGTTGCAAATGCGCGCGGGACGGGAACACTGTTTCGGTGAACTCAAAAGAAGTTTTAAACACAGACGTTCCTAAGGATTTAATGCGGGAAATGCGCTCCTCTATAGTCTTCCTCGGCGCAATCCTCGGCAGAACGCGGCAGTGCAAGCTGACCTTCCCCGGCGGCTGTGAGCTCGGTCCGCGCCCTATAGATTTGCACGTTTCTGCACTGCGTAAGATGGGCGTAAGCATAGACGAAGAGGGCGGCTTTTTAAGCTGTTCCGCGCCTAAAGGTATACAGGGCGCGAATATTTCGCTGACACTGCCGTCTGTCGGCGCGACAGAAAATATAATTTTAGCGGCGGTGACTGCAAGCGGCACAACTGAAATCCAAAACGCCGCGCGTGAGCCTGAAATCATCGACCTTGCGGAGTTTCTTAACAAATGCGGTGCGAAAATCTCGGGCGCAGGCACGGGAACTGTTGTAATTGAGGGAGTAGAACAGCTTGGCGGGGCAGAGCATACGGTTATCGCCGACAGAATAGTCGCGGCAACTTACCTTTGCTGTGCGGCGGTTACGAGAGGCGAGTTAGTGCTTAAAAACGTGAATCACGGTCATCTTAGCGCGATTCTGCCTGTTTTGGAGCAGATGGGCTGCAGTATTTACACTTACAATGAAAATCAATTATACATTAACGCCGCAAAGCTTCTCAGCGCGCCGCATAAAATAATAACCTCGGCGCATCCGGGCTTCCCGACTGACGCACAGCCGATGTTTATGGCATTAGCGTCAACCTTGAAAGGCACTACGGTTTTCGTGGAAACTATTTTTGACAACCGCTTCCGTCATGCTCATGAGCTCGGGCGGCTCGGCGCGAAAATAAGCGTTAATGACCGCGTAGCTGTTGTTGAGGGAGTACCGAGGCTGGTCGGCGCGGAGCTTGAAGCGTCGGATTTAAGAGGCGGAGCGGCTTTAGTGACTGCCGCGCTGTTCGCGGACAAAACAAGCACAATCACAGGAATCTCGCATATAGAGAGAGGTTATGACGATATAACAGGAAGTCTACAAAAAATAGGAGCGACGATACAATTGACAATGAACAATTGACAATGGACAATTATTGTGCCGCTTTGCGGCTGATTATAAACGATGAGGAATGTTAAATGCCTGAATTCACCGAACCCAAGCGGCGCAAGCCGCGGGTTCCGAAACCGGCGAAAGAACCAAAAGCACCGAAAATTCAGAAAAAACCTAAACAAAAAATGCAAAAGGTTCAAAAACCGCCGAACCCGCAAAACCCGCCGAAGCAAAGACAACCCAAGCAACGCCGCAGACAAAACATGGCTATCTATTACGTCATGTTTTTTGTCGTTGCTGTAACTATTTTCTCGATTTTAGCGGCGACAGTGCTTTTTAACTTGGAAGAAGCCGTCATTGAGGGCGAGAGCATATATACGGGCGAGCAAATCATTGCAGTTTCGGGAATCCAGGCAGGCGTAAATCTTATTCGCTTCAACGCCGAGGATAGCAGGCGCAGAATCATCGACAGTCTTGTTTATGTTGACGATGTTGCAATCAGAAAAGCGATTCCGAGCAGAGTTGTAATCACAATCACAGGCGCAATCGAAATGGCGAGCGTTGCACATGAGGGTATTTTTTACACGATTTCGAGAAACGGCAGGATTTTAGAAACAACCCGCACAAGCAGGGAAAACATCGTGATTCACGGCTTTGAAGCGGATATGCCTATAGTCGGCGGGTATATAAGCTCAGTTGAGGAGCGGAAAACTGAGCTGATTTTCACGCTGATTAAAACTGCTGAGGAAGCAGGGCTCGCGGGTATAACAAGCATAGATATTCACGATTTTCTCGACGTGAAGATGAATTACATGGACAGAATCGTGCTTCATATCGGGCCGGTGACAGACCTTGAGCAGAAGCTGCGCGCCGCCGCTCATATACTTGAAAACGATGTCGCGAGCAACGAACAGGGAACACTGCTGCTTTTAAACCCGTTACAAGTCGTTTTTTCGCCCGAATAACATATATATCGGGGGTGCGGAAAATAAAAAACACAAAATAAATGATTTTTTGAAAATTTTTTCAAAAAAACTATTGATATTTTCTTCCAAATCTGCTACAATGAATTATATAGTGTTTAATTAATGCTCTGGGGAGGTAAAAATGGCAATTTTTTATGACGAAGACGGCTTTGCTGAAGAGCTGGGTGACGAACTTGATACCAATTCGGTATATGACGTAAATATAAAGGTATTCGGGATTGGCGGCGGCGGCTGTAACGCTCTTGAGCACATGGCGAAGAACGGTGTTCCGGGCGTGGAGTACATAGCTGTCAATACTGACGTGCCGGCTTTGCGTTCTAAGGACAAAACCCTTATGAAACGCTTGCAAATCGGCAAGAAAACTACAAAAGGGCGGGGCGCGGGCGGTGACCCCGGCATTGCGGCGGAATCCGCACATGAAGACCGCGAAGAAATCGAAAAAGTCTTAAAAGGCGCGTCAATGGTGTTCATTTCTGCGGGCATGGGCGGCGGAACAGGAACAGGCGCGGCTCCCGTAATCGCGGACATTGCGCGTGAGCAGGGAATCTTAACAGTCGGAATCGTGACCAAGCCGTTCGATTTTGAACGTGAGCATAAAATGAACTTAGCTCTCAAAGGCATTGCGGAAATGCGTAAGGTTGTTGACGCTTTAGTAATCATTCCCAACCAAAAGCTACTGAAGCTAAATGAACGTGCGCTGAACTTCCGTCAGGCGTTCGCTATGGTTGACGATGTGCTTTACAATGTTGTGCGCAGTATTTCAGAACTGTTGAACAACACGGCAGTCATGAATATTGACTTCGCCGATTTAAGGTCTACGCTTGAGAACGCAGGCGACGCGCATATCGCGATTGGCGTCGGCACAGGTGACAACAAGGTTGACGAAGCTGTACAGAAAATTGTTAATTCGCCGCTGCTCGAAACCTCAATTGCCAACGCGGGCAAGGTGCTTGTCAACGTGGTTATGTCAGAAGACACGTTACTGTACGAGGTTGACGAGGTCATGAACAAGATTACCGGCGTGGCGCACCCCGACGTAAAAGTTATTTACGGTGCGGATTACAGCCCTGCTTTAAAGGACGAAATGGTGGTTACGATTATCGCGACCTGCTTCGGCGTGAACGAGGGCGCGCAGACAGCGTCTGAGGTTCGTGCGGCTGTTGAAGAAGCAAAGGCGGCAAAAGGAATGGGAAGCAGTGCCGTTTCAAACGCTTTCACAATCGAGCTTGATGACGAAGATGAAATCCAAACCACGAACTTGAAGTCGCTTGACCGGTTCATCACCGAGAATCTTTCCGAGCCTTTTGAAGACGACCCGTTCAAAGATTTAGACGAAATATTTAAAAAACGCTAAGAAAATATTTTTTTCGACATATAAAAACATATTCCGCCTATATATTGTGGACTTGCTTTCAGCATTTTTCAACATATAGGCGGCGATATTTTTTTTCTTCCAAAGTATGAAAAATTTCCTATTTTAGCTTGAAAAAAAAGTGAATATGTTATAAAATAGATTATAGGGACATACGCACTAATCAAAGATTAGTGCAATTGGAGGTAATTAAACATAATGAACGCATTAAATAAAACATTATCATTTTTCAAAAACAAGTGGACGAAAATAGGTTTTTCGGCTCTGTCGCTCGGTTACGGCTTCTTTATGCTGTGGCTTGCATGGCTGACGTTCACCTTTCATCTTGTGCCGACGAACACGGTTTCGCTGTTTTCGCTGTACCTGCTGATTAACGTCTTGTTCGGGACGGTGATGATTTACACCCGCAAGCAGGTCGCGACGCAGATAACTGCTTGCCTGCTTCACCCATGTATTTTAGTGATGTTAATCTTCGCGTTCGGGGACTTGTATCTGCTGATTCCCGTGTTTGCGGTGGCGACAATTGTGTTTTTCGCCGCGGGAACGCCCGAATCGCTGAAGACAATCCTCGGGACAGTGTATTTAATTCTGTTTGTGCTGACGATTTTAGGCTACTTGACCTTGCAGATATTTGCAATAACGAGCAATATTTTCCCGGTGAACTTAGATTTACGCAGTGAAACATACATATATTCATCGGACGATTCGTACCGCTTGGTAATGTATATCGACAAGGAAGACAAGGAGCACAGAACAGTTACATTCCATGCGGAGTTTACAGAGGGCGACACACATCTGCCGTTCTTAGTTGGCGAGAAATATGCCAACAGTACAAGAATATATCAGCAACGCCTGCCCAGAGATTTTGAAATTGATGTAGTAAGCGAAAATATGTTAGTAATCAAGGAATTTGAAATTGACAGCGATACAGGCAGAAGGATTTTAGTCGGCGAAAAAGAAGTTGAATGGCTGACAGCTGACAAAATATCAATCAGCGGAACGGTTTTCACAGCTCCCGACTTCATTTCGCCTGTTCATGAGGGGCGCGAGGAGGAAGAGTGGTTCTCGGGCGAGACCATGCCGTTCGACACAAGCCCGGGCGAAATAACCCGCTGGGCACCGCCTGTTGATGACCCGATACCCGCGGAAGAAGAGTAAAACCTAAAGGATGTGAAAAGCGTTGAATACACGCATTAATTTAACCGGTAAAAATTCAAACGACATATATTCGGTCACATATCCGAATAATCTATTGTATTTCATGAAATATGATTTCAATTTGTTTATGGAAAGATGTGTAGACCTGTGCAAGCTTTACATGAAAACCGGTGAATACAGGCAGGAGGAAGCCGCGGAAATCCGTAATTCTATTGCCGGCTGTCATAAATATTTCGAGCAGAATCTGCGCGGCGTCTTCGAGAAAATCGTCATTGACTGCTGGGTTGAGTACCTCTGCCGCCAAAACGAAATCGGCGTGATTACGCTTTGGAATAATTATATCTCGTGCAAGAATGAATTTGAAAAGGCTGTATTCATGCGGCTTTCCGAATACAGGCACAATCACGCGATTAACCAGTGGGTGAATATTCTCAAGATTCAGGAATACGCGAATGTTAAGGTTGATTTTATTTTTTCGGGCAAGCTGAAAGGCCCTGCGGAAGCCGCCGCTCGTGCGAATTATTTCGATTTGATGT
The DNA here is from genome assembly GCA_009781425.1 of Oscillospiraceae bacterium. Lineage (GTDB taxonomy): Bacteria > Bacillota > Clostridia > Oscillospirales > Ruminococcaceae > Ruminiclostridium_E. The sequence goes on from WQYC01000006.1 coordinate 5,436, forward strand.
TCAATGTCGTGGCGAATGAGCTCGGCTATGACCTAAACAGCGCGGCAGATAATAAAGTCTTCACGATGGGAAGAACGCCGAATTCTCCTTTCATAATGAGCAACGTTAGCCGCGAAATCGTGCGGAATCTGCTGACTGACCTGCGCTACGGCGACGACAAGGGGCGCAAGGGTATGAAGAACGAAGTCGTTTCCGACCAGTTGGCGATGGACGCGTTTTCTTCTATGAAGCTTTTCCTCCCGCAAAACACCGACAACATCGTTGAAACTATGATAAAGTCGCTGTCCGAGTCGCCTATGAGAGTCTTCATGCCGACAAGCTTAAAAGCGGCGATTGACTTGGAAATCGATGCGATTATCGAAAACGGCGGATATTTACAGCACTGCGACCTTTGCAAGGATTATTACCTGCGCTCGGAGGATTACGACTTCGATTACTGCGACAGGCTTTCCAAGAACGGGAGGAGCTGCCGCGAGGTCATGGTAAAAAAAGGCGCGGGCGAGCGCAAAATTATCCCCGAGAGCGTGGACGCCGCACTGCTTAACGAGCGCTGCGACCGCCTTTACAAGGAAATGTCGGCGAGGATTAACGTGGAATTCACCCAGCGGGATTTCTCCGACTGGTGCAGATATATGAACACGATGCGCGACAATATTCTCGGCGGCACTGCGACCCTGCGCGATTTTGAAAACTTTGCGGAATACTCACGCTCGATGTCGTTTTTGCCGAATACAACAGAAACAGTCAAAAAGAAACGAATCAGCGACAGAGTCCGCGAAAACGAAGAAGCCAAGGACAGCAAGGGCAGAACAGTCAAGCCGTTTGTATTCGAGCGGGTTGACAGAAGAGATATGATTAAATCCGAGAGCAGGCAGGAATATTACGACGATGACGACGACGGTGAGGAAGAGGAAACGCCGACTGTTCCCGTAAGGGAGCGGGTTTCGTCAAAGGTAATCAGAGGCGTTAACCCCGATACGTTCTCCGCGTCGAACGGCGTGGTGATTCCTTACGGCGGTAATTCTGTGACTGCGCCGTTACCGCCATTGCCGGCGCAAACGCCGACGCCGCTGTACGCCGAGCCGCCGATGTCCGCGCCTGCGGCTCCGAGCGGGGAAAGCATAAAAATTTACAACGTCAAAACCAAAGAAAAAGAAAAACCCGCCGAGTATGTAAAGGTGTTTAAGCCTAAGAAACAGCCGATTTTAAGCACGCCTATAAGCGAAAAGCCTGTGATTCCTCCGCCCGTTAAAGCAGAGCCGTATGCGCCCGCGCACCCGCCTGTTTCAGTTGCGAAGAAAATCCCCGCGTTCTCACTGCCGACGCCGCGCGAGACGAGTAACGCGCCGTCATTAAAGGTAAACACAAACACCGCGCCGTCGTTGAGCGTGCCGAAATTACAGGATAAAGAACAGCCTGTACGTGAGGAAAAAGAGAAGGCTCCGCAGCGTCCGCAAAGGGAGTTCTATGCTTCGCAGAAAACAGAATACACGCAGGAGCTCGGCTTTACGGATATATTGAAGGGCTTGGAGCGCAAGGACGGCTTCACGGACGAAAATATCCCGACGGACGCTGACGGCGTGCCTGTTTCGCATAAGACGAAGCGAGTCATGGACGCGATATTTAAGCAGTCGAAGCCGAGCTTGTTTATTAATATGAATAAGGATGAGTAATAAAAAAACCGAGGCTTTTAAAGCCTCGGTTTAAAAGTTTAGTTTACCTCCCCCGCGCCAGCTGCTTATTCACAAACTCAATGTCCGCGCGTGCCCAGCGTGGGTTTCCGGAGTTAATTTCACCCGCCGAAAGCAAAAAGCTTTCGTAATGATTCATCATAGTTCCCGCGTCTAATCTGTCCTGCGTTTCGCCGCTTTCCAAAAGAGCCGCGTATCTGCTTTGGTCAAACGGCAGGAAAAGCGTCGCGTCGGAGTGGTCTTTATTATTGATTACAAGGCGGAAGTACGAAGGGGTGTAATCGCCTGCTTCTGTTGAAAAGACGCCGAAAATTATACATTCTGTGGTGGTTGCATCTTTTTTCACATAAATTTCAACAGCGGCGAAGCTCTGCCCTGCGGGAATGATTCGCGTAGTTACCCATTCGAGCGACTTCAAGCTGATTTCGTTGGTATGATTCATGAAAACGCCGCGCTCTTGAAAATATTTGAGTCCGTAGCCGAGCCCGAAGCCGAGCACTAAAATCAAAACACACGCGATGATTTTTTTCACGAAAGCGGGCAAACGGAAGCCGTGAACCTCAGTTACGCCTTTTTGAATAATTATATCGTCATGGTCGTCGTCGTCGGAATCCGCGCTCTCGTTATCGGAGCTGTCGGAATCATCGGGGATTGAAGAAAACTTAATCTCGGGCAGAGTTCCCGTGTTCGAGCCTTCTCCTAAAATTTCATCAAAATTAATTGTGCTCATTGCAGATAAAGCACCGTCGAGCTCTGAAAGCCCGTCGTCGCCGCCTGCTCCACCAGAAAGTTCAATTTCTTTCCCGGATTCAAAATCCGCTATTTGACTATCGCTCAAGGTATCTCCGCCTCCAAACATTTTAGATATTTCTGCACTGTTATCAACATCGGGCTTTGCGTTTGCGCTCGCTCCGCAGTTTACGCATATAGTTGCGCCGGCAGAAAGCTCTCCGCCGCACTTTGGACAGGAATTCGCCATTTTTACACCTCCGAGTGAGTTTATAACCTGTATTCTATCATTTTACCACGTTTATCTGAAATTGTCAATGATTGACTAAAAATCTGTTTTGTGTTATAATATAAAATATATATGAATTTAGCTGAAAAGAAAGGCGCGTAATGAAAAAAAGCTTTGTTTTTTTATTAATAACGGTGCTCTTGTTTTCCTCCTGCAGTAAGGTTATAAGCACGGAGAATCCTGACGACGCTGTTCATACAGAGGATTTCACGGAAGAGCCGGAGGAAATAATTCCTAAAACCGACATAATTATAGGCACAACCGGCATGACGGGCAGCTTTTCGCCGCTTCACAGCATGAGCGCGGGCGATATTGACGTCATGAGTGTAATTAATACGCCGCTCGTAACGCTTGACAGGCGCGGCGAGGTCGTTCGTAACGCCGCTGTAGGTGAATGGCGGGCTTTCGGGAGCGGTGAATACTATTATGAGGGAATCGCCGACACCGCGATAAGTATCTCGGAAGATAATAATACGATTTTAACTTTTCGGCTTCGCGAGGATGTTTTTTTCAGTGACGGCGTGAATATGACCGCCGATGATATTATTTCCACGCTGTACGCGCTTTGTGATACTAATTACAGAGGGCGGTACGGTGCGGTGGGGCTGCTGCCGATTGATGGGCTTGAAAACTATAAAACAAACGCGGCTTCGGATATATACGAGAAATATGCCGAAATAGTTGCAAGCGGCGAATTTTCTGCCGAGCAGGCTGAGCTGTACTACGAATGTCAGCGGCAGGCGTGGCTCGCGCATATCCGCGCTGTCATGGATTATTGTGTGCAGAATTATGCAGATTCCGCCTATATAATCGCGGACGGCGATATACACAGAGACGAATGGCTACAGGTCGCGTTGGCTATGATGGTTTGGAAAATCGCTGATTTCCCCGAGCTTTCGGCAGGTGAATACGGAAGCTTCACCTCTGTTTCGGGCAGACAGTGGAACTTAACGACGCAGTTCCCGTCGCTGATTGACTTATACAACGAGTTTTACGCGCTGTACGACGGCGATTTGGAAGCTTATATAAACGCCGAGCAAATCGGTCAGCCGTGGCTTGATAATGTGACCCGGCGCGCCGAACTGCTTTTTATCAGAGAAATGGCGGCACTTGAAGAGGAGAACAGCGGCGCGGATAGTATCAGCGGAATCCGCAGATTGAACAACTACACGGTCGAGGTCTCGCTGACAGGGAATAATCCGTCGGCTGTTTACGCCTTTACCTTTCCTGTAGTGCCGCGGCATAGTAACAATACGCCGCTCGGAGCGGGACCTTATAAGCTGATTGCTTACTACAACGGCGTTGCCGCGCTCGAAGCCAACGAGTTCTATTATAAAGGAGCACCGGAGGCTTCCGAGATTTCTTTTGTGGAAATGAATCCCGATGACTTAATTTACAACGCCGCGTTGGGCGAAGCGGATATTATCGCGGTTACGGCGACAGGCGAGACGCTCGGCGAGATTTACGCCTACAGTACTGCGGGGCTTGAAGCGCAGGAGTTTGATTACGGCGCGTTCGGTTATATCGGCTTTAACGCTGAAAGAATCAGCATTGACGAAGAGCCGCTTAGTGAAGAAAGTGTAAATTTACGCAAAGGCATTGCGGTGATTATGGCGGCGTATCGTGATATTTCTGTTTGGAATTATTACGAAGGCTCGGCGAAGGTCAGCGAGTATCCTCTTTCAAGCGTTTCGTGGGCGGCTCCGCGCAGAGGAGATAACGCTTTCAGAACAGCCTTCGGAATAAATGTAAACGGCGAAGAAATATTTGAACCTGACATGAACAAAGCAAGGCGGCTCGAAGCCGCGAAGCGTGCCGCGCTCGGCTACTTTGAAGCGGCGGGCTGTACGCTCAACGCGGCAGGGAACGCGATTATCGAGCTTCCCGAGGGTATGAGCGGGAATTATGAAGTTTATATAGTCGGTTACGGCGCGGGAAGGCATCCGTCGTTTTTACTTCTGACAATGGCGGCGGACGCACTGCGCTCTGTCGGGATTAATATTGATATAATCGACGTTTCGTCGTCTGCGGAGTTGTACGAAGCGGTCTTCGGCGGGACTGCCGATATGTGGTGCGCGGCGTGGCAGGGTGAGGTCTCGCCGAATACGAGCAAGGCTTTTTCAAGCCTCGGCGCAGAGAATTTCTTTGGTCTTTCGGACGAAGCGATTGACCAGCGGATTGACTTAGCGAATACCTCGCTGAACTTAGAGTTTTACAGGAACGCGCTGGAGCTCGTTCTTGAAAGCGCGGTTTGCGTCCCTGTTTATCAAAGGCAGAGGTATTATATTTTCAGCGGCGCGCTTGAACAAAGCACGATTGAAGCGGATTTAACGGCTCATTATAGTTGGGCGGAAATAATATGGAAAATAAAAATAGGAGGGTAATTATGATTGACTATTTTGCGGGGAAATACTTTGTACAGGAAGGCTTGCTGAAAGCCGAGAAGCTCACGGAAATCATGACGCGGCAGAACGTGGTTCATGATAATTACAACACGCTCAAAAAAGACGCAAACAGCTTTCTTGAAGAAAATCAAGTCATGCTGATTAAATTAATGCAGCATACGATTGACGAAAAGCTCGGCGACTTGGCTTTTGAGTATGGCGGTGTTAACGAGGAAAAGTTCAAGTTTACTGTAAAAAAGCAGGAAATGCTGAACACTGCGTTCTTTGACCAGCTTATAGTTGAGGGGATTATTACGCCTGATTTAATTGCGCCGCTGCTTGAAAAAATGCGGAATTATTACGGACTCAACAGCCCGAATATTTCGCATAATCTGAAGCATGATTTTGACGTAATTCTCGGCACACATATCAATACGGGCGAGCGTTATGCAAATGAATACATGAATATCGCGTTGAAATACATTCTACGCTTCGTCGGGACGAACATCAAGCTCGGCAAGGCGAACCCTGTCAGAAGCTATTTTGCGAAGCGTGCGGCGATTCAAAAGGTAGTCACTGACCCGCGCCGTTATTTTATCGGGATTTGCGGAGAAAAGGAAATTCTGCATAATTTCAATGACGGGCTCGGACACAGCTTCTCGAACAGCAATAAAAAAGACGCACGTTACAGCGCGATGTGTGCGTTCGTTGATTGCATTTCCAATGTGTTCCAATGCCTGACTATGACTGAGAAAAACGTGCTTCTTGTTGACGAATCAGCAGTGTATAAATTTGCGACGATTGCTTCTGAAAATAAAATTTACGTTATGCCGCTGACGGTGCGGGATATGGATATTGAAATTATCGCGGGCTACGGCGATAAGCCTAATTTCGCGGTAATGTCGCACAATCTTTAACCACCCGCACCTCACACGGAGGGGAATTAACGGAGGGAATAATGGACTGGTCTTTTATATTTGCTACAGTAATCACAGGGCTTGCGGTTGTGTTCGCAGTGCTGATATTTCTGATTGTTTTACTTAAAATAATGGGCGTTTTATTAACTGCAAAGCCGCGCAAAAAGCCTGCGGTTATAACGCCGAGACCTGCGCCGGTTATCGCAAAACCCGCGCCGCCTGTGAGTGTTAAACCGAAAGCAGACGACTTGCAGGTGATTGCAGTTATAACCGCGGCGATTCACGCTTACGGTGAAGCGAGCGGCAAGAAACTGCGGATTGTTGACGTTAAAAAGCGGGAAAATAACGCCCGCTCGATTTGGGGTAACATGGGTGTAATTGAAAGCATGAGGTAAAAATGCAGGTTTTTATTGATTCGATGAAGGGCTTGTGGGAGAAGTCGGGCTTCGTGAACGGCACGTGGCTTGACCTTGCTATGCTTGCGATTTCGCTCGTGCTGATTTATCTCGCAATCGCGAAAAAATACGAGCCGCTCCTGCTTTTGCCGATTTCTGTCGGTATGCTTCTGACGAATATTCCGGGCGGAAATATGTTTAATCCCGAGCTGTTCGCAGGCGAAAGCGTTAACTTCGCATTAGTTTTAAACCAAGGCGGATTTCTTGATTTGCTGTACCTTGGCGTTAAATTGCAACTTTTTCCGCTTTTGATTTTCTTTGGCGTCGGCTGCATGACGGATTTTGGACCTTTAATTGCGAATCCGTCGAGCTTTCTGCTCGGCGCGGCGGCGCAGGCGGGGATTTTTATTACCTTTATCGGCGCGTTCGCGCTCGGCTTCCCCGGGGGCGAAGCCGCGTCAATTGCGATGATAGGCAGTGCGGACGGGCCGACGACGATTTGGCTTGCGACCCGCCTTGCGCCTGAAATGCTCGGCTCGATTGCGATTGCGGCGTACTCGTACATGGCGCTCATTCCTGTGATTCAGCCGCCGATTATGAAGCTTTTGACCACAAAAAAAGAGCGCGTTGTACGCATGGCGCAATTGCGTTTCGTGTCAAAAAAAGAGCGGATTTTCTTTCCGATAATCGTTACAATTATTGTCGGATTCATGATTCCCGACGCGTTAGGCTTAGTCGGAATGTTGATGCTTGGGAATTTATTTAAGGAGAGCGGAGTGGTTGACCGCCTTGTGAAAACCTCGCAGAACGAGTTGATGAATGTGGTTATAATCATGCTCGGAATGGCAGTCGGCGCGACCGCGAAGGCTGAAAATTTCCTCAATTTAAGGACGCTGATGATTATAGGTTTAGGCTTGGCGGCGTTCATGCTCGGGACGGCGTGCGGCGTGCTTTTCGGGAAGCTGATGTGCTTTTTCGGTAAGAAAAAAACTAACCCGCTGATAGGTTCAGCGGGGGTGAGCGCACTTCCGATGGCGGCGCGGGTTACGCAGAAAATCGGGCAGGAAGCCGACCCGAACAATCATTTGCTTATGCACGCGATGGGACCGACGGTGTCAGCGATTATAGGAAGCGCAGTGGCGGCTGGGATTATGTTTAGCTTGTTCGGATAGCAGTAATCACGGCTTTCTTCCCATATATAATTGAAAAACATAATCTTTTTTATATGAACCGCCGTGCTTGTTTATAACGTCCTTTACGCCTGCGTACAGAGCCGTTCTGTCGCTTTCGGGCAGGCTTCTGTGGTCGGAAAGAGTGTCAAGAAAAGAGATATATTCGTCGGTGCTGTATGTCAGTGCAGCGTCATAAAGCTTTGCCGAAATATCCGTAAACCCGTATGTTTTCAAGTCCTTAAAACCGAAGCCACGTAAAATTTCTGTCGGCTCTAAATATTCCTCACGGGGTATTTGGAGCGGTTTTTTATATGGCTTGTGATAATATTTTTTGTATATTTCTTGGATTTCTTCGTAATTTTCGTTGCCGTCAGCCCGAATAACATTATAACGGAATAACGCGAAGGTTCCGCCGCTTTTAAGTATACGGAAGACTTTTGGGCAGCCGATTTCGGCGTTAACCCAATGAAAAGCGGACGCGGCGTAAACTAAATCATAACTGTCATCTTCAAGCGGGGCAATTTCAAAATCAGAAGTAATTACATTGAAATTTTTATATTCATTAAATCGCGATAATAAAAACTGCACCATATTTTCGCCAAGCTCCACCGCAGTCACGCTGAAGCCCGCAGAGAGAAAAGGCACAGTCGCTTTTCCTGTGCCTGCGCCTATTTCGAGCGCTTTATTAGCGGTTGAATAAGTTAAAATATCCTTAAATAATTCGCTCGGATATTCGGGGCGGATTTTATCATAGGTTTCAACAATTTCATCGAAATGAACCCGCCTTTCGCGCTCCCAGCCTGTGCTGATTTCGGCTTCTTCGTTTTTATTCATTAATAAATCTCCTCATTAGCTCATGTCCAACCTCCACGAAATCCCCGCTCGCTTTCGCGGTTTCTTCTGTGAAAACTTTGGCACCTCGTAGCAAACTGCCGTTTGCTACATTTTGCACTTTCGTAGAGTCATAAATTAAGTACGGCACGGGGTCATTCGTGTGCGTGTGGAGCGACAGCGGTGTTGCGTGGTCGGGACAAATTAAAATTCGCATCGGCTCGTTTTCAAAAGCCGCCAAAAACGGCGCAAGCACCAGCTCGTCAATAAGCTCGATGGCCTTAACTTTCCCCTCAACCTCGCCCCTGTGTCCGCACTCGTCGGGCGCTTCGATGTGCAGATAAACTAAGTCTGCACCTGACTTTAAAGCGTTAATCGCGGCGCTTGCTTTACCCGCAAAATTCGTATCAAGATAACCTGTCGCGCCGGGTACGTTTATCACGTCCATACCTGTAAATTTCCCGATACCTTTGAGCAAATCCACCGCCGAAATCATGGCGGCTTTTTTGTTATATTTGTCGCTGAACAAAGGCAAATCGCGCTTTTTCCCCTCGCCCCAAAGCCAAATCGAATTCGCTTTTTTTCCTTTAAGAAGCTTGTAAGATTTTTGCATAAGCGTGAGCAGTTCGCTGTTGTTTTCATTCGCTTCAAGGCAGTCGCCGACGAGCTTTCCTGTAATATCATGCGGAGGAACTATGTTCAAATTCACTCTGCCGTTTTTCCAAATTAAGCAGTGCCTGTATTGAATTCCTGTGTGGAATTTAAACTGCTCACTGCCTAATTTTTCGTTGACTAATGCGATTAATTTTGCCGCTTCTTGAGTGTGAATATCATCGGCGCAATAGCTCAACATAACTGCATTTTCAAAGTCATTTTCGTCGGATAATTTAACGAGATTGCACCGAATTGCAACGTCGTTCGGCTCCATTTCGATTCCGATACTCGCCGCCTCATACGGCGAACGCCCCGAATAATAAACCTCGGGGTTGTAACCGAGAATCGACAGGTTTGCGACGTCGCTTCCGGGCTTCATATTGTCCTGAACTGTCTTGACCAAACCAAGTTCAGAAACGCTTGCAAGCCTGTCCATTGCAGGCTTTTTCGCGGCTTGCATAGGCGTTAAGCCGCCGAGCTTTTCAAGCGGAAAATCGGACATTCCGTCACATAACAGAACGAGATATTTCATAATATTTCTCCAAAAACCATATGTTTTTCACTTCAAATTCGCGGTCTTTTAAGTACTCCAAAATGCCCGCGTTTGTCTTAAAATCGAAGCGCAATTTATAGCTGTAAAGTGCTTGAAATTTAAACTCCTTTGAAGGCTTTCCATACTTGCCGTCGCCGAGCAGCGGATGCCCGATAAACGCCATGTGCGCGCGGATTTGGTGCGTTCTGCCGGTAAGCAGATTTACCTCTAAAAGCGAATGTTTTTCACCGCCATGAATCACACGATATGCAGTTTTAATTGTCTTAGAATTCTGCGTTTTTTTGTGCGAAATTTTAACCTTGTTTTGCTCGGGAAATTTTTCAAGCTCGGCGGTAATTGTATCTGTTTTTTTATCCTTCGCAAACGCGCCGTGAACGGCGCAAAGGTAGAGCTTTGTAAGCTCGCGGTCTTTCAGTTTTTGCGAGATTATACGCAAGCTTTCAGCATTTTTCGCGGCGATGACAATGCCGCCCGTGTTGCGGTCGATGCGGTTGCAAAGAGACGGACGGAAGCTGAGTTCGTTTTCGGGCGCGAATTCATTCTTGCTTTGTAAGTACAGCAAAACTCGATTTATCAGCGTGTCGGGCGAGTTTTCGTTGTCTTCATGAACAGGTAAGCCAACAGGCTTGTCCAAAATTAAAAGGTTTTCATCCTCATAAATTATATTCAAATCGCGCGGAATTTCGTATGAAAAAGCGTGCTTTTTATCAATGAGAAATTCGTCCATATAAAGCCGCAGAACATCGTTCTTGATAAGACGATAATCTGCGTTTTCGCGCTTGCTGTTAACCTTTATGCGGTTTTTGCGGAGCGAGCTTCGTATGATTCCCTGACTTAAATTCGGGAAGGCTTTGCATAAAAATCTATCAAGCCGTTGCCCCGAATCGTTTTCATTTACGACTAATTCCCGCATTATTTCTGAATCCGCAGAAAGCCGTGGCTCTCGAAATGCGAGCAGACGCGGCTAAAAAAATCGTGCGAATTAGTGCAATCCGCACTGAAATCCGGCAAGGATTTTTTTGCCTTTTCAAACGCTGAATTTTCGTTGTCGCCCATGAACCAAAGTTGGTTTTTCCAAGTCCCGAAACCGATTGAAATTATGAACGATTTCTTCATGTTTTACTTCCTTTCACACCGAGTTTTACATTGGATAAAATGTTCGTTTCAAATGAGAAATTAACTGCCTTATTTTCGCGTTCACGCTTCAGTGCAAGATTGATTATTTTGTCGAGTAATTCAGGATATTTCACGCCCACAGGCTCCCACAAATAGAACGCTAAGCTGCCGGGAACTGTGTTGATTTCGTTGTAAAATAATTCACCGTTTTTGTCGTCATAAAGGAAGTCAATTCGTGCAACTCCCGAGCAGCCGAGTGCGCGGAAGGATTGAACGGCAAGTGTGCGGATTTTCTCGCGCAGTTCTGAGGGAATATCGGCGGGGATTTTTCTCGAAAGCGATGCCATACCCGCGTTTTTTCTGCCTTTAGAATTGCTCTTATATTTATCATCGTAGCTCAAAATTTCGTCTTTAGAAATAGGCTCTTCGCACTCGCTCGCCTCTGCGCCGTCCCTGTCGCCAAGCACAGAAACATTGATTTCGCGCAGGTTTTGAACAGCGCGTTCAGCTATGATTTCGCCCGAAAACATAAACGCGTGCTCAAGTGCTTCTTCGCAGTTATTTGCACTTTCTGCGACTTTAATTCCCACGCTTGAACCGAGGTTTATCGGCTTAATAACAGCAGGAAAACCGATTTTATCTTCGATAGTTTTTATCACTGCTTCAACATCGGCGAAGTACTCGGAAGCGGAAAATTTCACGCAGTCGAGAACAGGAATTCCCTCGTGCTTGAGCAGAATTTTCTGTGTAAATTTATTCATGCCGACCGCCGCGCTATGCACATCACAGCCCACATAAGGCACGCCGAGAAATTCTAATAAACCCTGTAACGCGCCGTCCTCGACGTTGGTTCCGTGACCGAGCGGGAAGGCAATATCTATCTCGGAAATTACTTTTTTTGCGAAGCCTGCGGGGTATTTTACGAGCAGAGCTTTATTACCGTCGCGCACGGGAAACACGCGTATACTCTGCCTTTTCAAGAGCGCGAGGTCGGCGTAAGACTCGATTCTGCCGGTCATAATTCCGGTGTACATACAATTATTTTTGTCGATGTAGACGGGAATTACGTCGTATTTAGAAGTGTCAAGCGCACCGATTGCCTGTAGTGCGGTAATCACGGAAACCTCGTGTTCAACGCTCTTTCCGCCGAAAAAAACAGCTAATTTTATTCTCATGTTTCCTCCTTATTCCCCTCTGCGGAGGGGTGCCGCGAAGCGGCGGGGTGGTTAATAATTGTCCGGTAAGTCATTTTCTAACAGAATTACTTTCTGCTCCGAATCAATTTTATAAACGAATTCAAGCCCCTCATTTAACGTTTTAAAGACGTGAATTTTCTCATCAGGGAAGTTGTTTTCAAGCAGTCCCGCTTTAATCGGAACAGCCTGCTTTTCCCCGATTAAAACTGCATAATCACAGCACTCGCCTGCATGAAAACCGAAGCTTTTATTAAGCTCGAATTCCTTTTCGCCGAGCTCAACCATGCCGGGTGTGACTAAGATTCGCAGTCCGTTAAAAGCCTTCAAAACATCTAAAGCAGAGCTCGCACCGACAGGATTTGAATTGAACGCGTCGTCGATAATTATGTCTGTGCCTTTGTTTATAATTTGCAATCTGTGCGGGACGGGTTCAAGCCTTTTCACCGGCAGAACTAAGTCTTTAAGCTCGATTCCGAGCCTGTTTGCGCAGGCGATTGCGCCTGTTATATTTTGCACATTATGCGCGCCGAGCAGACGCGTTTCAAACCTTACACCGTTCACAGTGAACGCTGTGCCTTTTTCCGAAACGCTGATGTCGGAGGCGCAGTAGTCCTTGTTTCCGGCGGTCAAGCCGTAGCGGACAATATTTTTTTCAACCTTTCGACTTGCGATATGCTCGTTGTCGTAATTCAGAAAAACCATGCCGTCATCGGTGTTTATAGCGTTTACAATCTCGAACTTTTCGTTGATTATATTGTCGAGCGTCTTCATTGTTTCAAGGTGCTGAGGCCCGATTGAGGTTAAAATTGAGTGCCTTGGCTTCACTATTTCGCAAATTTCTTTTATGTCGCCGAGCCACTTTAAGCCCATTTCGCAGATGAAAATTTCGTGCGTTGCTTTGAGGTCATTGCGAATAGTTTTCACGACGCCGAGAGTCGTATTGAAGCTTTCGGGGGTCATGAGAGTGTTGTATTTCACGCTTAATAATTTGTGAAGAAAAAACTTCGTCGAGGTCTTGCCGTAGCTGCCTGTAATGCCGATGGTGATTAAGTTTTTATGGTTGTCTATAATCCTCTTCGCGTCGTTAATGTAGCGCAAATTATTAAGCTTTTCAATAGGCGAGTTGATGATGTTGGCGATGATGGGGAGGAGGAGGGAGAAGGGAATGAAGAGGGGAGCCAAACCAACTAACCATATCACAGAATCATTATATTGTTCAATAAAAAATGCAACCAGAAAATAGAATCCAATAAATAACGCAGCATAGAAAATTCCCGCAGATATGCACATTCTTATAACACGCGGAGTAAAAACTAAACGCTTTTTAACTTTTACTTTTCGTCTGCCTAAGATTAATGTAGAAGCGATTAATAATAACGCAATCCCGCCGAGAGTTTGTGCAGAATATGGCTGGGAATAGTATTCATGAACATTAATCTCTCCCCATGTGAGGGGATTATTTATATCATCACAACCACAAGGAACATAACCTTCTTCTGCTGTTCTGTGAATCATAACAGGTTCGGCATTAAATAATATTATGAGGGCAACTGTTGAAATTAAAGGCGCAATTGAACTTAATAAAATCCATTTTCTATTATGTCCGAACCATTTAAACTGCCCTGCGGCTTTGTAAGAATTAAGTTGAAACATATGCATTGAGCGAATAAAATAAAATGCTGAGCAAAAAAACAATATTATTAAAAGAAATATACTAACAATCATTTCAATCGCTAAATTCATTTTTCTGCCCCCAAATACGAATCCAAAATTCTGCCGAACTGCTCCGGCTGGTCGAAAAAGGCGTAATGCCCTGCGTTTTTGATTACAGCCAAGCCTGCGTTAGGCATTTTCTGCTCCATTAAAAGCCCGTCAGACAGCGGCGTGCTGTCGTCGTTTTCGCCCCAAATAAGCAGAACTTCCCTGTCAACTAAGGGCAACAGAGGCGTCAAGTCCTCGTTGACGATTTTCACCAAGCACTGCCTCATCATGGGCGAAGCCGCGCGGTAGTCCGCCGAGCCGCTTCTGCTCTGCAATTTCGTGTAAAGCTTCGGGAAAGGCCTCAAGAAGACTTTTCCGAGCTTGAAAACGCCTGTTTTTATTCTACGCGGCAGGCTTTTGCGGGGTTTAATCCCCGCCGCGCCCGTAAGAACTACTTTGCCGTTAGCGGCTTCAAAGCCGCTCGCAATCAGCTTTATGATTATACGACAACCGAGACTGTGCCCGAAAAGTGTAATATCGCGCAGGTTTAGCTTAGCGCAGAACGAGCGGATTAGCTCTGCATACTCGCCGACACCCCATGCTTCAAGCGGCTCGGGGCTTTCGCCGAAGCCGGGCAGGTCGGGCGCGATTACGCGGAAGCGGCTTGACAAGCTGTCGATTAACTTACGATAAGTTTCACCTTTACAGCCCCAGCCGTGCAAAAGCAACAGGGCGGGCTTTTCGCCACCTGTATCTAAAAATTTTAACTGTACATTGTCAATTGTCAATTGTACATTGTTCATTGTTCGTCCCTTTCCAATTCTATCCAAATAATTATAGCATTTTTAGTATATGACTGTCAAGTAAATAAAATCGCAAAAACACTTGCTATTATAAGAAATATTTGGTATAATTAAATTTAGTACTATTAAAGGGGTCTTGAAATATGGGAGTTTTATCATCGGGAAAGAGCAGTGTTCTGCTTGTTCACAGCCTTTCGGAGAAGCTTTTACTGCTGAAGGCTACGCTGTCTGACTTTTTGCGCGTCTACGCGGTGAAGTCGGGGAAGGCGGCTACGCGCTCGCTCAAAATGGTGCAGGGGATAAATTTGATTATGCTGGACTTGGAGATGCCCGATATGTCCGGCTACGAATTTTTGGACTTTTTGAAGAATTCGGGCGAATACAAGGATATTCCTGTCGTGGTGCTGACGTCAAGCCCGCAGGCAGAAATCGCGCAAAAGCTAAAAAGCTACGCAAACGTAGCAGGTGTTATAGATTTAACGAGCAACTCGCGTGAAATCCGCGAAATGACTGCGGAATTCATCGGGATTAAAGCTTCGGCTGACGAAAAGGGGGAATAGATAATGTTAAACGAAAGACAAACGAATAACAAAATAACAAGTATAATCTTGTTTATAGCGCTGATTTCGGTCGTAGTTGTCATGGCTTGCTTAACGCTGTCGACTACTCTTTCCGGAATGTCTGTAATTGACAACATCGGCGGGCGCAGAGGCGAGGTCGATTTACGCAGAATCAACAGCTTTGAATATGAAACAGGCTTGTTTTTGCTGACCGGCGAGTGGGAGTATTATCCGAATTCGCTTTTGCTTCCCGAAGACTTCGCGGCGGGGAACATTCCCGAAACGCAATATATGCAGTTCCCGCATTATTTTCGCGATGAACCCGAAAATTTCCCGAACGGCAGGGGCTACGCTACATACCGCATGAAGGTTTTAGTGCCGCCGGGCTCGGACGGCGCGGGGATTTTTAACGAGTTCCAGTACGGAGCATACAGAATCTTTCTTAACGGGCAGGAAATTTCCAAGGGCGGCGTAGTTTCGGACGCTCCGGGTGAATATTTCTTTGCGTATAACGGCGGGAGCGGTTATATATATTCGGCAGATTCGTCAGAAAGCATTTACGAAATTATAGTGCAGGTGCAGTGCGAGGACCACATAAACGGCGGACTCAACAACAGCATCATCATGGGCGCGCCGAGCTCGGTTGAGCATTACAAAGCCTTTTTAGCGGCGTTAGTTGCAATCTCGGGCGGCGCGGTGATGGTTCTTGCGCTTTATTACTTGATTCTTTTCATTCGTAACAGAGACAAGCGCGAATATCTGAACTTTGCGATTCTTTCGCTTTGTGCTTTATATTTTACGACGACGATTATCGGCAGGGGCTACGCGTATTACTTAGCGCCGATGATAAGCAGCAGTATTCTTTACACGCTTGAGCATATGTCGCCGATTTTAGCGGCTTATTTCGCTTCTGTTCATATTTTGAAAAGGCACGTTAAATTTAAACACACGGTTAAGCTTGCCGCAGGGTACACTATTTTTCACTGTTTGCTTTTGGCAATACTGTCGCCGTATCAGATTAGTACGATTCGTGTGTATTTGGCTGTAGCGGCGATGGGAGTTGCGTTTTTCGCGCTTGCGGTCAGTGCGAAATGCACTATTAAAGCTAAATTAGCCAAGAAAGTCGGCTATCCGATTCTTGAGCCTGCGAGCCTTTTTGTGCTTTTGTTGGCGGCGGCGGTAAACAGGCTCGGCGTCGAGGTTATAATCGGCTTTGACTTCTTCCCGATTGGCGTAATCGCGTATTGCTTTATGCATATATTTATTCTTTCGGGCTATTACAGAAAGGTTGATGAAGACCTTTACGAGCTTACAAAAACGCTTGAAAAGCGGGTCGCAGACAGGACAGCCGCGCTTGTTGAATCGAACAGGAAGGTGGAAGCCGCGGACAGCGTGAAGAGCGAGTTCCTCACTCGCATGAGCCGCGAAATCCGCACGCCGATGAATGCAATAGTAAGCATCAGCGAGCTGTTCGATACAGGAAACTTGAACGATACGCAGAGAGAATATTTCCAAAGTATAAAAGAAACCTCAAATACTATTTTGAATTTAATTAACGATATTATGGACTTCGCGCGCATTGAAGCGGGGCGGTTAGAGATTGTGCCGTCGCATTTCAATCTCAGTGCGTTCGCTGAAAATATCAGCTCTGCCGCGAGATATTCGGCGCAGGTTAAGGGCTTAAATTATGAAAGTATAATTGAAAACGGCGTTCCCGAAGCGGTTTACGGCGATGAAGTGCGAATGAAGCAGGTGATTGCCAATGTTCTGAGCAACGCGGTTAAATACACCCGCGAGGGAAGCGTGAAGCTGAATATCCAAGTAACAGATAATAACAAAAATAAAGAAGCCGAGAAAATGCTGATGTTCACCGTGACCGATACAGGCATGGGCATGAGCAAGGAAGAAATGCAACAGCTGTTCGACGCGTTCATGAACCCCGAGCTCGGAAAAAGAAAAGGGCTCAAGGGCACAGGTCTCGGCATGGCAATCTGCAAAAAGCTCATGGATATGCAAAACGGCGCAATCGAGTTCGACAGCACGGAGGGCAGCGGAAGCGAGGTTAAGCTTTATTTCCCGCTGACAGAGGGCGATGAAAAGCTTGTCGAGGACATAAACGTAAAAGAAAAGATTTACGCTAAAAACGCAAAGATTCTGATTGTTGAGGATAACAGCATTAACGTAACTGTCGCGCTTGATATTTTAGCGGCGCATGATATTCGCCCCGATGTTGCCAAGGACGGCTACAAGGCTCTCAGCATGGTTAAGGAAAAGGACTACGACCTCGTGTTCATGGACCAGTTCCTGCCCGGAATGGACGGCATAGAAACTACGCAGAGAATCCGCGAGCTCGGCGGAAAATGCCGCACGCTTCCTGTAGTTGCGATGACCTCAAACGTAGTTCACGGCGCGCGGGATATGCTGATTTTTAAAGGGCTCAGCGATTATATAGCAAAGCCCGTTGACCACAACGCGCTCAATAATATTTTAATCCGCTGGCTCCCGCATGAAAAAATCAGCTCGGCTCTCGGCAAGTTCAATAAAGACGGAAGCGGCGAGCTGCTCAGCGGGCTTCCCGTCGAGCTTGTTGAAATTACTGAAATTAACTGCAACGCCGCGCTCAAAATCATGGACGGAAGCATTGAGATTTTCATGGGCTTACTGCGCAGATTTACAGCGCAGGCGGACGACTATGCGGAAAACCTCAGCGAGTACCTTAAAACAGGCGATTATGTGAACTATATCATAGTTGTAAACGGCGCGAAAAGCCTGCTCTACAACATCGGAGCGAAAGCCTGCGGAGATATGGCGGCAAGGCTTGAAAAAGCGGCAACCGCTAAGGATTACGAGTTCTGCCTTGAACAAAACGAAAGATTTTGTGAGCATTTGAGATGGCTTTCGCAGAGAGTTACGCTCGCGCTTCCGCACCAGGACAGCACTACGCCCGCAGAAAACAGAGAATCGGCGGGCGAAATCGTAAAGCTTGCAGGAATTATGCACGACTTATCCTTCGATTATTCAATAGGCGACTGCGTTTCTATTGACAAGCGCATAGCGATTCTGAAAAGCTCGTCGTTCGGCGATGATTACAACGGAATTATTTCCGAAATCATCAGCGAAACGGAAACAATGGAATACGACAGAGCCGCAAAGCTGTGCAAGAAAATTTTAGACTCTTTAATGAATGAATAATAATTTTTAAGCTTCAGGGAGATTTTTGTGGAGAATAAAGCCCATAAAGCCCGCCTTCGCGCGCATTTGTATCTGCCGTATATTGTCATGATTGGCATTTATTTCGGCTTTATATTAGTTGCGTTCGCGATAGACGAGCCGGCAGACGTAATTGACGGCTTCTTTAAAATTGTTACTTCGCGTTCAATCCTTGTCACGGACTATATAGCGGTCGGTGCGGTTAATGAGGCAAGCGGGATTGGCGCGGCACTGCTTAATGTCGCGCTCGTAGGCTTTATGAGCGTGTTTACGCTTATGTTTTCGGGCGTAAAGCCGAACGGCGCGTCGATTATGGCGCTTTGGGTAACTGCGGGCTTCGCCTTTTTCGGCAAGAACGTCTTGAACATGATTCCGCTGACCTTCGGCGTCTGGCTGTTCGCGAAATATAAGAAAGAGCCTTTTATTAACTACTCGCTGTCCGCGCTTTTAGTTGCGACGCTTACGCCTGTTGTAAGCGAAATAGGTTTCTTCGGGACTTTTCACCGCCCTGTTGAAATAGCAACGGGAATCGCCTTCGGCTTTTTAATCGGTTTTATTTTCCCTGCCGTTTCCGCGCACACAGTTAAGATTCACGCAGGCTATGACTTGTATAACATGGGTTTTGCGGGCGGGCTGATTGCGGTGATTTTCTCGACTGCGTTCCGCGGCTTCGGGCTTGAAATTCTTCCTGTTGACCTTTGGAGCAGCGGAAATAATTTTCCGCTCGCGATTCTGCTTTATTCAGTTTCTGCCGCTATGCTTCTTTTCGGGCTTTTCGCAGGAAGCATTAAAAATAATTTGATTGAGTTTAAGAAAATCTTCGCTCACCCCGGGCGCTTGGTTACCGATTATTATTTTCTGCATCAGAACAGCGTATATATAAATATGGGCGTGCTCGGCATATTTGCGACTTCCGTAACACTCGGAATCGGCGCACAGCTCAACGGTATAAGTATTGCAGGGATTTTCACTATTATCGGCTTCGGCTGTTTCGGCAAGCACTTGAAAAACGTGGTTCCCGTTATGGCAGGGGCAATAATTTCAGCGTATATTTCGGACTATCTTGATGTTTGGGATTTCGTTTCTCCCCCGATTGTAGCGGCGATTTTGTTCTCGACTGCGCTTGCGCCGATTGCGGGGCATTACGGTTGGATTTGGGGCGCGATTGCAGGCTTTCTGCATGTGAACGTCGCAATGTTTGTAGGGGAGATGAACAGCGGGCTGAACCTGTATAACAACGGCTTCGCCGCAGGGTTTGTAGCGATGTTTCTGCTTCCGCTGATTACTACTTTTAAAAAGGAAAAGGAGAAGGAATCGTGAAGTTAGAGTTCGAGAAGAAAATGAAGATGGCGAGCGATTTATTATCCTATTGCCATCTGCACGGCGCGACAGAATATAACCTTGATATAAAACTGAACGACGACTCGGCGACGTTTGTTGTTAAGGCGAGCCCCGCGAAGATTTCCGACGAGGACATAGAGGAGCTCCGAAAGCACCTCGGCGCACCGCGGCAAAGGGAAGTGGAGCAGGACTACTGGGAGTTAATCGGCAATTCTGAGGAGGAGTGCGAAATGACGCTGATTGGCATGATGTGCGATGAAGCGGAGGTTGTGCTTGAGGAAGACGAGCTGACGATTACTGTTGTGCGCAATGATTAGTTTTCGACAAGTGCTTTGACAAAATAATTATTGAAGTTTTCAAGCTCGTCGTAAATAATCCCGTGAGCGGAATTTTTAAGCGAGAACAAGGTTGAATTTCTAATTGCACTATGCTGATAATCGGTCACGGAAACAGGCACAACTGTGTCCTTCTCGCCGCGAATAATAAAAACAGGCACATTCATGCAATTAATACAATTTATGTCGTCGTGTCCGTCCTCGTCGCGCAGAGACACGGCGGCTTTTATTGTGCCGATTCCCGAGGCGGACTGCGCTATACCCGTGAACCAGCTCTTAACCGAGCGGCTATGCGGCATCGCGAACAGCTTCTCGTCTACGAAGCCTCTGCACAGCTCGGGGCGGTCGCTGTTGGCTTTTTCAATCATCGCGTCAACGTCGCGGCTGTCAATGCCGTAAGGGAAATCAGCAGACTTGGTGAAGCGCGGCGCGGCGGCGGCAAGAAGAATTAGCTTCTTAACTTGGAAACCCTTGAAAAGCCGCATATAACGCAGAGCGACAGCTCCCCCCATGCTGAAGCCGGCGAGCGTGACTTTTGATAACCCAAGGCATTTTATGACTGCGTGAACATCGCGCGCCATCTGGTTATAATCGTAGCCGAAGGCGGGCGCATCGCTCGCGCCGAAGCCTCGGAAGTCCACGCCGACAACGTGATAGCCGAGCTCTACCAGCAGGTTTACCTGATACTCGAAAATAAGGTGCGAAAGCGGCCAACCGTGCAGAAGCATGACCGTACTGCCTGTACCGCACTCACGGCTGCACTCGCGGTTGTATTCAAAAACAGCGATTTTCACGCCGTTTGAATTAATATGTACCATAAAAATTACCTCATATTTTTCGTTTTTGATACTTTATTTTATGACGCTTTGTAAATTATGGTTTAGCGAATAAAACGCGGAATTGTACGAAAAATAAAAGAAAAAGGAGTTTTTTATGAGAAGTACAAGAAATGTGTCTTATTTGAGCATAATTCTTTTTATTATAACAGCATGGTTCACAGTATTCTTTTTCTGGAACTTCATTGAATTCAACAACCATGTTAGCGGAATTTTGAGAGCAGGGAACTTGTCTTTCCGCGGAAACGCGCACGAAATCATCACTTATTATATGAACGGCTGCGCGCCTTATTTATTTTACGCGCTTGTAATGGGGACGCTCGGCTGGCTTTTAATTAAGCTGAGACCTAAGTTCGTGGTCGAAACTACCGCGATTCCCGTGATTCCTGTTTGTAATTGTGAAGAAGAGGATATGGTTGAATGAAAAAAACGGGAAGCTAAAAGCTTCCCGTTTTTTGGTTTATATTTAATCTATGCGGATAAATAAAAATGTACCGTCCGCACTTGCGTCAATTGTTTTTTCGTCAATATATCTGAGAAGATGTCCGCCACCGATAGTGTCTTCCAAGGTTTTGGCATCAAGCATAATGCTTACAGTTGTGTGCTCCTTATTCCAAAAATTCTCCGTCACAACATAATTACGTCTCGTGCTCCGCCACTCTGCATCTAATTTAACTCCGTATTGGTCAGATTCATTTAGGCTGTCCATATCTTTTAATGTTAACCCGTTAAATAACAGAACAAATTCTGCAGGGTCGCCGCCGCCGAGCTGAATCGTTTGGTCTTCAAAAACTTCGTAATAAAAATTATCTTTTTCGCCGTGTAAGTAGTATCTGCCTGTTTGTAAGGCTCCGTCGCCGTAAAGTTCTTTTCTGAAGCCTACTTCATCAGCTGTCGTATTTAAGAAAAACGCGCATGAAATAGCGGCAATAATAAGTAATCCGATTATTGGCGCGGTTATGTTTATGATTCTTTTGGTTTTTTGTGACATGATTATAGTACCTCCTGTTTAGTTAAGAAAAAACAATTTGTGTTATTTATATTATATTATATTTACTTTAATATGTCAAGTTCGCGCTTTCTTTTGCGCTCTCACAAGCAGAATACCCCCGTTCCAAAAGCATATCAAAATTAGCCGCCGTCGGTGCGAGCAATGTCGTCGGATAATCGCAATCGCCAATCGGCAAGTACCAGCCGCCGCCCTTGCTCACCACTGAAGCGAAAAAATCCCGCCTGCGCAGTGCGCCGACTTGATACATTGCAATGTCGAGCAGACGCTTCATGTTCGTGAACGACATACTGCCTCTGCGCTTTTGATAGTTCAGCGGCGGCGACGCGTCGGAAACTATCAGAAAATCAATCTCGCTGTCCATGCCTTTGCCGATTTTGTAGAGAGCTTCAAGTCCGAGATTATCATAAACGCCCCCGTCCCATAAGGTTATTTTAGGAGCAAGGCAGAGCTCTTCGCCGCAACCGTGCTTATCGGCTGTCCAGCGCATATTTCCTGTTTTGAGCGTGTAAGGTCCAATCAGCACAGGAAACCCCGCAGAAGCCGCCATCATGCGGGAAATCGGCAGATTGGGCTTTTGCGTGTAGCCGAGCGTGTGGTCGCCCATATAGTCGCGCCGAATCCGAAAGCTCCTGCCTGTCTCGTATGTTGTGCAGTTTATTTCCCAGTACGGGAAGCGCGGCAAATCCTGCAAGGTACCGCAGATTCCCCACTTTTTCTCAAGCATTTCCGCGATGATTTCCACGCGGTTCCGCCAGTAAATCGGCGAAACAGGCAGACGGCGCAGAGCGGATTTTTCAATATCATTGTGCAGAATTATTTCGCGGACACGCGGCAAAACTCTGCACAAAAATTCATCGCCTGTGCACCATTTGTTACCGTTCGCGGCGAAGATTGCACCTATGCACAGGCTTGCACCCGACACCGACGAAATGCTGACAATGCGCTCGAAAAGCCGCGCCTGCGCTAAGTATTTAAGCACGCCGAGATGAAAAACGGTTGCGCGGATTCCGCCGCCCGAGAGTGCGAGTCCGATAAGCTTGTTTTTTAATTGCATAGTTTTTCCTTTCGATTTTTGTAAAAATTCGTCTGTTTAAATCTATTGACAAATCGTAAAAAATATGTTATAGTGAAAATGTATTTGGGGCCGCAATGGTCTCGACGGGGGTTATGAACCTCGCTAAGCACGCGGAGTGCGCTGCAAACTCCTTAATCGAGCGGCATTAAATTTTAAACGCTAACAATAGAAATTTAGCAGTAGCTGCCTAAGGCAGCTTCCGTCCTCCCGAGGAGCACCGCGGCTTCGGCTTGGGCGTCAATTAGCGGTCAACTTTCTGGGTAAGAGCCTTGTAGCTTAGAAAGTATCAAAGGGCTACCGAGCGACGGTTTTGTTATTTGCACCGTCGTAAGGAAAATTTAAGCGAATGACTAAGCGTGTAGAAATGAGTGGGAATTAGTTTTCGGACGCGAGTTCGATTCTCGCCGGCTCCATAAATAAAAAGGTTGTATTATTAAATACAGCCTTTTTTATTTGTAAAGAATCGAACCTATTGACAAAACAGAGCTGTTGTGATACAATAATAGCGTAACTATATTCTAAAAAGGAGTTGTTATTATGCAAATCGCTTTATCTGAACTTAAAATAAACGTCGGGAAATATGTTGACCTTGCTGAAAAAGAAGATATCTATATCACTCGTAACGGTAAGCAGGTAGCAAAAATCATCGGTACAAACCGCGACAGGGTGTTAGATATGAAATCCCTTTTCGGCATTGCCAAAATCACCGAAATAGCACCCGAATATACTGACCCGAATTATGACCCGAATTATGACAAACTGCGCGAGGAGAGGGTCGGAACATGAAAATCGTCATTGACAATAATGTAGTGCTTGACGCTTTGCTTGCTCGGCAACCATTTAATGAAGCTGCTGAAAGCATATTAATTTTCTGTGCTGATACACACATAGGCTTTCTCACGACAAACAGCTTGACAGACATTTTCTTTATTCTTCAGAAAACAATGAATGCACCAACGGCTAAAGCCGCTATAAAAAAGCTGATTGAGCTTTTTGTTGTTATCGCTGTTGACGAGGAAGACTGTGTGAACGCTCTGTCACTTCCGATGGACGACTTTGAAGATGCTTTGATTGCTTCATGTGCAAAAAAAGTAGGAGCGGATTACATTGTTACAAGAGACGAAGTGTTTATAAAAGCAGATTCCCCTGTCAAAGCGGTATTGCCTTCTACCTTTTTACAAATGAAAAACACTGATAAAAAAGCATGACCCGTATTAAACAGGTCATGCTTTTTTTATATTTCTATGATTTATTTCTTTTTGCCTTTTATAATGAGCGCAACTACTACGATTACAACAAGTACACCGCCGACAATAACAATCACTATAGGAAATGCGCCGTCTGCACTGTCGCTGTCGTTGTTAGTCGTAGCTCCTGTCGGTGCTGCGTCGGGAGCGTCGGGAGTAGCTTCGTCAGCTTCTTCGCCTGTTGCCGCTTCGTCAGCGTCGGGAGCAGGTGCAGCTTCTTCAGTTGCCGAAGCTTCTTCTGCGCCGTCATCTTCATCAACAGGAGGTGCCCACGGGATTGGTTCGGGGAGCACAGGAAGATTTTCCACGCTGTCCGCGAAGAACGCCGCTGAGCCTAACTGACGCTGAATATCTTCAAACGCGTAAACACTGCCTGTTTCTTCTAAGTCAAGAATAGTCACCTTCATGGTGGTTACGTCTTCTTCGGGGTAGAATATGCCGAGTTCGATAACGTCAATGCTTTCAACGTAGTCCTTACGCAGGTCTTCGTTCTGCGATTCCTGCCAGTCCATCGCCGCGCGGAAGGAAACTATCATCTGATAAACGCCGTCGCCGTCGATAAAGTAGAAGTATTCCTCGCCGAAGATTTCTTCCCAGCTCGTGGTGTCAGTACGCTCGTTTCCGAGAGCCCAAACTGACGGGGTGAAGCTGTTGATTGCAAGACCGGGCATTACGCGGTAGCCTTCGTCGCCGCCGTCGTAACCGCTGATTTCAAAAGTAACAATCATGCTCTGAACAAATCCGTCGCCGGGCTCAATCATGATATAAGCCGAGTCGCCCCAAGGGTTCATGATATTCACCCATGCGCCGCCGCTGTCTTTGAAGTTGAAGTTGTGGCTTCCGTCGTCCTTAACAGCTGTAAAGCTGTTGATTCCGTTAAGGTCGGGCAAGGTGAATAAGGCGGTTGAATTAATCGCGAATAAAGCGACTAACGCGAATAAGAGCGTTACTGTGGTTGCAAAAGAAATTAATTTTTTCATAGTTCTTTCCTCCGAATAGTTTTAGTTTTTAGTTTTATTGTGTTCTTATTGTGTGTTCCAGGTACGGTCAATCATTGCCTGTGCAGAGTTTTTATACGCTTCGACTGCTTGCGCGGCGGTCATATTCGTATCGTTGCGGATACGGCTGACAATTGTGTCCATTCCCGTGAAGCCGTAAACAGAGTTCCAGGTGGAATGACGGTCCATTTCAACAGCTAATTCATATTCTTCCAACGAGCCGTAAATAAGAATCCGTTCAGCTTCCTGCTTTGCTTCATAATCAGCTTCAGCGGCTTCGTCCTCATGCAGACGCTTGAACAGCATATAAAGTGCCGCGAGCTCGGGTTCTTTTGACGCGCCCGCAATGCCCTCTCTGTGACCCGAGGCTATGTCAGCCATCGGAATATCAGCAGCAAGGTCAGGACCGCGCGGGAAGGGTGCGAAGCCTAATTTATCGCCGAGCTCATAGCGCAGACCTTCGTCTACTCCGTTGCCTATTAACCATGCGCCCCAGTACATCATCGCGATTTTCCCTGCGACTAACATTCCCGGAGGGTCAAGGTCTGGGTCCCACGGTGCCATGACTTCATACTGCTCGTCTAACGCCCGCTCCCATTCGAGAGCGCGGATAGCCTTCGGGTCGTCGAGACCCTGCACAGGATTGCCGTCTATCCACTGCACATGATTCGCACCGTTAGAATATAAAATCTGCTCCGTCTGCCATGAGTAATAGCCCCAAATGTCATATTCGCCGTCGCCGTCATAGTCTTCCTTAACGTCCTGCGCTAATCTGACGAAAGCGTCCCATGTCCATTCGCCGTCTAACCACATTTCATAAGGGTTCTTGAGTCCCGCATTCGCGAAGATGTCGCGGCGGAAATAAAGCTTACTTGAGCCCTCGTGGAAATCCGGAACAGTGTAAAGCTTGCCGTTAAAAGTAAAGAATTCTTTTGTTCCTGTGCCGAGCGGAATCGTAACCTCGCCGAAGTCAATATAATCGCTGACAGGAATTAAAAAGCCCTTCATAACCCACGACGGAATAACTTCACTCATGAAGTAGCAAATGTCGGGGCCTTCACCGGAAGCAATCGCCTTGATTAAGTCCGGCTCGTACATCTCCCACGAGAAGCGGTTGACAAAATCAACCTTCGCGCCTGTCGCCGCTTCAAAAGCCGCGATATACTCGGCTTCATCATCGCTCAAATCCCAGAATGTCCAGATTGTGAGCGTTTTCCCCGCGAACTGGTCGGGAGAGAGCCCAAGCTCGTTGCGGTAGCGGGCGGCACTGTTTATGCCGGAGAGGGTAGGTCTTGCGATTTCGCCGCCTTGTATGTTGCCGTCGGGATTAACGTTGGCGTGACCTGTGTTTGCGTCGGGTAGCTCCGGCGGCACGGTGTTAACGTTACAGCCTGCGAACAGCGCAGTAATCATCGCGAGCACCAGTGCAACTGAAAGCAATTTTCTTGTTTTAACCTTCATCATTTTCCTCCTATTAAAATTTATTATAATTAATCGGTTTACCCAATTTAACCTACTATTCCGCTTCTCTC
Source organism: Oscillospiraceae bacterium (assembly GCA_009781425.1). Lineage (GTDB taxonomy): Bacteria > Bacillota > Clostridia > Oscillospirales > Ruminococcaceae > Ruminiclostridium_E. The sequence goes on from WQYC01000006.1 coordinate 32,013, forward strand.
CACGCTCTGCACGAAGAACCGCTGCCCTATTAAATAAAGAACAATCAGCGGCAGAATAACCAAAGCCACCCCTGCGTATTTCGCGGGCGTAACATAAGATAAATCAGTCACCTGCGAGTTTCTTGTAATCAGACCGACAACGCCGATTAAACGCATCGAAAGCGTCGGGCTTTCGTTCATGTACTGCGCCTGGTTAAATACCTCGCTCCAGTGCCAAACGAAGGACAGCAAGCCTACCGTGATAAACGCAGGAACTGCGTTCGGTGCCATAATTCTAAAATAAGTACGGATAATTCCCGAGCCGTCAATATAACCTGCTTCCTCTAATTCAACAGGCATACCTCGGTAAAACTGGCGGAAGATGTAAATAAACAGTCCTGTTTTCAGCCCCTGCCCGAAGACGGCAGGCAGTATAAACGGCGCGATTGAATTATTGAAGTTCAGCGAGCCGCCGAGCGTGGCATTAAATATGCCGAGAATATCGAAATTCAAGAAGAAAAGATATTGCGGTAAGCTAATCAGCTGCGGCGGTATAATCATCGTAAAAATAACCAACGCGAAGAGAATTCCGCGCTCACGGAACTTAAAGCGTGCAAAGCCGTACCCGACAGCCGAGCAGACGAAAAGATTGAGCGCAGTGACGATTCCCGCAATTGAAAGGGTATTTATTAAAGAAGAAGGGTAGTCGATAAAGCCCCAAACGTCCTTGTAATTCGCAAAGGTAGGGTTTTTCGCGACCCAAATTGTAGTCGTGTCTAACATATCGCCGGGCGATTTTATAGACGTTGTAAATATAAAAATCAGCGGATAAATGAGAATATAGCCGATTCCGCAGAAGAGCATAGCGAAGAACAGCCAATAAATAAATTTACGGCTTTTCTTCGCAAGCGTCGCTTTTTTATGGTCAGACGGCTTTAATGAATTTGCAATATTTTGCAGTTTTTTCATAAGCTCCCCCTAATCGTTCAAGTAGAAAATCTTGCGCGATAATAACCCGACAGACAATAACAGGAAAATGCTGATGATTGCGAAGAAAATCCAGGCAAGAGCAGCAGAATATCCGAAGTCTAACATCGAGCCGAACGCCGTGCTTTGAATATAACGCAGAAGCTCATTATTGTAGTCGGTGAACGAGTCAATAATCGTGTAAACCAAGTTAATAACGATAATCGGCGAAATCATCGGCAGTGTAATCTTCCAAAAGGACTCCCAGCCCGTCGAGCCTTCCACCTCCGCGCTTTCGTACAGAGCGGGCGAAATCGCTTGCAATCCTGCAATAAAGAGCAGAATCTGCACGCCCGACTTCCAAATAATCTGATAAACACGGTCGATTGCATCAGTCAGCACTAAAACTGCGCGGTTGTTATTCGTCAGCGTAAGCAGCATTTCCTTGAAGTCCACCGTCTGAAGCATAGGCATCCCCTGCTGTCCCGCTTCCCCTGCGAACTGCGCGGAAACATCGGATTGCATAACATAAACCAACGCTCCCGAGGTGATAATTACAGGCAGAAAGAACACCGCTCGCAGTAACGCGCGCCCTTTGAATTTTCTGTTCAGCATAACCGCGATGAACAGCGAAAAAAACGTAATCAGTACGATGTCAACGATTATCACCGTAATTGAGTCGATTAAAAGCGGCACGAATTCCGCATCAAGCGTGAAAGCCTTGACAAAATTATCCAAGCCGAGCGGAATCAGATTCACGTTCCCGAGGGAAATCTGCACGTTTGAAAAGGCGTAACGAAGCGACTGAAATAACGGCGTCGCGATAAAAATCAGGAAGCCCAACACCCAAAAATACGTGATTATACGCCCTGCGTTCGCTTTTCGGCGCAGTAATTCGCCCGCTCTCGGGGTTTTCTTCGGCATTTTCGGTGCTTTTCCGGCTCGTGTTTTGCGCTCGGAATTATTAGTTTCCATTACCTCGTCACCTCCGTAGCGAACGAACGCGTGTTGTAGTTAACTGTAACAACCACGCCGTTTTCGTAAGTAGTTTTGAATACGCCCTCGGCAAGCTGTTCATGTCCGCTCATTTTTTGCCCGCGTATAAGCGTATATAAATCGCCGATTTGCGTTGCTTGGTCAGCGGCAATATCAAGCCAGTCTGTATAATTTGCCGCGAATATTCCTTCGAGTATAGAACGGTTCAGCTCTGCCGACTGCGCGTAAATCCCGAAATAATGCGGGAGCGCGCCGTATTCAACCGTGCGGAGCAGTGATAATTGCTTATCCGGCGATAAATTCATCGCGCTTCCCGAATATTCGAGATAGCCGTGAATCACAAGCTGATAAAAAGGCACTTCGTCGCTTTGCAGGAAGAAGCCCGACGCGTTGAGCGGAACATCATAAAGCACGGGCGCAAGCTCCCAAACGTATGCGTTGCCGTAGGACAAGGCTAAATTATTATCGCCGTTATTATTAAGCGCCGCGACTAATGCGGGGCCTGTTCTGTCGCGGAAAACAGGCTCATATTGGTTATAATCGGAATAAACTAACCTGCCCGCGTCAGCTACAGAGACGTAATTGCGCGCTCTTACCTGCGCGAACGAATCCTGCCACAGCGCGGGAGAAAGCAGATACCAGCGACGTGCGTAGGTGTTGCGCGTGCCGTCCTGTATAAAATAGTCGTATTGGAAGTTCAAGCCGTTTCCTGTCGTACGGGCGGCATCGCGGGAGGCTGAAAAGCCTCTGCCCGTCTTATAAATCTGCATTATTTCGCCTATTAAAAATGCTTCATCGCCCGTCTGCAAGGACGCCACAAACCGATTCCAGCCTTTTTCGCCGCCGAGCGAGCTGTTGAAGCTGAAGCTCCGCGTCCACTGCGAGTTGAAGCCGCCTGCCTGCGCGCCTGCAAAGAAAACAGAAAGCGAGCCTACGCCTGCGTTATCAAGCGCGGCGCGGATTTCCTCCGCTTGCTTGAAGGTAGTCAGCGTGATTTCCCTGTCCATCGGAATTCCGAGGAAGGAGGACGGCTTTTCTACTGCGCCCATCAGCGTTAAATGCGCGCTTTTGGCGTTATTTGACAACATTTCCGTAAACACGCCCGTGCGCTCTAAATAATCGCGGTAAGCGAACGCCATATCGGTGTAACGGACATCATCGCCCTCTAAAAGTAAATACCTTACTGTCATAGGCACAACCGCCGTGACAGGCGCGGGAATAGTATAGCTTGTAGACACCGACGTTTGGCTGTCGCGCAGGAAAACCCTGCCGACATCGCGGTAGGTGAAAATCGCAGCGTTCTTGAAGTAGCGGTTATTACGGCGCATAACGCCTGTATGTACCGACGAAATAAACGAGCTGTCACCCTCAATTACAGCAAGATACGAAGCGTCATTAGTCTTCGCGCCGAACACAGGCATACGATAGCCCTCGGTAACGGAAACAGATTCAACAGTTCCGATTCCGCGGTCAAAGCCGTAAACAGGATGCGTCATATCTGCAGGGTTGTTATAATCCTTCTTGTAATCAGCAATTACGCCCGAGCCGTCGGGATAGAACAAAAAGCCGTTGTCGTCAGAAGTTCCGCTGTTGAAATAGGGCAGAAGCATAATCTGATTGACTGTGAATGTGCTTGTTTCCGTAATATCGCCGGGTGCAACCTGTGCCGTAAAGCCGTCGTCAGTCAGCGTAATATCCACAGGCACTGTAATCCCTTGCCGCTCGTAGCTGAAAATAAAACGTATGCCGTCGGGAATCGCTTCATAGCGCACGGTATTATTTCTTACGCAATGCTCGTAGGAATGAAGCTCTTGCCTTGAAAGCGAAGAATCAAGCGCAGTTACAGTTAAAATCGAAGCAAGATTCGGAATCAGCATATCGTGAACCCAGGCAGAATCCTCGAAGTTTTCGGGCAGACTGCGCCAGATTATCGGATTAACGCCGCTCGCACTGCGGACTTCAAAAGACGCATACTGCGGGTCAACCCAAAGCGAGTACGAGCCGTTTTGTGCAACCTGCGTCAATTCGGTAATAGTAAGAGGAGTCCCCGCGGCGGCGCGATACGGCGGCACATCGGGAAACTTCCCCTCAGACGCGGAACACGCAGTCATGAGAAGAGCTAAAACTATTAATAATAAAAGCAGTCGCCGTCGCATAAATTCACCCGCCTTATGGCATAAATCTGATTTCCGTAATCACTGTAGTAATGAAGCTGATTAATTGCTGAAAGGTTGAAAAAAGTATAATTCCTATGAAAATCGAAGCGGCGATTCCCGCAATCGTGAATAACGCCATCAGAATCGTCTTGCGCATTGTATAGTCCTGAATTGTCATGTTCCCGACTAAGAACAAAAACACGCTCCAAATAACCGCAATGCTTGAAATTAAGTAGTAAAACGTTGCTTCCTCATGCGTCATGATGTACGAGCAAATCATTAAAACAGGCATTGACAAAAGCACAGGAACTAACGAATATATGCTCTGCACCCATATTTGCTTCATGGTGGCTTTGCCGTCAAGCAGAGTCGAAAGCGCCCAGTTGAGAATCGTCCACGCCGCAAGAGGCACAACAAAGCTCGAAACATTGAAAATAATATTGTTGCTGTCGCGGTCTAAAATTCCGTAATGGAAAGACGTAAACTGAATCGAAAGCACGTTCATGAAGCAAAGCAGTGCAAGAATCAGATTCGCCGCGCCGAGCGTCTTAGGCATATGGTTTTTCAGCTCCCAAAAGCCGTCGTTCGGATGAAAGAGGATATAAAAGGCGTATTTTACTGTCTTTATTGTTTGAATCATGCCTGCGCCCTCCTCTTCTTCGCTTTTTTAACAAGCCGCACAGCAACGTTAATCCCGGCAATAAGCAGAAGCGTTCCTATAACAAGCGGCGAGAAATAACGCTTGAACCACTCGTTTCGCAGCTGCCCGAACGCTTGTGAATAGCCCTCTCTGTCCATGCCGAGCTTGAAATATTCCATTGCCGCCGCGTAGTCCTTGCGCCCGTAGTAAGCCTGCCCAAGCGCACTCCACGCAAGAGTGTTCCCCGAATCCATTTTCAGAACCTCGCGCCACGGAGCAATGCTTTCCTCGTACTCGCCCATTGTATATAAATGATTCGCAAGCAGAATTTTACTGCCGTAATCAGTTAATTCAAAAATTGTAAGATTCCCGCGCCCCGCGCAGAGTACATATGCTCTTCCGTCGCGTACGTCAATCGCCTGTGCGTCCGAAAAGAGCCCGATTTGATTCCCTCTGCCGCCGAACATGAACAGCATTTGCCCTGTGTTGTCGTAAACGAAAACGCGCCCTGTCGAATTGTCAAGTGCGTAAATATTCTCGTCAGAATCAGTACTGACCGACTGGAACTGCGCCATTGTGCCGACTCTTGCAGTTGTTGAGGTTATATCGCCGTAAACCTCTTCTCCGATTCCGTCGTGCCGCAGAACATCGCCGCCGATGGCGTTGAGCCTTCGGACTTGCAAAGTCCGAGTATTGCGCGTCGTCACATAAAGGAAGCCCATATCGTCAACGTGAGCGTTTGAAAACTCAGTCGGGACAAACTGCTCGCGAGCCTGCCGCTGTGCGCGCGTCAAGAACATACGGTATATAACCTCAATCGGGTTCGGTCTGACCCTGTTGCTCCCGAAAAAGCGCACAAACTCGCCCTCTCTCGTGAGCTGAATCAGCCCCTCGGTCGAGCCCGCACCCACGACATAAACGTGACCGGCTGTGTCCGCGACGACCTTCTGCGGTCTGAAGGTCAGCATTGAGCCTGTAAGCTCCACGCTGTCCATTAAGGTAACAAGATTACCTTCCGCGTCAAGCACGACCACCCGCCTGTTCTGCGTATCGGCAATGAAAATCGTTCCGTCTTCCTCGGCGAAAACGCCCTCGGGTCTGTTAAACGTATGCTGCTGACCGCCGTATACAAAGCCGCTTATGATTTTGAGTAGGTTTAGCTCGCTGTCTAAAACCAAAATACGGTCGTTGTTAGTATCTGCAATATATGCAAAGCCGTCCAAGCCGAAGCGGAAATCATTCGGCTTATCCAAGTCACCTGCGCCCAAATCAACGCCCGTGATTACCTTTACGGGAACCATGCAGTCTAACATCGCGTGCGCCGTCTCGTCAACAGGGCTGAAATTATAAGTAGAATACGGAGCCATTCCGAGCAAAAGCGGAACAGCAAGAATCAGCGCGGTAAGCCGTTTTTTCATGGAATATCTCCTTTCAGTAATTAATCTGTAGGGAACTGCATTTCGGCGTTTTCTTTGGAAACCGCCATGCGTTCCGGTGCGTATTTTGCGGAACGGATTAATCCGTTCCCTACGTTAATCTTTTAAACCGGAAGATTTCATCGTTTCGATTACGTTGCTCTGCGTGACAATGAAAATCGCAATCGGCGGAATCATCAGCAGTAAGCCTATGACGGCGGTCGCGCCGAGCCGCGGTAAGCCGCCCTGCATAACGTATGTAAGCGCGAGCGGAAGCGTCTTCTTGCTTTCGGTGGTAATATAGAGCATAACAGCATTTGAGTCGTTCCAAATCGCTTGGAACGCGAATAGAATCAAGGTCAGATACGCCGGCTTCACGGACGGCATAACGATGAACCACCATGTCGCCCATTCGTTCGCGCCGTCTATCCGCGCCGCTTCGAGCGTTGCGTCGTTAATCTGCTCCATGAACTGCTTCATAAGGTACAACCCTAAAGTCGTCACCATTGCAGGAAGCATAACAGCAAGGTATGAATCTAACCAGCCGAAGCCCGCGATTTGCAAATAGCGCGGAACGTTCAGGATAATCGGCGAGAACATCAGCGCGAATATAATCATAGTGAAGATGAACTTTTGACCCGGAAATTTATGCTTTGCAAGCGGATAAGCGGCGAGCGACGCTAACAAAACGTGCCCCGCTGTCCCGAATACGCTGATAAAAAAGCTGTTAAATAAGTACCGCGAAAAAGGCACTGCCGAGCTTGAAACAGCGTTGGATAAGTCTGCAAAGTTACGCAAGGTAGGATTCTGCACAAAGAAGGTCGGCGGGAAGCGCAAAAGCTCACCCATCGGCTTGAACGCTAAGTTAATCGTATAAATCATCGGTGCCGCCATGAACAAAGCCAAAAGCCCGAGGAAGAACACAACGAAGAAGTCGCCGAGGCGCGAACGAGTCGCTCTTTTTCCGACTTTACCGCCGAAAAACTTACGCATTTTTATTCCCCCTTTGCAAAATCGCTCTGACCAACTGGTTGATTCCGAACGTCACGGAGAATAAAACCACGGCAATAGCACAGGCGTAGCCAAGCTCAAAGCGCGGAGCTAAGGCGTAATCTTCCATGTGCATGATTAGCGTGTGCGCTGAGTACAGCGGAGAGGGCTTGCCGATAAGCTCCTGGCTGATTGTGCCGACTGCAAACGCGTTGGTAATCTGAATCACCGCGCCGAATAAAAGCTGTTCCTTCATTGACGGAAGTGTAATATGATAGAGCTCCTGCCAGCGGTTTTTAATTCCGTCGATTGAGCCCGCTTCGTACAAGCTTTTGTCAACACCCTGCAAGCCCGCGATAAATGCGAGAAACGCCGTACCGAGCGAAAGCCATAACTGCACGATTATAACTACCATTAATGTATACTGCGTATCGTGCCGCCATAAAATCGGCTCGGTAATGAAGCCGAAGTTCATAAGAAAAGTATTCAAAAGCCCGTTCGCGTCGGAAGAGAAAATATACTGCCAAATGAAATATACGTTCGCTGACAGGCTCGGCGCGTAGAACAGTAAAGTCGCCCAGGCACGAAGCTTCGGACCTAAGTCGTTGATAAACCACGCGATTAACAGGCAGGCAACGTAGCTGATTGGTCCTGTAATAAACGCAAAAACAAAGGTATTACGCAGTGAAATCAGAAATACCTCGTCCTCTAAGAAAAGGCGCAGATAGTTGTCAAACAGGTTCTGAATCCCGAAAAGCCGCGGTGCCTGCATGACGTTATAACTTGTTAAGCTGTAGAATACTGCAATAAAAACAGGAATAACAGTGAGAATAAAAAACAGGATAATAAACGGCGCAAGCATCATATAAGACGTGCGATGCCTTTTAAGTTTTTCAAGCATTTTAAGCATAACCTGTTCCTCCTGTCCTAATCTTCCAAGCCGAGCTCAATGCGCTTACGCAGAATCTCGGAATTTATTACTTCTGCGTATTTCCGCATAGCGGCACGCGGCGTAACGCCGCCAAGCACGATTTCGTTAAATGCGTTGGCAGTGTGCCGTCCGATGAAGTACGAGCCGGGAACGCCCGGAAATTCATTTATATTCGAGAGCGATTCCATAATCGTGTCATAAGAGTGCTTATCCCACGGAATCGAGCGCAGTGCCTCGACATTGGCGGTGCTGTAGCGCGCCGCAGGTCCGAACATCGCTTCAAGCTCAAGCGCGAAAATTACTTGTATTTCCTCTGACATAAACCACTGAATAAATTCCCACGAATCATCAACCCGCGCAGGGCGCGACTTCGTGATGAATCCGCTCGTAGACGCGACTGTAGGCCACGCGCCGGCAGAGGTAATTATAGAGCGGTCAATTGTGCCGTCTTCTTGCCTTACGCCCGGCACGGGGTACATCGCCCAGTTGCCTTTAATTTCTAATGCGGCGTAGTCAAGCATATTAAACAAGCTGTAGTCGTTAATTCCGATGGGCATTTCGCCTGTGCGGAAGCGGTTGAAGAAGTCGATTTGCACAGGTGCGCCGTGCAGAGTAAACAAATTCGTCCATTCGGTTAAAGCGGCGATTCCGATTGCATCATCAAGGACTGTCGCGCTTAAACCTTCATTAAAGAAACAACCGCCGTTTTGCCGCACGAAAAGCGGTAATAAATCCCCCGCGGCAGACACCTGCAAATTATGCACGCCGAGCGCGCCGATAACAGAATAAAAATCGTCCCACGTTTCGGGAATCGTTAGCCCCAAGTCACTGAAAATATCATTACGCACAAACATAACAGGTAACTGTTGAATTACAGGGAAGCCGTAAACCGCGCCGTCCCACGAGTTCGGAAGCATTGACGTGGGGGCGAAGCGTTTCTCGAATTCATCGTAATTCGGTAACTGCGACAAGTCAACTGCAGAATCACGCAAGCCGAAGTCAAGCGGATAGCCCTTCGCTATGCTCAAACAAACATCAGGTCCTGTTTTCGCAGCGATATTAAAGAACATCAGGTTCTCGTTGAAAATAATATTGTAGTTGACCTTGATTCCTGTTTCGGGGGTAAACCGCTCGTCAATCAGGCGTTTCAACAGCTCGGAAGCATCCTTACCGTACATTCCCCAAACCTCAATCAGCCTGTCTTCATCTTCATTATAGCTGTTGCCTGCGTTTTCCGCGCGCGAAGTGAATGAAGCGAAAAACCGCTGAAGCGCGAAGATGATTCTGCGGAAGAAGCCGGGGCGCACGGGCGGGAAATCTGTTTCGGGCGCGGAAATGCTCACAGAATACATAGAAAGCGGCATTTCCGAAGCGATTAATATCCAAATCGCAAGGTTTGTGATGTTGTCCTTGAAGCGCGGCAGGCGGCCCGGTATACTGTCGGGGCGTTTTACAAAGTCATGAAGCTGTGACGCCATGATTGAAATTGAAAGCGCGTCGTTGCGTCCTCCGCCGAGCGCAGTTATATCCGCGCTGACCTCGTCAAGCTGTTTCGCGAGCTCGGCAAACTGCGGCATGATATGCGGCAAACGCTCGTCAATACGGTAGTCGCGCATATTATCGGGATAAGGCCCTGTAACCATGATAATCTGTGTGTATATCGCTGACAGCTCGCTCGAAATTTCAGAGACTCGGCGGCAAATATCGGCTGTTTGACCGAGGGTAACAGTAAGGCTGATTTCATGCCTGCCTGCTGTGAGGTAAACCAACGCTTCCTCGTCGTCTACGTTCAGCGTTAGTCTCTGCCAGTTTGAGTTATACGGGAAAACGACTTCCATTGCTTCGGCGAAAGGAACTTCGCCGTTAATCGCGAGAATCCGCGTAACGGGCAAGCCGACAACTGCGTCCTGTTTATAAACAAAGCTCAATGAATAAAGCCCGTCAGCAGGGACTTCCATTTCCCACGCAATCATCTGTCCGGGCATACACCACATATCGCCGCCCATGACATTATAGGAAATAGTGCTCAAGCTGAAAGGCTCTAAAAGAGGATTTGTTAAGTCAACAATAGGTAAAAGCGAGGGAGAATTACGCAGTGAGGAATCCACCGCAAGCACCGTAACAGGCTCTGCGCTTGCAATATCCGCGGGATTATACGAAGCTGAAAGCTCCGCATAGGTAAGCAGGCGCGGCGGAGGCGTAAGCTTGATTTCGCTGATTACAACAGGCTCTCTGACCGAACGCAGGGTGATTTCGCGCGTTCCTGCTTCCAAAAAGAAAGCGAAGGGCTCGGTAAAATAACCTTCTTTATCTGAAATATACTGCTCGCGCCACATTAATTCCTCTTCGCTGAAAGGACGGAGCATATTCCCCATGTTGTCAAAATCGCGCTCTTCATTGGCGTAACGCCAAGAACGCGTAAACTGAATAACCTGCGCTTCGCGGAACGGCACGACGCCGTCGATTTCCACCGAAAACTCAATATTAGCGCGGCTTCCCGTTACTGCGGCATAAAGCACAGAAATGCAGTAACGTCCGTCGCGCGGAATATCAACTTCGTAAGTAACAAAGCCGTCTTCCATTGAAATAACAGCTTCGGTTATATCTAAGTAGCCGCGCGGCATTTCGGTTATGCCCGCCGCGTCTGAATATGTATTAGCAGGGAGAATTATTTCACTGTCGGGAGTCAAAGCGTCTTCAACTGCGCCGAGCGCGACATATGATTGCTCGTGCGAAGCCAAAGGCAAATCGTACTTTTGCGATAGGTGCGACTGATTAACAGCTTCCGCAGGCGATTCTGTTACTGCCGAAGCCGTAATTTGCAAAAGCATAAACGCACACAGCATTAACGCTGTCAGCCGTTTGATTCGTGTCAAGAAAACACCCCCGATAGACAATTTACAATTAACAATGTACAATGAACAATGAATTTACAATTAGAACTATCTTCGTTCCATTTGGGCGATTTCTTTTAGCCCTGCTTCTAATTCGGGGTCTACTACTTCGATTGCGTAGCGGTCGAAGTAAAACAGCATTTCGCCTCTGCCTGCATTTCTTTGCACACACCACAGCACCGGCGCGAAGCCGCGCGTGAACATAGCTTCCGTCACTGCGAGGGTATAATTACGTATTTCTTCCTCCGAAGCTTCCTTCGCCATACCATATTCGCCGATTACAACAGGTATGCCTTTATCGTGGAAGCTCGTGACCATTTTATCCATTTCGCGGTTTAACTGGCGGTAATCCTCTTCAGTCCCCCAGTCGAAGCGCGCTTTTGCCCAGCTTTCATCTTTTTCCAAGTGCGTGAAGCCGAAGGGCTCATAATAATGCACTTTAATCGCTAATCTGCCCGCAGGGTCAGTCGGCATAATAAACATCGCGTCGCAAGTCCAGTCGATGTTTGTGTGATAGCCTGCGATGAGCAAGTGCCGCGCGGCGTTGTTCCCGCCGGAAGCGCGGACTGTATCTACAAAAGTTTGATTAATACGGTTAACTATTTCATAAGACACGGCTTTTTCTTCGGCTGAGCCGCCCCACGGATTCCAAATGCTGTGCCAGCCGAGTTCCTCGTTCGCCGACTCAAACAACAGCTTGTCGCCGTAGTCCTTGAAGTTTTCTGAAATCTGCTGCCAGAACCGCGTGAATCTCAGCATAGCTTCCGCGGATTCGTCAGCTTCGTCAGCTGCGAAGCCGTCCCACCAGCCGCCGTCCCAGTGAATGTTCACGATTGCGTACATACCATTGCTGAGAACCCAGTCGACGACCTCTGTTACGCGCTCCATTAATTCATCGGAAATAGTATAATCGTCAGCCATAAGATTCGACCATGCCACGGGAATCCGCATAGTGCCGAAGCCCGCGTCTGCGTAGCCTGCGATGATTTCTTCAGTGATAATCGGGCTTCCCCACGCTATCTCGAACTGCATAACCATAGTTCCGCGAATCCAGCTGCCTGTCGCTTCTAAGGTATTGCCTAAGTTTATGCCGAGCCCCATGTCGCGAACGAGCTCCATTGTAGTTATATCGCGCATTTCTCTCGAAACGCTTACTTCTGCGTCGGGAATTACGTCCCCGTCAAGCTCTTGCCCGTCTGTGTCAGCCGGCGGAGCTTCAACGTCAGTATCCGAAGCGCAAGCCGCAAAAACACTTATCATCAGCGCAAAAGCTAAAATATATGCAAGAATACGCAGTTTTTTCATTGTAAGTAATTCCTTTATTTCGTTTTAATTTATATTATAACACAAAAAAAATAAAATGCAATAGGGAAAACATATTTTTCCTTGACAGAGGTGATTTTGTGTGATATAATCTTATTTAAGAGTATTTTGGAGTATTATTTTGGAAGGTGAAATATGCATACTGATATTTTATTGGAAAGCGGCACTAACGAGCTTGAAATAATGGTGTTTACTATCGCGAACATTCCTTTCGGAATAAACGTGGCGAAAATCACTGAAATAATGCAGTACAAGCCGGTCAGACCCATACCGAATTCGCACCCCAGCATTGAGGGTGTGTTTAAGCCGCGCGATTCAATCATCACGGTGTTTAACCTGCCGAGATACCTTGAGTTCCCCGAGGGCGAGGATAATTACCGCGATATGCTTATGATTACAGGATTTAATAATATAAACGTTGCCTTTCACGTTCATACGGTTGAGGGTATTCACCGTATCAAATGGAGCGATATTGAAAAGCCCGACAGAATGAGACACGGCGGCGACAACAGCGTTTCAACGGGAATCGCGAAGATTGAAGGTCGCTTAATAACTATTATCGACTTTGAAAAAATTATTTCCGATATTGCCCCCGAAACAGGGATTCAATTATCGGAAATCGACGCACTCGGTCCCCGCGAGCGCAGCATGAAGCCTGTTTTAACCGCTGACGACTCGGTGCTTCTGCGGAAAATGATTTACCAAGCATTGAACTCGGCGGGCTACGTAAATATAAAATCCTTCTCCGACGGGCAAGAGCTGTGGGATTATTTATCGGCTATCCGCAAGAGAGTGACAGAGGAGGGGATTCCGCTTGAATCGGAGGTTGCCGCTGTTATTTCTGACATTGAAATGCCGATGATGGACGGGCATCACTTGACTAAATTAATTAAGGAAGACAAGGTTTTAAGAAAGCTTCCTGTTATTCTTTTCTCCAGTCTGATTGACGAAGCTATGCAAATTAAAGGCAAGAGCCTCGGCGCAGACGCACAACTGTCAAAGCCGGAAATCGGAAACTTAGTAACCATGTTAGACACGCATATATTATAAACAATAAGCAAGGATAAAAAAATATAAGGAAAATAAAGGTAAAAGCTCATGAAATTTAAAAAATTATCATGGAAAATCGCCGTAATAGTCGTTACAACCGTTGCGATTATTTCGCTGTCTCTCGTTACCTATTATCAAATCCGCGTGGTTGCTCTGCTGAACCGCTACTCGGAGGAAAACCTCAACAACGAGCTTTCTACGAAAATCGGCGATTATAACCTGCCTTTTACCGACTCGATGTACATAGTGAAAAGTCTGCGTAATTATGCAGAGGCGAGCTTTGAGCCCGCGCTGTTCAGAAGCGGCGCAGAGGATTATTTCGAGAACGAGTTCAGACCGCTCATGGAGCCGTTTGTAATAAACACTGTTCTGCGTTCATACTTTATTGACGGTGCGTATTTTTCTGTTGACTATAGAATGTCGGGCAGTGATTACATAGGCGAAGTATTTATCGTATGTGACGGCGAGGGCGGCTACGAGATAGAAGAGCCGTATGATATTGAGGATTACGCCCCCGACAGCGGCACAGACATGGACTGGTTTTTCGGTGCTTTTAATTCGGGCAGACCGAACTGGACGCCGCCTTATATGGAAACCGACGGCGAGTACTACGTTTCCTTCGCCGAGCCTGTCGTTATAGGCGGGCAGACAATAGGTGTCGTGGGTATTGATATTTCAATCGCGATGATTAAAGAGTTAGTAAGTCAGTACAAGGTTTTCGACTCGGGCTTCGCAATTATAAAATGCCAAACAGAATTCTTTGACACTAACGATTTTATAACGAGGCTTTCTCCTTCCGAGCGGCAAAAGCTTATTAACGCCGCAAATACCGTTAAAAACGGCGAGACTTTCACAGTAACGCTGAACAGCACTGCATACGTTGCAATGAGCGGTACTTTAATAAATGATTATGAAGTATTTATTTTAGTGCCGAAGAGCGAATACGACAGAGAAGCGTTCCTGTCCACGCTCAGAATGGTTATACTTTTTCCGATTGTTTTTGCATTAGCTTTCGTTATTTGCTTCTTCATCGGTAAGAGAATCAGCAAGCCTATTGTGATAGTTTCCGAGCATCTTGAAACAATCGCGAGCGGCGATTATACCGCGGAGCTTCCGCAGGACGTCTTAAATATCCGCGACGAAACAGGGAATCTTGCGCGCGTCTCGCATAATCTGCGTCTGCGGCTTGCGTATCTCACCGACCGCGTGAAGACTATTTCGGAGTGCAATCTTACCGAAACCGTCGAGCTTTCATTCAACGGCGACATCGCGGGAATCGCGCTGAACGACACGATTGACACGCTGAACGATATGTTCACTAAGCTTAATATCATGGCGCAGGAGTTTAGGTCTGAATCCGCGAACTTAGCCGACGGCAGTAATATGCTTTCGGACGGCTGTACCGAGCAGGCGAAGGCAGTAGACGAGTTAATGGAAATCATGGGCAACATCGTCGCCAGCAACAAGGACAACGTGGCTATGCTTGAGGAAGCGCTCAGAATCGAAAGCACTGTTAAGAATGACGCCCGCGCAGGAGACAGCAATATGCAGCAGCTTTCGGAAACTGTCCGCGAAATCAACGAAGCGAGCAGGGGTATTCACAAAATCTTAAAAGCAATTGAAGATATTGCATTCCAGACGAATATTCTCGCGCTCAACGCCGCTGTTGAAGCGGCGCGCGCAGGTGCGCACGGTAAGGGCTTCGCGGTGGTCGCGGAGGAAGTGCGTAACTTAGCGGCAAAAAGCGCGGAAGCCGCAAAGGAAACCGCTCATCTTGTCGGCGTTTCCACGCAGAAGGCGGAAGCAGGCGAGGAGCTCGCAATCGTTACGGCGCAGTCGCTGTCTAAGATTATCGACGGGATTAACAAAACCGAGGAAATTATTAAGAAAATCGAAATTAATTCGCACAAGAACGATGAAGATATTACGCTGATGAACAAAGACTTAAACATCGTTTCCGACATTACGCAGAGAACAGCCTCGACAGCGGAACAAACCGCCGCAATGTCAGAAGAAATGAACGGACAGGCGGCTTCGCTTAAAGAAATTGTAAACGTATTCAGAATCAAATAAAACATAAACAAATACAAAGAGCCCGCAAGCCTTGTTTAATGCAGGTTTGCGGGCTTTTCAAGAGGACATTTTTATGCAGCCTATTATTTCAGTTAAAAACTTCACAAAAAAATACGGAGGCTTCACAGCAGTTGATAACATCAGCTTCGACGTTGAAGAGGGCAGTATTTTCGCTTTCTTGGGACCGAACGGCGCAGGGAAGTCCACGACAATCAACACGCTCGTAACTATTTTTGACAAGACAGAGGGCGAGCTGACGATTGACGGCAAGGACGTTTCTGTGCAGAAAGCGGCAGTACGCAAGGCTATCGGCGTGGTTTTTCAGGACTCTACGCTTGACAAGAAGATGACAATCGAAGAAAACTTAAAAATGCACTGCGTTTTTTATAAAGTCCCGAAGTCTGAGGTTGAAGAGCGGATTAAATTCGTGCTGACCTTAGTTGACTTGCTTGATGTCCGCAAGAAAACCGTCGCGGCGCTGTCCGGCGGCATGAAGCGCAGAGTTGAAATCGCGCGCGGCTTGATTCACTACCCGAAGGTTTTATTTTTAGACGAGCCTACCACAGGCTTAGACCCGCAGACCCGCGCTCACGTGTGGGAGTATGTTCTGCGCTTGCAAAAAGAAAAAAACATCACGATTTTTCTCACCACGCACTACATGGACGAAGCCGAAATATGCAATAAAGTGGCGGTCATTGACCACGGAAAAATCATCGCGCACGACACGCCGTTTAATTTAAAAAAGCAGTTTACAAAAGACCGCGCTTATGTCACGACAACGAATCCCGAAAAGTTAGAAAAACTGCTTGTCGACAAGAGTATTAATTTTATTGCGAAAGAAAAATATCACCGGATTGACGTCGGCGATAACGCGGCTTTACTTAATATTTTGAACGAGTGCGGAAGCGATATTACCGATATTGAAATCCGCAAGGGCACGCTGAATGACGTGTTCTTGGAAATCACGGGGCGCGAAATAAGACAGGGAGGTGGCGACGCATGAGAGTAGTTTATGCACTTTGGCTGCGCAATTTGAAAGCGTTTGTCCGTAATAAGCCCGCGCTGATTTTCAATTTGATTTTCCCTTTTTTCTTTATATTTGTTTTCGGGGAAATCTTCCGCAATGATTTTATCGAAAACCCGATGAGCTATATGTTAGCGGGGATTATTGCCGCCACTGTTTTTGATTCGTCCTTCCGCGTTTCGAGCTCAACGATTGACGACATGACCTCGGGCTTCATGAAGGAGGTTTTAGTCTCGCCTGTTTCGCGGCTTACTGTCGCGGCGGGGCAGTTTATTTCCTCGGCGACGATTGCAACGGTTCAGGGCGTGATTATCTTTGGCGTCGGCTTCTTTATCGGCTTCAGAATTACGTCGCCTTTTACAATTATATTAGCACTTCTCGCAATGGTTTTTATTGGCTTGGTGCTTGCGGGGTTCGGCTTACTTATTGCAACCATGACGAAAAACACGCAGACTTTCCAAGCGGTCAGCATAGCGATTACCATGCCTATGACGTTTATGTCGGGCGCGTATATTCCTTTGTCAATGCTTCCGAACGCGCTTCGATGGGTGGGATATTTTAATCCGCTGACGTATGTTGTCTCGTTGTTCCGCACGATTACGCTTGAAAAATTAGATGTGCCTGTAGCAGAGCTTATCGCCGAGGACTTAGCCTTTGAAATCGGACGAATTACAATAGGACCCGCACAAGCTCTGATGATTCTGACAATCGTTGGAATCGCGTTTATCAGCTTGTCTGCATTAGCCTTCGCAAGGGTGGACTTCTCAAGAATGAACCGCAGTAAAGACGATTATTTAGAGATATAAAAAGGAGTTTATCATGGCAAAAAATAAAAGCAACAGAGCTCAAAAAATACAGCAAAGAGAAAGAGCTAAGAAAAAAGCCAAGCAGAAAAAAGTTCTGCTCATATGCGGCTGTGTCGTAATAACAGCGGCTTTAGCGGTGCTTGCGGTGTTCATGGCAAGCCGCGAAAGAAGCGAAAGCCCGCCTGTGAATCCTCTTACTCACATTCACGGTGACAGCTGCCGCCATTAAAACTATAATAAAAAAGATTCTTGCAGCTGCAAGAATCTTTTTTTGTGAAAAATTAATGCTCGTCGGCTTCCGCTATTGCTTTTGTTTGGTGAACCGTTCCGTGCGCGTGATTCGGCGGCGCGTAAATTGAGTATAGTTTAAGCGGCTTGTTGCCTGTGTTTATGAGGTTATGCCAGCTTCCTGCCGGTATGAAAATCGCGCAGTCTTCAAAGACGGGCTGTTGGAAATTCAAGTAGTCCTTACTGTCGCCCATCTGCGTTAAGCCCTGCCCCGATTCAATCCGCAGAAACTGGTCAACCTGCGGGTGAACCTCCAAGCCGATGTCTTCGCCGACGGGAATACACATTAAGGTAAGCTGTAAATGCGTTCCCGTCCATAAAACTGTACGGAAAGTATCGTTATGTAATGTCGCCTTGTTTATATCCGTGATGAAGGGCGCAGGCCCGAAGTCCTGCTTTGCAGACGAGCAGCGGGGCTGCTTCCCGCAATTGTTGTTGTAAAAATTATTCATCATGTTCCTCCCTTATATTTTTTTTGGCAGCAGCAGCCGCAAGGCTTAGGCTTCAGAAAATCCTTTGCGAGCTGCATTTTCATTTTGAGCAGAAACTGCAGGTCAGTGATTTTTTCAATCAGCGAAGCGACGCTGTCGTTCACTGTGATTACTTCGCAGATACTGCTGCATTTATTTGCAAGAACGTATTGAATTTTCTCGCCCTCGGCGTTTATGATGTGGCTGAGCGCGGTTTCCTCCATAGCGATTGACGTGAGAATTGCGTTCACCGCTTCGTCACGCGTCAGCACTGTTTCCTTGTCCGGGAATTTCGGCATTGACATATATTTTCGCTCCTTTTATTAATTTACTTTTTATTTTATTCCGCAAGCTTTTTTTATGTGCAGAGCTTGCAGGAACACTTTGTCGAGTTTCGCCGTATAATGTAAAAAAATATGGAGGTTAATTACTATGTCAATGCCAAAATTCCCGAATGTCCCGGATTTAGACCTTGAAGATGCAATCAGTCAGATTATTTCTTCTATCGCAATGGAGGAGCTCGCGCTCAGCCACATCATAAACGCTGAGGGCGAGAAGCTTCAGTATGTTCTCGGAACGCTTGAAACGCAGAGAGGCGCGGTTCCGATTACCATCACGCTCAAGGATTTATTAAAAATAAACGAAAGCATCAGAGATACGCTCGGAGCTGTTTCGATGAACCAGATGTTCCTGCTCGGCAAGCTGTCCGCAGCGGTTAACGCCCTGCCAAAACCGAAAAAAGATTAAAACCAAAGAATATTATTAACGGAGGATAATTATTATGTCAATGCCTAAATTTCCGGAGCACCCGGATTTTACCCTTGAAGATTCGATAATTCAGATTATTTCTTCCATAGCTATGGAAGAGCTCGCGCTCAGCCATGTTTTAAACGCTGAGGGTGAGAAGCTACAGTATGTTCTCGGAACGCTTCAAACGCAAAAGCCCCCGCTCCCGCCTGCTTCAATCGACGATTTACTTGAAGTGAACGAGAGCATAAGGGAGACGCTTTCTGCGGTTTCCATGAACCAAATGTATCTGCTCGGCAAAATGTCAACAGCTGTTAACGCGCTTTCCGCAAGCGATAAAGACGATGATAAAGGCGGCGGCGGTGACGACGGCGGTGACGACGGCAAGCCTAAGCTGTCGCTGATACACGGCGAGGGTCCCTACGACACACGTATCGATGAGGGTGACTGGGAGAACAAAAACTTTTCAATGCTGATTAAATACAGACTCGAGCAGGACATAGCCGACCCCGAAATCGTTATATATGAAGAAGGCGCGGTAAAATTAGAGGATATTCTTAAAACAAATGACTTCAGGGGAATCAGCGTAAGAGCCGAGAATCCCGCGCTGAATCAGTACTTCCGTATTGATATGGACAAAACTGATGACCTCTCAATCATTTATAATTATATTCCCGACTTAGATGTTTGGGAAGACGCTCAGCCGGGACTCCCTGTGATTATGGAAACGCTGATTTTAAGCAAAGCAGGATACGAAGACGCAAGGATTAAAGTAATTCTGCGTTATAACGGGTCTCTGTTTACAAACGGATAAAAAACAGGAGGAAAATATTATGGCGAAAGCTGATATTAATAAAATCTTGACACAACCGAATAATTACCGCGTTGTAGTTAAGGATAGAATCGCTGAAATCACAGGCGGAAACCTCTTCGACTGTGAAAGCAGTAATCCTGCAATAGCTTCCGTTAGCATTACAGGCGGGAGCGCGAGAGTTACGGGTAAAAAGGCGGGAACTGCCGCTATAGCTCTCGGGAGCAACCGCGGAATCGTCACGGTATATAATTATCAGGTCAGCGACCCTGACCTGATAAAAGAATATACTTTAAAGCAAGGCGGCGAGGTTCTTTTCGGCGACGTCGGGGAAACTAAAGCGAGTCCTGTAAGCGTCCTTCCCGCTTCGGCGTATAATACAATCGCGTGGGAATCGCTCGACACAGACATCGTAACAGCCGCGCAAAACGGAAATATAACCGCAACAGGAAAAGGCTCTGCGATAGTTTTAGGGAGGTTCACAGATACCTGGGGTGTTGAAAGAGATGTTCATATTTTAGCGACTGCGGGCGAATGTAAATACGACTGTCCCGATTGTGACGGCGGCGGAGATGAAGACAAGCCGATTTCTGATAAGCCCGACGCGTCGGACGGCGATAAGCTTGACACCGCGCACACAGGCGACTCCGAGGACTGGTTTGAAATTGCGAGAAACGGCGATTATTCCTTAATCATGCGCTCAAAGTTTATCAGCACCTATGACGGGCATTACGACGACCCTGCGTGGCAGAACACCGACTACGGCACTACGAATGTCTACAGGGATTCAAGAGTTCGCAGAGCTATAAACGCATGGTGGAACGGAACCGCTCCGGGCGTAGCCGATAAGCTTCCCGCCGGCGCAAGAGTGCGTCAATTTACAATGCAAAACGATGCAGTAAATGTTCTCGGCACAGGTGACAGGGATTCGGGAGGACTCGAAAACGGCTTCAGCAAGCCGAGCCGCACAAGTATTCCGTCAGGCTCGGAGGACGTCGCGTTTGCACTCAGCTTCACCGAAGCGGCGAATTTCATTTCAAAAAGCTATTCCACAAACGGAACAGGCGCGACACAAAACAGCAATACGATTGCTGTCAGAAACTTTGAAAAGTTGATTATGCCTGCAGATAAGCCCTACGGCTTTTGGCTTCGCACACCGAGCGAAACCGTTTCGGCGGGGGGAGCGGTTGACTTAACAGGCAGAGCGTTCCAGTTCCATATATCCTCGGCAAACGAACAAGGGCTTGTATACCCCGCATTATGGGTGAAGACAGCGATTTTCAACTTTTAATTTTCAGTTCAACTAACCCTTCAAGCCGAAGGGTTAGTTGACGTTTTGAGGGAAATATGCTATAATGTAAATATGGATAGTAATATTATTTTAGTTTTCGCGCTGATTTTATTCGCTACTAAATTCTGCGGAATCTTAACACGGCGGCTTCATCTGCCGCAGGTGGTCGGTGCGCTGTTAGCGGGAATAATCTTAGGACCGTCGGTTCTCGGACTCGCACAGCCGAGCGAAACGCTGACCGTAATCGCGGAGCTCGGCGTGATTGTGCTTTTATTTTCGGCGGGAATGGAGATGGATTTCAAGCAGTTCAAAGCCCTGCTTCGTCCGTCATTATTAATCGCGGTTCTCGGGATTTCGCTCGCTGTCGGCGGCGGATTCCTTGCCGCTTATGTAACAGGACTGCCGCCTTTTGAGAGCTTTTTCATCGGCGTTGTAATTGCTTCTACGTCTACGAGCATTACTGTTGAAGCCTTGCAGGAAATGGGCAAGCTTAAAACAAAGTCGGGTTCTGCGCTTTTAAGCACAGCAGTAATCGACGATATTCTCGGAATCATTCTGCTTTCGGTTGTGCTGGGAATCGGCGGCGGTGCCGAAAATAGTGAATTCAGCATTTTTTCCGCGGGAATAATTCTGCTCAAAATCATCGCGTTCTTCGGCTTTGCATTTATTTGCGGTTTTATTATGAATAAGCTGCTCAGTATAATCCGCAACCGCTCGGGCGAGAGCAGGCGGCTGTCGATTTTCGCGCTTGCGTTCTGCTTTCTTATGGCGTATCTCGCGGAACAATTCGGCTTGGCGGACATTGCGGGGGCATTTATCGCGGGTGTGGCGTTTTGCAATACGCGCTACGTTGAATATCTTGAAAAGAACACACACGTGCTTTCCTATATGTTTTTGTCACCTGTTTTCTTTGCGAGCATCGGCATAAACATGGTGCTTGACGGGTTTGATTCGAGTATGCTCCTGTTCGCGGGGCTGCTGCTTTCGGCGGCTGTGCTTTCTAAGCTTATCGGGTGCGGCTTGGGTGCAAAGCTGTGCAGATTTAAAAACAGCGAGTGCTTTCAAATCGGCGCGGGAATGGTAACTCGCGGCGAGGTTTCGATTATCGTCGCAAGCAAAGGAATCGCCGCCGGAATCATGGAAGCAGAGCTGTTCTCGGGAATAATAATAGCGGTGATTGTCACGGTTTTGATTGCGCCGGTACTTTTGAAGTTAGTTTTCACCGATAAATTTATAAAGCTTGCAGATAAAACAAAAACGGATTTGACTTGAATCAAATCCGTTTTTGATTTTGTTTATTTTAGTTTAAACTGTGCTACCAAGTCTTCTAACATCGCCGACTGCCCGCTCATTTCTTCGCTTGCCGCCGCGCTTTCCTCCGCTGTCGCGCTGTTCTGTTGAATTACCTGTGTGACCTGATTGAGCCCTATGTTAATCTGCTCAACCGCCGACGACTGCTCCTCTGAAGACGTCGCGATTTCTGCGACGATTCGCGAGCTTTCGTTAATCCCTTCAACGATTTCCGTAAGGCTCGCGGCGGTTTCCTGTGCGATTCTTGCGCCGAGCTCGGCTTTTTCCATCGAGTTCGCAATCAAGCCGCCTGTGTCCTTCGCGGCTTCCGCGGACTTCGCTGCAAGATTACGCACCTCCTCCGCGACAACAGCGAAGCCCTTGCCGTGCTGACCTGCTCTCGCGGCTTCAACTGCGGCGTTGAGCGCTAAGATATTCGTCTGGAACGCTATGTCGTCGATAACCTTGATTACCTTGTTAATACTCTGGCTCGCTTGATTAATTTCATTTACAGCCGACATCATTTCGTCCATTTGGCGGCTTCCTGTCTCGGCTTTATTTTTAATTGAATTGGCGAGCTCAGCGGCTTTCCCTGCTTTTTCGGCGTTGTTCTTGGTTTTCTCCGAAATATCGGAGACAGAAGCAGAAAGCTCTTCAACCGCCGCCGCCTGCTGTGTTGAGCCGGAGGCTAACGCCTGCGAGCTGTCTGCGATTTGCTTCGCGCCTGTTGAAACCTGCCCTGTTGAGCTGTTTATTTCGCCGAACATATTACAAAGGCTGTCTACTGTTTTCTTTAGTGAAACACCCATAGTATCTCTGTCTGAGAGGATTTTTACGTTAACAGTCAGGTCGCCGCTTGCAACGGTTTCAAGCTCTTTTGAGCTTTCTGCTACGTGGTTAATAAAAGTCGAGCAAGCCCCGATACACTGCCCGAGCTCGTCTTTGCTCTGCGCGTATTCATTAATAGCTTGAACCTCCTCCGGTTCAAGCGTGATGTCGCCTGTTGAGCCCGCTTTTTTCATGAACGCGGTCAGCACCAACAGCGGCTTGCTGATTAAGCCCGAAATATAAAACGCGATGAACACCGCGAAACCGAGCGCAAGCGCAAGCACAGTGATAATTGCAACAAGCAGGCGGTCAGCTAATTTGCTTGCATTATGCGACGCGTCCGCCGCTACGTCGATTTTCATTTGCAAGCAGATATCGAAGTTTTCGACTATTTTATTTGTGGCTTCGGTGTATTGGCGCATTAGTGCGTATAAATCCGACGGGTCTTCGCCGCTTTTCGCGCCGTTGTAAATTAAATCAATGCACTCTCTGAAGTCGTTGCTGTACAAATTGCGCGCTTCGTCGAAAAGCCGAATCGCTTCGGGTGCTCTGATAGTGGCGTAATACGCTTCCATGCTCGCGTACATGACGGGGCGGTACGTTTCGACCCGATTGTAAGCGTCCTCGATTAAATCCATGTCGCCTACAGCCGCACCGATAATAAACTCACGCATACACGCACGCATACGCTGAAGCATTTCTACGGTTTTCCCAAGCTCGGGCATAGGCACGGTCTGCATTGTGTACATATCGTCGAACGACGAGTCAATCGTGCGCATACCGACGATACCGACGAGTCCTACTATTGCAGTGAACGCCGCAACGATTAAAAAGCTTGTGATTAGCTTCTTAGCTACCTTCATGTTTTTCATATTGCATATCTCCTGTAATTATTTTAAATACTATACTATATTATATTGCAATGAGCCGTTTTATGTTATTCGACATATTTTTTATTTGTATCACTTGCAATAATAGCGAAAATATGTTATACTTTTCAAAACCGCAAAAGGAGACTTTCATGAAATATATTGCATTAGTTGTTATAATCGCGGTGGCTCTGCTGCTCGCTTCCTGCAGTGAACAGCCTGCGCTTAGCGAACCTGAGCCTGCTCCCGAAGCTGTTCTTGCTGAAGCTGAAACCGATTCGCTTTATTTTGCTCTGCCGTATGAATTTTCTGCTGTTGATATTTACGGGAACGCGTTAACTGCGGAGGCTCTCGGCGAAAAGCGAGCGTTCTTCCTGCATTTATGGGCGACGTGGTGCGGGCCCTGCGTGCGGGGAATGCCCGACATGGCGGAAATCTCGCGGGATTACGGCGATGACGTGGGTTTTATCGGACTGCTTCTTGATTATGATTCAAACGCGGACGGCGCGGTTAACATTATCGAATCTGCGGGCGTCCCCGATTGGTTCATCATGATTGACGCGAACGAGCCGAGCGCGGCACCTCTGCTTGAAATAGTCAGAACAGGCTTTGTGCCTTCTTCTGCAATAATTACAAAAGACAATCATTTCCCCGAGCCGCTCAGCGGCAGAAATTACGCAGAAATTCTTGATGAAATTCTCGGTTATTAGAGGTGGTTACTTTGAATAAGATTATGATTTTACGGGCTTTGCTTTTAACCTTCGGCGTGATTTTAATCGCGCTCGGAATCTTACGCGGCGAGCTTGACACTATATTGCAAAAAGGTGCAGTAATCTGCCTCGAATGTATAGGAATAGGATAATGAAAAAAATACTCGGCGTCCCGAAACGCCTGTTGATTCAGCTTTGTTTTTTTCTGCTTCAGAATCCGTTGCTCGGAAATTTTTTCAAAGGCAGGATTTATCAAGGCGAGTTCAAAAAAGTCTGCACGCCCGGCTTGAACTGCTATTCTTGTCCTGCGGCGGTGACCTCCTGCCCTGTGGGTGCGTTTCAGCTTTTTCTCGGCGGCGCGAAGCATAATTTTAATAATATAAGCTTCTTTGTTGCGGGGTTTTTATTAGCAACCGGAGCTGTTTTCGGGCGGTTTATTTGCGGATATGTCTGCCCGTTCGGGCTGTTTCAGGACTTGCTGTACAAAATAAAAACGCCTAAGCTTAAACCGCGCTTCAAATACGCGCGCTACATAAAATACGTAGTTCTCGCGCTGTTTGTGATTATTCTGCCGTATATAATCCGCTGTGAATTATCGGGGCTCGGCTCGCCGTGGTTCTGCGAATATATCTGCCCTGCGGGAACTATTTTCGGCGCGACTCCGCTGCTTGCGGCTAATGAGCTTCTGCGTTCTCTGCTCGGCTGGCGTTTTATTTTAAAAGCGGCGATTGCGCTCGCGGTTATTGTTTCTTCTGTTTTTGTTTTTCGTATTTTCTGCCGCGTGCTTTGTCCGCTTGGCGCGATTTACTCGCTGTTCAACAGGTTCGCGGTTTTCAAAATTAACTGCGATAAAAATAAATGCACCTCCTGCGGAGACTGCCGCGAAGCCTGCAAGGTACTGCTTGAACCTGCGGAAAAGCCGAATTCCCCCGAATGTATCCGTTGCAGGGAATGTGTAAGCTCGTGCAAATCTAAAGCGTTGAAATAAAAACACCCTTGAAAGCTTCAAGGGTGTTTTGCTTATTTTAGTACCAACCTTGCTTTTCGCTGAGTAACTGCCAGTAATCCTCCTGGTCGTACCATTCTAATTCCTCGATTGCATCGGCGTTGCTTGCCCAGTAGTCGGCAATCGGAATTCTTCCTTGTAATATACGTTTGGTTTCGTGCCACGGGCCCCACATTTCTTCGTGAACCTCAATTTCGCGTTCAACCTCGATGTAATAATATCCGTCCTCTTCGTACTGAATATACATGATTTCGTAATTTGCATCATCTATGTTCGTTCTTGTTCTGAGCGTAAGCTCCCCGAACGTCCCCGAAGCAGTATCAAAGAAGAGCATACTCAAATCAACTTCATTGCTTGTCATCCAGTCGTCGTTGTTATAACGCATCATGGTCACTCTGCCGTCGCGCTCTTCGTTAATGAATAAGAATCCGTGTACATTCTCGGCGAGCACAGTGACCTCGCCTGTTCTGAGGTTAAGGCTTTTGAGTGCTTCTTCTCTGCGCGAGTGGAAAAAGATTTCGCCGTTTTCGGGAATGTTCCAGGTGTTGCCGGTGAAGCCGTCGCCCGTGTCGCTGAATATTTCGGTTCTCTGACCGGTTATGGGATTAAACGAGTACATTGAATTCTTTTGGTTGTTGTAGTAATCCATTTGGTCGTCGTCAGAGTGCCCCCACTGTGGGTAAGTCACTTCATTCACAAAGATTTGCCCGTCCCATAAGCCCATGACGTTAATGTAAGTGCTGTCTTTATCTTCTTCCCAAGGCTCACCCGCCCAAATTTCAGTCACGGTTTTGTTTTTGTAATCTACTTCGACCATCGCCTGCACACTGCTGTAGCCCCAGTCGTCTGTCTGAATCATTATATTCACGAGCATATACAGTCTTCCGTTCATGAGCCAGTTCTGACTCCACGAAATGTCGTACTTCTCGGGAAGGCTCATATATTCGGTTCTGCCGCTTCCGTCAAGCCCCAAACGATAGAAGGTGTTGCCGCTGTTGAGCGCATAGATATAGCCGTCGTCCACGAACAAGCACGAGCCGCCGCCCCAGCCGCCTCTGCGTGCTGAGAATCCCCACTGATTAAAGTCATCGGGGTCGGAGGGGTCGTCGGGCAGGAACGCGCCGCAGTCCTCCGAGTCATGCGGGCAGGTGACGCGGTTGCATAAAACCATGTCCTTGCCTGTCGCGCTGTCGATTATATGCACGAGGGTAATCGGCGCGGAATATTCCATATCCATGCCCATACCGCCATACTCCATAGAAGTAACCGCGCGTCCGCCGCCGGAAACAACGCGACTGACGCCGCCTCCGCCATACGCCCCGTCCATTCCGGGCTGTACTGTGTTAACATAATACGCGCCGTGCTCCGTGACCCACATATCGGGGACGAGCAGCGATTCACCCGTAGCCGCGTCGGGTATAGCTGTTAGCTTCGTGAAGTCTGCCGTGCGGGGCGGCGGCGTCCACCAGTTGTTTTCGATTTCTTCCGCTTCTCTTTCCCGCGCGCTGATTACTTCCCGCGCTTCCTCACCTACATCGTCGCCTGTGCCTGTTACTGCCGCGCCTTCTCCGCCGCAGCCCGTGAGCCCGAGAGCAAGCCCCGCAAGCAATAAAACAACCAATAATTTTTTCATAATAACCTCCATAAATTCTATGTTTTTCCGAATCTTCGGATTACGTACCAGCCGCTGACCGCCGAAGCAATCAGGAATACCAAAACCTGTACAGCTTTAAAGGCTGACGGTGCGATAAAAAGTCCGTTTGCCGTGATGAGTTCAAGCGCGCTTACAGGCGCGAACAGCTCAAGCCCGAAACGATACATCAGCAGCGGGAACAAGAGAATCCCTGCACTGATGAGCATTGCGTATACATTATGACGGACTTTGAGCGAGATTGCAAGTATCATCATCATGATTCCCGCGAAGAAGAACAGCCGCAGAATCAGCATTAACGCTAAATAAATCAATATCGGCATACCGCTCATAGCGGCAGGGAACGCAATCTCTCCCATTATCGGCGGCAGACTTGCAAGCGGCGCGGCGATTCCGCCGAAGCCGAAGTACCGCCCTGTGTAAATTAAATCCGGCAGTGAAGCGATGATGAAAGCAACAAATACAGTTCCACCGGAAAGTAATAGCTTTAACCTTACTGTGTCCGCGTGCCCGCGTGGTGAGGCGTTGAGAATCTTATACATTCCTGTTTTGTATTCCATAGGGAATACGCCGCTCAAAGTCAGAATCATAATCGCAATCAGCCACATTCCCGCGGTTAGTCCCGCGCTCGGATTATTCAGTCCGAACAGTCTGTAGTAGCCGTCTTCATAGACGAACTGCGCGTGCTTAGTGTCGCGCACATATAAGAACCGCTCAAAAATCTCTTCAAAGCCCCACATACTGTTTATGGTGTCATAATGAGGGCGCAGTAAGTCCCAGCTTTCAAACCATTCTATTTCGCCGCGCGCTTCCATTTGATTTATGCGGCTGATTTCGGCGTTTGCCGCGTCAAGCTTTTGACGCTCGGCTATTAAGCCGTCATGCTTTTCCTGTGTCAGCGGGCCTTGCAAGGACAGCATATATTCCTTGTGGTAGCTGTGCCCCCAGCCGAGGTAGGGCTCGCGGGTATTCATTACGTCATAGCCTTGAATAATCGTGAAGATTAAAAGTATTAACAGTGCCTTATTCGTGAACGCGAGCTTCTTGAATTCGTAGAATTTATAGCCTGTGTGAACCTTTGCAGGCAGGCGCAGTTTTTTGAACTTGAATAAATCAAGGTTGCTTTCGAGCGCGTGCTTTTTAAGGTAAGAAATGCAAACGGCAACAGCGAGTGCAATGAAAGCCGCAATTCCGAAAACTACGAAAACAGGCGCGACGCGAACAGGGCTTCCGAGTACATTTAAGTTGAAATAATCGCCGAAAATAATTTGAGGTCTGATTAAAGAATACAGGTTCAAAAAGCGCAGAATATTAAGTCCGGAAATAAGCGGAATCGCAGAGAGCGCGATATTTACGGCGGCGAGCAGAATCGTCACGAGCATTAAAATAATAGAATGCTTTGCGTGAATCGCAATAAGCATGATTGCAATTCCTATGCAAACAAGCGCAATCGTTTTAGCCGTAAGATAAACACCCATGAAGCCTGCGACGCTAACGCTCAGCGTACTGCCGAAGAACAGCGGCACAGATTGAATCGAGCGCGAAACGTCACCCAAGCCGAAGGTATATTCGGCGAATGCCGCTCCCGAAATAAACACAAGAACGCTTACAAAAGTAATTGAAACAGCTAAAGCCGCGAGCTTCGCCAAAATCGTATGAATATGCCCTTTCGGGGTTGATTTTACGATGAGAAAGAGCCGCTTGTCCTTTTCGTCGGTGATTAAAATAATGCAAAGCACTACGAGCAATAACAAAATAATTAAATCCGAGGACGGCGAGTTAAACAATACAGTGACTCCGCGGTTTACGTCGTAGCGGATTTCCGTACCGCGCATACCCTCAAAATCTTCCTGCGTTTTGCTTATGTTGCGGGAAGAGAAGGAATCGGGGTCGCTTCCGAAAATAGCAGAGCCGAGAAGCCTTGCCGCTTCCTCGTCTATTCTGTCAAGATACGCGGAATATGTATTGACGGTTAAGTCGTTCATAATCGCTGTGTATAAGCTTTTGCGCGCACTGATTACCCACCACGAAAGGTCTTCATCTAACCTTTCGCCGAAGCGTTCGCGCGCTTCCTCGTACTGTATTTCAAGCTCCTCTACGTAGTCGCGGAGCCAATTATTATACCAGTCGTCGCCGTAATATTCATCAGCTTCTTCTTCTTCTTCTTCTTCTTCTTCATATTCTTCTTCGTCAGAAGCGTCGCTTAGTGACAGCGAAACGGCATTGAAAACTACTACTCCTCCGCCTCCGCTTCCGCCGCCTCTGACTACCCTGCTTGCACCGCCACCTCCGCCGCCTCTGCGAGCCGACATATTTTCAGCGTACATAGCTCTGTAGTTGTAATAATTTTCTTTAATCTGAAAAGCGTCAGCCAAGTCTATTTCGTTTTGAAGCCAGGAGAGCTTTTGCCCGAGCGGGAGGACGCGCAAGGTATCAAACACTTCTTTGACTTCAGTGTGCGGAAGCTGTGTATGCGACGGGCGGTTCAAAAACCATAGGGCTAACACGTTCACCGCGAGCGCGGCGGCGAGCATACCCCAAAAAAGCTTTTTGGTGACTACTTTATATAATTCGTACTTAAATAATCTCATTCTTCAAACACCTTCATATAAACAGATTCCAAGCCGCCCTGCGTAATCTCGAACCTTTCGCATAAGTCGGACGGGCTTCCTCTTTCGATTACCACGCCTTTTCTGAGCAGGATAACATCGTCGGCAATGGTTTCAATATCCGAAACGACGTGCGTCGCGAATAAAATAATTTTTTCGCCTGCCATGCTTTTGACGATTTCGCGGATACGGATTCTTTCCTTCGGGTCAAGCCCTGCGGTGGGCTCGTCAAGCACGATGATTTGCGGGTCGCCGATAATCGCCGACGCGAATAAAATCCTCTGCTTCATGCCGCCGGAGTAGCCGGAAATTCTGTCGCGCAGTCTGTCAGACAGATTCACAAGTGTTGCTACTCTTTCGACTTCTTCTTTTGTGCGCTTAGGCGGAATGTCCTTCAAGCCTGCTATGTAGCTTAAAAAATCCACGCCGCGGAAGCCGTCGTACATTCCTTGTTGTTGCGGCATATAACCTAAAACCGCGCGGTAGTCTTTACCTGCTTCCTCGATTCTGCTGACTGCATCAGTCTGCGATGCGCCTTTCCACAGTACCTTCCCCTCGTCGGCGCGCAGGCTCAGCGTGAGAATATTCATGAGCGTGGATTTACCCGCACCGTTGGGACCTAAAAGCGCGTAAACGCCGTTAACAAGGTCGAGGCTGATATTATTCAAAGCCTTGTTCTTTCCGTAAGATTTGCTTAAATCTTTAATTACAATCATTTGTTTTGCTCCTTTTCGACGCGTTCTACATATAAGACGAATAAAAATCGGGAAATGTTTCCTTTGGATTTGACAACTTATTCAGCTTATGTTAAAATAAGTATAAAATAATAATAACATAAAACAAGGAGAATTGCAATGACAAATGTAAAAGGAAAATGGGCTTTAATCACCGGCGCGAGCCGCGGAATCGGCGAACAAGTCGCGCTTTTCATGGCAGGTCACGGCTGTAATTTAATTTTGCACAGCAGAGAATTGAAAAACACCGAAAAAGTACTTGCGGAAGTAAAAGCTTTAGGCGTCGAGGCGTATTCAGTCGCCGCCGAACTGTCGGATTTAAAAGCTGTTGAAGCGATGTTAAACGAAATTGAAGCCAAAACGCACGTCGATATTCTTTTCAACAATGCGGCTGTGCAGGTTGCTTACAGAGGTGCTTATTTCCGCACTCCTGCGGAGGATTTCACCACGAGCTTCATAATTAACACGACAGTTCCTGCAATGATATGCTATCGTTTAATACCAAAGATGATTGAGCGGGGCTTCGGCAGAGTGATTAATACAACAAGCGGCATTAAAAACGAGCCTCAGCAGGCGGGATATTCCGCGAGCAAGGCGGCTCTTGATAAGTTCACGACTGACCTCGCGACTGTTATTGACGGCACTGACGTGATTTTAAGCTTAGTTGACCCCGGCTGGTGCAGAACTGACCTCGGCGGTCCGAACGCTTTTCACTCGGTTGAAAGCGCGATTCCCGGAGCGGTAATAGGTGCATTTGTGAATGATAAGAAAAGCGGACGGCTGTTCAGCGCGCAGAGCTTCGCGGAGATGAACTTAGAAGACGCGGTTAAAAAAGCGGAAGCTATGTAAACATAAAATGTAGGGAACGCATTTATGCGTTCCGACAAAAACGTGCATTTTAAGCGGAACGGATAAATCCGTTCCCTACAAAAAAATGAGCTATCGTACAATTGTGCGGTAGCTCATTTTTGTTATTTTTAATTTCTTATGAACGCTTTTCTTCTGCGCTTTTTGAACAGCAGAACCGGCAGAAGCGCCGTAACAGCTAATGCTATATTTATTCCCGCGCTTGTTCTCGGGTTTATGTCTTCGCCCGGCGCAAGCGGTATTAAATTCGCCATGATGTCATATTCCTCCAGCGTCATATCTAACGGGAGAATAATATATCCCTGTCTAAGTCCTGCGCTGTTGTAAACATAAAGCACGCCGTCCTCGCCCATGACGATAGTGTAGCCTTCGGGCAGCTGTGATGAATAGAAAACCGTGCCTGCGGGAGCGTTATGCTCGTTTATCCCTTGCGGCTGTGAATTGCTTCCTGTTCCCGAATTATTCGGTTGCTCGGGTTCAGGCTCAGGTTCGGGTTCAGGAAGCGGGTCGGGAGGACGATTGTTTTGGTTTTGCCCTTGGTTGTTATTATCTTCGCCTTGGTCATTATTATTTCCGCTTCCGCCACCGGGTCTGCGGGTGTTATTCGGTGCGGGGATTAATGCGAACTCAACGATTATATCATAATCAGCCGCAATGCTTTCAAACACAAACTCGCCGTGTTCTATAATTGCTTCGAGAATGTCGCTGATTATATCCTCGTCAAGCTCGTCGCCGCCTGCCGAAACTGCAATCGACTCGATTTTAGAGCCGCTGTCCGGTGCGACCTCGAGCGTGAAGTCTGCGCCATGCTCGGCACTTGCAGGTGCGGTAACAGTTCCTGTGCCGTCGCCGATTGTGTCAGTTGTAATTACATAGCTGATTTTTCTGAAAACAGCTTCGACGAGGGTGTTGTCGGTGATTATAGCTTCAAGCTCGAAGCCGCTGACCTCTGCGGTTTTGTCAACGCCGTTAACGGCTATCGAAACAAATTCATAGAACTGCGCCGCGTTCGGCTCGATTGTAATTTTTATGACCTCGTTGTAATTCGCTGTCGCCGCGCTTGCGGTTGTTGTTCCGCCGTCGTCGGTTTCGGTGCTTCCGATGAATGATTTAACAGCGATATTATAATCAATCAAGTCAAAAGTAAATTCAACTGTTTGGTCTTCCGTGATGTTTGTAAGTGTGAGCTCGCTTGCGGCTTCGACCGTTGTTCCGTTAACGGAAACCGCGCTTACGTAATAGCCCGTGTCAGCAGTTGCACTAATTACGGAAGAACCGCCGTTAAGAACGATTGCGGGTTCTGCCGAGGCGGTGCCGCCTGTGTCGTCTGTTACGATTACGCTGATATTATGCTTTCTCGTGAAGGTAACTATTACGTCCGTGTCGGCTGTGATTGAATTGAGAGTGTATGAATTTGCACTCCGCAGTGCAATAAGTGCGAACGAGTTCGCAGTTCCGTTAATTGTGACTGCGGTTATTTCGTAGTCGGCTTCGGTGGTTGTTGTGATTGTCGCGTTGTTGCCGTGCGTTACGGCTTGAGCTTCGGGGAGTGCCGTGCCGCCGTCGTCTGTAATGCCGCTTGTGCCGTTGATTGTTACTGCTTCCGCTGTTACTGTGTAGGTTCTGAGCTTAAAGGTCACGTGAATAATCGTGTCTTCTATCACGATATAATCGCCCGCAAGAAGAATTGCAAGCTCGTCGGAATCCGCGTCATCGCCGTTAATTGTGACCTCGTTTATTTCATAGCCGTCGCTCGTATTCGGGGTTATGATTACCGCAGGAGCGTTCGCGCCGTGGAAGACGGAAGCGGGGCTTGTTGCGCTGTTTGCAAACGCAATCGTGCCGTTTGCACCCGAGGTAATGGTAACGTCATAGCTGATTAAACGGAAGAAAACTTTAATATGCGTGTCGTCGGTGATTGTGACGTCAAGCTCTACGCCGTTAACCTCGGCGGTTTTGTCAACGCCGTCTACGGTAATGGAAGCGAGTTCATAAAAGCCTGCTGTATTCGGCTGGATTGTAACCTTTACAACATCGCCGATATTCGCGTTCACCGCGCTTAGTGTTGCTGTTCCGCCGTCGGTGGTTTTATCGTCGCCGATAAAGGCTTCGACGAAAACTTCGTAATTGATGAAGCCGAAGGTAATTTCAATCGTTTGGTCTTCTGTAATATTTTCAAGTGAAAACCCGTCCGCGCTCTGCGCCGCGGCTCTGAACTGAGTGAACGTCACGGGAGTATCATAGTTCAGTTGTACGCCGTTTATTGAAGCCGCGCTGATATGATTTCCCGCGTTCGGGACTGCTTTAATGACAGAAGCTCCGCCGTAGATTGTGCTTACGGGCGTTGCCGTTGCCGTGCCGCCTGTGCCGGCTGCGCCGTCTTTTATGATTACTTCTACATTGTAAGCTATATTCTCGAACTCAACCATAATCGTGCGGTCAGAAACTATTGCTTCCGGAATTGTCCAGGTATCATTCGTAGTTAGAACGCTTGAAGCTTCGGTGAATTCCTTAACCTTCATGCCTGCATCGGGAGTTGCGGTGATTATTCCCGCTTGTGCGCCGTGCCAAACGGTTTGGGTTTCGGGGCTGACTATGCCGCCTGTGCCGTTTACTTCGGCTGTGACTGTATACTGCTTTCTCGTGAAGGTGACATGAACAGCTGTGTCTTTGGTGATTGAATTTAACTGATACGGATTTCCGCCTTGCAATACCATGAGCGCGGTCGGGCTCGGAAGTCCGTCAACTGTGACCTCGGTTATTATGAAAGCCGTGTCTGCGGTCGCTGTAATCGTTGCACTGCCGCCGTGCAGCACACTTTGAGGTGCGGACGTTACCGAGCCGCCGTCACCCGTAAAACCGCCGCCGTTAACCGTATTGAAGGTAGCCGAAATCGCGTACACTCTTGTGAATGTGACAATGATATTCACATTGCTTGTGATTGCAATGACTGTGTACGAAGTGTTGCTTTTGAGTGCTGTGAGTGCGGCTTCGCTCGCCGCTGTGTCTATTGCAGTTCCTCTTGTTATCACGACAGCGGTGACTTCATGATTGGCAGCTGCGTTTGCTGTCAGCGTGTAGCTTGCATTATCCTGCACGATTCGATTAGCAGAAACTGTGCCGCCTGTGCCGCTTGGAATAGTAACCGCAGAAACAGTGACTGTGTGAATAATTCTGAAGTTAGCAACGACAGCTGTGTCCGCTGTTATGTTCGTGAGCGTGAAGCTGTGTCCCGCTCTGTTCTCGTCTGTAATCGCGCGCTGTACGTTGTTAACTGTAATTGAAGCGATTTCGTAGCCGCTGTTCGGTGTTACAATGATTTGCGGAGCGTTCGCGCCGTGAATAACCTCTGCGGAGCTCGTTGCGCTTCCCGCGAAAGCAATCGCGCCGTTTGCGCCTGCGTCAATCGTGACGTCGTAACGTTTGCGCACATTATGGAAAGTATGCTCGGTGATTAAATCATCATCTTCATTTCTTATGCCGTCCTCGCTGATAAAAATATCAATCGCTTGCGTCGGCGTCAGTTCATAAGAGTCAGAAACTGCTGTCCTCGTAATCGTATATTCGCCGAGCGGAAGCGTCACATTAAAGCTGCCGCTCGCAAAAGTGCTGTACGAAACGGGCTCAAAAGTCGTGCCTTTATCGGTTCTCCCCACGATGGTGATTGTCATTTCGTTGCTTGTCGCGTTTACAGTAATTCCCGCCGCGTTTTCGCAGGTTCCTTTGATAGTAAAGGGATTCGCGAAGTATTCTAAGGGAACAGAGACTGTCGTTGTAGGAGCTTGCACCCTAAACGCTACTGTTGTACCTTTGTAAAACGCGGGTACATCATCGTCCTCGGCTACAATCGTATAATTACCGTACAGCAGCCCGCTTCCGTTAAAATAATTAATTCCGTAGGTCGGGTGAATCGCCGGCGAAATAATCGTGCTTACGCCTGTTGTGCCGTTATACGTAACTATACCTATTTCATTGCCGTCAGCAAGAAGCTTAAATGTCGCGGTAAGCTTTTGTGCCGTTATTGTTCTGTCGAAAACGTCGAAAGTAACAGCACCTCTGTACTCAATATGATTAACCCAGTTTGAGGGGAGCGTGCCTGCTCCGCCTGTTGCGTTTCTGCGGTTTGTCTCTCCCTGTCCTGTTACCGAAACATTGTATTGCTGAAACTGCCCCGCAGTAGCCGCGGTGATATATCCCGTCGGTCTCCCTGATTCTTCGATTAGATAATCGCCGTACATAACATTTTCAAACGTCATGACGCCGTTCTCATTTGTTCTTGTTGGTTGATTAAATAAATTAAATCCGTTAGCGTATTTGAGCGTGAAATTTGCGCCGGTCACTGCGTTTTGCGTCGCGCCGCTGAATCCCGAAACACCGAAGAACTGATTCCGCTTTGTAAAGCTTATATTCGCCGTCATTACGGTGCTGATATAATCAGCTCCTGAGCTTGCAACTCTGTAGGTTCCCTCTGCATTAACTGTATGGATTGGATTATAATTGAAGCTGACAGTTCTGCTTGCGGCGGCTGTTGCATTGTATGCCGTGTTTATGTTATAACCCGTCGGCGCGCTCTTCTGCGTAATAACCGTTCCATGCGTAGCTAACGTTCCCGCAGGAAACGCGCCGCTCGCAGTTGTCGTTACGTCGTAAGCTGCTGCGTTATTTTCGGCAGCCGTAGCATAGTTCGCGGGAGTGAACGTGAAGGTTACACCCTCGAGTCGATTTATCATAGGCAGAATATTGAACGCAGCTGTGCTGTATATGTTGACTAAATTAACGTAATCATGAACAATCGAATGAATCGTAACGTCACCTTCCATGATTATGTATTTCGCGTCAAGGTTTAAAACGCGTGTCGATGGCGAGTTTGTCATTTGGAAGAAGGGTGTGCTGAGAGGTGTATTGCCGCCGGCGTGGGTCAGAGTTGAATTCGTCAGCCAGTAGCCTTCCGGCGCACCTGCCAATACTATCTCGTAGTTTGTATCGTATTTGATTCTGTTGAAGGTCACCTGACCGTTTGTGCCGCTTGTCGCTGTTTGCAGAATATTGCCGAAGCGGTCAAGCAGATGAAAATCTGCTTTCGATAAGACTTTATCTGTATCTGCGTCCCGCGCGGTGATAACCACTCTGCCGAGCGAGCCGCCTGCGGCGTTCGCGTTGAAGCCCACTGTAGGCACGCTCCCGGGTGAGCTCGGCGTATTGCTGATGCCCGAAAATGAAACCGTGTTGCTTATAGTGGTGTTTCCCGAGCGGTTAACAAATGTACCGAAAACAAGGTAATAGGTATCGTTTACAGTCCAGCCCGATGTATTATTAATCGCGTTGGCAAGGCTGAACGTGAATTCGTTTTTTACTCTGTCGTAGGTTATATAGCCGGTTGGGGTTTCGTGAAGCCCTGTTCCGCGGAATAAATTGCCGTCGTTAATATTAAGCCTGTCGCTCGGATTAGTGGGTTCAAGGGCGTTTCTGTGAAGTTTAATATTATCAATATCAAGCACTAAGGTTGGCGAAAGCTGGTCAACAATGGTTCCCATGGTGCTTAGGTTGAGTGCAGTTTTATGCAGGTTAATCGGGACAGTCCAGGTTATATATTCGCGCCCCTCGAGGTCGTTTGCAGAGGATTGCACTGCCGACTTGGTCAGCAGCTCTGACGTGACCTCAACAAAAGCGTCCTCTTTAAAAGTGGCGATATTATCCCCGCTTAATGTGGCGGTGTTTTTGATTTCGATAGTTTTATCGAGAGAAGTATCGGCAGAATTATAAGCGAAAAACGCCTGAGGAACTGAGATTTTAGTTACTACGGTGATTGTTTGCGGAGTGGTGAGGACTCTTAATTCAGGCGAGGGATTAACAATTGTTCCCAAATCAAAGGTAACGGTACCCGTGCCCAAGGTTCCGGTAAGCGGAACGCCGTCAATATCTGCTCTCTCAAAATGCGTTCCGGGGAAAAGCGTGTCGGTGACCTGCGCGTTTTCGATTCTCGCGCCGATTTCGTTAACTGATATTTTCCATGTTAATTCGTAGTTGCTCGGATTATAAGCGTATGTAATCGGATTTTGCGGGTTTGTATTATCAACATAAGGCACAAAGTCTTTAGTAAGTAAATGCGGAGCTATGCGAATGACGCCGCGCGAGCTTACGGGTTCAATCCCTAAAGGCGCAGTTCCCGTTCTTCTGTCCGCGTTAAGCGTCACGCGGTTATAATAACTGAAAAGCTCACCCTCAGTACTCCATTCGCTATAATCGTAATTGGTGACTTTTGTAACGATTCGGAAGTTGATTTCACCATCAATACTGCCGAAGTCAATTTCTACTCTGTCGCCATTATTAGTATAAGAGGGAATTGGCGTAATCCCCTCGATTCTGACGAATTCCTGTTCAAACTCAATAAAATCGGTGACGATAACGTTATCTAATGCGGCTTTGTTTTGGTTGAGCGTGACATTCCACGTCAGCTCGCCGTTCGCGGGGTTAAAGCTGTGACCCTGCTTTGTGATTACGCTGAAGCCCATACCAAAGCCAACGCCGTGCTTTGAACGGGTGTAACCGGGTCCGATACCTCCTGTATAATCGTAGTAAAAATCAACATCGTTTAACGCTTCGCCTATGTTTCTGTAAGACGCATTTGACACATCGACAATAGAATCATATGTAACAACAACTTGCTGGTTGACGTTACCTATTTCGATTTTCATTGTTACGGGATTGCCTTCGCTGTCGTATGTAAATACGGGTGTATGTTCATCTGTGACATCTATTCCGCCGATTGTGATTTCTACGCTTCCGACGTCGTAATAATGCTCTGCTCCGTCACCCATGGGGCGAAGTGAGTCGTTGATTATAGCATATATCGCGCGGTTATTATTGTTAGCTGTAACTGTCCAGCTGATTATCCGTTCATTGCCAAGTTGATTTTCTTCAAAAAGTGCTTTTTTGTCAAGCCAGTGCGGCTCAACAGTCACGTCGGCTTCATCAAAGCTCATAGGAATGGCGGAGGTGCTGCTCTTGCTGTGAAGCTCGGCTCTGTTAAAGAGCGATTCCTCCTCTATATCCTTGTTGCTTGTTATATTGAAAACCTCGTCGTTCGGCTCGGATTTATATGTAATTACCGCTGTTTCCCAGCCTGTATCCCATGCGCCGTCGAAGTCGTATGTAAAGCCGTTAGCTGTTTGTGCAGCTGTTGCGCCGGGTATTTCTGTACCGTCAACGCGTACCTCAAAGCCACCCGCGAATGTATGCGCGCCTTTTGAAGCGGACATAATATCGACGACTCTGAGAGCTTCGAGCGGGGAGGGGGAGAATTCGTTGTTTGTGATGGTTATTGTCCAGGTTGCAATGTTTTTATCGCTGTCATATACGCCGCCTTTACGTAATCGCGGCAGGGTTTTTGAATTGAAGAGAAGATTTACGTTTTTGAAATCAATCGTAAAGCCGCCGAAATCAAGTCCGTCAAGCTTTTCGCCGCCCTTAAAAACACTGCTCAAAAGCGTCGCCGTGAAGTAATAGTTCATATAAATACTGCCTGCGAGTATGTATTCTGAAGCAGCCCAGGGTGTGAACACAAACTTAATCGCATATCTTCCGCTTCCGCTGTTCTCGGGATATTCAACGACGCTAATATCGGCATAGTCGTCGATTGTCACTCCATAATCATTCAAAGAGTCATGAGGCGCGAGACCTTGGGGCAGGGGTAGATAATAGGGCGTTTCTCCCACCAAGTCTTCCGGGTGATTCGGAGCTCCCGGAATCATATCAAATTGAAAATGAATAATAAAGGCTTCGTCGAGCTCAAGGGGAATACTCGCCGAGTCTGAATTAAATTCTTTTCCGTCGATTTCAAACCATATGCCATCAGAATCAACGGTGTCGATTATATCAGGTTTTAATTCATTGATACCTGCCGAAGCGGGCGAAATCGCTTCGGGATATACAAACGCAGTTAAAATGCTGATGCATAAAAACGAAGCTAAAAGCCTTTTAAACATAGTTTTTTTCATGGCAGACTCCTTATAGCATATAATTATAATTTCAAAGTATAAAGCGTAAACTATATTGTAGCACAGAGAGCGTGCCATATGTGTGCCACTTGATTCGCTCTGCAAACACAAAAAAAGCGCAGTCATTTAAGACTGCGCCTTATTTTCCGTAGCTTATTCTTCCATCTGCTTGCTAAAATACATTGCAGCCGCGTTGACGAGTGCGGTTTGCTCGGGTGTCGCATACTCGTGACCGTCACCCGAGAGCATCATTACTGCGCCGCTGACATCACCCTGCGTGACAATGGGCGTGCAGGCGATTGCATATCTGTCCATGCCCTCAATCGGATTAAGCCGCTTGTCATCGTAGGATTTGTAAACGTGCGTTCTGCGCTGTTCGATTAAATCCTCGAGCGAGTTGGAAACGCGGCGTTCAAGGATTTCCTTTTTCTGGATTCCCGAAGCGGCAATAACGTGGTCGCGGTCGCAGATTACTGCGGGGCAGCCGCCGATTTTCGCTAAAACCTCAGCGTATTGAGTCGCGATGTCGGATATTTCGCCGACGGGAGAGTATTTTTTGAAAATGACCTCGCCGTCTACGTTTGTGTATATTTCGAGGGGGTCGCCCTCCCGAATCCTCATAGTCCGCCGAATCTCCTTAGGAATCACCACACGCCCCAAATCATCGATTCTTCTGACAATACCAGTTGCTTTCATATATAAACCTCCAATAATTGTAAATCATAACGGAAATTTCCGTATCGCTGATAGTATTTGTAAAATTAGAGGCTATATTCAAGAATTTTGAAATGTTTCATAAATTTGTATTTAATTTTTATCTATTCTGTTTTTCATAAATGAAATCGTATTCACAACCCCGCCACACTCCACAAAATCCTAACCGCGTCTGCCGTCGTCGCTTCTCCGTTTATCCCGAATCGCGCGCTTTCCGCGTCAGTCAGCGCGGTCAGCCCTGCGACAGCGCGCAAAACCTCCAGCGCGTCAGCGGTAGTTAGCGGCTCGGGCTTTATAACCCACGGCGACTCTACAAAAGACGTAACAATCAAATCCTCATATCTTTCTTGCGGATTAAACGTTGTTATATGTTCATTGTCTCCACGGTTATATCCCGTTAAAATCAAAAACCCATCTATCTCCATTGCAAAAGGGATAAAACCATGTTCATTTAATCTAAAATTTTGTGAACCCGAAATAGGGTGTATATTTATGTATTTGTTTTGATTCACATGAATTCTTGCTATAGGTGTTCCTCTTACGTCTATATCTTCAATAAAATAATTATAGCGTAAAGTATAATTTTCACCGATTTCAGTTGAGAATACTATATAAGTACTGTTGCTTCCCACCGTATACACAATTTGACTGAATTGTGTTCCTTGAATATATGGTAATGGTAATGAATCAAGAAGTTCTAAAAATGATACTAACTCTTCACGATTTCTTATTCCGTTCCCTCTAAACTCTCACATACGTTTGCTTAGAACTTTTAGGCTTATCCGGCAAACTCATCTTTAATAATCCTCGCTCAATTAAAGGTTGAACTATATTATTCATAGTATAAAACCGCGAAAAGCCGGTAAATTCAATAATTTCAGTTCTTGTTTTCGGAATAGTACAAAATTCTAAGACATCATTTTGTACAGCTTGCCCATTCTTTTTAATCTCACCGTTATAAATGTTATTCTTAAAGGTTACTGTAAACTCACCGCGTCGTACCTCAAAAATCGGTGCGGGGAGCCCTGCTTCACGGCACTCAGCAAGAATGGTCGGAATACCCGAATAGCGGTTCTCGGTTACATCAAGCAGTTCAAGGATATTAGCGAGAGCGGCATTTCGGGTGTCGGGGTGTACTTTTCCGAGCGAATCAATTGAAATTTTACCATAAAGTCCGCCGGGACTTATAACTTCAAGCCTGTCACGGTACATTTCAATGCGAACAGGAACATTTTGCGTGTGTACACTGTAATCTCGATGCACCAAACCATTCAAAA
The DNA here is from genome assembly GCA_009781425.1 of Oscillospiraceae bacterium. Taxonomy (GTDB): domain Bacteria; phylum Bacillota; class Clostridia; order Oscillospirales; family Ruminococcaceae; genus Ruminiclostridium_E. The sequence continues at coordinate 73,415 of WQYC01000006.1, forward strand.
TAGCTTCCCTGATAGCTTTCATAGGGTATTCTGTTTTATCTCGCCGTTTGCCATCATCGTCAATAATTGTTTTATTGCGGCTGTTTTTTCTGACGAAATCGACTGCTAAATCAATCATATCGGGAATAGCGCCGGTGATTCGTTGATTATCAATAAACCGCTCACCGTCATCGCCTGTTTCGCCCATTTCCGTACCCGGAATTGATACAGCTGTAATGCAAAATTGCGGGAAATATCCCTGCGGATATTTTGAGAAAGACATAACGCCCGCAACTGTGGGAATTCCGTCAACAGCTACCCCCATCAGTTCGATGATTTCATCATCGGTTACATTTTGAGCCAAATTTTTTCGCTCTGCTTTCACCGCAGCGAAATACTTGTCTAATTGTTCTGTGTTAAATAATGATAATTTTGCTTTTTCTACTTTGCGTAAATCGTCTTGTATGCGCTTTCGGAAGGCATCGTAGCTGTAAACCTCATACTCGCTCATGGTTTCATCCGAGTCGCCGACTCTCACATAAGAACCTTTAACCCTGCCGACACCTTTATAGAAAACCGGTCGTTCTAAAATATCAACAGCCGGAATCTCGGCGGAAACAACTATTTCTTCGCCGATTTCGGTAAAAGTAAAAAGAGGACGAACCATCGGCTCCATTTGCTTACATTGTTCAACGACTTTCTTTTGTAAATCTTGTGGGTCATAAACGCCAACAATTTTGAAACTCTGCTTTTCATCCAATCCGAACAATATAATTCCGCCGTCATCTTGATTGGAAAAACCGGAAAGAGTAGGGAAAAGTTTTGTCGGGCAACCCGCATGAGCCGCCTTTACTTCTAAGGTTTGTGATTCATATTTTAATTTTTGCACACGTTTCACTAATGATAATAATTCATCTGATTGCATAGTATACCTCCTGTTACTTATTAAGTATAGCACAAAAAGAGGGTTTGTCAAGTAGTTTGACAACAAAAATTTGAGTTTGACAACAGAAATCGAAAGTTTGACAACTGTTGCTATTCTTGTTGCCATTCTTAAATTATCAAACAGCAAGCATAAATCCCCACCGCTCATGCGATGGGGATTTCCCATTATATGTTACTGATTCGCTCCCCGAACGCCCCCATCCCCGCACAAAACCTATCCGTCAATGTTGCCAGCAGAGGGTCGCCCTCTCGAATCCTCATAGTCCGCCGAATCTCCTTAGGAATCACCACACGCCCCAAATCATCGATTCTTCTGACAATACCAGTTGCTTTCATATATAAACTTCCAATAATTGTAAATCATAACGGAAATTTCCGTATCGCTGATAGTATTTGTAAAATCGGGGAGTATATACCAAGAATTTTTGAAGCACTCGTTCAAAAAGATTTACATTTTTTGGGAACAGCTTTGTAGATTAATAGGCATGATTTACCCCCATTATTTCAAAGAACCAAGCCGTCTTCGTTTAAATCATACCTCTACCGGAATCTCAGCGTCAAGCTCTTCATCTGTACCATCTCCGTTCCCCGGATTATCGACTTCTGCCTTTGGCGATAAATCTCTGATAATCCTGCGCGCTAAACACATCTGCCCGATTACTTCAAGCAGGCATTTTATTTCCTGCTCCTCCAGCTCGCAAACACCTTCAGTGACTTTACTGACCAAATCGGGAAAACGGCTCTCCTCCCGAAAAAACTCGAGCGGAGTAATGCCGAAATATTCAATAATCGCAAGTAATTCCTTGAGGGGCGGCAAAGCCTTGCCGGAAGAAATATTATATATGTAGCCGCGGCTACGTCCTAATGCATAGCTTAGTTGATATTCCGAGATACCTTTACGTTCCCGTAATTCTGCAATACGCCTGCGGATAAAATCTTCATACATCATAAAAACCTCTTCATAAAAATATGTTCTTACTATATATCATTTTAAAATTACAAAATACAACAAATCGTTTGAAATTGGTACGCGACGTATGAAA
>WQYC01000007.1 GCA_009781425.1 Oscillospiraceae bacterium
TATGCCAGTATTGAAAATAAAAATGGGAGGTCAATAAAACTGATTGAAAAACTGGGCTTTGAATTGATAGCAGTTTTGCCTGAATCGAATTTTTACGGCAGAATTGCAGACGTGGCATACTATGCAAGAGCATTATAAAGAAAACCAAACGAAAGGAAACATAAATATGGCATATATTTTAGGAATCGACATAGGAACTTCGGGGACAAAGACTGTCCTGTTCAGCGAGAACGGCACTTCCGAAGCGAGCTCCACGCATGAATATCCGCTCTACACCCCGCAAAACGGCTATGCCGAGCAGAACGCTGAGGACTGGTGGCACGCTGTCGTTGAAAGTATCAAGGACGTGCTTGCCGAGAGCTCGGTTAATCCCGCCGAAATTAAAGGAATCGGACTGAGCGGACAAATGCACGGCTTAGTTATGCTTGATGCGGATAATAAAGTAATTAGAAAAAGCATAATTTGGTGCGACCAGCGCACAGCAAAGGAAGTTGACGAGCTGAACGCTAAGGTCGGACACGATAAGCTTATCGAAATCACCGCCAATCCTGCAATCACAGGCTTCACGGCGGCGAAAATCCTCTGGGTTCGCAACAACGAGCCGGAAAACTACGAAAAATGCAGACATATCCTGCTCCCGAAGGACTACATACGCTTCATGCTCACGGGCGAATACGCCACTGAAGTAAGCGACGCCTCGGGTATGCAGTTGCTCGATATTCCTAAGCGCGACTGGTCTGATGAGGTTCTGCAGAAGCTTAATATCGACAAGGCTCTGCTCGCCAAGGTCTACGAATCCCCTGACATCACGGGCGAAATTAGTGCAAAAGTTGCGTCTTTAACCGGACTAAAGGCGGGAACTCCTGTCGTTGGCGGAGCGGGCGATAACGCCGCAGCCGCAATCGGAACAGGCGTAGTTGAGGACGGAAAGGCATTTACCACAATAGGCTCGTCGGGTGTTGTCTTCGCGCATACGAGCAAGATTTCCATCGACAAGGGCGGGCGCGTGCATACCTTCTGTTGTGCTGTTCCCGGCGCGTGGCACGTTATGGGCGTGACGCAGAGCGCGGGATTGTCGCTCAAGTGGTTCCGCGACAATCTTTGCTGGGGCGAAATGGAAACCGCGCTGATTATGGGCGTTGACCCTTATTACCTTACGGACAAAGCCGCGGAAAAAGTGCCGATTGGTGCAAATAATTTGATGTATCTGCCTTATCTCAACGGCGAGCGCACCCCGCACCTCGACCCGAACGCGCGCGGCGTCTTCTTCGGGCTGTCCTCAATGCACAAAAAGAACGACATGATTCGCGCGATTATGGAAGGTGTTGCGTATTCAATGCGCGACTGTGCCGAGGTTATGCGCGAAATGGGCATAAGCGTCAGCGATATGATGGCGTGCGGCGGCGGCGGAAGCTCTGCGCTTTGGCGGCAAATGCTCGCTGACCTGTACGGCTGTCCTGTTAAAACCACGCTTAATAAGGAAGGTCCTGCGCTCGGCGTCGCGCTTCTCGCGGCTGTAGGAACAGGAATTTATAAGAGCGTCCCCGAAGCCTGCAACGCAGTAATCAAGCCTGAACGCGTGCAAGAGCCGATTGCGGATAATATCCCCGAATACGAGAAGGTTTACGCGCTGTACAAGCGGCTTTATCCGGCGATGAAGGGTATGTTTGCAGAATTGGCACAGCTTTAATAAAAAATATTTAATTCAAAAGGAGATTCAACAATGCCACTTATCACAACAAAAGAAATGTTCAAAAAAGCCTACGACGGAGGCTACGCTATCGGCGCATTTAACGTCAACAACATGGAAATCGTGCAGGGGATTACAGAAGCCGCCCGCGATTTAAACGCTCCCGTAATTCTGCAGGTCAGTGCAGGCGCGCGCAAATACGCAAGCCATACTTATTTAATGAAAATGGTGGAAGCCGCTGTCGCTGATACAGGCGTTCCGATTGCGCTTCACCTTGACCACGGCGCAGACTTTGAAACCTGCAAAAGCTGTATAGACGGCGGTTTTACGTCTGTCATGATTGACGGAAGCCATCACAGCTTTGAAGATAATATTAAAATCACAAAGCAAGTTGTAGAATACGCGCACTCCAAAGGCGTAACGGTAGAAGGCGAGCTCGGACAGTTAGCGGGCGTTGAAGATGACGTAAATGTTTCGGAAGAAGACGCGAGCTACACTCGCCCTGAAGAAGTACAGGAATTCGTAAGCAAAACAGGCGTGGACTCGCTTGCGATTGCTATAGGCACAAGCCACGGTGCGTTTAAATTCAAGCCGGGGCAAAAGCCGCAATTACGCTTCGACATTCTCGACGAAATCACGAAGCTTCTCCCCGGATTCCCAATCGTACTGCATGGCGCGTCCAGCGTTCCGCAGGATTTCCTTGAGGAAATCAACAAATACGGCGGCGATATGCCCGGCGCAATCGGAATCCCCGAGGATATGCTCCGCCAGGCGGCGAAGTCGGCGGTTTGTAAAATCAACATCGACAGCGACATCCGCATGGCGATGACTGCGGCGATTCGTAAATACATGGCGCAGAACCCCGGACACTTTGACCCGAGACAGTACTTCGTTCCTGCGCGCCAAGCTGTTAAAGACATGGTCGCTCACAAAATCAGCAACGTCCTCGGTTGCAACGGAAAGGCTTAAATCATGAAAAAAAATATAATAGTCGGGCAGAGCGGCGGCCCTACAGTTGCGATTAACGCCAGTCTCGCGGGAGTAATCCGCGGAGCTATGCAAAGCGATGCAATCGGCGAGATTTACGGCGCGCTCAATGGCATTGAGGGCTTGTTACAACGCAATATTATCGACTTGCGGAAGAGCATTAAAACAGCAGAGGACTTCGACCGCCTTGCGGCAACGCCCGCAATGGCGCTCGGCTCTTGCCGTTATAAGCTTCCCGCGCCGCCGCATGAGAAATACGACGAAATTATACAGATTTTAAAGGATTATAACATCGGCTATTTCTTCTACATTGGCGGAAATGACTCGATGGATACTGTAAAGCAGTTGTCGAAAATCTGCGCCGAGAAGAATTTGGACATTAAGTGCATCGGCGTTCCGAAAACTGTAGACAACGACCTGCCGATTACTGACCACACGCCGGGCTTCGGCTCTGCGGCGAAGTATATCGCAGGCTCAATCGCGGAAATCGCAATGGATTCGGGCGTTTACGATATGTTCAGCGTAATTGTCGCGGAAATCATGGGACGGCACGCGGGCTGGCTTGCCGCCGCATCAGTGCTTGCGCGAGAGTCTGTAGAAAGCGCACCGCAGTTGATTTATTTACCGGAAGCACCGTTCTGCGAGGAAGATTTCATTAATAAAATTAAGAAGCACTCGAAAGAGAAAAAACTGCTTATAATTGCAGTTTCCGAGGGGCTTAAAAACAAAGACGGCGAGTATTTAAGTGCCGCGGGAGCAAGCGTTGACGGCTTCGGGCACGTTGCACTCGCGGGCGTTGGTAAATACTTAGAAGAGCTTATTAAAGAAAAAGTTGGTTGTAAAGTCCGCAGTATCGAATTCTCGGTGCTTCAGCGGGCGGCGGCGCATTTCTCGTCGGGTACAGACATTGCCGAAGCGCAGAGAATCGGCGAAGAAGCTGTCCGCGCCGCGCTTCGCGGGGAAACAGGCGTTATGATGACGTTTGAGCGCGTGTCGAACGCGCCCTATCTCGTGAATTACGGCACTGTTGCTATTGAGAAATGCGCGAACTTAGAGAAAACTATTCCGCCCGAGTGGATAATCGACGGCTGTGATGTGAGCAAGGAAATGGTTGAGTATCTGCGCCCGCTGACAGAAGGGCGCGCGCCGTACTTCGAGAAGAACGGTATGCCGGAGTATTTGTTCCTTGATAAGACTGTAGTGAAAAAATGAAAGATATAATATACATTTCTGAAAATAAAATTTTTGTTCGTAAAGACGGCAGACCGCTTGAACTGCCGTCGCAGAGAGTTGAAAAGTATAAGAAAGCTGTCGAAAGCATCAGAAAGCGCAATGAATGGAAGAACTCCGGCAAAGGTGCGCAGTTCATGGGTACTTATCGTCATTACGGCGATGCGGCTGAAACGGACGCCTACATATCCGGCTTGGCTAAGTATGAAGACGGCTTTCTCTATTCAATAAACCTGGACGACGTAGCCTGGATTTACAAGAAAACCACTGATAAAAACGATATTGAGGGGCATATAACCGCAAAAGATAAATTGCAAATCCGCGATATAGACATACACGGCGATAAATGCACCGCAAGCGTCGGAAGTCGGGAGACCCGCAGTCTCGCTGTTTTTGAGCTGTCAACGGGGAGCTTTAACGAGCTTACCGAGGGCGATACCCGCGAGGATTTTCCGAGCTTTTCAAAAAAATACAACCGAATTATGTTTTCTTCGTCCGGATTGGCGCGTTATCCTAACGGTGTGGCGGTCGCGGGACCCTACGCGGCGATGGCATTTGATATTGACAAAGGGGAAATGGAGGAGCTTTTTTCTGACAGCAGGTTCGATTTTATACGGGTTAAGGAAGACTCAAGTGGTAATATCTACTGCATAAAACGACCTTATGGCGGCGAGAAAAATGAAAATATCTTTCTTGATATTCTCTTATTCCCGTGGCGCATGATAAAAGCGATTTTCGGATTTTTTAACTTCTTTGCAATTATGTTCGGGGGACAATCATTACGCTCGAACAAAGACCCGCAGACCTCAGCGAACATGAAGATGAAGCAAAAATCAGAACGCGAGATGTTCATAGACGGAAACGTCATTAACGCAGAGCAAGCTTATAATTTAAACAAGCAAAAGGGTGAAAAATTCCCCGGGCTCATTCCGCATAGCTGGGAACTGATTAAGATTGATTGTTATGACGGAGGACATACCTGCTTGAAAAAAGGTGTGCTTGATTATACTGTCTGCGAAGACGGCAGCATATTATATTCTAACGGACACGCAATAATAAAATTATCTGACGGGAAAGAAGAGCTTGTGGAAAAGTGCAGATTAGCGAGTAATATAGTTGAATTGTAGGTAAAACATGAACAAACAACTTCAAAAGCTTAAAAAAGACCTTGACGCCTTGCTTTCCGATGAAGCAGACAGCGTCGACTGGCAGGCGGAATCAGAAGAGCTTCTCACGAAAATCAAGTTTTTTCAACACGAACGGCTTGTTCACCTCATTGTAACCATGACGATGTGCTTGCTGACGATTATAATTACAGGCGTGCTGTTCACGATTGAGGGGGACGCCTTAATCGCTGTTATGCTGTTGTTTGCATTAGTTCTCGCGCTGACCGCTTCTTATCTTTCGCATTACTTCAAGCTTGAAAATCATGTGCAAAGTCTTTACGGCTATTATTACAAGTTACAGGAAAAAGCGCGAAAAATGTAAAATTTTTGTAGAAAGCACAGAAAACTTTATAAGAACTAAAAACGGTTGAAATTTCAGCCGTTTTGTGTTATAATTAAATTGCAGAATAGTAGGGGCGATTATTAATCGCCTGTTAGGAGGAAACCATGTATAAAGATTTAATGGATTCAATAGGCTTTTTAGCCGCGAGCGACCCTGCGGTTGCTACCGCAATGAAGGACGAGCTTCTGCGTCAGCAGAGGAACCTTGAGCTGATTGCGAGCGAGAATATCGTTTCGCCCGCTGTTATGGCGGCAATGGGCTCGGTACTTACAAACAAATACGCGGAGGGCTACCCCGGCAAGCGTTACTACGGCGGGTGCGAGTGCGTGGACGTTGTTGAGGAAATCGCGATTGAACGCGCGAAGGAGCTTTTCGGCGCGGCTTTCGCCAATGTTCAGACTCACTCAGGCGCGCAGGCGAATATGGCGGCTTATTTCGCGCTTTTGAGTGTAGGCGATACGGTACTTGGCATGAACTTGGCTCACGGCGGACACTTAACGCATGGCTCTCCTGTAAATATATCCGGAAAATACTTTAATTTTGTTCCTTACGGTTTAGATGATGAAACGCAGAAATTAGATTATGACGTTATAGAAAAATTAGCGGCTGAGCATAAACCGAAAATGATAGTAGCGGGTGCGAGCGCGTATCCGCGCGAAATAGATTTTAAGCGGCTTTCCGAAATCGCGAAGGGTGTCGGCGCGTATTTCATGGTAGACATGGCGCATATCGCAGGGCTTGTCGCGGCGGGCGAGCATATGTCGCCTGTGCCTTATGCGGACGTAACCACTACCACAACGCATAAAACCTTGCGGGGACCTCGCGGCGGCTTGATTCTTTGTAATAATGAGGACATCGCAAAGAAAATTAACTCGGCTGTGTTCCCGGGAACGCAGGGCGGGCCTCTTATGCACGTGATTGCATCTAAGGCGGTCTGCTTCGCTGAAGCGTTGAAGCCCGAATTCAAGGAATACGGCAAGCAGGTGAAAAAGAACGCAAAGGTTCTCGCTGAAGAATTAGTCAAGCGCGGCTTTAACCTTGTTTCCGGCGGAACAGACAACCATCTTATGTTGGTTGATTTGCAATCCTTTGAAGTTACAGGCAAGGAAATGCAGAGAAGGCTCGACGAGGTTTACATCACGATTAACAAAAACGCAGTTCCGAACGACCCGCAAAGCCCCTTCGTCACCAGCGGAATCAGAATCGGCACGCCCGCAGTCACTACCCGCGGCTTAAAGGAAGAAGACATGGCGGTAATAGCAGAGTGTATCTTCCTTGCTGCTACCGATTTTGAAGCGAGCGAAGAAATAATAAAAGAAAAGGTTACAGCGATTTGCACTAAATATCCGTTATATTAAATTAAAAATTGCGGAGGTAGAACAATGACAGTTGCAGCAGATAGCGAAATAGCTCTCAGTAAAAAAAGGCAGGTTGCGCATCTTTCCGTAATCGCACTTCAAGGCGCGGAGGAGCTCGGCGCGAAAATAAACGAGCATTTAGTTGAGGGCAGGGGAAAAGGTAAAAACAAGGCTGATAATTTCCTCATCAAAAACGAATGTCCGCGCTTTTCCTCGGGCGACGCGAAGGGGATTCTGCGTCAGTCTATAAGAGGCGACGACGTGTTTATAATTGCCGATGTCGGCAATTATTCCTGTACCTATAATCTTTTCGGCAAGGAAAATAATATGTCTCCCGACGACCATTTTCAAGATTTGAAGCGGATTATCCAAGCGGCGGGCGGAAAAGCGCACAGAATAAACGTGATTATGCCCGTTCTTTACGGCGGCAGACAGCACAAAAGAAACTACCGCGAGTCCCTTGACTGCGCGATTGCTTTGCAAGAGCTTGAATCTATGGGCGTGGCGAATATTATTACCTTTGACGCGCATGATTCAAGGGTTTGCAACGCGGTTCCGCTGATGGGCTTCGACAATATTATCCCCTCGTATCAAGTGCTGAAATCCCTTTTCACACGCGTTGATAATTTAAAAATCGACAAGGACAGCTTCATGATGATAAGCCCGGACGAGGGCGCGCTTCACAGGAATATGTACTACGCTTCTGTGCTCGGCGTTGAGCTCGGAATGTTCTACAAGCGCAGGGATTATTCAAAGATTCTGAACGGCAGAAATCCTATCGTAGCGCATGAATATCTCGGGAATTCAGTTAAGGGCAAGGACGTTTTCATCTGCGACGATATTATTTCGTCGGGCGAGTCAATGCTTGAGGTGGCTCAAGAGCTCAAAAAGCGTGAAGCCGCGCGAATATTGATTTACGCGACATATCCGATTTTCACGGACGGACTGAACGTTTTTGATAAAGCCTGCAAGGAAGGCATAATCGACTATGTTTTCGGGACGAACTTAACTTACCGCACGCCGGAGCTTCTCAGCCGCGAGTGGTATTACGACGTTGACATTTCAAAGTATATCGCATACTTAATTGACGCGCTGAACCACGACGTTTCGACAGGGACAGTAATTGACCCGCACGCGAAAATACGCGCGCTGCTACAGAGTTATAATAATGAAAAATAAAGTTTTTCTGCTCATTATCTTTTCGCTGTTAGCCTGCGTTCTGCACGCTATAATGCTCTACTCGCCGTTCAATCAATACGCGTTTACGTCCATAACGAAAATAGTATTATTTACATCGTTTCCTTTTATTTTCACGCGGTTTTGTAAAGACTTAAAATTCAAGGATTTTTTCATATTTAAAGGCGACAGGAAAAACGTTAAAATCTCGCTCCTGCTCGGGCTCGGCGTGTTCGCAGTTATATGGATTGTTTTTCTGTTCATACGGCAGTTTATCGAGCGCGAAATGGTCATCGGCGCACTCGCTAACAACGGAATCACGCAGAGTAATTTTTTCTTGGTATTTATTTATGTAGTGCTGATAAACGCATCGCTTGAAGAGCTTTTCTTCAGAGGCTTCATCTTTGAAACGTTGTATCGCAGGAACATGAAAATCCTCGCGCACAGCTATTCGAGTTTGCTGTTCGCGGTGTATCACGTTGCGATTCTGCGTGAGGCGTTGTCGCTTCCGATGATGATTTTCTGCATTGCGGGGCTTGTCGCGGCGGGACTGATTTTCAACGCGCTTGTTGTAAAATGCAAATGCATAACAGGCGCGCTGATTGTGCATATAAGTGCGAATTTAGCGTTAAACACGATTATTTTGTATTATTTATTCACGTAGGGAACGGATTCATCCGTTCCGCTAAGGAACGGATGAATCCGTTCCCTACGTTTTTAAGGAGTGAAATTAATGCCCTTAGCCGATAAAATCCGCCCGAAATCCCTTTCCGACTTCGCAGGGCAGCAGCACTTAGTCGGCGAAGGCAAGATTCTGCGCCGTATCATCGAAAGCGGAAAAATTCCGAACCTCATTTTCTACGGTGCGTCGGGAACAGGGAAGACAACGCTCGCGAATATCATCGCCGAAAACGCGAATATGCCGCTCCGCAAGCTGAACGGGACGTCAGCTTCCACCGCCGACATAAAACAAATCATCGCCGAAACCAACACGCTCATGGGTTACGGCGGGATTTTGCTTTATTTGGACGAAATTCAATATTTCAATAAAAAGCAACAGCAAAGCCTGCTCGAATTCATAGAAAACGGCGACATTACGCTAATCGCCGCGACAACCGAGAATCCGTACTTTTACGTTTACGGCGCGATTCTTTCGAGAAGCACCGTGTTTGAATTCAAGCCGCTGACTCCCGAAGAAATAAAACCCGCGATTCAGCGCGGCTTTGAATTATCGGGACTTAAAAACGTCAGCGACGAGGTCGTGAGTATAATCGCACAGGGAACAGGCGGCGATGTCCGCAAGGCGCTCAACGCTGTCGAGCTTTGCGCGCTGACCTGCGGCGACGGCGAAATTACAACAGAGGTTGCGCTTGAATTATCGCAGAAAGCCGCAATAAAATATGACCGTCAGGGAGATGCGCACTACGATATACTTTCAGCGTTTCAAAAATCTATTCGCGGCTCGGACGAGAACGCGGCTTTGCACTATCTTGCGCGGTTGCTCGCGGCAGGTGACTTGCCGTCAGCCTGCAGAAGGCTGTTAGTGACGGCTTCCGAAGACATTGGGTTGGCGTTCCCGAACGCAGTCGCAATCGTAAAAGCCTGCGTAGATTCAGCACTACAGCTCGGGCTCCCCGAAGCGCGGATTCCGCTTGCACAGGCTGTCGTTCTGCTTTGCACCTCGCCGAAGTCCAACAGCGCGTATCTTGCGATTGACGCGGCTTTGGCGGACGTTGAAGCAGGGCTTGCAGGAGATTTCCCGCGGCAGCTGCAGAACAAGCACTTCGACGGTGAGGACGTGAAAAACAAAGGTCAGCACTACCTTTATCCGCACAGCTACCCGAATCATTACGTGAAACAGCAGTATCTGCCGGACGAGATTAAAGACAAGGTTTATTATGAATTCGGGGAGAATAAATTAGAGCAGGCGGCTCTTGAATACAGGAAAAAAGTGAAAGGCGGGGGAAAATAATTCCCCGCCCTTGTCATATTTTCTGTCTAAGCTACGAATGTATAAGTAACTGCAGTTGATTTTACAGCAAAGAGGGTGATAAGTTGCTCAGCGATAAGGAAATATACTCGCTTTTGACCACAAATCCCGAAAAGGGAATAGCGAGAATAATGAATGAGTACATGGCTTTCGTCTACACTATTGTATACGGGAAGCTGTCGGGAATTACAAGTAAACAGGAAATAGAGGAGTGTGTAAGTGATGTTTTCTATGAGGTTTACAGAACGCGAAGCTCCATTGACCTTGAAAAAGGCTCGCTCAAGGCTTATATTGCAGTTTTATCGAAGCGCAGAGCGGTTGACCTTTTCAGAAGGCTCGTTAAAAGAGTTGGCGAGGTTTCAACCGACGACCTTAACCTGCTCACTTCGGGCGAAAACGTGGAAAATAGCGTGATTAACGCTGAAACGAGCGAGATTTTACTTACTGAAATTAAAAACCTCGGCGAACCCGACAGCCAGGTCATAATCCGCAAATACTACTTAGGGCAAAGCACAAAAATAATTTCAAAGGCACTCGGACTGAAACCAAACACGGTAGACAAAAAGGTTTCGCGCGCGTTAGTAAAGCTAAAACAGGCATTGGGAGGTGCTATATAATGGAAGAAAGAATTATAACAGCTTTTGACAATCTTGATATTACTCAAACAGAAAGGTTAATCGGTGAAAACATGGAAATAAAAATTAAAAATAAAGACCGCAGACGCATTGAAAGCGCGGTTTTAGAGAAAATGGGTGCAAAAAAGGAAAGACGCGCTTACGCGCCGAGAAAGCTTGTAGCCGTGGCTCTCGCTGCAATGCTTTTAACGCTGACGATAACAGCGGGCGCGGTTAATGAATGGGACTTTAACCGTGTCTTGCCCGCAATCGTTCAAAACCTTTTCGGTAACAACGAAAAAATCCTTGATAATATGCACAGTGAAATTAAAAACAATGTGGTTTCAAATACCTTTGAGGGTTTAGAATTAGAAATTACGTCTTTATATGCTGATGAATATTCAATTACAATGACTGTTGACGTGGTAGCGGAAGCTCCGATATTAGGGCAGGGAGTTCCAAGGGTGAATTTGATTAACAACGCCTGCAACCGTTCTGTAGTGGAAGATAATATAGGTATGGGGACTTATCAGGTTCATTCCGAAGACCGGTATAAAATAACAATAGTTGCTAATTTTAATCTGAACGATGAAATATCGACAGGAGACAGCTTTACATTTACTGTAGGGAATTTCGTTATTCCGCGGTTTAATCATGATGATGAAGTAGTATACACCTTGGAGGGTGATGCCGAGATTAAATTTACTGTCGACTTGCTTGCGAAAGGGAATAATATCAATGCATATCCCGATATTACGCTGAAAAACGGCAATATCTTAACGCGGGTAGTACTTAATCCCTTTGAAATCAGGCTTTTTATCGACGGAAGAGAGGATTATATCCATCGTAATACAGCTCCCGATGGTTTTGGATATGGTTATATAAAAGAAGACGTCCTTTCAATAGTAGCGAAAAACGGCATGGTAACAGACTACACAGCTTTACAAGCGTACGGCCCCGTTATTCCTCGCACAGGAGCCTCGTACTGGTATGCTGAGGATGAAAATGTAACTTATTTATCATTTGGTTCAAGTTTTGATAACGATATACTGTTTGATATTGACGACATCGCGGGAATTATTTTCAGAGGTATTGAAATTCCTCTGTACTAAGCTTAAACAAACCGAAAGGCGGCAAGTTGCCGCCTTTTTGCTTTGTCTTCAATTAAAATCACTATAAATCTGCTTTTCGCTCTCACCTGTCGAATACACCCACTTATTAATCCGCCCGCTGTCTATGAAATAATCGTATGTATGATTTATACAGCTATAGTCGCAAATATCAACGATAATCAGCTTAATTTTCATCTTTTCGGGGATAATAGCTTTTATGTAAACGCTCGCTTGCTGATTAATCCGCACGTTATCGCGAAGCTCTGCGAGTCCTGCTAAGTTTGGTGCAAGCTCCACGAAAATGCCATAATTTTCAACCGAGCGGATAATCCCCGCGACAGTCTCGCCGACCGTGAATTTTGCGGCGTTTTCCGCCCATGTGCCGAGCAGCTCCTTGTGAGAAAGCGTGATTTTATCGCTTTCCTTGGCTTTGACAACAGAAAAAATCTTCTGCCCGATGAAGAACCTGTCGGCAGGGTGCGAAATGCGCGAGACCGAAATCGCATCAATCGGAATAAGCGAGGGAATCCCGCAGCCGATGTCTACAAACGCGCCGAATTGCTCAAGGTGCGTGACCTTTACGCCGATTACGTCGCCGGTTTTAAGCTTTTTTACATGGCTTTGCATACATTCCTGCTGCGCGGCTCTGCGCGAAAGCATGACAGTATCCCGCCCGAAGCTGTCTTCAGTGAAGCCTGTCACCTTGAAGCAGACAGGCTTGTTAACCCTTGAAATCAGCGCGATGTCGCGGGTTGTACCCTCCTCGATTCCGAGCGCACCCTCGGCGCGGGGAATCATACCCTTCATAAATCCGAAATCTATAATTAAATTATGGCGGCTGTCACAAACTATACACGGAGCTTCAACTGTGCGGTTCGCGGCGATACATTCCTCTAAAGCTTTTCGTGAAGATATGTTAAGCTTGTTTTCTTCAGTGCAAAAGAGCTCGCCCTCAGGACGAAAGTCGCCTGTAAGTAAAATTTCTGCCATTGCTGTCTTCCTTTCTTTTTTACGGCTCACAAGAGCTGTCGTAACTTTGTTAATTTTATGAGAGCATGGCTTTTTTTATGCTCGTTAAAAATTACTTGCAAAAAGCTTTGTTTTGTGGTAAAATAGAAGGAACATACTTTTTGTGCTTGAAAGAGAGACGAATTATGGCGAAAAAGAAAATCGCAGTATTATTCGGAGGGGCAAGCCAGGACTACGCGGCTTCCTTGCAATCCGCTTATTCCGTGCTTTGCGCCCTGTCGAAAGAAAAATATGATATTATCCCAATCGGAATCACGCGGGCAGGCCGCTGGCTCTTCTTCCCGGGCGACTACAACGAGATTCCGAGCGGCGCGTGGGAGCAGAACAGCGACTGCTGCTCTGCAATAATCAGCCCGGACCCGCACCACGGCGGAATCATAAAAGTCCTTGAGGACGGGAACTTCACTCAACAGCGTATTGACGTTATTTTCCCCGTGCTTCACGGGAAATACGGCGAATGCGGCAGGATTCAGGCGCTCTGCCGTCTTTCGGGTGTGCCGTTTGTGGGAAGCGGTTTTGAAGCCGCGAACGCCTGCTCTGACCGTATGCTGACGTATCTGTTGCTTGAACGCGCGGG
The DNA here is from genome assembly GCA_009781425.1 of Oscillospiraceae bacterium. GTDB lineage: Bacteria > Bacillota > Clostridia > Oscillospirales > Ruminococcaceae > Ruminiclostridium_E. The sequence goes on from WQYC01000007.1 coordinate 13,273, forward strand.
AATCAAAGTCCCGAAATACTTTTATTTAGAGCGCGCCTGGCTTGAGGATATTGACGCGCTGTTCCCGCTGATTGAGTCGGAAATTAAATACCCGATGTATGTCAAGGCTTCGAGCTGCAGTCATTCTATCGGCGCGAATATCGCAACCAACCGCGAGGAGCTGCACCGTTCAATTAAACTTGCGGCGACGCATCATCACAAGGTTTTAGTTGAGCAGTGCCTTGACGGGCGTGACTTGGAATGTGCGGTTACAGGCGGAGTTTATAAACTGAAAGCGTCGATTCTCGGCGAGGTGAAGACTTCAACGCGCAAGGAAAAGCACGCTTTTTTGGAAAGCACGTCGGAATTTGTAGCTTCAAAGCTTAAAAAGTCGCTTGCCGCAGAAATACAGGAAATTGCCAAAGCCGCCTTCGTTGCGCTCGGTTGCAGTCATTTCGCGCGTTTCAGTTTCACGCTGACCGACGACGGCGCGTATCTTACAAAAGCAGGCGCAATGCCGGGCTTCACAGAGGTGAGCGTTTTCCCTGTGCTGATGAAGGAAAGCGGCGTAGGCTACGCAGCGCTGCTTGATGAGATTATTGAGTCGGTTTTGTAGAGAGGAAAAGCTATGAAGTTCAAAACAAAGGTTGACTGGTTTATACATCTCTCTTTTGCGATTATGCCGATAACGAATATAATGCTGATTATAATGTTTATATCTTCGCCGACTGTTATAAACGGCGTTTGCGCCAGTATATTTTTGATTACAAATATAATTATTATGCCGTGGTGGTTTAATACTTATTATATTTTGGAAGAGAGTGAGCTTTTGATTAAGGTAGGCGGCTTTGGTAAAGGGAAGCGAATAGCTTATTCAGATATTACAAGCGTTGGAGAAACGAGAAATCCGCTCGCTTCTGCGGCTTTATCAATGGACAGGATTGAAATTAAGTTTAGAGACGGAAAGACAAAAAGCTTTACAAATGTAATTTACATCTCGCCAAAAGAAAAGCAGGAGTTTTTGAAACTGCTTGATGAGAAGAGAAATAAATAGAATATTACGTGAGGAAAGGGAAAACCATGGAAAAAGACGTTTGCATAGACATTAAAAGTACGCAGTTTGCCGACGATGAAAAGGACGTTACAGAGCTTTTCACCTACGGCAGGCTTAAACGCGGGCGCGGCAAAAACAAAGACAAATATAAAATTATCTACGAGGAAAGCGAAGCTATCGGCTACGAGGGAAGCACGGTCACGCTCGATGTCGCAGGGAACGATATGGTTACGCTGTACCGCTCGGGTGACGCAATCAGCAACCTCGTAATTGAAAAAGGCAAGAAGCACCACTGTCACTATGGCACGCCGTTCGGGGATTTTTTGGTCGGCGTTTCCGCTGATGAAATCCGCTCAGAGCTCGGCGAAAACGGCGGAAGCCTGTATTTAAAGTACACAGTTGACATAAATTCAAGCTATATGTCCGAAACAGAAATGCACATTAACGTTAAAGAAGTGTAGGGTACGCAGTCCTCTGCGTACCGCAAAGGAGAAACAATGCAAAACATGACAGAATACGCAAAAGAGCAAATTAAAACAGCGGTTAACGCGGCTTTGGAAAAAGTCACGAGCGAGCCGCTACCGGCTTTTATAGTGGAAACTCCCGCCGACTCCGCGAACGGCGACTTCTCCTGCAACGCCGCAATGACCTGTTCAAAGGCTTTAAAGAAAAATCCGAGAGAAATCGCAGGCTTAATCACAGAAAACCTCGCGCTTGACAAAAATATTTTAGACAGAGTTGAAACGGCAGGTCCGGGCTTTCTTAATTTTTTCTTGGCTTCGGGGTGGTACGCTGAAGCCGTAAAGTGCATAACTGCGCAAAAAGACGACTTCGGCAGAAGCGACTTCGGCGCAGGGAAGCGCGTCTTGATTGAATTCGTTTCCGCGAACCCGACAGGTCCCATGCACATCGGGAACGCGCGCGGTGGCGCGCTCGGCGACAGCCTTGCTTCTGTTATGGAGCGGGCGGGGTATTACGTGGAGCGTGAGTTTTATGTCAACGACGCAGGGAATCAAATTGAAAAATTTAGTTTAAGCCTTTGTGTTCGTTATTTGCAAGCAATGGGTGAAGATATTGAAATGCCTGAAGACAGTTATCACGGTGATGATATAATAGAACATATAAATAATTATATAAGTGAATATGGAAATGCACTTCTTGTTAATCCGCTTTCAGAATCACAAATGAAATATTTACTTGCAAATTATGCAGTACAAAAAAATATACAGAAACTCAAGGAAGATTTAGAGAAGTATAGGATTAAATATAACACATGGTTTAGAGAAAGCACATTACATCTTGATAATGCGCCTATGAAAATCGTGGAGCTTTTAAAGGAAAAAGGGCATACTTACGAGCAGGACGGCGCGCTGTGGCTCAAAGCATCGGAATTCGGAGATGAAAAGGACAGGGTATTAATTAGAAGCAATGGCGTCCCGACTTATCTTGTGCCCGATATTGCGTATCATTATAATAAGCTTGAGGAGCGCAAATTCGACATCGCGATTGACATTCTCGGCGCAGACCACCACGGTTATATTCCGCGCATGAACGCGGCTTTAGCGGCACTCGGCGTTGACACTGCGCGGCTCAAAGTGATTATAATGCAGATGGTGCGGCTTGTTCGGGGCGGGGAAGCGGTCAAACTCTCAAAACGCTCGGGCAAAGCAATCACGCTTGCAACCCTGCTTGACGAGGTTCCGCTTGATGCGGCGCGGTTCTTCTTTAACCTGCGCGAAGCGAACACGCATATTGACTTTGACCTCGACCTTGCAATCGAGGAAAGTAACAAGAACCCCGTTTATTACGTTCAATACGCTCATGCACGCATTTGCAGTATAATCCGCAGGCTCGCAGATGAAGGTATAACCTGCACTTTCCCCGAAAGCTTAGCTTTCACCGAGAAAACAGAATTCGAGCTTATTAAAAAAGCCGCAGAATTACCCTCCGAAACAGAAAAAGCCGCGCAGGAGCTGAATCCATCGCGAATCACAAGATACGTTTTGGAATTAGCGCAAACCTTCAATAAATTTTACGAAACCTGCAGAATTAAAGGCGAAGAAGAAAATATTCTGCAATCGCGCTTAACGCTTTGTCATGCTGTCAAAATCGCACTTAAAAACGCATTAGAAATGCTAAAAGTAGAAGCACCCGAAAAAATGTAGGGGCACGCATTGCGCGTCCGTAAAAAGAGGAAAAATTATGCGTACAGAAAAAGAAATACTCGATTTGATTATCAAAACTGCCGAGGAAGACGAGCGGATTCGTGCTGTCATTATGGCGGGTTCGCGCGCAAATCCGAAGTGCCCGAAGGATATTTTTATGGACTACGATATTTGTTATATCGTGGAAGACGTCGCGCCTTTTTATAATAATACCGAGTATATTGAGCGTTTCGGCGAGCTTTTAATGCTTCAAATGCCGGAAACTATGCGTGGCGCGGCGAACGATGGAAGCTTTGTGTATTTAATGCAGTTCGCCGACGGGAACAGGATTGATTTAAGCTTTACGAGTGAAAAATATGAAGACGACGGCGAGCCTGCTATTGTTCTGCTTGATAAGGATAATAAAGTGCAATGCGGTACAGATGATGCAATATATCACGTAAAACCGCCGACAGAGAACGACTATTTTTCCTGTTGCAATGATTTTTGGTGGTGCAGTATGAACGTAGCAAAGGGCATATGGCGCGACGAGCTTCCGTATGTAATGGAAATGTACCACGAGGTCGTCAGAAAAAACCTTCACTCAATGATTGATTGGTACATCGGAATGAAAAATAATTTCGCGGTGTCTGTCGGGAAGAGCGGAAAGTATTATAAAAATTATCTTTCAAAGAAACAATATGAAATGTACAAGGCGACTTTTTCCGGCTCGGATTATGACGATGTGTGGAAATCGCTGTTCAAAGCGGGCGACCTTTTCAGGGCGATGGCTCTTGGCGTAGGAATACATTTCGGCTTCACATATTTGCACGAGGACGACAGGCGCGTCTGCTCACATTTAAAGCAGATAAGAAAACTTCCACAAGACGCGAAAGAGGTTTATTAATCATGAAGTTAACTGAAAAAACCATATCAAGCGAAACTATATTTGAGGGGCGCGTTGTGCATTTAGTGCGCGACGAGGTTGAACTTGAAAACGGAAAAATCACCACCCGCGAGGTTATAAAGCACCCGGGCGGTGTTTGCGTTCTCGCGATTACCGACGAGAATAACGTAGTCATGGTGCGGCAATTCCGCTACGCTCATAAATTAATCCAGTTAGAAATCCCCGCCGGCAAGCTCGAAATCGGCGAAGACCCGCGCGAGTGCGGAATCCGCGAGCTCGCAGAGGAAACAGGCTACGAAGCGGGAAGCTTTGAGTACTTCGGGAAAATGCTCCCTACACCTGCATATGTCGGCGAGGTAATACATATTTACTTGGCGCGGGATTTACGCAAAGTCGGGCAAAAATTAGATGAAGACGAATTTTTAGAGGTTGTGGAAATTCCCTTCGAGGAAGCAATAAAAATGACGCTTGACGGCGAAATCACGGACGGGAAAACGCAGATTGCGCTGTTAAAGGCGGCGGTTTTGTTCAATAATAAAATATCGGGCGATTAAAAATCGCCCGTAAATATTATTGCCGTAACTGCTGTTCCGCGCTCATATAATCGTCGTAGGCGTTCAGTATGCTCGCTTCAAGCTTGCTTCTCGCCTCGGGGTTTATCGGGTGGATAATATCTCTAAACATTCCCGCTTCGTCGCGGCGGCTCGGCATTGCCACAAACATACGGTCATCGCCTTGAACGAGCTTTATATCATGTACCGCAACGGCATTGTCTATAGTCAGGGAAACAACAGCACGAAGCCGCCCGTCCTGTAAAACTTTCCGAATCCGAATATCATTTATTTCCATAATTTACACCTGTCTTACACCTTTCTGTGCTAATATGATTTTAGTGTAAACATAGAATTATAAAATATTCATATTAATTACAGGAGGAAAAAAATGATTGTCAATAAAAATATCGACCAAGGCAAAGCGTTATTGAACAGGCGCGGCGGCTTTCCGCTGAAGCGGGCTTGAGCATAGATTACGTTGTGGCGTCTGCGGAAACAGTAGATTTCTCCGATAACAGCTTCAATGTTGTTACAGCGTGCCAGTGTTATGTTTATTTTGACAAGGATATTGTGTTTAAAAAGATTTATAAAATCCTTAAGGGTTCAGGAAATTTCTGCATACTTTTTATGTCGTGGTTGCCTTTTGAAAGCGAAATTGCGAAGCATACTGAAGAATTAATTTTAAAATATAATCCGTCATGGTCTGCGCACAGCATGAAACGGTTTAACTACGAATTTCCCGCGCAGGCGCAGGGTTTGTTTGAAGTTGAGGATTCATTTGTTTTCGACCTGCCTGTTACTTTCACCCGCGAAGCATGGCACGGACGCATGAAGGCCTGCCGCGGAATAGGTGCATCGTCCTTATCACAGGAAGCAATCGCCCAGTGGGAAAAAGAGCATATCGAATATGTAAATACACTACCCGAAAGATTTGATATTCCGCACTTTGCGAGTGTTTTGAACTTACGTAAAAAAGGAACAGCTTTATGAAAATTGAAGAATTCCAAAAACGTTTTAAGTTGAATAACGGTTGCGATAGAAGATTTGGAAAGTGGCAAATAATTGATATACACAAGATTCCTAAAACTTTTTCATACACTGATGAAGTTGATTTTTACTGCTGTGACAACAACAAAGTATATTTGTTGCGTTTGCGAAACCGAAGCGATGAAAAGATTAATGTCGTTTCAAGCAACAATGGATTAACGTACTTAATTGCTGAATTACCAATAACCACTATTGACAATACATTTTTAGAAGAAGTATTGCTAAAATTTAAATATTAATAGTTTTTTAAAGGAGCATTATGACCGACTTTTTAAAAGGCAAGAAGCAAATTCATTTTATCGGAATCGGCGGGAGCGGAATGTATCCGTTGGCGCAGATTCTTCATGCGCAGGGTTATGCAATTACGGGCTCGGACAACAACGAAACCGTCACGCTTGATGCGGTGCGTAAGATGGGCATAAAAGTGCATTTGGGGCATAACGCCGCGAACATAGACGGCGCAGATTTAATTATATTTTCGTCGGCAATTTCGGGCGAGAACCCCGAGCTTAAAGCCGCGCGTGAAGCGGGAATTTTAACCCGCGACCGCGCTGAGCTGCTCGGCTTGTTCACGAGTCAGCACGACAAAGCCGTCTGCGTTGTCGGCACGCACGGCAAAACTACCGTGACTTCAATGTTGGTGCATATTCTTATGGCGGCGGGGCTGGATATTTCCGCGTTTGTGGGCGGGAAGCTGAAAATCCTCGGCGGCAGTGCGCGGCTCGGAAGCAGCGGAATTATGGCGGTTGAAGCCTGCGAATTTAACAATAATTTTCTCAAGCTTGACCCTAATATAACGCTGATTCTCAACATCGACGAAGACCATTTGGATTTCTTCAAGAACATGGATAATTTACGCAGGGCGTACTCGAATTTTTGCAATCTGACTTCGGATTTAATTATTATGAACGGCGACTGTATAAACACAAAAGTCGCAGTCATGAACAGCGATTACAGGAAGAAAATTATCACATTCGGGTTCGCGGAAACGAACGATTATTACCCGAAAAACATAAAAAAAGTCTCCGATTTTGAGACTTCGTTTGAGCTTTTGGGCGAAACAATAACCATCAGCGTTCCCGGCGTGCATAACGTGCTGAACGCTGTTGCGGCGTGCGCGGCGAGTTTGCACCTTGGTGCAGATTTGAGCGCGATAAAAGAAGGACTGCGCGGCTTCACAGGCGCGGGGCGGCGGTTTGAGCGAATCTTTGAAGCGGACGGGATTACCGTTGTTGACGATTATGCGCATCACCCCGCCGAGGTAGAAGCGACACTCAAAACCGCGAAAAACATGAGCTACAAGCGGGTTTGGGCGGTTCATCAGCCGTTCACGTTCTCACGAACAAAGGCTCTACTTGATGATTTTGCAGCTGCGCTTGCAATCGCCGACAGGGTAGTGCTGAGCGCGATTATGGGCGGGCGCGAGGTTGACAACGGCGATATAAAATCCGAGGATTTATCAGTGAAAATCGCAGGTTCGGTCGTGATTCAAGACTTCGAGGGGATTGCAAAATACGTAGCAGAAAACGCCGAAAGCGGCGATTTGATTATAACAATGGGCTGCGGCGACGTGGACAAATGCGCACGGCTGATTGCGGGGAGGTTGGGGAATTAACCGCTTTGACAGTGACAGAAACGAGCATCAAAGAAAACATAATAGGGGTTTTGAGAGGTAAAAAGCGGCGGGATAAATCCCGCCGCTGTATTTCTGTTAATTCTTATATTATTCGTCAATACTAATTTTTTTGGTTATCGGAAAATAAACACCATTGTAATCGTAAATAAATGAATTATCAATTGTTTCATTTATACAATCATTTAAAGAAAATAATCGGCGTGTCGTTTGCGTTTCATTATTATAATTAATTTCAATTAATTCTTCTTTTGTTTCTCTCGAAATTTTTCGCTCCTCAATATCCTTAATTTCATTTTGCCCTGTTGTAAACCATTCTTTTTCTATTTTACCGTTTTCATCAATAGTTACAATAATACTCATGTCCGTAATATAACCGCCGATGTCTGATTTTTCAATATAATAGTTTTCATACCGCCTTAACTCGTTAAATGAATCCGGATTCAACATTTTAGATAATTCATACATTAAAGTGTAAAAATATTCGTCACTTTGCTCCATTTTCTCTATTATATTCGGGTGAATATTAATAACCACACCATTTTGTTTTGATATATCACGCCAACGTGATTGTGTTATATCAGAAATATCTGCTGGTATTTTATCGGGTAACTCAATAGATGAAAGGTTGTTAATATTAATGTCATTTTTGAACAACAGAGATTTAGGGAAATCGGAACGATTATATCCTTGAACTGTGCTTAAATCATGTTCGTGAAAATAAATAGTATTAAACATTTCACCGTAATGCGAAATTAATCTATCATAATTGCTCGTCAAATTTTTTAGTGATTCGGATAAAACATCTGAAAAGGTTATTACGTCATCTTTAATCTCGGCATATGTTTGTGGCTTCAAGGAAAACCCTGTGCTGTCACTTAACGGATTAATAAACATAATTACTCCTTCAATGATAATGTTCTATTACACAGCCATTATAGCATAAACTGCCAAAAAAGTCAACCGCAAACAGAATAAATAAACTCATTCGATTTTTTGCCGACCTTGCGAATGACCGACATATATTCGAGAATCTCGATAATTATTTTATCCTTGCAGATTTTTGAGAGCTTTTTAAATTCCTTTACTGTGAAAGTTTCGGGCAGATTCTCCGACAGAAACAGGCGGTAATCCGCACTGCTATTCAAATAAACCTCCGAAAGAAGCCCGAGCGGCTTCTTTGTTTTTTTGTTGATTCGCTCGATTTCGAGCCCTGCAATGCAAATCGTGAGGTTCGGGTGGGTCAAAAATCCCTTGATTCGATATAATTCGAGAAAAAATTCCGTCATGCTTTTATTATTACGGACAGGCGATTTTTTAATCAGCTCGCCTGTAGTTTCATCAACTGCGATGTTATGAACGCGCTGTTCATGCGGGTAAACGACAGTAACATGGCTCGCTTCCAAAAACACGTTTAGTTTATTTTTCAACTTGTCCCAACCCGCTGTCTGAATCTCGTAAATGCCGTTCTCGCCTGCAACATCTGCATAATATTGCCCGATTTTGGCTTCACGGTCGGAGTCGGAGGAGAAGTAGTGCTTTAAAGCGGCGTGAATTGGTTTTTCGTTTAATGTACCAATACCGTCATTCGGGTGGGTATGGAAACCCGCCCCTACAGCCGCGATGAATCGCGCCGTGTCGGGTTCTTTGTTCACAGGCGGCGTATAATCCCAAATTTTCGCAGTTTGCTGTTCCATGAACACAGGCACGCCCATAGCCTCGTTACTGCCGATAATGCCTGTAGCAATCGCTTTTAATTCGTCAACGGCGTTTTCAACCGCGTAACACTCGTCAGAAACCTCAAACATAGGAATATCGTTCAGATTATCGCCGAAAGCGATGATTTTATCCGCGCCGACAAGCTCTTTCAGCTTCAAAGCCGCAGTAGCCTTTGAAACGCCCGCGCACCACGCTTCATAAAAGCGCAGATTCTTCGCGTAAGTATCCATGTATGTAACTGAGCTGAAGCCGTTATCGCCGCTGAAAACCGCATTAAGAGAGGAAATTTCGCTTTCGGGGTTCAGAAAAGTTATATAGCAGATTTCCCCCTCGAAAAGCTCGTCATAATCATCGCAGGCGTGGCGAAAAGGGTCGTCCTTGCGGGTGTCGTTGAAGCTCTGAACGGCTTTATGACTGCGTTTGAGGAAGCTGACCCGCTCAACGCCGTTGATATGGGCATAGACAATCGGGGTTTCATTATTCTCGATTATAAAGCTCTTCGCCGCTTCAATACCGCGCTCGGGGATATACTCGGTTGAAATCCGCTCACCTGTCTTCGGGTCAGCTAAAATCACGCCGTTCATGGTTATGAGCGGTATGTTCATTGCGACTTCCTGCATAATTTGCCCCGCGGTCTGAAACCGCCGCGCCGTTGCATAGGAAAACAGAACACCGCCGCTTATCATGCGGTTAAGCATTTCAGCGGCGCGGGGCTTCAGGTTCGCGGCATAATTTAACAAAGTGCCGTCAAGGTCGGTTAAAAATAAAGTCATGATTCTATGCTTATCCACATAGCAGGACGAACGCCGCTTAGGCTTGCTCTGCCAACAGCAAAACCGCAAACATCTATATATCCTTCTTCGCTTATTGCCGCACCTCCGCCGCTTAAACGAGCAGGCGTTCTAAGCCACCACTTTTGCGCTTCGCCGTTATAGTCATATGCTATGCGTGCCGAATTATATTCATCATCTATTTCTATATCCCGTTCGTCGTCAAACCACCACTCAGTGGTCGGAAAGCCCTCGTTTTCAACCACCATCGGTTCATCTAACAAATTGTAATACAACTGCCCGCTATCACCGAAATACTGCAAAACTTCATCAAGACTAAGTAGAAAAATATAATTCTCGGTATCATTCTCGCTCAGCGCAACTAACCACGGATTATCGGGATTATCGTTAGTCACTCTAACTATTTTTTCTCTGTCGCTTTCATTGAAGCTGTTGTAGAATTCATCGTTTAAATATGCACGCAGGTCACTTTCTTCCCAACCGACAGAAATATACATTTCATATTCATGACTGAACGCACGCATTTCTATTATATTTTCCGTAATTATCAACGCTTTGCCGTCCTGCACGTCAAGTATAAGCCAGTCATAATCACCGAAAGGTATGATGTTTCCGACTTCGATTGAAATTTCAACGGGTTCTTCGGGCGTTTCGGGGTCTTCGTGTGTTTCGGGTTCATCAGGCGGGACGACAGAGTCGTCGTCCCCTACATCAGGCAGTTCGATTTCAACAGTCGGGAAGGACTCCGCTGTCGGGCGGGGGTCGGGGATTTGCTCGGTCTCGGGCTCGCTTCCGCAGGCGGCGAGGGTAAAAACAAGCGATAATATAAGTACAACAGAAACTAATTTTTTCATATGAATTTACCTCTATGAAATTATTTATTGAGATAATTATAACACACTTCTTGACTTCCTGTCAAACTTGTGATATAATTATTTTGTAAAATTTATACAAATACAGGAGGAATTTCACAAATGGCAGTAAAAGTAGCAATTAACGGTTTCGGACGTATCGGGAGACTTGCGTTCAGACAAATGTTCAAGGCTCCGGGTTATGAAATCGTGGCAATCAACGACCTCACTTCCCCGAAAATGCTCGCGCACCTCTTAAAGTACGACTCGGCGCAGGGCCCTTACAAAGGCTTCAAAGTCGAAGCGGGCGACGATTCTATTACCGTTGACGGCGTAAATATGAAGATTTACGCAGAGCGCAACGCGGCTGATTTACCTTGGAAAGCACTCGGCGTTGACATGGTTTTGGAGTGCACAGGCTTCTACGTAAGCAAGGAAAAATCGCAGGCGCATATTGATGCGGGCGCGAAAAAAGTTATAATCTCGGCTCCGGCGGGCGATGACCTCCCGACAGTCGTTTTCGGCGTAAACGAAAATATACTCAAAGCAAGCGATACCATCATTTCTGCAGCTTCCTGCACAACCAACTGCCTCGCTCCTATGGCGAAGGCTCTGAATGACTATGCGCCGATTCAGTCGGGCATTATGTCCACTATTCACGCATACACAGGCGACCAGATGACTCTCGACGGCCCTCACCCGAAAGGCGACCTCAGAAGAGCACGCGCGGCGGCGGCTAACATCGTGCCTAACTCGACAGGCGCGGCGAAGGCTATCGGTCTTGTTGTTCCCGAGCTCAATGGTAAGCTCATCGGCTCTGCACAGCGCGTTCCTGTTATCACAGGTTCTTCGACAATTCTCGTTGCTGTAGTTAAAGGCAAAGACGTAACCAAAGACGGCATCAACGCCGCTATGAAAGCCGCCGCTAACGACAGCTTTGAATACAACACCGATGAAATCGTTTCTTCTGACGTAATCGGCTCGCTTGCAGGCTCGATTTTCGATGCTACCCAGACTATGGTTAATAAAGTCGGCGATGACCTGTATCAGGTTCAGGTTGTTTCGTGGTACGATAACGAGAATTCCTACACCAGCAACATGGTTAGGACTATTAAGTATTTTGCGGATTTAAAGTAGGTTTAAAGCTCATTGAGCGCAACCTAATGCGACGCCGTGAAAACGGCGTCGTTTTTTTATGTAGGGAACGGATTCATCCGTTCCGCGAGAAATATCGGAACGCATGGCGGTTTCCGAAGAAAACGCCGAAATGCAGTTCCCTACAGAAAGGATTTATTATGAAAACATTAGAAACAGAAAGGCTGATTCTGCGGGATTGGCAGGAGTCGGATTTAGATGATTTTTACGAATACGCCAAGGTCGAGGGTGTCGGAGAAATGGCGGGGTGGCGGCATCACGAGAGCAAGGAGGAGTCTAAAAATATATTAGACGCCTTTATTCGTGAGGCCGATAACTATGCAATCGTCTTGAAGGAGAAAAATAAAGTCATAGGCTCTTTGGGTATACATAACAGAATCGAGCCCGATTATAAAGCGGAAATCCAAAGAGAAATAGGGTATGTTTTATCTAAGGATTACTGGGGGAACGGATATGTTCCCGAAGCGGTCAAGGCGGCGATTAAATACGCATTTGAGGAGCTGAACGCAGATGTCCTGTGGTGCGGGCACTTTTTAGATAATACGCAATCGCAGAGAGTAATTGAAAAATGCGGGTTTAAGTATTATAAAAACCATGTTAAAGAATCAAAGGCTCTCGGTAAAATTTTTAATTGCAGGAAATATGTTATAACAAAGGAGGATTATTATGAAATTATTATTAATAATCGGTAACGGCGCAGTCGGGAAAATGACAGTAGGGCAGGAGCTTATGAAAATCACAAACCTGCGCTTGTTTCACAACCACATGACAATTGAGCCCGTACTTGAGGTTTTCGGCTATTTAGATTTTAATATTGTTCAAAGACTCAGAAAAGTTTTTCTTGAAGAATTCGCCAAGTCAGAAAACTACGGCATGATTATGACGCTTATGTGGGCTTTTGATGACCCGACAGATTGGAATTCTGTCAATGAGAAAGTTAATATCTTTCGTGAAATTAACGCTGATATTTATATCGCGGAACTTACAGCACCGCAAGAAATCAGATTACAGCGCAATATAACCGAAAACAGACTAAAGCACAAAGCGTCAAAACGAAACATCGAGCGGTCAAACGGCTGGATTATTGAGCATGATGAAAAACACCGCCTTGAAAGCCATGACGGCGAAATAGTTTCGGGTATGAACATACCGCCCGAAAGGTACATTAAAATCGACAATTCCGACTTGCCGCCCGAAGAAGCCGCAAAAATTATAAAAGAACGCTTTTCCTTGTGATTTTTCTTGACATTGTTCTTTAAATGCGATATAATGAAATAATGGACTACCTATATATCGGCAACGTGAAAATTGAAAAGACTGCCGTTCTTGCGCCAATGGCGGGTGTTTGTGACTACGCGCAACGGGTTTTATGCCGTGAAAACGGCGCGGCGCTTGTGTTCGGCGAGATGGCAAGCTCTGCAGGACTCGCTTACGGCGATAAGAAAACGCCTAAGCTTCTTGCTTCGGGCGAGAGCGAAAAGCCCTTCGCGGCGCAGATTTTCGGGAATCGCCCTGACTTCATGGCGCAGGCGACGGAAATTGCACAGGATTTTAAACCCGACATAATCGACATAAACTCCGGCTGTCCGATGCCTAAGATTACAGGCGGCGGCGCGGGCAGCGCGCTCCTGCGGACACCGAAGCTGCTCGGCGAAATAGTACAAGCTGTAGTTAAGGCGAGTAAAATCCCCGTGACCGTGAAAATCCGCACTGGCTGGGACGAAAATAGTATAAACGTTGCGGAAATTGCAAAAATATGTGAAGCGAGCGGCGCAAGTGCAATCACGGTTCACGCGCGGACACGCGAGCAGTTCTACAGCGGAGCTGCCGACTGGAGCAGAATCGCCGAGGTAAAAAAAGCAGTCAAAATCCCTGTAATAGGCAACGGCGATGTTACGAGCGCGGAAAAGTGCAAGCAGATGTATGAGCAGACAGGCTGTGACTTAGTAATGATTGGCAGGGCGGCATGGGGCGCACCGTGGATTTTCCGAGGAATTGGCGGTACGTCGGGGACAAACGGTACGTCGGGGACGCCGTACCCTACATTGGACGAACGCCTTGAAATAATGACGCGGCATATTGAGCTTTTAATCAGCGACAAAGGTGAGCAGGTCGCCATGAAGCAGGCGCGCGCTCACGTTGCAAAATACCTACGCGGCTTGCGCGGTGCGGCGGCTTTTCGGAATATGTGTGCGAACCTTTCGACCCGTGAAGATTTTTTGATTCTTACAGAAAAGATAAAAAGTAATTATGAAGAAAACTAAAAAAATATTTATATTATTTATATTACTGATTTCGTTGTGTCTGATGTTTTTGAGCGGCTGTGACGATAATGGCGAGGAAGAAATAATAGAACCCGATGAGTTTGTTGAAGATGTTCCCGATGAACCTATGCCGTTTCCTTTGTTTATCGGCGATGTTGAAATAGAACGCAGTCCCCAAAGAATAGTGAGTCTTTCGCCGTCGCTGACTGAAATTATTTACGAGCTCGGTTACGGCAGCAGGCTGACAGGGCGAAGCAGCTACTGCGATTTCCCGCCTGTAGTGCTTGAAGTTCCCGACGCGGGAAGCGGCGCAAATCCCGATATAGATAGAATCATCTCGCTTTCGCCGTCACTCCTGCTTACGACCTCGCCAATTTCGGCAATGGATATGTTCCGCATGGAACAATCGGGCATTAAGACGCTTTTAATTCCGGCGAGTGCAAGTCTGAACGACCTGCGTGATACTTACCGCGCGCTCGGGCTTGTATTTGAGGGACTCTTCACGGGGGCAGAAGCCGGGGATAATGCTTTCTCGGGTATTTCACAAGCTTGCGATAACACGCGCGTAATCAATATCGGTAGGTTCGTTTATATAACCGGTGGTATGAAAGCCGCCACAGGCGACACGCTTGAAAGCTCGGTGTTCTCCTGCTTCGGCGAGAATGTTGCCGCAAATGCAATAAACTACGACTTTGATTTTGAAGCACTGCTTGAAAATCAGCCCGATGTAATTCTGCTTAATGATATATATTCAATCGAGGATTTGCTCGCGAATGAATTTTTTAAAGAACTCGACGCAGTTGCGAGCGGCAGAATAATTCTTATAGATAACTCGGCGTTTGAACGCCCGTCGTCGCGCTTAGTGCAGTTGATAGAGGAAATGCTCGCGGATTTCCGCGATTTATAAAACACAGAAAGGTACGAAAAACTACGATTATGGCTTTTTTTAATGATATTGTTGACAATATAATAGGCATAATCAGAACAATGGGGATTGTCGATATTCTCGATATTCTTCTGATGTCGTACCTTGCTTATAAATTATTGAAGCTAATCCGCGAAACGAGAGCGGAGCAGCTTCTGCGCGGAATCATAGCTATATTTTTAATCTTTTTTGTAGTAAGTCAGTTTGAACTGCGTGTTCTCGGCGTTTTAAGCGAAACATTTTTCAGCATAGCCTTAATGACTGTAATAGTGATGTTTCAGCCCGAGCTTCGGCGGGTTTTTGAAAAGCTCGGACGTACAAAGGTTATGCAAACCTTTACTTCAATCACCACTGACCCGCGAACCGATATGGGTGCGGCGATTGAACAGATTGTCGGGGCTTGCGAAAAATTATCGCGTTCAGCGACAGGCGCGATTATCGTCATGGAGCGTCAGACTAAGCTCGGCGAGCAGGCGGACACGGGAGTCGTGCTTAACGCGACTGCTTCAACTGAATTGCTCGGGAATATTTTCTTTCCAAATTCGCCTATGCATGACGGTGCAGTCATTGTGAGAGAAGGCGTGGTGCTTGCCGCGGGTTGCTTCTTGCCGAAGCCGCAGAACGAGGAATTTATTTCCAAAGACCTCGGAACGCGCCACAGAGCCGCAATCGGCATGAGTGAAATCAGCGACGCAATTGTTATCGTTGTTTCGGAGGAGACAGGGATTATTTCAATAGCCGAGAACGGCAGTCTCAAAAGAGGCTTAGACCGTGCAAAGCTTACGCAAATACTGAGCAATAAAATTTTATCGGGCACTGAAAACGGCAGTGCAAAAGCAAAGCAGAAGCGCGTTAAAAAGCGCAATAATAAATCAACACAAGAATTGAAAGGCTGAGAAAGCTTTTATGAGCAGGATTTTCAAGAATTTCGCGTTATCATTGAAAACTAATATAAAAACGATTATAACCGCCGTTATTTTATCCGTGGTGGTTTGGTTTGCTATTTCGATTCAGATTTTCCCCGATGTAACCGAAACAATCACTGATATTCCTGTTATAATTCAACCGCCTGCATACATGATTGAAAATAATCTTCAGCTTGCGGAGGAATACGAGTTTACAGCTAATGTCCAAATCCGCGGTAAACGCCGCGAAATCGGAAGACTGAACAGCGGCGATTTCACGGCTTACTTGAATCTCGCGAACGTCACAGAGGAAGGCGAGCATACTGTTGGTGTGTTAATCTCGACAAATTCCAACTTTGATATTGAAATTTCACCTAATACTCAAGTTATGAGAATAAGAGTGGAAAGAATAGATTCAATAACTCTCGAGCTTGCGCCGAACACAAGCTTAATCAGAAATCTTTTGGTTGAGGGTATGCAGATTGATGAATCGGGACTCACAGCGAACCCGCCCGAAATCACGATTCGCGGCGAGAAAACTATAATTGATTCAATTGCGAGAGCAGAAGTAATTGTCGTGCATAATGAAGAGATTTTCTCGACCTTTTCTGTTGCGGGCGAGCTTAGGTTATATAATAATAACGACGTTTGGATTGTGAACCCCGACGTAATTATCGACAGCGAGAATATTATCGTTACCGTGCCTGTTCATAAGGTGAAAACTTTAGAGCTTAATATGGTAATCGTGGGCGCACCGAGCAACTTCGACTTAACCGGGCTTGCTTCAAAAATGCTGATAACGCCGAGCGAGCTTACCCTTTCCTCACCGGATAACTCAATAGCTCACCGCAGTCACTTTGATGTAGGCGAGATTCTGCTCTCGGAAATAGATATGCAGCTGCTTAATAACCAGTTCCGAGATACGATTGCGCCGAAGCTGCCGGAGGGATATAAAAACATTTCGGGAAATGCCTCGTTCACGCTTGAATTTACGGGTGTTTCGGATTATACACAGCACAGCTTCACCGTACCGCGCGACAATATTACGATACTGAACGAGCCTGAGGGCTTCGAGATTGAAATACTGACGCGAGAGCTAACTGTAAATGTAATCGGTCCGACAGCATATGTACAGGCGATGTCGGTAGAGGATATTAATGTAACATTAAATCTATTGAGCTTCCCCGATGTTACGGACAGCTTGATTGATTCAAGGTCGGTGCAATGCGGAATAAGAGGAATGAGAGTTCCCGCGTGGGTCGCAGGAAATCCGCAGGTTGATGTAAGCTTTACACGTATTGAGCAATAAAAAAATGGAGGAATTCGTTTCATGGAAAAAATAAGGGTAAATATTTGCGAGAGAGAATTTAATCTTGTGACGGACGATGCTCCCGAAATTATAGTCAAAGCGGCGGAGAAGGTAGAGGAAAAAATCACCGAATTCAGCGCGCTGAGGAGTCGTTCAGAGGTGGAAATGCTCATGCTTGTCGCGCTCAACCTTACGAGCGAGGCAGAAAAGGATATGCTCGCCGTGAAGCACGTTATCGGGGAAATGCATAAAAAAATATCTGCGCTTGAAGAGGAAAACGCCGGATTAAAAGAAACAGCGCAGTTTTCAATAAGCGACGACCTGCAAAGCGTAACGCGCGAGCTTGAGCAAATCGCGCAGGTGCGCGACGAAGAGAACGAGCAGCTGCAGAAAAAGCTCGCAGGCTATGAAGACGACATGGAAAAGCTCATGGTAAACCGTGAAATCGAGCTGAAGGAGCTCCGCGCGGGCTTCGAGAGCGCGCACAAGGAAATGGAAAACATAGCTAACAATAAGCAGGCGGAAAACGAAATCCTCAGTGCTAAGGTTTTAGAATATGAAAGCCAAATCGACAATCTTATGAAAGGTCGTGAGGTTGAAATCAAGCATCTGCACGACGGCTTCGACAGCGCGGCGAAGGAAATGGCGTACATCGCCGACGTCAAGGACGGCGAAAATAAAACCCTCAGAAATACCTTAAATACTTATGAAACTACCTTTGATAATTATGTTAAATTAAAAGAAGAAGAAATAGTAGCTCTGCGCAAAAGCTTGGACGAGCTCCGCCTTGAATACGAAGCGTTCAAAGCGAAATCAACCAAAGACGACGAACAGCTTTCGCTTCGCCGATTATAAAGCTATGAAAAATACAATTGAAATCCTTGCGCCGGCGGGAAGCCCCGAGAGCTTAAACGCCGCGCTGAACGCGGCAGCAGACGCGGTTTATCTCGGCTTGCAAAGCTTTTCTGCGAGAAAAAGCGCGAAGAACTTCTCGGCTGAACAATTATACGAGGCGGCAAGAATTTGCCGCCTTTCGGGTGTAAAATTGTATTTGACGCTAAACACGCTTGTTTTTGACCGCGAGATAAAGGAACTGCGCAAAGCGGTGCAATTCGCCGCAGAAGCAGGCGTGAACGCCTTTATAATCCAAGACTTGGCTGTTTTACAGCTCGCGAAAGAACTCGCGCCCGATATAAACTGCCACGCTTCTACGCAGATGACGATTACGTCTGCTTCGGGCGCGGAAGCCGCTCGGAAGCTCGGCTTTTCGCGTGTGGTGCTTGCGCGTGAATTATCGCTTTCCGAAATAGCTGAAATTAATAAAAAAGTTGAAATAGAAACCGAGGTTTTCATTCACGGAGCGCTTTGCGTAAGCGTGAGCGGACAGTGCCATATGAGCGCGTTCTTCGGCGGCTCGGGCGCGGAGCGCAGCGCGAACCGCGGCTCATGCGCGCAGCCCTGCCGCTTGAACTTCAAGGCAGGGAATTCCAACCATGCGCTGTCGTTAAAAGACCTATCTATTACTAAAAGTATAACCGAGCTTGAAAAAGCGGGCGTGACTTCTGTGAAGATTGAAGGGCGCATGAAAAGCCCGGAATATGTCGCCGCGGCTGTCGGTGCGTGTGTAAAAGCGAGAAACGGGGATTCATACGACGAAAAAGCCTTGAAAGCTATATTCTCGCGCGACGGCTTCACAGACGGCTACTTCACCGGAAACACGCGCGCAATGCGCGGAAATCGTGCGCAGTTGAGCAAAAGGAGACGAAAATGAAAATATTAGCAGTTGATTTCGGTGATGTGCGAACAGGGCTTGCTGTCTGCGACAAGGGGGAAATCTTAGCTTCGCCGCACAGCGTAATTACAACGAGAGCGGCGGATAAGCTTCTGCAGAGGATTGCAGAGGTCGTCAGTGAAGAAAGTATCGAAGAAATCATAGTCGGGAACCCGATAAACATGAACAACACGCGCGGCGAAAGAAGCGAGAAATGCGTTTATTTCGCGGATAAACTGCGCGAAAACGTCAGCGTTCCCGTTTCGATGTGGGATGAACGAACCTCGACACAAATGGCGCACGTTCTGCTCAGCGAAGCCGACAAAAGAGGCAAAAAGCGCAAGGAAGTAATTGACGCGGCGGCGGCGGCGGTAATCTTGGAAAGCTATCTTGCTTACAGAAAAAATCGAAAGTAGAGGGACACTAATCATGAAAAACAAAATCTTCGCGCTTATCCTCATCATCGCATTAACCTTAACCCTCGCCGCTTGCGCAGAAAAGCCCGCACAACCTATGGACACTCCACATCGAATAGGAACACAAGGAATAATCCATGCAAGCCATATTCCACTTCCCAATTTAAACGAACTAATTGAAAAATCCGACCTTATCGTCGATATTACTATAACAGAATGGCTTGGTGAAAATATTGAACATAGTAGAACGTTTTTTTCGGCAGAGGTTAATAATACTTTTAAGGGAGAAGAGCTTGATGAAATTGAAATAATTCAAAGTGGAAATAGTCGTATTACATTAGAATGTCACCCGTTATTTAAAATTGGAGACAGGGTTCTTGTGTTTTTAGTTGAAAGAGAATGGCCAAATTTAATATCAATAACTAAAGAAGAATGGGACGAAATATTTAAAGATAGATATGAAACAGTTTCATATCTTGATGTTATGGATATTTGGGAATATGAAGATGAGCTTTATTTATTAAACAGAGCTGATTTCACTCCATTGGCAGAGAGTATTTTATTATCAGATGAAATCGAAGAAGCAAACGAAGAAATAAAAGACGAAATAATTGAACAGTATCTTGAATATGACCCTATATTTGAATATGCGCTATATGAAAACGTACATGAAAATATATTTGTTTTGGAAAGCGTAACTGACAAAATTGTAAGAATTGTCGAAGAAAATAACAATTAAATATATAAACCTTGAAAGGACGTAAAAAAATGAAATACTTCAAAAAAATCCCGGGGGAGCGGGTTTATCTTTCGCCTTATAACGGCAGTGACGAAGAGGTTGAAAGCTTCACGAAATGGCTCAACGACAGCGCGGTTACGGACGGGCTGGGCGATACTCATATGCAGTATAACCTTCCGAACGAGCGGCTGTGGCTTGAGGATATTATGAAAAAAGGCGAGCCGGCTTTTGCGATTGTTTTGGCGGAAACCGATGAAATAATCGGCAGCATGGCTTTAATGGAAATCAAGCAGGTTCACGGCTCGGCGACTGTCGGGATTTTCATTGGCGAAGCCGAGCACCGCGGCAAGGGCTACGGCACGGAAGCCATGAAGCTGCTTGTCGGCTACGGTTTTGATGTGCTGAATCTGTGCAATATCATGCTGAATGTCTACGAATTCAACGAGAACGCGCAGAAGTCTTACTTGAAGGTAGGCTTCAAGGAAATCGGCAGACGCAGAAAGGCGCATTATCTGAATAATGCGCGTCACGACATAATTTTCATGGATATTACAAGAGAGGATTGGTACGGGAAATGAGCGCGAAAAAAGCCAAGGCTGTATTAAAAAAAATCCTGACCTTCTGCGTTGTTATTTTAGTCGCGGGGATTCTCGTTTTCGCTGTTGTGCAGGGGATTATGCGGGAAGCGAGCTCGCAGGTGTTCACAGACGGCAAGCAAACCGTTACGCTGTTCGCCGACGGAAAGTACACAGCAGAGCTGCTGCTTTATATGCAAAGAAGCGGAACCTACGAGCTGCGCGAAAATACAGCAGTGACGACGATATGGTTTTACGTAGGCGACGAAATAGCAGTCGGCTGGCTGAAAGACGACATATTGCAACTGCCGGTAAGCTGGGAAATCGACGATAACGAGACGTTTTTGCCGAAAAGATAGGAGGAATCAAACATGAAAAAGCTTTTATCAATTTTATTGATTTTTACTATGCTTGTTATATTAACAACACTCGTAGATGCAGGTACTCCACCTCCACGAATTATTTTTAGAGATAAAGAACAACTAATGAAAATGCGGGAAATGGTGAAAGCAAGTGATGAAGAACTTGAAAAATATTTGGACGGTTATTTTAAGAGAAATGGACTAATGAACCGTGAAGATGTTGTTAATTTTTTAAATCTTCTCGATTCACTGCCAATTCCGTATAATGAAGATATGCGATTCGGCAGTTTAACTTATTATCCTGACCCTGAAATTCAAACATTTGATATGATTTTTAGTAGTAAAACCGGTGAAAGACACACATTCCGTTTATTTACCGGAGAAGATAAAGGTAAAAGTTTGTTTGAAGAGGACATGGGTGGAGAAATGTTTATTGAAATATACCGAGGTCAAGATAACGGAAGACAAATAATAGTCTATTCTCCACCAAGCGCATGGGGTAGTTACCCTAATCGACACGGCAATTATACATTCCCAATGGAAATTGAAGGGTTCTTTATAAGTGCGGGCTATGTTCCCGGTCAGAGCGATGCTTATGTCACAGCCGAGGATATTTACAGGCATATGACGGTTACAACAATAAGAGATTTGTTGTGGATTGAGAGACCCGAGCTGATTACTACTGATGATGAGCTCGTTACGGTTGATGAGTTAACTACTGCCGACGCGCTCACGGTTCTCCGTGCTGTCGCGGGGATAACTTCGTTAACTGATGCGGAAAGCGTGAGGTTTGGGATTAGCGGTGCGCCTACAACTGCTGACGCGCTTGCGATTTTGCGGAAAGTCGCAGGACTTTAAAAGGGACATGAAACAGCAAAATTCTTCATACTATTATATAATACTATAGTGAGGTGAATTTTATGGTATGCCGTTTTGAGGATTTGCGCTGTAAGGAAATTATAAATATTAGAACAGGCTGTAAGCTCGGTTATCCCGATGACGTGGAGTTCGAGAGCTGTACAGCGAAAATAATAAAGCTGATTGTCTGCGGGCGTCCGCGATTCTTTGGGATTTTGGGCAGGGAAGACGACATCGTAATCCCGTGGTGCGACATTGAAATCATCGGCGAGGACACGATTTTAGTGACCTGCGACTTCCCCGTGCGCGGAAAAAAGCACGGTTTTGTGAAAAGCTTTATAAAATAACTTAAAAAGAAGTAAAAATAAAAATGTTTAAAAATGATTGACAAGCGGTAAATTTTATGCTATAATTTTAAGGCGATTGCAATGCAGTCGCCAGTTCACACGTTGCTTTTGTTTTATTGCGCATTATTGCGTTTAGCAACGGAGGAATAAATACAACAAACAAGGAGAATCAAACAAATGGCAGTAGTATCAATGAAACAGCTTCTTGAAGCGGGCGTTCACTTCGGACATCAGACAAGACGCTGGAACCCCAAAATGGCACCGTATATCTTTACGGAAAGAAACGGAATCTACATCATCGACCTGCAGAAAACCGTAAAAAAGCTTGACGAAGCGTATAACTTCATTCATCAGGTAGCGGCGGACGGCGGCGAAGTGCTTTTCGTGGGAACGAAGAAGCAAGCAGTAGACTCAATCCGCGAGGAAGCTGAACGCGCAGGCGCGCACTTTGTAAATGCACGCTGGCTCGGCGGCATGATGACTAACTTCAAGACGATTCAAAGAAGAATCCGCAGACTTGAACAGCTTCAAGAAATGGCGGGCGACGGCACCTTTGACCTGCTCCCCAAAAAAGAAGTAATTCAGCTCAACTTAGAAATCGAAAAGCTCGAAAAGTTCCTCGGCGGGATTAGAAACATGGAAAAGTTGCCGGGCGCGCTGTTCGTAGTTGACCCGCGCAAGGAAAAAATCGCGGTTGCAGAAGCGAAAAAGCTCGGGATTCCCGTTGTCGCTATAGTTGACACCAACTGCGACCCCGACGAAATAGACTATGTAATCCCCGGGAACGACGACGCGATTCGCGCTGTTAAGCTTATTGCGGGTGCAATGGCTGACGCGATTATCGCTACAAAGGGCGGCGTAATAGGCGAAACATCAAACGAGGCGAACGCAGGCGTAGCGTACACCGCTGAACCCGACGAAGAAGACGCAGGAACTGCTGAAAATACAGAGGAGGTATAATTTTTATGGCTATATCAGCTCAACAGGTAAAAGAACTTAAAGAAATGACTAACTGCGGTATGATGGACTGCAAACGCGCGCTTGAAGAAACAAACGGCGACATGGACGCTGCTATAAAACACCTCCGCGAAAAAGGACTTGCAAAGGCTTCTAAAAAAGCCGGCAGAATCGCCGCGGAAGGCTTAGTTTTAACGAAAATAGATAAAGAAAAAAGAATCGGCGTAGTTGTCGAGGTAAATTCCGAAACCGACTTCGCGGCGAAGTCCGACAGATTCGTAGCGTTCGTTGAGCAGGTTGCTGACACTGTTCTTAATAACGATGCGGCTGACGTTGACGCGCTCAAGGCTTGCACCGCGTTCGGCTCGAACGAAACGCTCGATGAATCCTTAGTTGACAAAATCGCAACAATAGGCGAGAACATTCAAATCAGACGCTTTACAAAGCTGCAGGGCGACCTGTTTTCATACGTACACGACGGCGGCGGAAGCATTATCGGCACTATTTTGCAGCTTGAAGCTGACGACGCGAGTGCTCCCGAGGTTGCCGACTGCGCGAAGAATATTTTACTGCAAATCACTGCAAGCGCACCGCAGTTCGTAAGCAAGGACGACGTTCCCGCGCAGGTAATCACAGATGAAAAAGACACACAAATGGGAATTGTCAGAACCGAAAATGAAGCGAAGCCGAAGCCCGAAAACGTACTTGAAAAAATCGTTGAAGGCAGACTCCGCAAGTTCCTTGAAGAAATCTGCTTACTCGACCAGCCTTACGTTAAAGACCCCGACATGACGGTTGCGAAATACGTAGAGTCAATCGGCAAAGGCGTTAAAGTCGTGAAGTTTGTAAGATACGAAAAAGGCGAGGGAATCCAAAAGAAAGAAGACGATTTCGCCGCAGAAGTAGCATCAATGATAAAAAATTAACAATCAGATTTAAAGGCGTAAATGGATTTTTCCATTTACGCCTTATTTTACCCTTGACTATGTATTTTATTTATAGTACAATTGATAGTAGGGCATGGTATTTATATAATGCGAAGGGATAGGGGTTCATCATGAACAAAAAAGACAAGCAACTTTTTGAACAACTGATTTCTGAAATGAAATATACATCGAAAGAGTCACTTCTTTCTTACTATGAGGAATGGCGAGATAGTATGCCAGACATGAAAACAAACCAAAATCCGAGATATACATGGTTTCGTGATGTGGGGCTTTTGCTTCTGCCATTATTGCAACATAATATGATTCATACAGTTATGGATATAGGGCTTGTTGAAGCATACAAAAAAGGAGATATGAAAAGTCTGCATGAAGCCTTATATACATATAACCGCCTCTCTTTTCCGTTTTTTCGCGGAACTTCAAGCAGTAAAGATGATGGTGGGGAATATGTGATTTGCAGAAATATGATTGAAGCATTTGCCGCCTGTGATATTGAAGCTATCAGGAAATACTGTCCTGATAACAGTCCAATTCTCACAAAGGGTTATAAGATGTGGTTTGTGGGGTATAACCTCATTTTAGGTATGCTTTATAAAGATGGAAAGCGGATTGACAAAGGGGTTTCACAAGCAGAAAAAGCTTTGACTACTAAACTCCCGAAATTTGACGCCGCTGTGATTGCGTATCTTTTAGCATTGGCAAATCAGAATGCCGAGCAAGCCAATGAGCAGTTTTCTGTTATGATGTCATTGTATAAGAAATCCGGGTTGTTTGAATTTCACGACCCTTTCTTAAAAGTATTCGCACTACTTCCGCATGGTCTGTATAATATGGCGTATTACTTTTTATCGGCGGGAGATTTTGAGAAAATCGTTCCGCCAAAGGATACGGTGTTTTGGAATGAGCTTGCAGAGTATCAAAAGAAAACTGATTTTTCACATGGAGAGCCGTATATTATCTTTACTGATAATTTTAATTCGCTAAATGTCATTTATGAATAGTGCCTTATAATCATTAGCAAGAGTTAGAGAGGTAGTTTATGTCAGAACGCCCTAAAAGAAAGCGAAATATTATAATAACCATTATAAGCGTTTTCTTTCTTGTGCCTGTTCTTATTGTTACAATAATTGTATGGTTATTTATAACGTGCAATCCCGAAGACCGTGTCCCAAGACAAGCGAAGTGGGAGACGGTAGTGGCACGAATACACGCAGGCGAAAAAGTTGAGCATCCTGACCGTCCTTTTAACGTCAAACCCAGAGGAGAATCGGGACACGAAGATGTGTTTTTTCGACAAAGCCACTTCCTGCTGTTTGGTATGGCAATTGATTCTTCTGTTGGGTATTTGTACTCCGAAGATGATATTTGTGATGTCAGCTTTGGCGAGGGGCGGATAGTTTCAATGGATTTTATAACGGAAAATTGGTATTTCATTCGTGTCGAGTATTGATACACATTATAAGCATTATACGCACTATAGAATTTTAAAAAGGAACAAAAAATGAAACTCATCGTTGAACCCTCACCGCATATTAAAAGTAACAACTCCACAGACAAAATCATGGGGCGTGTGCTTCTTGCGCTCGTGCCTGCTTTGGTTATGTCTATTTACATATTCGGAATCAGAGCGTTGTATCTCAGCATCGTCTGCATGGGCGCGTGCATAATTTTCGAGAGCCTTTTCCGCCGCTTCGTACGAAAAGACACCGAGGTTGACCCATCGCCTGCAGTAACAGGGCTTCTGCTTGCTTTTTGTCTGCCGGTAACTCTGCCTTATTACATGGCAGTAATCGGCTGTTTTATCGCAATCGTAGTTGTGAAACAGCTTTTCGGCGGTCTCGGGCAAAACTTCGCGAATCCCGCAATAGTCGCGAGAATCGTGCTTATGCTGTCGTTCACTTCGGACATGACCTACTGGGTAAAGCCGTTCTGGCACAGAGACGATATTGAAATTGATGCAATTTCAAGCGCAACGCAAGCGGTTGACGGCATTACAGCCGCAACGCCGCTAATGCTTGAAAAGGGCGAAGAAATCCCGAATTTATTTAATCTGTTCATGGGCTATCACGGCGGCTCGCTCGGCGAAACAAGCGAGTTCGCGTTGTTAATCGGTTTTGCGTTTTTAGTAATTACGCGAGTAATCCGCTCAGTTACGCCGCTTGCATTTATCGGCACAGTGGCAGTCGGCGCGCTTGTAACAGGCGCGGACGTAGGACTTCATGTGCTTTCGGGCGGGCTTGTGCTCGGCGCAGTTTTCATGGCGACAGACTACGCGACTACGCCTGTTTCGCTGTCAGGTAAATTTGTCTTCGGCGTCGGCTGTGGGCTTATTACGCTTGTAATTAGGTTCTTCTCCGATATGCCCGAAGGGGTATCCTTTGCGATTCTGATTATGAATATACTGACTTATTATATAGATAAATTCACCTTCCCGAAGCCTTTCGGTGCTGTTAAAGGGGGCGGAAATGACAATGGAAAATAAAGCGAAACTAAAACTATCCGACCTTCTGCCGATTGCTGCATTAGCTTTAATTACCACGGTTATAACGGTTTTGTTAGTCGTTATGGAGCGCGGTATGCAAGCCGATGAAAATGAAATAAGCGGGAAGCTCAGAGAAATCTGCGTGGAGCTTATGGGCGAGGGTGAGTTTACTGTAGCTGACGGCTTCTTTACTTCAGGCGGGGGAAGAATTGAGAAAATTGAACTCCCAAGAGAAATAAACAAAATCATAATGCACGATGAGAGCGGAGCGGTCGCTTTTCAAGTAGTCGTAAACGGCTATAACAGAAACGGCTTAAACCTGCTCATCGTCATGAACGATGACGGAAGCGTCAAGGACTTAGCCGTTTATATCAACACCGAAACGCCGCAAATCGGCACAAAGGTAAATGAGCGTGATTTCCTTGATAATTTTGTCGGGCGCGGCGAGGAAGTGCGGGTCGTTCGCGGAACCTCGCGCAGTGATAATGAAGTTGCGGCTATAACAGGCGCAACGCGTTCGGCGCGCGCTGTCGCAGATGCGGTGAATATCGCGATTTACGCGTATGACTTAATGTTTTTGGGGGGAGGTCAATATGAACAAGAACATTAAAATTTTAACCAAAGGCATAATCAAGGAAAACCCTGTATTCTTCACGCTTCTCGGTATGTGTCCGACACTTGCGCTGTCTTCATCGGCGCAGAACGCCGTAGGGCTCGGCGTTGCAACGCTGATAGTTTTAATCTGCTCGAACGTGATTATTTCGCTCCTTAAAAAGTTGATTCCCGCAGGGGTAAGACTGCCTTGTTACATAACGATTATTGCGGGCTTTACAACGTTTATCACGCTTCTGCTTAAAGCGTTTCTGCCCGATTTATACACTGAGCTTGGAATATTTCTGAGTCTTATTGCAGTTAACTGCATAATTTTCGCGCGCGCTGAGGTCTTTGCAAGCAAAAACGGCGTGTTTGAATCCGCGCTTGACGGGCTCGGAATGGGCTTAGGCTTCACGCTCGCGCTGTTCATAATGGGCACAATAAGGGAAATTCTCGGTGCCGGAACTTGGTTCGGCTTGCAGCTGCCGCAATTGACAGAGCCTATGACGATATTTATAATGCCTGCAGGCGGCTTTTTCGCGCTCGGCTTTGTAATCGCCGCAGTGAATAAATTCATGAAAAAACGCCCGCATAACATAAGCTGTGACAACTGCCCGCATAAAGCTATGTGCAGAAGAGGGGAGGAAGATTAAACCGTGAATGATATTACAAGAAATCTGCTAATAATACTTATAACCTGCGTTTTAACCGAGAACTTTGTGCTTTCGCAGTTCCTCGGAATCTGCCCTTTCCTCGGCGTTTCTAAAAAGACCGCAAGCTCGGTAGGCATGGGACTTATGATTACTTTCGTAATGTTTTTTGCAACAATTTTAACCTTCCCGATTTACTATTTTATTCTTGCGCCGCTGAATGTGGAATTTATGAATACTATTGCATTTATTCTGATTATTGCGCTTTTTGTGCAATTGACTGAATTGATTTTGAAAAAGCATTTTCCCGCACTTAATAAATCGCTCGGGATTTATCTGCCGCTCATGACTACGAACTGTGCGATTCTCGGCGTGACAATTATGAATGTTTCGGGAGAGTTCAGCTTCCTTGAAGCGGTGTTCAACGCGTTTTGCGCGGGGCTCGGTTTCCTGCTCGTTATGATAGTTTTCTCGGGCGTGAGAGCGAGAATGGAGCGGTGCGATATTCCCGTTTCGCTTCACGGTATGCCGATTACGCTAATCGCGGCAGGAATTATGTCGCTGTCGTTTATCGGCTTCGGCGGTATGGTTGAAGGAATATTCGGGGGGTAGATATTCGTTATGAGAATTTTGATTTACGGCGCGGGTGTAATCGGAAGCATTTACGCAGTTAAATTTTCAAATGCCGGATATGATGTTACCGTGTTTGCCCGTTCAAATCGTTTAACCGCCTTGGAAAACAAAGGATTATTGTATAACAGCAATAATATAGTAAAAAAATCCAATATAAAAGTTATAGACAAATTAAATCCGGATGACATTTATGATTATATTTTTGTGACTGTCAGATATGAGCAAATAGAATCAGCTCTCGCAGGTTTAAAAGAAAATAGAAGCCCAAATATAATAACAATGGTGAATAACCCAAACGGCTTCAAAAAATGGGAAGAAATTATTGGAAAAGGAAAATTAATCCCTTCTTTTGCGGGCGCGGGAGGTCAAATAGAAAATGATATACTATATTTTCAGCTTACACCGAAAATAGTACAGCCAACAACTTTTGGCGAGATAGGCGGTGCAAAAACCGAGAGAATAAAGAAACTGAAAAAACTATTCAAAACAAGCAGAATCCCTTGCAGTATATCAAGAAATATGGACGCATGGCAGAAGTCGCATCTCGCGATGGTGACTGCACTTGCGAACGGTATTTATTTTGACGGCGGAAATAATTATACAACAGCGAAAAATAAAAAAGCTGTTCGGTTTATGAGCACGTCATTGAAAGAAAACTTCAAAGCCTTAAGAAAAATTGGAATACCAGTAACGCCGTCTAAGTTAAAAGCGTTTATCATCTGTCCTTTATGGCTGATGGATATTATATTGCGTTTGATTTATAACACAAAATTCGCTGAAACATTAATTAGCAGTCATGCTAAAATTGCAAAAAGAGAAATGGAAATTCTTGACAAGGAATTTAAAATGTTAGTCAACTGTTTAAAAGGAGCTGATTAAAATATACGCGAAAAGATTTCATCTTCCTCACAGGAAAAACGCGGCAGAAGTCCGCACTGTCAAGCTTGATTCACACGCTCCGGTAATCATCAGCATGGCGCACGGCATTGGCGCGCCTTGCGTTCCTGTGGTTGAAAAAGGCGATTACGTCAAAACGGGTCAGCTCATTGCAGACAGTGAGGCTTTTATTTCCGCGCCGATTCATTCAAGCGTTACGGGAAAAATTATAGAGGAAACAAGCGTATTAGACATAAACGGAAATCTAATCAAGGCTCTTGTAATCGACACAGAGCAGAAGAATTATTTCTGCAGCAAGATAACACCGCCGAAAATAGACACGCGCGAGGAATTCATAAAAGCAGTGCGAGCAAGCGGACTCGTGGGACTCGGCGGCGCAGGCTTCCCAACGCACGCGAAGCTGAATTACGACCGCGAAAAATACAACGTTGATGTCCTTGTCGTCAACGGCTCCGAGTGCGAGCCGTACGTAACAACCGACTACCGCGAAATCATGGAAAGCTCCGAGGATATAATAAAAGGTATTAAATTAATACTTGAAAAGTGCGGGATTTCCCGTGCTGTAATCGGGATTGAGCGCAATATGCCGCACGCTGTCCGCCTTATGCGCGAGCGCGTTGCAGACGAGCCGAATATCACCGTGAAAGCCCTGCCGACTTATTACCCGCAGGGTGCAGAGAAAGTCTTAGTTTACAACACAACGCGCAGAATCGTGAAGGAGAAACAGCTTCCGTACTCGGCGGGGTGCATTATAATGAACGTGACAAGCGTGGCGTTTATTGCACGTTATATGGAAACCGGAATCCCTTTTATTTCGCGCAGAGTCACTATTGACGGCAACATTGTGAACAAGCCGTCGAACTTAACAGTTCCGCTCGGAATGACCCTCGGCGAGCTTATGAAGAAAGCGGATTTGCGCTTACAACCCGACAGAATCATTTTCGGCGGCCCTATGATGGGAAAAAGTGTTTATGACCTTAACACGCCTATCGGCAAAACGACAGGCGCAGTGCTGTTTTTCAAGGATATGCCTGAAGACCGCGCAACCTCCTGCATACGCTGCGGCAAGTGTCTGCGCGCCTGTTCGATGAATCTTATGCCGACAGAGTTCGAGAAATCCTATGAAATGCGGGATTTAAAGCGGCTTCGCAAGCTTCGCGTTGACCTTTGCATGGAGTGCGGCTCGTGTTCGTATATCTGTCCTGGGAAGAGGAATTTGACGGAGAGAAATAAATTAGCGAAGGATTTGTTGAGGGGGAGTTGAAATGGTTTTTGTTATACCGGTTTTGCTTACAATATTAATTGTGAATATTATTATTGTAGAAATTTATAACAGCAAAGCAAAAAGTATTCAACGAAAACCCCGTTTGAAAAATTTGTTTTTCATGATTCCTTGTGCGTTTATTTTAATAAATTATGCTTTATTAGTAATTACCTACCATATACAAAATAATACCGGGTGGGCAGGACGTAATAATATATTCGGTATTACAGGACTTGAAACGTGGAATACTGCATTATCCATTTCAAATATATCTACATGGATTATTATTCTAACTTTAATTGCACGATTAATAATCTTTTGCATAAAAAAAATAAATGGTTCAGAATTTTTTATATTATCTACCTTGAATCTTATAGCAACGTTTTTTTGCGTGGTTGTTATAACTAATCGTATATAAAAAGTATTATAAACATTACAGGAGACCAACCATGTTTATTGAATATATAGTACCTATCGGTGTTTTTCTGTTTATCGGCGGGGCGGCGGGTGCGGCTCTGACGTTCGCTTCACGCGCGCTTTACGTCGAAACTGATGAAACTGTAGATAAAATCTTGAACTGCCTGCCCGGGATTAACTGCGGTGCTTGCGGCTTGTCAAGCTGTGAGGCGTATGCCGAGGCAGTGAAAAAGGGTGAAAACGCGCCGAATATGTGCAAGCCGGGCGGACTCGAAACCGCGCAGGGAATCGGCGAGGTTCTTGGGATTGAGGTTCTGCCGCAGGAGCGTGAAACAGCTTTTGTACACTGTGCGGGCGTGACAACCGAGCATAAATACATCTACGTCGGCACGGAAAGCTGTGTCGCAGCAGGACGCTATTACAACGGCAAAGGCAATTGCAGTAAGGGTTGCTTGGGGCTCGGCGATTGTGCAAGTGTCTGCGCTTATGACGCGATTTCATTTCAGAATAACGCCGCGATTATTGACCCGGGCAAGTGCTGGGCTTGCGGAATGTGCGTGCCTGTCTGTCCAAATAATTTAATTTCGCTCAGGAAGCACAGCGAGCGCGTAAAGGTCATCTGCTCCTCGCCGAGCACGCTGAAGGAAACCCGCGAGAACTGCTCTCACGGGTGCTTAGGCTGCGGCGCGTGCGTGAAGAAATGCCTTCGCGACGCAATAAAAATTGAAAACAACTGCGCGGTTATTGACTACGAAATTTGCAAGTCGTGCGGAGTTTGCGCGGTGATTTGCCCACCGAAATGTATCGCGGTTGACGGCTACAAGCGCGCTGAAGCAGATTCTGAAAAAAAACCGAAGGAAGCAATACCTGTACCTTTGCAAGGCGGCGACTATTAATCGCAGGTGTTTTGTTTTGACTTATCTTCCGCAGTCTTCACTAAAATCATTGCCATCATTAAAAGCGAAACCGACGCAATCGGGCTGTTCGCCTGTGTTACGGCGACAGCACTTTCGGTTGTACTCGCCGCAACATAAGCCGTAAAATCAAGAAGCGGCATGAATAATTTGCAAATCAGCGCAGATAAAATTGCCGCAGGAATACGCCAAATCAAGAATCCCTTTAAAGGGATTTTTTTGTTTATAAGCGCGGGAATTTGCGTGATTATGCACAGCCCGCCTGTTGAAAAAAGCGCGGCAATCAGCGGAAGAAGCGCGGGATTCGGCGTAAGGTTTGCGACACCGCTGATTTCCAAAACCGCGAAGACAAACGCGTTTTCAACGCCGATAAATCGCAGCGTGCCTTTAATCAAGCCGAACGCGGTCACAACCGCGCAAACAGGGAACAACGCAGAGCTTGCAGAAAGAACCGAGGGAGTTATTACGTTTAACAGTAGGGGCGGTCGACTCTGACCGCCCGTTACTTTCTTGTTCTTAAAACTTAAAACAATCGCAAGTAAAACACACGCCAAAACATTCGACAAATAAACAGCTATTCCGACTTGTGGACTTGAAAAAAGCCCGATGCCTACTATGAAAATCACAAAACCCGGGCTTGGGCAATAGCAGAAAGGCAGAATATCGCGGGTGATTTTATTATCAGCGATTAGCTTCGCGCCGACGGGATACCCGCCGAACAGACTAAGCAGAAAAATCCCGAATTCCTCTTCGCTGAGCCGAATTACGCGGCGCAGAATAAAATACAGCGGTTTGAATATAATTCTGTAGAGCCCGCTTTTAATCAGGTACGACGAAACAACCATAAACCCGAAAAGCGCGGGAATAATCGTGTATAAGCAGGTTTCGACTGCACTGACTATTTCGTCTGTCATGGTCTTCGTGTCTAAGATGAGCGCGGAAAGCATAAGAATTACGCAAAAAACCGCAAGTGTTGTTTTCGCTATTTTTTTCATATGACCTCCTGCAAAACAGTGCATTAAAAAAGCCTGTACAACATATATATTTAACAGACAGGTTATATAGAAGAGGGTTGAAAATGAACGTAAACAAAATAGCAGGAAAATTTGACAAGCTTAAATCGAGCTTTTATAAACATTCGTACATACAAATGACGGACAGCAGCGAGCTTGTAATCGACCGCTGTGAGCGGGTTTCAGCCTATGACGAGAATGTAATTAAGCTTGAGCTTTTGAACAACGCGCTTGTCATAATCGGCACGGCTCTGACAATGCGGAACTTCAGCACTGACGGCGTGATTATAAAAGGAAACATTCGTTCAATGGAATTTTTAAAATTAGGAGAAGAAAAATGAAAAGCTATATTGTGGTGTCCGCCTTCGGGTCATACAACGAGGAATTTGTGAACAAGCTCGTAAAAACTAATATAAAAGTATGGAACATAAAAAATAAAGACGGCGTTATTTTTTTTAATACGTCACCTTTTTTTTATAAAAAAATAGCGCGCGCGGCTCTCGGCTCGGGTATACGGACAAGGGTAGAAGAAAGGCACGGAGCCTATTTCAAGCTGCGCCCGTATAAAAAAAGATACGGCGTTTTTTTCGGTGCGGCGAGCTTTCTTGCAATAATTGTGCTGATGTCGAATTTCGTGTGGGACATAAAGGTTCACGGTAACGAAAGCGTTTCCGCGCCGCAAATCATGGAGGTAATGGAAAAGCACGGCATAACAAGCGGCGTGAACATTCACGGTTATGATTCTGAAAAAGCGGAGCTCAGCCTTGTCCTTGAGCTTGACAGCCTCGCGTGGGTGAACATAGAACGGCAGGGAAGCCGAATTCACGTCAACGTCAGCGAGCGGCTTGAAACAGACACGAACAAAATTCCGGTCACAACGCCTTGCAATGTTGTCGCCGTAAAAACGGGAATAATCGTAGAAACCGAGGTTTACAGAGGGCGGCTGCTTGTCGAGCCCGGCTCGGGTGTAAGCAGGGGGAACGTCATTGTCAGTGGCGTAGTTGATGACGGCGCAGGGAATATAATTCTCAGCCACGCTTCGGCGAAAATAATCGCGGAATGTGAGGACAATGCGGAGTTTTTTGTGCCGTTCACATCGCTCGAAAGACGGAACAATCGCAGAAGAAGCGAAAATAACTTCATAGTATTTTTAGGTCACAGCTTCCCGCTTTCTGTAATTGACAGCAAGCCTGAAAACGCAGTGTTCACCGAGGAAATGCGCGCGCCGACGTTCTTGGGTCTGCGGCTTCCGTTCAGAGTTAAAACCGAGGTTTATGCACATTACGATTATGTCGAAGTAACGATTGGGCAGGCGCAGGCTCTCGAAAGGCTGAAAGCGCAGATTGAGCTTTACAGGCAGAATTTTTACAGCGACAGCGAAATTATAACTTTTGACGAGAAGTATATAATGTGCGAAGACGGCATTTCGGCGCAAGTGAAGGTCGTTTACAGAACCGACATTGCTCAGCAGAGAATGATTGGCGTACCGTGACAATAGCAAATTCAACCAATAGTTGAATATTTTTCAACAAATAAGTTATTGCTTCGCGGCGAAAAATAGGTTACAATGTAATTAAGCAACATTGAAAGGGAAGTGAAAAAATGAACGAGCAGGATTACATCAAAACCTTATCGGGAAATATTTATAATTTTAGGAAAGAACGCGGCTTGACACAGGAAAACTTAGCGGACAAGCTTAATATCTCGTTTCAAGCGGTCAGCAAGTGGGAGAACGGGCAGTCCTCGCCGGATATTTTCTTACTGCCGCAGCTTGCGGAAATCTTCGGGTGCAGTATTGATAAGCTTTTCGGAAGAAATGCCGAAACATTCGATTTGCCGTTAAAAGATGACAATACTTTGTGGGGCATGGTTTTCAAGGGTCGTGAGCTTGTTAAAAACTGTAGCGACCTGTCGAATTTCATCTTCAAGGTTGAGGGTGACGCACTGAACGTCAGGTCAAATTGCAACGTATCCTGCGGTAATGTCGCGGGGAATGTTGAGGCGGGGGTAAGCGTGGATTGCCAAAGCGTTTCCGGTGACGTGAACGCAGGCGTGAACGTTACCTGTTGTGATGTCGGCGGCAAGGCAAGCGCGGGAGTGAGCGTGAGTTGTCAGAGTATGGGGAAATAATAAAAATTTGTGCTTTTCTTTTTCAATTAAATGTGCTATACTAAGTACATAAAGTAAAAAGAAAGGCACAAAGCTTTTGGAAAAGACGTTTAAATTAGAAAACAACGACATCACAAACGCGCTTTTTGGCGCGTTTGACGAGAACATGAATATTATTATGCGGGCTTTTGACGTGAAAGTCCTCAATCGTGACGGTGATATAAAAATCATCGGCGGGGAGGACAACGCACAAAAAGCCCTTTCCGCCGTGGAAAGCTTAGTGAAAATCTTGGAGCGCGGCGAGCAGCTCACCGAGCAAGCCGTGCGCTATGTAATTTCAATGGCGGACGACGGCAACACTCAGGAGCTCGCAGAGCTGTCAAAAGACTGCGTTTGTATTACGTTTACGGGGAAGCCCGTGAAGCCTAAGACGCTCGGGCAGAAGAAGTATGTGGAGGGAATCCGCAAAAATACAATCACCTTCGGCGTAGGTCCTGCGGGAACAGGGAAGACTTATCTTGCTGTTGCGCTGGCTGTCCGCGCTTTCAAAAATAAAGAAGTTCAGCGGATAATTCTCACACGCCCCGCTGTTGAAGCAGGGGAGAAGCTCGGCTTCCTGCCCGGTGACCTGCAAAACAAGGTTGACCCCTATCTGCGCCCGCTTTATGACGCGCTGTTTGCTATGCTCGGCTCGGAGTCGTTCCAGCGGAACATGGAAAAAGGGCATATTGAAGTCGCGCCGCTCGCTTATATGAGAGGGCGCACGCTCGACGACAGCTTCATAATCCTTGACGAAGCGCAAAATACTACACGCGAGCAGATGAAGATGTTCCTGACGCGGCTCGGCTTCAACAGCAAAATGGTGATTACGGGCGACATCACGCAAATCGACCTGCCTGACGTGAAGCGTTCGGGGCTTGTACAGGCGATTCGCGTGCTGAAAAATATCGACGATATTGCAACTTGTCATTTTACAGAGAAGGACGTAGTGCGGCACAGATTAGTGCAGGATATAGTTAAAGCGTATGAAAAAGTAAGCGATAAACCTGCAGGCGCGCGGATAACGCGCCCTAAAAGAGATAAATAATATGAAAAAACTAACAAAAAAACAAAAATATCTTATTAAAATTCCATTATTCATTATTTCGATTATTATAATTACATGGTTTTTATTTCCCATTACAAGACCGACATGGTTAATAAGAACGCATATGCTTATCTTGACGCCAAAAGGTACAAGCATGGAAAGAGTTATTGAAGTTGTTGAAAAAAATGATAGATGGAGGATTCGGAATATAAGTTACAATCGTGGTCACCTCAACCGAGCCGGAGTACGAAGAATTAGCGGAGGGGCGCAATCAATATTAGTTTATCACGGTGATTATCTTATTACCGCTGTTTGTGTTTTCTATTGTTTTGATGAAGAAGGAAAATTGATTGATATTGGAGTTTGGAAAGAGTATGGCGCTTAGAAAAGCGGGGAGCTTTGCCCACGCCACACCGCGAACCACCCCGTCGCTTCGCGACACCCCTCCACGGGGGGGAATAAACCGAAAGGGAAAATCATGAATATTCGCTACGCAGAGCATAAAGACGCCGATATAATTAACACGCACGATGAATGGATTAACCGCGAAATGCTTATTAAGAAAATCGAGGATAAGCAGATTTACGTTGTTTATGACGGCGATAATTTTGTCGGGTGGCTACGATACGGATTGTTTTGGGATACGACGCCGTTCATGAATATGCTGTATTTATTAGAGCGATACAGAGGAAAAGGCATAGGAAAACAGCTCGTGATATTCTGGGAGAACGACATGAAAAGCAAAGGCTACAAAACGCTTTTAACCTCGTCGGCACAAAACGAATACGCACAGCATTTTTACACGAAGCTCGGCTATGAATCTATCGGCGGGTTTGTTTTGGAAAAAGAGCCCTTTGAAATTATGTTTGTGAAATTTGTTTAATAAAGGTAAAAACTTAATGAAACTAAAACTAAACATACGTGTAGGGGACGTCGTCCTCGGCGTCCCGAAAAAGCACTTCCGCGCTTTGATTAAATCGAGCTGTGAAGCGGTTTTGCGCGCGGAAAGCTTTAATGAAAACACCGAAGTTTCCGTGCTTCTTACAAACAACGCAGAAGTCCGCGCGCTGAACCTTGAGTTCCGCGGGAAAGACAAAACCACCGATGTACTTTCTTTTCCGCTTGACGAAATTAACCCCGAAAACGGCTACACAATGCTCGGCGATATTGTCATAAACGCTGAATTAGCGCGGGAACGTGCAAAAGAATACAACCACAGCTATGAGCGCGAAATCGCGTTTTTGACCGTACATTCGATGCTTCACTTGCTCGGTTATGAGCATGAAAACGACGAAGCAGGCGAGAAAATAATGCGGGAAAAGCAGACGAAAATTCTTGACGAAATGGGTTTGGAGATAACACCATGAAACACTTTTTAAACAGCTTCAGATACGCCATGAGCGGCATAATTTTCAGCGCGAAATACGAGCGGAATATGCGTATTCACATCGTTGCAATGCTGTACGTGCTGTTCTTTACGCGGTTTTACGACTTCGACAGAGCGGAAATAATTCTGCTGATTTTAACCTGCATAATCGCAATCACAATGGAAATGATTAACACATCAATTGAGGTTGTAATTGACAAGGTTTCGCCGGGTTATCACACGCTCGCGAAAATCGGCAAGGACGTTGCGGCGGGCGCAGTGCTCATTGCGACAATCGGCGCAGTCGTAATCGGGATTATTCTGTTTTGGGACACGAGCGCGTTCTTTGAAATTTGGCAGCATTTCACGGGCTCGGCGGTTAATGGTGTGTTATTTTTAGGCTCGTTAATGCTGTCGTTTCTGTTCATAAATTCCGGCAAAAAGCGCAAGGCGCGCATAAGAAAAAAAGTTGAAGAAGAGGGGAATAAATTACATGAAGAAGAGTAATGTTTTCGCGGCGATTGTCGGTAAAACTAACGCAGGAAAATCAACGCTGATGAATCTTTTGGTGGGCGATAAAGTCGCGATTGTCAGCGATAAGCCGCAGACAACCCGCACTCGAATACACGGTATAATTACGCAGAATGAAACGCAGTTTGTTTTCATCGACACGCCGGGCTTTCACCGTGCGAAAAATAAGCTTTCCGACCATATGTTGAAGTCGGCGCGTTCAGGCGCGGCGGGCGCAGACGTGATTCTTTTTATGGTGGATTCTACTAAGAAAATCTCGCCTACAGAATTATCGTTAATTGAGAGTTTTAAGGAACTCGGAATAGATGTTATTTTGCTTTTGAATAAAGTGGATTTAGTAAAAGACAAAACGAAGTTATTAACGCTGATTGAGGAATATTCAAGGCTGTTTGAATTCGGAGAAATTATACCCGTAAGTGCAAAAAGTGGCATTAACACCGAGAATATCCTGCTCGCTCTGCAAAAATATGCAGCGGAAACAGGGAATGACGAGCATTATTTCCCGGGCGATATAACTACTGACCAAGCCGAAAAAGTTTGGCTTGCGGAGATTGTCCGCGAGAAGGTTTTGCAATCGATGTTTGAGGAAATTCCGCACGGCGTCGCAGTTGAAATCGAGAGCATGGAGGAAAGCAAGACGAATTCGGGCAAGCCGCTGATTGAGCTCTCTGTTGTAATTATCTGCGAAAAAGCGAGTCACAAAGGCATGATTATCGGGAAGCAGGGCGCGAATTTAAAGAAAATGGGCTCTGCGGCGCGGCTCGAAATGGAGGAATATTTCAAGTCGAAGGTTAACATGAAGCTGTGGGTAAAGGTCAAGGAAAACTGGCGAAATAAAGAGAGCTTCATCGCGGATTTTGGACTTGACGCCGATGCTTAACACACTAAAAGGCATTGTAATCGGTCAGCGGAATGTCGGCGAAAACAGCCGATTCATCGACATTTTGACAGAAGAGCTCGGCGTGATTGAGGTCACGGCGCACGCCACGCGCAAAATAAACTCCAAAAACGCAGGAAGCACCGCGCTTTTTACTTATTCAAGGTTCTGCTTGAACAAAAGTAAGTCGCGGTATTCAATCAACAGCGCAGAGCCGATTTACAGCTTTCACAAGCTTTCTGCGGATTTCACCGCGCTGTCGTTAGCTGCTTATTTCGCGGATTTGGTTAAATATACCTCTGCTTCCGAGCAGAAGGCAGACGGGCTTTTGCGGTTTTTGGCGATAAGTTTATATGAGCTTGAAAAGTCCTGTAGGGGCGCGCATTGCGCGTCCGAGAACATCATCGGCGACGGACGCGCAATGCGCGCCCCTACAATCAAAGCCGTTTTTGAATTAAAACTTTCGCAAATCCTCGGTTTATCGCCCGATTTAATCGCCTGCGCCGAATGTTTCAGCTACGAGCACGATGAGATGTTCTTCGTGGTTAATGAGGGGAAAATCTTCTGCGGCGATTGCTTCAGCGATGCGAAATGCGGCGATGATACCCGCTTCGTGCTGAACTCTGCGCTTCTGCGCGCAATGCGGTTTATTATTTTTTCGCCGAATGAGAAAATTTATAAGTTCGAGCTCGGCGAAAAAAACCTGCGCGAGCTTGCATTTATAACAGAAAAATACCTGCTGTATCACTTAGGGCGCGGGTTTAAAACGCTGGATTATTTTAAGAAGGTAAAATAGGTTTTTAAATGTCAAAATATATAAATTTGAACCGTATTGAATTTGTTATAACCGGTACTTGCAACGGACGTTGCAAACATTGCTCGGTTGACAATGAACGAGTTGCAAATGATGGCGGTATAAATAAGGACGCGGCTGTAAATGCTGTGAAAAAGCTTGCGAAAAAGTATTCAATTGATTCTGTCATGACTTTCGGTGGTGAACCCCTTCTATATGCCGATACTGTCTGCGAGATTCACGCCGCCGCTCGTCATTGCGGTATCTCTAAACGTCAACTAATTACAAACGGCTATTTTTCTAAGGACGAAAGCAGAATTAAAGAAGTAGCAAGGTCGCTTTGTGAAGCCGGAGTTAGTGATATTCTACTTTCGATAGACGCTTTTCATCAGGAATTTATTCCGCTTGAACCGGTTATTATATTTGCGGAAGCGATTTTAGAATACGGCGAGATGTCACTTCAAGTTCATCCGGCGTGGGTTGTGAATGAAAACAATGAAAATCCTTACAACGAAGAAACAAAACGTTTACTTAAAATATTTACGGATAAAAGCATTAGCGCAAGCGATGGAAATAATATTTTCCCGTCAGGCGCGGCTTTAAAGCACCTCGGCGAATACTTCTCACCACCTGAAAAAATTGATTTATCAGTTCTCTGCGGTTCTTTGCCGTATACGTCAAGGCTTGATGAAATCGATTGCTTCGGAATAAACCCAAACGGTGATGTTCGTTTATGTTCAATATCAATCGGAAACATTTATAACAGCGATATTTTAGAAATAGTTGAGAACTACAACCCTTTCAAAAATCCCGCTACAAAAGCATTGCTTGACGGTGGCATTAATGCGCTTCTGTGCTATGCGGAAGAACAGGGCATAAATACAGATATAAGCGACTGTCGCTCAGCTTGCGGCGTTTGCCGCAGAATTATGACGGCTTTAGAAAAGGAACAATCATGACTAACGACCACAAAAAATTAGAACTCGATAAAATTTTAAGCCTGCTTTCCGAGCAGGCCTGGAGCGATGGCTGTAAGGCGAAAATCGCTGAAATAAACCCGCTCTACAGAATAAGCGACATTCGCGATGAGTTGCAAAAAACCGATGATGCTTTTACGCTGTCGGCGAAATTCGGCACGCCGCGCTTCTCGCGCGTCAAGGACGTCTGCGACAGCGTAAAACGCGCAGGGAGCGGCGCGGTGTTATCACTGCGCGAGCTGCTTGACGTTTGCGCGGTGGTGAAAAACATTGGCGGGCTGGTAAGCTGGTACTCGCAATGCGCGGGAATCGAGAACTCGCTCGCAGGGTACTTCGCTTTTCTCACGCCGAATAAAAATTTAAGCGAGAAAATTGACAATGCCATTCTGAGCGAGGAGGAGCTTTCGGACAACGCAAGCCCGGAGCTCGCGCGGATTCGCAAGGCTATTGTACGGCAGGGACAGCAGATTCGCGAACAGCTTGACAAGCTTGTGAAAAACCCTGACAAGCAGAAGTTTTTACAGGAAAATATAATCACCACGCGCGACGGGCGGTTCGTTGTGCCTGTGCGAATCGAGCACAAGGGCGAGATTGCGGGCTTGGTTCATGATACGTCGTCGAGCGGACAGACGCTCTTCGTCGAGCCGATGGCGGTGGTTGAGGCTAATAACGAGATTCGGCTTTTAAAAGGGCAGGAGCAAGCAGAGGTCGAGCGGATAATCGCAGAGCTTTCGAGCGATGTCGGCGACTTCGCGGAGGCTATTATTGTCGGCTTTGAAGCTTCGATTAAGCTTGAAATGTACTTCGCCAAAGCCAACTTAGGCGCGAAGATGAAAGCCGTCACGCCCGAAATAGCCGAAACGCCTTGCCTGCTTTTGAACAAGGCGCGGCACCCGCTGATTGACACAAAAACTGTTGTTCCTGTTACAATCGAACTCGGAACAAATTACACTTGTTTGATTATCACTGGCCCGAATACAGGCGGCAAGACGGTTGCGATTAAAACCGCAGGACTGCTGACCTTGATGGCGATGTGCGGGCTGATGATTCCTGCCGCTGACGGAAGTAAGGTCGGGCTTTTTAACGGCGTTTTCGCCGATATAGGCGATGAGCAGAGCATTGAACAGAGCCTGTCCACGTTTTCGTCTCATATGAACAACATCACGCGAATCCTCAAAACTGCCGATAAAAGCTCGCTTGTTCTGCTTGACGAGCTCGGCTCGGGAACTGACCCGATTGAGGGAAGCGCGCTCGCTGTTTCGATTCTTGAAAACTTGAAAAACCGCTCCTGCCTTGTGCTTGCGACGACGCACTATCAGGAAGTCAAGCTGTTTGCGATTGAGGAAGACGGCGTGGAAAACGCAAGCTGTGAGTTCGATATAAACACCCTCAAGCCTACTTACAGGCTGATTACAGGTATGCCGGGGAAGTCGCAGGCGTTCGCGATTGCGCAGCGGCTCGGACTCAGCGAGGAAATTATTAATAACGCGGAAAGATTAGTTACAGGCGAGAATCGGCGGTTTGAGAAAACCGTGGAAGCCTTAGAAGCCGCGAGGCTCGAGCTCGAAACCGCGAAAACGGAAATAGAAGAAGAACGCGTGAAAATCCTACGGAACAGCCAATCTGCCGAGAAAACCCGCGAGCTGACCGAATACGCCAAGGAAAAAGAAATCCAAAACGCGCGGAACAAAGCGGCAGGGATTATAAACGAGGTTCGGCATATCGCGGATTCGTTAATTGATGATTTGGAACAGCTGCGAAAAGAAAAGGACAAAGCGGACTTTTCGGAGCGAGTGCGAACCGCGCGTTCCAAGCTTAATAAGACTCTCGACAAAATGCATGACATTGCAAATCCTATTACCGAAAAACAGCGCGAAGCCTATGTTTTACCGCGCGCCTTGAAGCTTTACGACACGGTTCTGCTCGTTGACATCGACAAAAAAGGAACACTGCTGACCGTTCCCGATAAGTCGGGAAACTGCTTAGTGCAGGTCGGCTTGATGAAAACCAAGACAAATCAAGCAAATTTGCGGCTGATAGAAGAAAAAACCGAAAACCAAGTAAAAGTTAATAATCAGCACTTCGCAACAAAGGGCTTGCAAAGCAATATGACGCGGCAAACGAGCATGGAGCTTGACATTCGCGGAATGGCGGCTGATGAGGGCGTAGTGGAGGTTGACCGCTTTATTGATTCGAGCATAATGGGCGGCTTGCAGCTTATTACGATTATCCACGGAAAAGGCACGGGAATCCTCCGCGACGCGGTTCATCGCTTCCTTAAAGCGCACAAGCAAGTGAAAACCTATCGGCTCGGGAAATACGGCGAAGGCGAAGCGGGAGTGACGGTAGTGGAACTAAAATAGCAATTGCGCCATATAATGAAATAACAAGTATTTCATTATCGGAGGCTATTTCTATGGAAAATAAATGTGCAAATAATTGCAGATGCAAGTGCTGTTGCCGTGGACCGAGAGGACCGCAGGGTGAGCAGGGTAAGCGGGGCGAGCAAGGCAAGCAGGGCGAACGCGGGCCTATGGGTTGCCGCGGACCGCAGGGCGAGCAGG
Organism: Oscillospiraceae bacterium; assembly: GCA_009781425.1. GTDB lineage: Bacteria > Bacillota > Clostridia > Oscillospirales > Ruminococcaceae > Ruminiclostridium_E. The sequence continues at coordinate 56,650 of WQYC01000007.1, forward strand.
GTGAGCAGGGTCCGATGGGACAACCGGGCGAGCAAGGCGAGCAGGGGATACAGGGCGAGAGAGGTCCAAAAGGTGAAAAAGGGCAACCGGGCAAGCAAGGTCCTCCCGGAGAACCCGGCAAATGCGATTGTAAGTGTCTGTCCTCAGGTGAGCTGATTAGAAACGGCGGCATGGAAATTTTCAAAGAGAATATTCCTGCCGACTGGACGACTACGACACCGGACGCAATTTCGCAAGAAACACAGCAGGGAAGAGTTCACACGGGTGAATCGGCGGTCGCTATAACTAACGGCGGAAATTTAAGCCAGACTGTCTCTGTAAACGCAGGCTGCACCTATGAATTATCTTTCTTCGCACACGGCGAGGGCGCGCAGGTGAGCGTTACAGCCGATGTAAACTTCGTTACAGCGGGCGGCGGCGTGACGCTCGGATTGCGGATTTTCATCAGAATGCAGGATTTACCGAACAGTAACAGAGATTACGGTTACTACAGAGGGATTACAATACCTGCTCCCGCAGACGCGCAGGCGGCGCAAATTATTTTCACAATCGAAGCAAACGGCAATCAGCACGCGGATATAGACGATGTTTCGTTCTCGGCGCAATAATTGAATAGTTGACAATCCGCCGTAACTGTGATAGAATAGATTAGCAAAAGCGGCTATGGCGGAATTGGCAGACGCGCCGGATTTAGGTTCCGGTGGGAAACCGTGCAGGTTCAAGTCCTGTTAGCCGTATGAAAACGCAAAAATGTCAGTTTTAATATTGACTTTTTGCGTTTTTTGTTGTAGAATAGAATTATAAAGAAAAATCTTTACATAGAAGGGTATGAAAAAAGTGAAAAAAGCATTATCTTTCGTTATATCTTTTGCATTTATATTGGTTTCGGTTGCTGTTATGACGGCGGCGGCGGCGGATTGCAGTCACGACTGGGTTTCTGACGGGGTGGCTTATGAACACAAGTGCAGTCTTTGCGGTGAGGAACAGCGGCACAACCTTGCTGACTGTACCCGTTGCGGCTGGGCGCATCCGCTTTGCTCTGAGGCGAACGGCGGGCATTTATTCGCGAGCGTCAACTCCGACGTGCACGAATGTTCGCGGAACTGCGGCTTCATGCCGATGGATAACCGCCACGACGGGCACGCCTGCGAAACCTTGAACGACAGCTGGCCACGCTTAAACTGCTCGCTGTGCAACTGGGTGCACCCCGAAATTGCAAACGCCTGCAAAACCTGCGACCCCTGTCTAAACAGCATAAACCGCTGTGAGCTTGTTTGCTGTACAATCTGCGGTGAATGTGGCGATTGCACTATTTGTAACCGTCCCGCTCCGCCTGTTGAGCCTGCAACACCCGTTGAACCTGCGACTCCGACTGAACCCGAAGCTCCCGCCGAGCCTACAACCCCGGCTGAACCTGAAGAAGCTTCTGATAATGAAGAAGCTGTACCCGTAGCGTCAAGCGGCGGAACAACGAGCACAGGCGGAACGAGCGGAAGTAGCGGCGATATGAACGCGCTCACGATTGTTTTGGCTGTGTTTACGGCGATTGTGTTTGCGGCGGCTTTTGTCGGTGCAAATATGCTCAAAAAAGCGAACGCTTAAACTCTGTCAAAGCTTAGCAAAACGCGATAAAAACTATAATAGCATGAATTTGTTGACTAATCGGCAAATTCATGCTATAATTGTATTTATGAAAAATTTGGATTTTAACAGTGCCGCGTCTGAGTTCTGCACTGCCTGCATTAACGGCATCGGCTTGACGCCTTATGACGAGCAGATTACAGCGGCAAAAGCTCTTTTTAACGGGAAAATAATCGAAATGAAAACCGGCGAGGGTAAGACAATCTCGGCGGTGTTCGCGGCGTTTCTGCACTTTTTGAGCGGACGCAAGGTGCATATTCTGACGTACAACGACTACCTCGTAAAGCGCGATTATAACTGGATGAAACCGATATATGACCTGCTCGGTATGAAAATCGCGTATGTAGTCGAGGCTTCGTCTAAGGACGAGCGCAAAGCCGCTTACAAAGCCGATGTAGTCTACAACACCGCGAAGGAATCGGGCTTTGATTTTCTGCGCGACTTCGTCGCTGATAAGCAGGAAGATGTTCTGCATGAAAAGTTCGACGCGGCGATTGTTGACGAAGCTGACAGCATTTTAATCGACGAAGCGCGGATTCCGCTTGTTATCGCGGGTTCGATTCCAACAAGCGTTGACGCCGAGCTTGAAAGGGCGCACGGCTTCGTAAAAACGCTCACCGACAAGGATTATGGGATTTCAGAAGAGCTCGACAACGCTTACCTCAGAGACAGCGGAATCGAAAAAGCGGAAGCTTATTTCAAAGTCGATTTGTACTGCGAAGAAAGCCAATCGCTTCTTTCGGATATAAACGACTGTTTAAACGCGCACTTCGCTTTAAATGAAGACGTTGATTACATTGTGAAGGATAATCAGATTTTAATTATAGACGAGTTCACGGGCAGAGCGGCTTTGAACCGCCGCTTCCCGGGCGCGCTTCAAGGCGCGGTCGAGCTAAAGCACGGCATAAAAACCGAGCAGCGCGGCGTTGTCATGGGAACCGTTCCGCTTCAATATTTCATTCGACAGTACGAGCATCTTTCGGGCATGACGGGGACTGTGTATCCGTCTGATGAGGAATTTGAGCTGCTTTACGGCTTGAAGTCCGAGAAAATTCCGCCGCATTTGCCCTCGCAGAGAACCGACCACCCTATGGAGATTTACTTTGATAACAAAACTAAATTAGCAGCTGTAAAGCGGGAAATTATCCGCGCTCATGAAAAAGGACAGCCCGTGCTTGTCGGCGCGGAGAGTATAGAAGAAAGCGAAAACTTAGCGCGTGAGCTTCGCGAAGCGGGCATTGAAGCGGTTGCTCTCAACGCCAAAAATAACGAAGCGGAAGCCGAAATAATAAAAAACGCAGGCGCAGTCAAAGCCGTGACGATTTCCACGAGCATGGCGGGTCGCGGAGTTGATATTCTGCTTGGCGGGCATAAACAGGAGAGCAGGGAAGCCGCTGTTGAAGCGGGCGGGCTTTACGTCATCAGCACGTCAATGCGGGAAAGCTCGCGGATAAACCGTCAGCTTCGCGGTCGTGCGGGCAGACAGGGCGACGTCGGCGAAAGCAAGGCGTTCACTGCACTTGACGACGATGTAATGCTGAAATACGAGCTTCGGAAATTAATCCCGAAAAGCCGCTACCCGAGCTTCACCGAGGAAAAAATAACAGACAGAGTAGTTGTAAAGGAAGCTGAACGAATCCAGCGGATTTCCGAGGGGGACAGGCTCGACGAGCGCAAAAGGCTGCTGAAATTCTCGATGATTTCGGAGAAGCACAGAGATGCTATTTTCAAGGCGCGTAAAAAATACGTCACCGGCGAAAGCGCGCCGACCTTTTGGCAGGACGGCTTCCCCGACAGCTACGAGACTGCGGTGAAGCTGCACGGTGAGGAAACGGTTAATAATTTACAGCGTGAGTTGATTCTAAGCGTGATAAACGAAGCGTGGAGCGATTATTTGATTTATACTTCGGAGCTTCGCGAGGGGATTCACTTAACGAGTGTCGGCGGGAAAAGCCCGACTGATGAGTTTAATATCGCGAGTCAGCGTTATTACGACAGCATGGAGGAGCAGGTGCTCGCTGAGATGGCGCGCGGCTTTGACGAGCTGCTGAACGGCAGAATTGACAATTTATTTGCAAGCAAGCCCGAAAGCGTTTACACATATTTGCAAAACGAGAGCGCGGATGAACTCGTGAAAAAGCCGATAATGCTTCAATTTGTTGATGGAACTGCACATATAGACGACGATGATGACGATGAAATTATCGCGCCGGAAAAGCCCGCTAAAAAAGGATTCTTCGGGAGGTTCTTCTCATGAAAACAATCGCCGCAGTTGCAACCCCGCGCGGAACAGGCGGGCTGTCAGTCATACGTATTTCAGGCGAAAACGCTCTGAATGTAGCGCGGCGCGTTTTTAAGCCGGCAGGCGAGAAAAAGCCCGGAAAATTAAGCTCGCACACTGCAGTTTACGGAAATATTTTTGACGGCAAGGAAAAACTTGACGACGGAATGTTGACGTTGTTTCATGCGCCGAACAGCTACACAGGCGAAAACGTAGCAGAAATCACCTGTCACGGCGGAATCTACGTCACAGAGCGGGTTTTGCGCGCTTGCATAAATGCGGGAGCGAGCCTTGCAGGGGCAGGGGAGTTCACGAAACGCGCGCTTTTGAACGGTAAAATCTCGCTAACACAAGCCGAGTCTGTAATCGACATAATTAATTCCCACAATAAACAATACTTAACCTACTCACTTGCTCAAAGAGAAGGCGCGCTTTACAAAAAAATCGAGGAAATTTCTGCGATTATCCTTGATATAACTGTGCAAATCGCGGCGTGGATTGACTATCCCGACGAGAGCTTGGACAGCTTTGAAACGAGCTCGTTTTTGGGTCAGCTTGCGGATTGCAGAACGAAGCTGCAGCTTCTGCTTGAAACCTTTGAAATAGGCAGAGTCTTACGCGAAGGGGTTTTAACGGCTATAGTGGGGAAACCGAACGCAGGCAAATCAACGCTGATGAATCTGCTCACCAAAAGCGACCGCAGTATCGTCACGGATATTGCAGGAACGACGCGCGATATAATTGAAGAAAGCGTTAACATCGGCGAAATGGTTCTGCGGCTTTGCGACTGCGCAGGACTTCGCGATACGCGCGATGAGGTTGAGGGAATCGGCGTGAATATTATGCTCAAACGCCTTGAACAGTGCGAGCTTGCTCTTGCTGTTTTCGATAATTCGCGCCCGCTTGAAAAAGAAGATTATACACTGCTCGAAAAGCTTAAAGGCAAGAACGCGATTTGCATAATTAACAAAGCCGATTTGAAAAATCGCCTTGATTTAACCTTCCTTGCGACGCAGTTCAAAAACGTGATTGAAATTTCGGCGAAAGAACCTGCTTCCTTCGAGCCTTTAACAGCAGTGATTAATAAGAAGCTGAAGCTGAAACGCGTGGACTTATCAGCAGGCTTTATCGCTAATGAACGCCAGCGGGAATGTGCATTCTTAGCGGAAAAAGCTCTCGGAAAGGCAATCGACGGCATTACCGCAGGCTCGACGCTTGACACGCTCGGCGTTACGCTTGAGGGTGCACTTGAAAATCTTTATGAACTGTCGGGGAAGAACGTCAGCGAAACGGTTATAGACGAGGTTTTCAAGCGGTTTTGCGTGGGGAAATAGCATGACTACAAAAGAAAAAATTCTCGCAATGCTTGAAAGCAACCGCGGACAAAGCATTTCGGGCGCGAGTATCGCCGAAGAGCTGAACATCAGCCGCAACGCCGTTTGGAAAGCGGTTAAGGAGCTTCAAAAAGCTAATCACAACATTCGCGCGGTGACGAACAAAGGCTACAGCCTTTCGGAGGACAGCGATATTCTGTCGGTTCAGGGAATTGCGCCTTATTTACTGCAAAAGTCTGTAACAGAGCGAATTTATGTGCATGATGTTCTCGAATCCACGAACAAAACCGCAAAGGAAATGGCAGTTTCGGGTGCGGAGCACAGCACGATTATTATCGCTGACCGCCAGACAGCAGGGAAAGGGCGTTACGGGAGAGCTTTTCACTCGCCGCAGGGCTGCGGGCTGTACATGAGCTTGATTTTGCACCCTGCAAGGTTCAATTTCAGCACGCCGACATTAGTCACTGCGTTCGCCGCTGTGTCGGTTTGCGAAGCGGTTGAAGCTGTAAGCGACGCAGCTCCGAAAGTCAAGTGGGTCAACGATATTTTTATCGACGGGAAAAAAATCTGCGGGATTTTAACAGAAGCCGTGACAGACTTCGAGAGCGGGAATACGCAGTGGCTTGAAGTCGGAATCGGAATTAATTTCAAGAAGCCGCCGGAGGACTACCCCGAAGACTTAAAGCAAATCGCAGGCGCAGTTTTTGAAAGTGAGGACGTAACAGCCACGCGAAACAGGCTCTGCGCCGAGGTTATAAACCGAGTTCTTGACGGTGCAAGCTACTGCGAAAAAGAAATGCTCGAAAAATATAAAAAGCGGTTGTTCATGCTTGGGAAAACTGTGAAAGTCACGAGCGCGACTGAGAATTATGAAGCTATCGCCGTTGACATTGACGAAATCGGGCGATTGATTGTCAGAAAAGAAAACGGCGAAGCTCTCGCGCTTTCAGCAGGTGAAATAAGTATAAAAATATAATTGTCAACTATTAAATTATAAATAGTTGACATTTATATTTTTTTCCTGTATAATCAGAATAACAGAAAAAAACAGGAGAAATACTTATGAAATTTTCGGTTCGTGAATTATGCTATATTGCACTTATGGTCGCTGTTGTTGCGGTTTTAGCGCAGTTAACAGTGCCTCTGCCGCTTGGCGTGCCGCTAAGCCTGCAGACCTTTGCAGTTATGCTCACAGGAGTTATTCTCGGTGCGAAAAAGGGTGCAATCGCGCTTTTGGTTTATTTACTGCTCGGCGCAGTCGGCGTTCCCGTTTTTGTTCAGTTCGGGAGCGGGTTTCAAAGAATCATCGGCTTATGGGGCGGCTTCCTGATGTCGTATCCGTTTGTGGCTTTTATAATCGGCTTCGGCGCAGACACAGGCAAGAAGCACCTGCTTGCGGTGTGCCTTGCACTCGGCGCGCTTTTGAACCTTACGATGGGGACGCTGTGGCACGCTTTTCAGAACGGCGGCGGTTTAACGGTGTCGTTCGCGGCGTGCTTTGTGCCGTTTGTAATTCCCGAAATCATAAAAATCATCATGGCTTTCAGCATCGGATTGCCTGTGCGGGCTGTTATTCAACGCCGGCATAAAACAGACTGACTTGCTCGTAAATTTCCCGCGACATCGCAATCATGGCAGAGCGCGCGTTTGAGTAAGAAGCTTCGTTATAAGGCGAAAACGAGTAGAAAGTCAGCGCGTAAACAAACTCAATCTCACCCGTTGAATAATAGCTCACGACAATCGCCATGTCGTGGTCGGCGGTTTCGTCGCCGTCTACGTAAGAACCGCTTTTGCTCGCGACTCTGACGTTTTCGAGCCCTTCAAACGGCGTAGGGATTTTCTCGCGCGACCATGTTGTTCCGTACATAATGCCGAGCATTTGCCTGTAAGGCTCTTCAAACCTGCGCTCCCAGAGCTTCTCCAAAAAAGAAATCGTGTCTTCAACTGTGATTTCGTTATATTTACCGTTGTGGTGATAATTTCGCCAGTCAGAATTTAACTCTGTGCTTGGATAATTCACATCAAGCCAGCTTTGAATATCAGCACGCCCGAAGCGCGCAATCAGCGCGCCTGTGCTTTCATTGCAGGAAACTTGAATCATTTGTTCGAGATAATAAAGCAGCGTGTAGCCCTCGAAAAGCTCGTCAAGCTCGGCGTTTCCTGCATGAATTTGCAGAAGCGCGTATTCCATTACAAAGGATTTAATCGTGCTTGCGGGGTGGAAAACACCTGTGTCAATATGCCTGTAAGCATCGAGATAAGTCAGGTCTGCCATGCCGACATAAACCTTGCCGTGGCTTTCGTTTAAATGCGTCTTTGCGATTTCAACGAAGTTCGGTGGCTCGGGGCGCGGAATAACTTCTTCCTCCTCGGCTTGTGCAGAGTGCGCGTCAAGCACAGCTTCAATCGTCGGCGAATCAAGCACAGTCAGCTTTTCGTCGTTGATTCTAAGCTCACCGCCGCTGCTTCCGCAAGCTGTGAATATAAACAAAGTTAAAAAAAATATAGTTAATTTCTTCATTTTGCACTTCCTAAACTTAATAACTAAATTATACCATAAATTCGTTGACACGTCAATAAATTTATGGTATAATTAACGATGTATATTAAATTTAAGAAAGAAAGCGAGAAAACAAGGATGAAAAAAGAATTACTTCTCGGCAATCACGCTATCACAAGAGGATTATATGAGGCAGGAGTTGAAGTCGTTTCAAGCTACCCGGGGACTCCGAGCTCGGAAATAACCATGAACTGCGCTGCCTACAAAGGCACAGGAATGTACGCAGAATGGGCTCCCAACGAGAAAGTCGCTATGGAGGTTGCTATCGGCGCAAGTATTGCAGGCGCAAGAGCCTTCTCCGGCATGAAGCACGTAGGTTTGAACGTTGCCGCTGACCCGCTTTACACTGCGTCTTACTCAGGCGTGAACGGCGGCTTGGTTTTCGCCGTAGCTGATGACTCGGGTATGCACTCTTCGCAGAACGAGCAGGATTCCCGCAATCACGCGATTGGCGCGAAGGTTCCAATGTTAGAGCCGTCTGATTCAAAAGAATGTCTTGAATATACAAAATTAGCTTTTGATTTATCCGAGGAATTCGATACACCCGTGCTTATACATATGACCACAAGAACCTGCCACTCGCAGGGAATCGTAGAACTCAACGAGCGCAAGGTTAAAGACAAAGGCGAGTATAAGAAAAATCTGCAAAAGTATGTAATGATGCCGCTTTTTGCAAGAGCGAAGCACGTTTTGGTAGAAGAACGTCTTGAGAAATTAATCGCGTATTCCGAAAGCTCGCCGCTCAATAAAGTCGAAATCAACGAAAAAGCCGAAATAGGCATAATTACCTCCGGCGTCGCGTATCAATACGCAAAGGACGCGCTCGGCGATAACGCAAGCTACTTAAAGCTCGGCATAGTTCATCCGCTCCCTGTGAAGCTGATAGAAGACTTTGCTGCTAAGGTAAAAAAGCTCTACGTAGTTGAAGAGCTTGACCCCGTAATAGAAACGCACTGCCGCGCAATCGGCTTAAATCCAATCGGTAAAATGCCGAACGGCAAGCACGCGCCTGTTTTCTCGCTTCTCGGCGAATACTCGCAAAATATAATCAAGGAAGCCATTCTCGGCGTTAAGCCAAGCTTCAAGGATTTCCCCGAAGCTATTCCCGTGCGCCCTCCCGTGCTTTGCGCAGGCTGTTCGCACAGAGGCGTGTTCACGGTGCTTAACAAGCTCGGCGTTGTAGTAAGTGGCGACATAGGCTGTTATACGCTCGCGGCGACACCTCCGCTCTCTGCTATGGACTTTCAAATCTGCATGGGCGCAGGCATAAGCATGGCGCACGGCTTCGTTAAAGCTCGTCCCGATTACGCAGGCAAGACAGTGGGTTTAATGGGCGATTCAACATTCGTTCATAACGGCATAACGAGCTTGATTGACATTGCGTACAACAGAAGCAATACGCTGACTTTACTCCTTGACAACAGAACGACAGGCATGACAGGCGGACAGAATCACCCCGGCAACGGACTTGATATTTACAGTGACCCTGCTCCCGCAGTTGATTTTGAAGCACTTGTAAAGGCAATCGGAATCAGCAAGGTCAAGACCTTGAGCCCCGATAATTTAACAGAAATCGAAAGCATCTTAAAAGAATATCTCGCACTTGAAGAGCCCGCGGTGATTATATTCCGTAAGCCTTGTGCGCTGACTAAGGGTGCTGTGCTTAACGCTCCGCTTTCCTGCAATGCAGACAAATGCACAGGCTGTAAGCTTTGCATGAAGGTCGGATGTCCCGCGCTCACCATGAGAGATAAAAAAGCAGTCGTAAACAAAACGCTCTGCGTAGGGTGCGGCGTATGCTCACAGCTTTGCAAGTTCGACGCTTTTTCGTAAGCTTTTGAGGAAAAAAACATGATTACTATTGATAAAGACATGATTATCGGCGTTGGTGAAATTGACAGACAACACATAGAACTGCTCAATATGATAAACGATTTCACGTCGAAGGATATTAATATTATCCCTAAGGAAGATGTTGAAAGGACTTTAAAGTTTCTCGGCGCGTATGTCGTTAAGCACTTTGCGGACGAAGAGAAATTACAGGAAGAATGTAATTATCCCGACTATGAAAAGCATCGGCAGTTGCATGAAAAATTTGTCCGCGAGTTCGGGGAGCTCTGCGAAATGTTTACTGCGGACGGGCCCTCGCCGACCTTCACGCGAATGCTCAGTAATTCTGTCGTGAGATGGGTTGTGAAGCACATCAAGGGCGACGACGCTGAGTTCGGTAAGTATTATAACTTGCAAAAATCAAAATAAAATTTCAAACAAGGAGAATCATCATGTATTCGGAAAAACAAGCAAGCCCTACAGCTTTTTTATTTCTTTTCCTCGGAACAGCAATAACAGGCTCTGTACTAAGCTTTATCTATCTTTGGATTAATCAGGTCAACCCGATTGTATATTTAAGTATACTCGCGGCGGTCGCGCTCGGCGCGGCTATGGGCTTTGTTTCAACAAAAATTATTAAGCTTTTCAAGATTAAATCAGTTGTGCCCGCGCTCGCTGTAGTTATACTCGCCTGCCTGCTTTTTTCATATTTTAAGTGGGCGTTGTATGTTGCGCAGGACGCAAACAGAGGCTTCAGAAGCATGGACGACGAGGATTTATTCTACACCTGGATAAGCTACGAATATTATGTTAACGACTTCACCGACGAAAACGGCGTTCCTTATTCAGACATGGAGGCTGTGATTACCGAGATGATGAATACCTCTGCCTATGATTACGGAATCCTTGAAAATGAATTCATTTGGTGGGCTTGGGACACTGACCCCGCGACGCTGAGCAGACGGGATATACGCGACTTGCAAAATATGTCTTATTATGAAGCGATAGCCTGGGACTACACTCTCGGTAATTTTGCGAGAACCGCCGCGCTTTTGGTAGAAGAATTTTTTAACAGCTCTGAATACGCTTACATGAAATACTACGCAGAAAACGACGGTGCATTTCCTACTGCGGTTTATTACATGGCGAACCCTGCGGCTTTAATCGATACAATTATCCGTATTAACGGTGAGGGACGCTGGACGTATTCTTCTGATACAAATTCAAATGCACAGCCTCAGCTTTTCAACGGTATTTTGCTTTGGCTCGTTTGGCTTGTTGAATTCTTTGTGATTTGCGGTTACGCAGTTTTTGCAATCCCTAAGGCAATGAAAGACCCGCCGCCTGCTGAAGAAGGTTCGCAGGTGCAATACTACGACAACAATACTAATTATGAAGCTAATCCCACTCCCGCGCCAGCTTCTGTTGATAATGGTGACAACGGCTGGGGAAGCGGCGGCTTCGGTGCGGCGGCAGAAGCTCCGCAAGCTGAGCAAGAGCAATATGATGAGCAGGGCAGACCTATTGCGCAAGCCGACGAATACGGGAGATAAAAAATGATATATTTATTCTTGGCTGACGGCTTTGAGGAAATTGAAGCGCTTGCGCCTGTTGATTTGCTTCGGCGGGCAGGGAAGCAGGTTTTAATTGCCGGTGTCGGCGGTAAGGAAGTAGTGAGCACGCGCAACATAAGAATTATTGCCGACATTGAAGCTTCCGAAATCGCGCTGAACAACGAGCTTAAAATGATAATTCTGCCCGGCGGTATGCCCGGCACGAACAACCTTGAAGCCTGTGAAAAGGTTATAGAGGCGATTAAATACTGCGCTGAAAATAATATCTATATCGCTTCGATTTGCGCCGCTCCGTCGATTCTCGGGAAGATGGGTTTATTAAAAGGCAGACGCGCAACCTGCTACCCCGGTTATGAAAAGTTTCTTGAAGGCGCAAAGGTATGCAATACAGGGGTTGTCGCTGACGGAAAATATATAACCGCAATGGGTGCTGGGAAGTCGGTTGCTTTTGCGTTGAGATTAATTGAAACGCTTTGCGGCAGTGACAAGGCGAAGGAAATAGGTCATTCTATATGCTATGAAGAAATTTGAATTAAGGCAGAAGCTTTTACAAAATCGCAAGCCTTGCCCCGAAAAGGATTCTTTAATCTTAAAAAATCTGCTTTCCCTGAAAGAATTCAAGGAAGCAGATTTACTGTTGACTTATATTTCAACGGAAAAAGAAGTAGACACACGTGCTCTAATTAAGAAGTGTTTCGAGCTTAACAAGCGCGTTGCTGTGCCTTTATCTGGTGTTCACGAGATTGCATTTTATGAAATAAATAGCTTGTCGGACACTGAAGAGGGGAAATTTGGAATTCGTGAGCCGCTTAAAACACAGAAAAAAGCGCAGATTAGTAATAAGACATTTTGTGTTGTGCCCGCGCTCGCTTGCAATGAAAAGGGTTTTCGCTTAGGCTACGGCAAGGGCTACTATGACCGCTTTTTGGCGGAGTTTAACGGCACGAGTGCAGTTTTGTGCTACTCAGAGAACATAATTGAAATACCGACAGAGCCGCATGACCACGCGGTTGACATGATTATAACAGAGGGAGGGATTGCTTATGGAAGACAGGACAGGCGTATTCGCGTTGGCTGACGCTATAAAAGAGCGCGAAGCCAAAAACGACAGGCGCGAGGAAGACGCGCTCGCTTCCATATTTGCAAAGAGAAGCACCGCAACGCTCCCGCCCTTAGATAAAGCTTTAAAGAAAGAAATCGCCCCCTCACTCGAGAAAACCGCTGTTATCGACAGAGTAAAGCAGGAGGACGTGAAGCCTGTAACCACGGAGAGCTTCACCGCTGAATTGATTCACGAAGAGGACGAAGAGCCCCTAAACGATAACGACGAGCCGTTTTACGTTGAGAACACTGCTTTAAAAAGAGCGAGAAAACGCCGCAAAAAGGAAGCACAGCGCGAGCGTCAAATCAGACAGCTCAGAACGCACCAAAGCCGAAAAACCTTTGCATATATTTTCACTGGGATTCTTTTGGTTGTTATGATTATATCAATGTCTGCGTTTTTAGCTTATCATATTGTGCATTATTCGCTGGATTTCACGGGAATTACAAGAAACGAAATAGGCGCAGAGGTTATAATTCCGCCGAACTCTTCAACGGAAGAAATCGCGGAAATACTAAACAGCAAAGGAATCATAAGCCAGCCCGACTTTTTCGTGACCTTTTCGCAAATTATGGGATATGACGGCAAGTACCTCGACGGGCTTTTCTACCTTGAATCCTCGATGTCGTACAGTACGATTATCAGAACCCTGCAGTCGATTTCTCGCCCGAGAGAAATAGTTCGCGTGACGATTCCCGAGGGCATGACCGCGCAGGAAATAGGGCTTCTGCTCGAAGAAAATCATGTACTGCTCGCTTCTGATTTTGAGCTGTTTTATACAGAAAAGCAGAACGTGTTCAGCTTTGAGCGGCGCGTGCCGGAAAGCAGCATGAAGTTTCATCAGCTTGAAGGTTATCTTTTCCCCGACACCTACGAGTTTTTCGTGATTAACGCACTGCGCGACGGCGTTGATATTAATTTTATAAATGAGAACGACAGAGAGTCAATCAGAAACAACGCAAGAACAGCGGCGAACAGGCTTTTGAATACTTTTAACTCGACGATTACGCCCGAGCTGTACAAGACTATGCACGAGAAGGGCTTCACGCTTGACGAACTGATAACGCTTGCTTCAATGGTGCAGGCGGAAGCTGATAATCCTGCGGATATGCGGCTTGTTGCTTCGGTTTTCATAAACAGGCTTAACAGCGCGGAATTCCCACTTTTGCAATCCGACCCGACGACGTATTACGTCCGCGACTTTATTATGCCGAAGCTCTCACAGAGCGAAGTCGCGCGCTATCAAGGGCTTATGGACGCTTATGACACATATATAACCTACGGGCTTCCGCCGGGACCGATTAATAACCCCGGAATCGAAGCAATACGAGCGGTTTTAGACGCACCTGCAACCCGTTACTATTTCTTCTGCGCTAATATAGAAACCCGCGAGGTGTTCTACGCGGCAAACTTAACCGAGCACGAAGCGAATCTTGCGAAGGTCGCACAGCAAATGGCAGAAGCGGCGGCGGAAGTTCGGGAGATAGGGTAGGGGAGATGAGCAAGACAAGGAAGGCTTTTAAAATATTTCTTATTTCAAGCGGAATAGTGATTCTTTTGATAATAATACTTTTTTCTTTGATGCTCATGTTTTTTTTGAGAATGATGTTCATAATGCCTCGTGGATATTTCGACGGAATGAAAAGCGTAGATATAAAAGAAATAGGTGTCTTGAAAATCCCGGAAGAATGGGTCGTGACATGGGAAAATGATGTTTTATTTATTACAGATAAACCCTTGCACGAAAATGATTATAAATATTATTTAATTGGCGTGGTGGAATACAACTATGACGGAAAATTTTTCTCTGCTTTAAACGAATTGTTTGGCGAAGTTGAATATGTAAATCATGTAAGAAGTTTTAGCGGCGGTATCAGCGGCGAAAGAGGTTACTTAGCTGAATACAATATTAACGGTAATATTGTTGAAAAATATTATATTGAAACCCTCATAGGGGCGGGAACAAGCAATTTCTTGAAATTAATATCATGGGACAATTTAATTGATGAAGAAACATTGATAATTATATCTCGTTCAAGATTTTCGGAAATCAGAATTCCCGCGTTCTTAATTGTACTTATTGTTATTGAATTTGTAATAGTATTTTTACTAATAAAATTGAAGAGGAAAAAATTAAATGCTTGAACTCCTCTCGCCCGCCGGTTCTCCCGAGAGCCTTAAAATGGCCGTGCTTTACGGCGCAGACGCGGTTTATCTCGGCTGTAAGGACTTTTCGATGCGCGCCGCGCCCGAAAATTTCACGCTTGATGAACTCGCTGAAGCCGTCGCTTTCGCGCACAGCCACGGCGTGAAGGTCTATCTTACTTGCAATATAATTCCCACGAACGGGGAAGCGGAAAGCTTCCCCGCGTTTATAGTTCAAGCAGAAAAAGCGGGAATTGACGCGGTTATAGTTGCGGATTTAGGAATGTTGGAAGCTGTAAAAACGCACGCACCGAGCTTAGATGTGCATATTTCGACACAAGCGGGCGTGATGAACTTTGCCGCCGCGAACGCTTTTCACAAGCTTGGAGCAAAGCGTGTGATTCTCGCACGTGAAACTACTTTGGAAGAAATCGCGCAGATTCGTGCAAAAACTTCACCGGAATTAGAGCTTGAAGCCTTTGTTCACGGCGCGATGTGCGTTTCGTTTTCGGGGCGGTGCTTGCTGTCGCAATACCTTGTAAACCGCGACGCCAACCGCGGCGAGTGCGCGCAACCCTGCCGCTGGGGATATTATTTACTTGAGGAAAAGCGGCTCAATCAGCCTTTTGAAATCGAAGAAAATGAGCGCGGCACATTTATAATGAACGCGAAAGACCTGTGCATGATTGAGCATTTGAGTGCGATGAAGGACGCGGGAATCTGCTCGTTTAAAATCGAAGGCAGAGCGAAGTCGGCGTATTACACGGCTGTAATCACGAGCGCCTACCGCGCCGCGCTTGACGCGCTGGGTAGGGGAGAAGCCCTTCCCGACTGGGCTTTGCGCGAAGTGCTGACCGTGAGTCACCGCGAGTATTGCACGGGGTTTTACTTAGGTTCGGAGAACGCCGTGCAGTTTTACGAGAACAGCGGATACGTCCGCGAGTATGATTTTATCGGTGTTGTGAATGATTATAAGGGCGGCGTGGCGGATATTACACAGCGGAATTATTTTAAAATTGACGACGAAATTGAAATCCTCGCGCCCCGCGAAAAACCGCAGAAGCTCGTTATAAATTCCATGCACAACGAAAAAAACGAGCCCGTCGAAATCGCAAATAAAGCGACCGAAAGGCTGTTTGTAGAAGTAGGGGACGCACTACATGGCGTCCCGTTAAAGCCGTTTTCAATTTTAAGGAAGAAGATATAGCAGCTACTTTAGTTTTCCGCCCAGCGGGTTTTTATCCATTGCTTCTTTAACCTGCTTATTTGCGACATGAGTATAAATCTGCGTTGTACCGAGGTTTTCATGCCCGAGGACTTCTTTCAGCACCCGCACGTCTACGCCGTTTTGAAACATCAGTGTGGCGGCTGTATGGCGGAGCTTGTGCGGTGAGAAGCCCATGCCGTCAAGCCCTGCTTTTTTCAAAGCATTTTCCACAACACGCTCAACATGACGCGCTGAAATGCGCGTTTTTTTCTTGCTTAAAAACAACGCTTTTTCATTTAAAAGGCTTTTATTCTCGCTTACAAAAATTACTCTTTGTTCCTTATAACCCGCCAAAGCCGCGACACAAGCGGAGTTAAGATAAATTACCCGTTCCTTACTGCCTTTTCCTGTAACGCGCAGCGTATGAACAGGCTCGTCTGTTTCAAAGTCGCGTTCCTGTTTATAATCAGTCGTGTTCAAGCCTACGAGCTCGCTCAGTCTCATTCCGCAGTTGAGAAACATTGTTAAAATGCAATAATCCCGCGCGTCCAAAAATCCGTTTATTTCGGGGACAGTAGCGAGAAGCTCGACAGCTTGCTCGTATGTAAGGTGCTTAGGGAGCGGCTTTTTCAACGACGGCATTTCCAAGCGGTCAAGCGGACTGACAGAAAACCACGCCTTATAATAAGTCAGATATTTATAAAACTGCCGCAGTGCGACTGCGCGGCGTGCGCGGCTCTTGGCAGCGTTGCCGCGTTCGGAGCTTATAAAGTGCAGAAATTCAAGCGCGTCGTTAAGTCCTGAGCTTTTTATTATATCCTCGGGCAAGTCGGCGATTTTTATTTCGTTGAAAGAAGCATCAGAAGCAAGCCCGTGCTTCTGTTTCATAAAACGGAAGTACTGCTTCAAGTCAGCGTAATAGCTTTTGATTGTGTTTTCCGAGCGCGCCTTAACCGTCGCGGCGTAGTTGAGGAATTCCAGCAAATACGCAGGCGCATCGTCTTTATATGTTTTTTTGTCCATATTGGGTTTTCACTTCCCTTAATGTCGTATAATATTAATTATACGACATAGAGTTCATCTGAATTAACTAAAGTAATTATATCACAAGTCTACCCTGATTGGCAAGCGGACTCTTGACAAATTTTGAAAATACTATTATAATTACAATTATGTTTGAATTAAAAAATAACTATACAATCGCTGACCTGCTCGCGATTATGCGCCTGCTACGCTCTGAGAACGGCTGTCCGTGGGACATTGAGCAAACCCACGCTTCCATACGCATGAACGTCATTGAGGAGGCTTACGAGGTCGCTGAAGCCATCGACAGCGGCGACAGCGCGCTTTTAAAGGAAGAACTCGGCGATTTGCTCTTGCAAATCGTCTTTCACGCGCAGATTGCCGGTGAAAGCAACAGCTTTGATTTTGACGGCGTTTGCGATGAAATTTGCAAGAAACTAATCTACCGTCACCCGCACGTTTTTGGTGATTTAGCTGTCGGAAGCACCGGCGATGGTCTCAGCAGCACCGAAACGGTGCTGCGAAACTGGGAAAATCTTAAAAGTAAGTCAAAAGGTGAGCAAAAAAGCTCGGAAAGCCTCGAAAACGTCCCGAAAGCCCTCCCTGCCCTCATGCGCGGCGAAAAGGTCGGGAAAAGAGCCGCGAGCGCGGGCTTCGATTTCCGCGATTGCAATGAGGTTTTGCGGAGGTTAAAGGAGGAAGTCGCCGAGCTTGAAAAAGCACTCGAATTTGCTGAATTTAATAAAAATAATGACGAAATAGAGGAAGAATTTGGTGATATTTTATTTACTTGTTGTAATTTAGGGAGATTTTTAAAAAAAGATAGTGAAAAAGCCTTGACAAGAGCGATAAATAAGTTTATAATGCGATTTAGGGCAGTTGAA
>WQYC01000008.1 GCA_009781425.1 Oscillospiraceae bacterium
AACCATCAGCAGAGCAATTGCGGCACTTGACCACAATTTACCCACTGCTTGGTCTGTCAAAACCGCACCGACCTGCACCGCTGTCGGCGAGGAATCCAAGAAGTGCTCGCGCTGTGATTACGAGGAAACGCAACCGATAGATACAATCAGCCACGCATACGGAGGATACAACCAAACGCAGGCACCGACTTGCTTGACCGCAGGCACAGAAACCGCGACTTGTATCGGCTGTAACGAAACCATCAGCAGAGCAATTGCGGCACTTGACCACAATTTACCCGCGGAATGGTCAGTAAAAACTGCACCGACCTGCACCGCTGTCGGCGAGGAAGCCAAGAAATGCTCGCGCTGTGATTACGAAATCACGCAAGTTATAACAACTCTTGCGCACACCTGGGTTACCAATACAAATGGTACGCACAATTGCGCAACAGTAAATGGATGCGGTATAATAAACGAAAATTGTAACCCTGACGGTGTAAGAGAAATTTGTAACAAGTGCGGCTACATTCCTCCCGAATTAAACACCCCAAATAATCCAACCAAACCCGGCAACGGAGGAGATTTTAGCTATAGTTCCGGCGGTAGCTCTGGTACCGATTCCGGTTCGAGAAGTGATTCCGTCATCGTCGGTGAAGGAGGAGATACACCATCCGCAACAACGGAGTCTGATGATAAACCTACCGCATCACACATATATACAACTGCAGACGCATTAAATATTCTAAGGCACGTTTACAGATTTATCAAATTAACCCCGAAGCAAATAAAGTTGTATGATTTTAATGAAGACGAGAATATCACAACGGCTAATGCATTGCAAATCTTGAGGTTTATAGCAGGATTAATTGATGAATTAGGAGACGGCATGGCTGAAAGGTCAACAGCTGTGAACCAAGTTTTGAGGATTTAAAAAAAGTAGATTTATAGGAACGATAAAAAATAAAGACGACTTCGGTCGTCTTTATTTTATTCCACCCATTTTATCTTTAACGGAAAAACATTGATTTATATGTTCTTATCTCCGTAGCATCGGAAGGACATAATTCTGCGCGTTACGGGCAAAGTTATACTCGTTTGTTGCGTCCCATTGCACGCTCCACGTCATTATGCCGCCGAGGCAGCTGTACGGGCACTGACATATTTCAAAGTCACCGCGGAAGCCTGTTGTAAGTCTGCGGAAGGCCTCGTTAATTTGCGCGTTTGTGAGGTAGCCGTTATAAGCGGCGCGGGGGGTCGCAGGCAGTCCCACCGAAACTTTATTTGGCGCTAAACCGGGGAAATAGACACCTGTGTCAGCGATTCTGAAGCCGCGGATAATCGCTTCGGTCAGGTAAACTATGAAGTCTACCGTGCCTGATTCGTAGGGGCGGTAGTTGAGTCCGTACATTGAGCCGCTGTTGTAATACTGCATATGTACTCTTGTGATACGGTTTCCGAAGTGCAGAATGATTGGCAGGTAATTCCCCCAGTGCCCGCCGTAGCGTGCGATTCCCCCTACCAAGTTCAACGTTTCGGGTGCCATCGTAAGCATAAATCCGCGCGGGAACGAATGCATAACCGCGTCAATGCCGTCGATTACACCCTTGACCGTGCCTGTGGGATTCCACGGATTCCCTGTGACTAACATTCCGTCCTCAACGTCGATGTCAACGCCGTCCACGCCTAAATCGCGGCAGATTGCGTACAAACTGTCTGCGAAACGTCTTACCTTTGCGGGGGTGTCGAGCGTTACGGTTACGCCGCCGCCGCCGACCGAAACGAGAACTTTTTGTCCTCGGCTTTGTAAGGTGCGAACGCAGTTTCTTGTGGGAATGTCGGGACCCGCCCACCTGCACACCCCCTGACTATCCGGCGCAACGAATGCCAAAATCACCTCATTATACATCGCCGGCACAGACGTAAGCGGAACTCTGGCGCGTCCGGGCAGGTTCCAGCTCTGCCAGTAACCCGAAAGTACGGGTTTCATATAAAATCATCTCCTTATGTAAAAAATCTACCTAAACTTATTTATGAGTTTAGGTAGCAGTATTCACATTATATGCGGAGTTGACTTTTTTGGTAATCTATGTTATAATTTAGAAAATAATGCAAAAATTGGAGGAAATTATGAAAAAGCGTGTTGTTTCTATATTTATTGCGGCAGTTATGCTTGTATCGCTTGTTTCGGCGATGCCGGCGGCGGCGAACACCGCAAAAACCGAGCTGCAACAGCTCGTAAACAGCTTCACGGAAGAGTTTCTCGAAACCGAGCTCTATACATACGGCACTGTAAGCTTTATCAGATTTGAATATGCCTTTGAGTACGCCGAGTATGTTTTAGCAGATAACAAGTCGGAATCACGCGATTTCACAACTGCAAAATTTCTTCTTGAAACAGCTCGCGATAATCTGTTAAAGAAAACATTAGAAGACCTTGAGGCTCTTTTAGCTTCAACAAAAGCAGTCTATGACGCCAATAATGTTTTTAATGCAAGAGGCGACTTGATTTATCAAAGTCATCAGTTTAATTCTTTTAAACTGGGTTATGAAATGGTAGAGTTATTAATTTTTATTGAAGAAGATGATACGAATATTATCACTGATTTTTGGGAATATCTCACCGAAGCTTTTGAAAATCTTGAAAAAATGCCGGTAGTAACAAAAGCCGAAGCCGACGCACTTATGACAGAAATCGATAAAACGCTTCTCCTGCGCACTAAATTCTCAGACAGCCAAAGAGGTGAAGCAGATACGCCATGGGGCGAACGGGTTACCTCTTATCGAATCGATTATACCTCAAATACATTTCCGTTAACATGGGGTGTTTTATGGGAAGGCAACAATTATTTGCGTACAGGTGAATATTGGGCTTACTTTTACCCATACGATTATGGAGTTTATAAATTTGAAAATGAATATCATAAAATTTTCAACCTCGGCGGTGTAACATCAACCACTGATTATGATTTAGTTGAAACTTATTATGCTTTAACGAGAACCATTGCTATGATTAATAATTTTGTAGATGAATATACTGACATTATTATCGAAGAAACCTTGAAAACAAAAGCAGAGTTGAATGACCTCATACAGTCTGCGTTTGACATTACCAATGTTAGCCCTTTCTTTATTGATTTATTCTCTAATTTGATTTTTGCGCGTTTAGACGCGATTTTTGTACATAACAAAGCTTTTACAGCAGAAGAAATAGCCGACAAGGACGACCAAAGAGAATATGGAAAAGCTTATGATGATTTAAATAACACTATCAATGCTTATAACCAGATACTTGAAAGATTCCCTGTTTCTATGAATGATGTTATCGACCTTTTAAACAGCTCTTCAAACACGGCTGACAAAAATGTAATAGAAAAAAGAACCGCGCTTGCAATAGCGATTCTTGACAATGTGTGGGAGTCTGATTTAGGCACATCGCAAACATTCATGGGAAGATTTTTTAAAGTTAACGGTGATATTGACAAAGGAATATATCTCAGAGCTTTTGACAGATGGGGTTATCCCCACCCGTTCCCTGCATATACAGCTTATATAGAACTGCTTGAAGCGGTTGAGAATAAATGCGCTGTCAGTCACGACTGGAACGACTGGGTAATAATAACTCCCGCAACAAGAACCGCAGAGGGTAAGCGCGAGAGAACCTGCAAGAATTGCAGTGAAAAAGAACCGGGAACAATTCCGAAAATAACAGGCGGCGGCGGGGGCGGCGGCAATAACACACCTACACCTCCCGCTGAAACACCGCCTGTGACTCCTCCTCCTGCCGCTCCCGAAAAGCCTCACGAATACACCACAGGCGACGCGCTGATAATTTTGCGTTATGTTGCAGGATTGATTGAATTAACAGAAGAGCAGAAAAAATTATTTGATATGAACGGCGACGGCGAGGTTAATACTGCCGACGCGCTCGCGATTCTTCGTAAGGTCGCGGGTTTATAAAATAAAACAAACAATCGGGAGCATTAGCTCCCGATTGTTATTTTATACGTTTCAAAAACTTAGGCTTCAGCCATTTTTCAATCGCATATTGCAATTGACTGAGGCAGAATTCGTAGCAGAAAAACGCAATGTTCGCTGTGCCCCAAAAGACGAAAACCGCCAAGTCGCCGAAGCGTTCCATGCCTTCGAGTACCTTTTCGACTTCAATGAAAATCGTAATTACTTGAAAGGCGGCAACGCAGGCGGCGTTGAAGACGAGAAGCTTCGCAAAAAAGCGCAGGACTATTGATTTGATTACGACAAGCTTATCTCTTATAATCGGATAATAACCGAAAAACGCTATGTAAACTATATTCGCTTCGACCGAGTGCGGCAGAAGAATCAAGAGCAGCAGGGAGGAAGCCGCGAAAGAGAGCAAAGCCCACTTGTAACTGATAAAAAAGCAAATCGACCAGATGAATATACCCGAAACCGCGGGGACAGCGTATGCGAAGCCGGGTATAAGCGAAATCAGCATAATCATTACGGCTAAAGCGCAAATGATTCCGCAGTAGGCGACCTTGTGACTTATTCGTTTAAAATTCCCCATTTTCGTCACTCCATTAGTTGTTTTTATATTTCTTGTTTTTCTATTGACATTTGAGCCTTGAAAGTATATTATTATAAGTAAGATATTGAAAAGGGAGTGCAATTTATGGCAAAAGCAACTAAGAAATCAAGAGGTACATCGGTATCGCTCTCGATTGATATAACCAAGCTTTTCGACGCGCAAATGAAGGTCGAAATGCTTAAAAACGGCATGAAGGCGTCATACAGACAGCTGCTTCATTCGCTCTCCCTCAAAGATGGCATAACCCAGCTCGACCTCGTGAAAATTACAAAGCTGAAAGCACCGACAATCAGCACAACCCTGCGCAATATGGAAGCCGCAGGCTTTATCACGCGCGAAGCAGACAAGGACGACGCAAGAGCTACCCGCGTCTTCATAACCGAAAAGGGTAGGGAGGCTGACAAAAAAACGCGCAGCGGCGCATCTAAAATAGAGCGGAGCTTCCTATCCTGCTTAACAGCGGAGGAGAAAGAACAATTATCAGCTTTGCTCGGCAAAATAAAAGAAAACGCACAGAGAATCAGCGGTGAAGATATTGACGAAAATGATTCGTAGGGAACGCATTCATGCGTTCCGGCACGGATGAATCCGCGCCCTACATATTTCAATACAACAGACCTATTTCCGAATCGTAGTCATCAAGAATAAGCCTTAACGCCGTATACGCGATAATGTCGTAAACATTATCCGGAGCGGTGTTAAATTTTACGGGGATTTCAAGCGGCTGTATTTTTTTTCCCGAAAACGCCGTAATTTCACGGTTCAGCGAAATTACAATCCCGTCGTAGGTCAGGCTTGTGTAAGAAAGCGTGTCACGCCCGCTCTTGCCGCAAGAAATTACCCGCTGACCTAAAAGCTCGAGCCGTTCAAGCTGTTGTGTGTTTTCGGAATTGGCGATTACTATACTTTTTTCGGGAAGCAGGGCAGTCGGAACCTCGCCGAAATCCTTCATAACGACAATGCACTCGTTAAGCTCCGCAAGCTCTATATGCGGAGCGTCAAGCACGAGAATGTCGTAGCCCTTTCCAAGCCGCGAAACCGCGCTGTCTTTGATATAAGTAACGCTGTAAGTATTGGTGAGATTGCTTTTTATAAGGCTTTCAAGCCCTGTATCATCGCGCTCTCCGATTAAAAATACGGTAGTCAGGATAATTCACTCCCTTTCGGAATTAGAATTACCTGATTACCGCAGTTTTATGCACAAATTTAATATTCTGCTCCGATTTTGAGTGCTTTCATGTTAAGGTCGAACAAGTGCTCTTTGCCCTCGGTGACAAGCTTCATCGCTTTTTCTACAGTTTCCGCAGAAGCGAAGCCTGTTTCCTTGATTAATTTGCCGAGCATGATGATATTCGCCATGCCTACCAAATTATTGTCAAGAGCAAGCTGAGTTGCAGGAAGGTTGAAAACCTCTACGCCGTCAACAGGCTTTGAAGCCGACGCGTCAGAATTTGCGAGCGTCGAGTCGACGAAGGCTTTGCCGCCGCTTGCGACTGTGCCGATGAATTTATCGTAGCTGGGGCCGTTCATGGCAATCAGCAGGTTCGGGCTTGCAACGACGGGCGAGCCGATGGGTGTATCGCTGATTACAACCGAGCAGTTGCAGGTACCGCCGCGCATAGCGGGACCGTAAGCGGGGAACCAGGTTACTTCCTTGCCGTCAAGCAAGCCGATTTCAGCAAGCATTTTCGCGCCGAAAAGCACGCCTTGTCCGCCGAAGCCCGCGGTTAAAATTTCATAAGCTTTACTCATTATACGTTCCCTCCTTTGTCAGCGTATACTCCGAGCGGGTAATAAGGGAGCATATTTTCTTTAAGCCAGTCAAGAGCTTTAAGCGGTGTAAGTCCCCAGTTTGTGGGGCAGGTGGAAAGAACTTCAACCATTGAGAAGCCTTTTTTAGCTTTCTGAACCTCAAAGGCTTTTCTGATTGCCTTTTTAGTTGTGGCTATGCTCTTAGGGTCAACGGTCATAGTACGTTCAATATAAGTTGCGCCATCAAGGGTAGCGAGCATTTCAGAAACTCTTACGGGGAAACCCTCTCTCGAGGTTTCTCTGCCGTAAGGCGTAGTCTGCGTGAACTGACCGGGCAGGGTAGTGGGTGCCATTTGCCCGCCTGTCATGCCGTAAATTGCATTATTTACGAAGATAACAGTGATATTTTCACCTCTTGCCGCCGCGTGAACAGTTTCGGCTGTGCCGATTGCCGCCAAGTCGCCGTCGCCTTGGTATGTAAATACAAACTTGTCGGGGTTTGCGCGCTTAACGCCGGTAGCAACTGCGGGAGCACGTCCGTGCGAAGCCTGCATCATATCGCAGTTAAAATAATTATATTCAAGAACTGAACAACCAACGGGGCAAATCCCGACGGTATCGCCTTCGATACCCATTTCGTCGATTACTTCTGCTACTAAGCGGTGAATAATCCCGTGGGTACAGCCGGGGCAGTAGTGAGTCGGTGTATCAATTAAAGCGTTTGGTCTTTTGAAATCAGGCATTAATACTTACCTCCTAATTCTTTAATTTTCTTGAAGATTTCAACAGGATTCGGCACGAAGCCGCCCTGACGTCCGTAGAACTCTACAGGAAGCTTGAACTCAAGTGCCATTTTTACATCGTCTATCATTTGTCCCATCGACATTTCAGAAACTAAAACTGCTTTCGCGTTTTTTGTAGCTTCTTTAAGTTGTTTTTCGGGGAAGGGCCAAAGGGTTTTAGGGCGGAAAACTCCTGCGTTTATGCCCTCTGCACGTGCCATTTCAACTGCGCTTTTTACTACTCTTGAGGTTGAGCCGTAAGCCGCGACAACTATGTCTGCGTCCTTGTCAAACTCGGCGTCAGTTTCGGCTTCAACTATTTTCGTATAACGCTCGAAGCGTTCGTTTACGCACTTTTCTAAGACGAGAGCATCTAAGTAGAGCGAGTTTGTTATGTTCTTTTTGCGCTTGCCGCCGTGACCGTTTGCGCCGTAGGGATAGACCTCGGCGTTGTTTTTAATGTTGCCGAAGCTTACGGGTTCCATCATCTGTCCGAGAAGCCCGTCCGCAAGAATCATAACAGGAGTGCGGTATTTTTCAGCGATTTCAAACGCTTTAACAGTCATGTCAACCATTTCCTGCACAGAGTTCGGTGCGAGTGTCGGGATTTTTAAGTCACCATGACCTATTGCTTTAGTAGCCTGGAAGTAATCCGCCTGTGACGGCTGAATTGTACCGAGACCGGGACCTCCGCGCTGAATATTTACGATTACACAGGGTAAATCTGCACCCGCAAGGTACGAAATACCCTCGGCTTTGAGAGAGATACCGGGTGAGGAGGAGCTTGTCATACAGCGCACGCCGCTCCCTGCACAGCCGTAAACCATATGTATTGCGCCTATTTCGGATTCAGCCTGTACGAACACGCCGCCGTCGATTTTCGGCAGAGCCTTTGACATATAAGCGGTGATTTCATTCTGCGGCGTAATCGGATAACCGAAGTAGCTTTTACAGCCCGAGCGGATTGCCGCCTCGGCGCACGCCTCGTTGCCTTTCATAAGAACCTTGTTCATGTTTTTCTCCTTTATTATAATAAGATTAATTTACAAAACAGGCATTACGCCTTAGTAATTGTAATCGCGCAATCGGGGCACATCACCGCGCATAGCGCGCAAGCTGTACAAGCGTCAAGGTCTGTGCAGACAGCCGTGCTGAACCCTTCCTTGTTTAGTTTTTCGCTCTGCATAACCACGATGTTCTTCGGGCAGGCTGTGGTGCACAGTCCGCAGCCCTTGCAGCGGTCAAATTCGATTTTGAACTTTTCCATTTGTTTTCTCCTTTATTAAATTTAATTATTCCCAAATCTTCTTCACCAAGATTTCAACCGGAAAATCAAGTCCGCAGGTAAATAATAGCGGTACGCCTGCCTTTTCCGCGATTTCCTCTGCGTAGGGCAGGGAAGCTTGGATTAATTCCGCGGTAGTTTCTGCACATAAATGCGTGTTGTTGACGATTCCTGTGCATTTAAGTCCCGAAACAGCTTCAATAGCGCGCAGTAATTCAAGTGCTTCCTCGGGCTTCTGCGTGTTAAGGCGGGACTTGTTCACGACGTAAAGCATATCATAGGTCTGCGTGGGCAGGAAGTCGCGGTAGCGTCCGAGTGCGCGCGCGCCCTCGTCGTCGCCGCCAACGTCGATAATAGTATAATCACTGCTTCTGACCGCGCCCGTGATGTCAAAACTAAGCGCGGGAACGTCAAGGCTTGAATTTGCGTACTTTGAAGCAATCAGCTTAATCTGCTTGTCCGCGAAAAGCTCCTTAAAATCCGCAGTTCTGAAGTAGGCGTTAACTACGTCAAGGTCAACGATTGAAACTGTGCCGCGTTCAGCTAACTTCAAAGCTAAGTTCGCAGAAATATTTGTTTTTCCCGAGCCGTAATGCCCTGTCACAACGATGATGTTTTTGAAGTTAATCATTCTTTTCGTCTTCCGTATTCTCAAAGGTGTCCTTCTGCTCGTCTATAACCTTTTTAAGCTGTTCGGTGAATTCTGCGTCAGTGTCAGCTGGCGGCTCTTCAAGCGCGGCCTTGGCTTCTTCTTTTAAGTCCTTATCAACGATTAAATCAAGCTCGCCCTTCATCAGCTTCACGAAGTCATCGCCGTCTACCTTTTCTTTTTCAAGCAGATAATTTGCAACAACGTGCAGCTGTGCCATGTTTACAGTGAGAATATCCTTCGCTTTTTCGTAGCCGAATTCAACAATTGAGCGGATTTCTGTGTCTATTTCGGCGGCAACATTCTCGGAGTAATTGCGCCCCTGCGAGTAATCACGACCGAGGAAAACCTCGGGATTCTCATGACCATACACAATAGGTCCCAATTTTTCGGAGAAGCCGTAGCGCGTAACCATGTTGCGTGCGATTTGCGTAGCGCGGACTATATCGCTTGATGCGCCTGTTGAGATTTCGTTGAGAATCAGCTTTTCAGCGACGCGTCCACCGAGCAGAACGATAATTTCTTCTTCAAATTCGGTTTTGCTCTTATAGCTTTTATCGTGCTCGGGGAGCGACATGGTGAAGCCGCCCGCCATTCCGCGCGGGATAATCGAAACCATGTGAACTTTATCTTGAGTTTCGCAGTTATAAACGCAGATTGCGTGCCCTGCTTCGTGATAAGCAGTTAATTTTTTCTCTTTTTCGGTGACTACGCGCGATTTCTTTTCGGGGCCTGCGACAACTTTAATCGTCGCCTCGCCTATATCTTTTTCGGTTATTGATTTTCTGTTATGCCGTGCGGCTAATAGTGCCGCTTCGTTGACTAAGTTTTCTAAGTCTGCGCCTGTGAAGCCTGCGGTTGATTTCGCGATTGTTCCGAGAACAACGTCGGGTGCTAAGTTTTTGTTGCGGGTGTGGACTACTAAAATTTCTTCTCTGCCTTTGATGTCGGGGTAATTTACGACTACCTGCCTGTCAAAACGTCCCGGGCGGAGCAGGGCGGGGTCAAGAATATCACGCCTGTTAGTCGCGGCGATAATGATAATACCTTCGTTTTCCGCGAAGCCGTCCATTTCAACTAAAAGCTGGTTGAGTGTCTGCTCGCGTTCGTCGTGACCGCCGCCGAGACCCGCACCTCTGTGCCGCCCGACTGCGTCAATCTCGTCTATAAATATAATCGAAGGCGTGCGCTTTTTAGCCTGGTCAAAGAGGTCACGGACGCGCGACGCGCCGACACCTACGAACATTTCAACGAAGTCCGAGCCGCTGATTGAGAAAAACGGCACATCGGCTTCTCCTGCAACAGCCTTGGCAAGCAGGGTTTTACCTGTTCCCGGAGGTCCCACTAAAAGCACACCCTTGGGAACTCTCGCGCCTATTTCCTGGTACTTTGCGGGGGTTTTGAGGAAGTCGACTATTTCTGCGAGCTCTTCCTTTTCCTCGTCAGCACCCGCGACATCGGTAAACATTATCTTTTTGCCGCCTACGGGCTGATGGCGGGTATTAGCTCTTGAAAAAGAGGACATTTTTCCGCCGCCTGTTGTCTGGCGCATGATTATATAGGTGAAGCCGACCATAAGTGCAATAAGAAGCAAATACGGCAGGAAGCTTGTCAAGAAGGTATTATCGCTGGGTCTGATGAAGTTTTGAATCAGCGGCGTACCGAAACGCTCGTTGTATTCCTTTCTGTACTCGGCAGTTTCGTTGAGGAACATACCGACGTGAGGAACGGAATAGCTATGATTAAACTCGCTGATTGAGCTCTGCGAGTCAGTGCGTAGGCTATACTTGAGCATACCCGAGCCGAGGTCAAGCTCGTATGCAGACACGTTAAAATTATCAAATTGAGTGATTACCGTTGAATAATTTTCGGGTCTCACGCCGCTGCCCAAGAGGTTCAGCATTGAAACAAGCCCGATAATCAGCGCAACGATTATAACTACGTAAATCAGTGTTCCTTTGTGTTTAGAGTGCATTTTGCTACCTTTCCCATTGTGAATATAATATTAATTGTCAGTATAAATTTCCTTTTTTAAGACGCCGACGTAAGGTAAATTTCTGTACCTCTCGGCATAGTCAAGCCCGTATCCCACAAGAAACTCGTTTTCCGCATCGAAGCACTTATAATCGGCTTTAACAGGCTTTTTAATCCCCAAGTTCTTATCTAAAAAGACAGCGGTTTTAAGTGAAGCGGGTTCTTTAAGGGACAGGGTATGTATCAGCGTTGACAGCGTTACTGCTGTATCTAAAATGTCCTCAACGATGATTATATCGCGGTTTTTTATATCAATATCGGGTTCTTTGAGAATTCGGAGCTTGCCCGAGCTCTGCGCGCTCATTCCGTAGGATTTCGCAACAAGAAAGTCAATCTCGCACGGTAAGTCTATCGCACGCATTAAATCGGCGTGAAAAACAGACGAACCCTTCAAAATGCAAAGAAGCACAGGAGCTTTACCTGCGTAATCGCAGGTAATCCGCTCACCGAGAGACTTCACAGCTTCGCGAATTTCCTTTTCGGTATATAAAACACGTTCAATGTCGCAGTTCATCGTGAAAATTCTCCTCAATCAAGTAATTATAACATAAAAAAAATAAAAAATCAATCAATTTTTTCTGTAATTTTGCGGAATTGTTTCTATTGAAAGCAAATTATCCTTTACAATGGCGAATTTATCCTTGGAAAGGTTAATTTTTCCGCCTGTTTTGAGCAGGGAAATAATATTTTTAATCCGCAGATTAGAAGGTGATATATTATTTTTGGACAAGAGCAGGGAAATTATACGGCTTTGAATTGCGGGCGGGTGATTTAAAAACAGATTTACATCGCAGGAATCGCTGTTTAATGCAATTTCATGCAAATATTCTTCGTCAAGGCGCAGGCTTTCACACATTCGTGTTACGCCTGTGTTCAGCGACGGATTTATTTTCTCGAGCAGCGGAATTATATTCAAACGCAGATTATTCCTCGTGAATTCGTCGGAAAAATTAGTTTCGTCTGTGATAAAATCCGCGCCTTTTTCTTCAAGGTAAGCTATGATTTCCGCTCTTGTTGTTTCAATCAAAGGGCGAATGACATTCTCTCTCACAGGCGGAATCCCGCAGAGCCCGCGGAGTCCTGTTCCGCGCGTTAAGTTCAGCAGAACCGTTTCGGTGTTGTCGTTAGCTGTGTGAGCGGTTGCGATGATTGCGTTTGTTCCGAATTCCTTGAAATATGAATAACGCGCTTCACGCGCGGCTTCTTCGAGGCTTTGGTGCTTCTTTTGAAGCGATTTAACGTCGATTTCCCGCACATGGAGCGTAATGCCAAGCTTTTTGCACAGCTCGCGCACGAACCTTTCGTCGTTGTCGCTCGCCTCGCCGCGAAGCTTGTGATTGACGTGGCAGGCTTCGACGGTGTAATTCAGTTCGCGCAGTACGTAAAGCAGACAAACGCTGTCTGCGCCGCCCGAAAGCGCGACGATTATCCGCGGGTGCGCGCAGTCAGAAGCGCGAATCATGCGGTATTTTTCAATAACGTTCCTAATATTCGTTAACATGAATAAACTCCGCGCTTTCAAACAGATAATACTCGCCGATGAAGTTCAGGTCAAACTTTCCGGTTTCACCGCGGCGGTTCTTTTCGATGATACACTCGCACCTGTTCGGGAACTCGGTTTCCGGGTCAAACATACTTTCCCTGTGAAGCATTAAAACTATGTCTGCGTCCTGCTCAATCGCTCCCGAGTCGCGCAGGTCAACGAGCGTAGGACGCTTGTCCTGGCGTTTCGCCGATTCACGCGAGAGCTGTGAAGCTAAAATTACAGTCAATTCAAGCTCTTTTGCCATTATTTTGAGGTTTCTGGTGATTTCGGAAATTTCTGCGTTTCTGTTCATGTCACGGCGGTTGAGCGACATAAGCTGTAAATAGTCGATTACAACTACGCTCACGCCTTTCAAGCGGCGAAGCTTGGCTTTCATTTCGCCGACAGAAACGTTCGGCGTGTCGTCAATATAAACATCAAGCGCGGAAAGAAAATCAGTAGCGTCGCTGATATTTTTCCAGCCGTTGCGGTCAATTTCACCTTTTCGCATTTGGTCGGTGGTTATGCGGGCTTCTGATGCTAAAATCCGCTCTACAAGCTGATGCCGTGACATCTCGAAGCTGAATACTGCTACTTTTTTATCGCGGTATTTTTTTGCAACTTTGACAGCGACGTTAATCGCGAAGGTCGTTTTGCCTGTTCCCGGACGCCCCGCAACTATAATTAAGTCAGCAGGCGCGAAGCCGAAAATTTTTGTGTCTAACAACTCGTAAGAAGTTGAAATATACCTGTTCTCGAACGCCTTTGGGTCGGCTTGAATTTCCGAAAGCTCCTTCACTTTTTCGAGAACAGTAGGTTTTATCGGGGTTAAGCCAACTATATCCTTTTCGCTTCTGATGCTGTAAATCTTTGATTCAGCAAAATCAAGCAGACTCTGCGGCTCTTCCGTTCCCGCACCGGCAAGATTGAAAATCTCGTTGGAGGCGAACATGAGCTGACGAACCATATATTTTTCGGCGATAATTTTTGCATAGCTTTCAATGCTTGACGGGCTGATTGCAGATTCCATGAGTTTAGTGAGGTATAGCTTTGCGTCTGCCTGCGTGTCGAAAATATTCTTGCGTACCGCGGCTTCCATGACGGTTATAATATCAATCGGCTGACCCGAAAGCGACATCTGCAGTATAACGCCGAAAATCTCGCTGTTCAAGCCAACGTGAAAGCTCTGGGCACTAAGCTTCTCGGTCACATCGTTTATCAGCTTCGAGTCAAGCAGAATAGAGCCTAATACGGCTTGCTCCGCGTCAAGGCTGTAAGGAAGGTTAGCATTACTCAAATCCGCCATTATATTTTCCCCAATTGTACATTGTTCATTGTTAACTGTTAATTGTTAACAGGCATACCGTCTTTTGAAAGATTGGCGTTTCTGTATCTCATGTCCTCGGTTATATCCTCGCCGAACCATGAAAGCGGCTGAAAAGCGAGCGATTCCTCTTCGCTGTCGAAGAGAACCTCAGCGAAAACAAGCCCGTCTAAGTCGCCGAAGAAAATATCAATACGCACATCTACGCCGTCATAATTTACGCGGTATCTTGCTTTGTGGATTACTGTTCCTGTGATTCTTTGGAAAAGCTGATTGTATTCATCCTTTGTTAAATCAAACTCAATGTCTCTGCGGATAATTCCCGCTTCGTCAACAGGAGTTCTGAGTGTGAAAACGAAATCAGTTCCGTTGTTGTTACGCAGACGCATTTCCGGACTCAAGCTGATGTAAGACTGCACGATGTCGGTGCTTGAGGTCATTTTATCGCGCGGTAAATTTTCAAAATCAACCAAGAATCTCCGCTCAATCTGCGTTCTTTCGGTTACTCTGGTGGCAGAGTCTTCACCGAAATCGAGCATCGGAATAAAGATTAAAGCGACTACCGCGACCGATAAAACAGCGATTATTATGTTCTTAATTATGTCTTTTTTTGCATTTTTCATGGTTTTATTCTCCTTTCACTTCTAAAGAAAACTTTGCTGTTACGCCTGTGTAAAGCTTTGCTTCCGCTTCGTAAGTACCGCAGGTTTTAATATCGCTTGGAACTGTAAGCTTCTTTTTGTCAATGTCGAAGCCCGCTTGCTTCAGTGCCGATGCGACATCTTTTGTAGTTACAGAACCGTACAATCTGCCTTCTTCCCCCGCCTTGACAGCGACGCCAATCGTCTTGCCGCTGAGGGATTTTGCTGTTTCCTGTGCGGCTTCGCGCGCTGTGTCGATTTTGTGCTGTGCGCTTGCCTTTTTTTGTTCAAGCATGGTTAAATTTACTTTCGTGGCTTCAATCGCGAGCCCCTTCGGCAGAAGCGCGTTGCGCGCGTAGCCGTCCTTGACTTCCTTGATTTCGCCCTGCTTACCCGTGCCCTGAACGTCTTGTAATAGGATAATTTTCATTTTTGCTCCTTTCAAATTAAAAGTATTGATTGGTTATTTCTTGTGTATTATGCTGATAACGCCAATTTTCATTAAGTTCAATATAATCAAGAGTGTATCGCCAAGAATAAGGATTCAAGTTTGCGTTATCAAAATTACCGTCAGATGAATAAATTATCATTAAAGACGGTGCTGAGAGGGAAGTCCTAAATAAGTAAAACCCGACTACAACTCTATCATTATTGTTTTCATAAACAACAGCTTCTCCGCTCACGGATAAAAATTTAGAAAAACCGGACAAATTGACCCTTCCGCCGTCAGAAACGATTAGAGTTCCCGATTTTATATCAGAAGCGATTTTTTCACGAGCATTTTTGAAAAGCATATGTTCAAATTCTATCTTCGCCGTTTCAAAGGGGACGAACATATAAACAGAAATAACTGCTAAGGTTATTAATAAGGTTATTAAAATTGGTATAAAGGCTTTAATATGGTGAGATTTTATATGCTTGATACAAAACTTAACTGCTAATATGAAAGTAAAAATAGTCCATGCCATGAGGAAAATTAACAAAAGAGCTACCCCGAGAAATAAGAACCAAACAAGCTCGTTTGAAAACCATTTAGACGCGAGAACAGAAACGCTCCATAATATTAAATTGATAATTATGAATTTAATATTATTTTGCTTTAAAATCCGCGAAAGCATATCTTATTCCTTTCAAGAATTTAATTCAAAATATTTATCAATTGATTTTAAAAGCAAATCCTTTGCGTCGTCTATGCTCACGCCCTGAAACTGCGCTCCCGCCATCGTTAAATGCCCGCCGCCGCCTATCTGCTCCATAACTAACTGTACGTTCATCGCGCCGAGTGACCGCGCACTGACAGAAATTTCATTCGCCTGCGAACGGAAAACCACGAACGAAGCCACAACCCCCGAAATGCCGAGCATTTCGTCCGCCGCCTGCGGTGCAATTAGGCGTATATTTTCGGTGAGCTCCGAGCTGTAGGCGATTGCACATTTGTTGTAAATCCCCGCCGATGAAACAATCGCGACCTTCTTTTTATAAGACTCAAAGGAATTCGCGAAAAGCGACTTAACGCTGACAGTATCTGCGCCGAGCTTACGTAGGAACGCCGCCGCCTCGAAAGTCCGCACGCCTGTTCTGACCGTGAAGTTTTTAGTGTCGAGCATGATTCCTGCGAGCAGTGCCTCCGCTTGCTGTGCAGAAAGCTTGCCGGCTTCGCCGAAGTAGGGGAGAAGCTCAGTGACCATTTCCGCCGCTGAAGATGCGTAGGTTTCATGGAAGAAAATCAACGCGTTATCAACGTGGTTAACCATTTTTCGGTGGTGGTCGATTACCACGACCTTCTTCGCGATTTTATAAAGCTCAGCGTCCTCCAGCATATTCGGGATATGCGTGTCGGTTATGATTAAGAGCGAGTTTTCCGTGAACTGCTCGCGCGCTTTTGCGGGCGAGGTGAGTAAGGAAAAGCCTGTGAATCTGTCGATTAAATCAGCGCACAAGGTGGTATTTTTTTCAACTGCTATGTACGCTTCCTTGCCGAGATTGCGGATTAAACAGGCAAGCCCGATTGAAGAACCTACGCTGTCCAAGTCGCCCGACTTATGCCCCATAATGTAGACGCGGTCGGAGTTTTCTATTAAATCCGCGAGAGAATTCGCGATGATTCTCGCCTTGACTTTGTTATGCTTTTCGATTCCTTTTGAAACGCCGCCGTAAAATTCAAAGCCGTTTTCGGTTTTGAGTGCCGCCTGGTCTCCGCCGCGCCCCTGCGCCATTTCGAGGGCTTGCCGAGCTAATTGCTCGCTTTCGGCGATGCTTTTTGCGGTTGCGCCTATACCGATGGATAAAGTCACGTTAATGCGGTCGGTGACTGCGATTTCCCGTGCTTTGTCGAGCAGCTTGACCTTCTCTTCAATAAGCTTATCAACGTGCCGCTGTTCGATTACAGCCCAGCAACGGTCGCGGTTGGTTTTCTTCATTATGCCGGTTGTACCTGCGCTGAATTCTTCAAGTAAGCGGTCGATTTTAACCGTGACATTTGCGCGCTCGCTCTCTAAAGCCCGCTCGAACATTTCATTGAAGTTGTCAATAGAAATCAGCATTACGACAGGCTTTGACAGCTTCTTTTCTATTTCAAGCAAAGCTCTGCGCGTTATGTCTTCAAAGTAAACTACATAAACATTTTCCTGCTCTGTATTTTTTGGAATAACTGCGCTGATTTTATAGTACTTGCCGCCGTGAAAGATTTCTGCGGCTTCGCCTTTCAAAAGCTTTTCGACGTTTATATCGGTGATACATGAAAGCGGATTCCCCGAGATAGCTTCTTCCTTGAAATTATTCAAAAAGCTTTTATTAAACCAAATAAATTTGTGCGATGAATCTATAATCGCGATTGAAACTGGAAGATGAAAAAGCGACTTTTTGTCGGCTTGCTCAATTTCTTCGGAAATGAAGGCGAAATATTGAAAGGTTTTGCGGGTAACCATAATTAACTTTCCGATACAAAAGCCCGAAATCAGCACAACAAAAGGCGCAATCATCCAGAAAAAATCTGTTTCGGTGAGGTAAAAATACCCTGTGAGAATGAACAGTATTAAGACTAAGCAACAGATGACGATAATCAGCCCGTTGTCGCGGTAGAAGTTTTTCAAAGGTTCACCGCCTTTTCAAGTAGCACAAATATTAAATCTCCATAATTATAGGCAGAATCATCGGGCTTCTTTTAGTTTTGCGGAACATAAAATCGCTCATAGCGTCACGCATATTGTTTTTCTTTACGCTGATTGACGCGCCCGCAGAATCTGCAATTGTTTCCACCATAAGCTCTCGCGCCTCGTCGATAAGCTCCTCGGATTCCCGTACGTAGACAAAGCCGCGGGAAACTATGTCGGGACCTGATAAAATCCGTCCGCTTCCGCGCTCGATTGAGGCTACAACTATGATTAAACCGTCCTGTGATAATTTTTTTCTGTCGCGGAGAACCACTGTTCCTATGTCGCCGACGCCAAGCCCGTCAACAAGAACCTTCCCTGCTGTGACTTGTGTAGTAATTTTCATGGATTTGCTGTCGGTTTCAAGCTGTTGACCTAAGCCCGCGATAAAGATATTCGATTCGGGGACACCCATTTTCATTGCAAGCTGAGCGTGCTTAACCAAGTGTTTATATTCGCCGTGAACAGGAATGAAAAATTTAGGCTTTGTCAGCGAAAGCATCATTTTCAGCTCGTCCTGACAAGCGTGACCCGAAACGTGAACCTCGTACATTGATTCGTAGACAACTTCAGCGCCCGACTTCATAAGGTCGTTGATTACCCGCCCGACTGTCTTTTCGTTTCCGGGAATCGGCGAAGCAGAAATCACCACTAAATCGCAGGGTGAGATATTAACCTGTCTGTGCTCGCCCGCTGACATTCTCGACAGCGCGGAAAGCGGCTCACCCTGGCTTCCCGTGGTAATTACCACAATTTTTTCGGGCGGATATTTATTCACCTGCTCAATATCAATGAGGAAGCCCTTGGGGATTCTCACGTAGCCGAGCTCAATTGCTTTGTTAATAACGTTAATCATACTGCGCCCGGAAAGCGCGATTTTGCGTTCATAATAGACAGCGTTGTCAATAATTTGTTGGATTCTGTGGATATTGCTTGCGAAGGTTGCAACGATAATTCTGCGGTCTTCTGCAGAGCCGAAAATATTACGGAAGCTGTCGCCGACTCTGCGTTCCGACATAGTGCTTCCAGGACGCTCGGCATTAGTACTGTCGGACATCAGCGCAAGCACGCCGTTGTTTCCGAGCTCGCCGAACCGCGCAAGGTCAATGATTCCGCCCTCAATCGGCGTGTAATCAACTTTAAAGTCGCCTGTATGCACGATTATACCTGCAGGCGTGTGAACAGCTAAGGCACAAGCGTCGGGAATTGAGTGGTTGACGCGGATAAATTCAACACTCATACAGCCGAGTTTGACAGTTTGCTTTGGCTGAACTACGTTGAGCTTGCAATCGCTTAAAATCCCGTGCTCACGCAGCTTTCCCTCACATAAGCCGAGCGTCAGCTTTGTTCCGTAGACAGGGACGTTGATTTTTTTCAACAGATAGGGAAGCGAGCCGATATGGTCTTCATGCCCGTGCGTAAGCACGATGCCGCGGAAACGCTCGCGATTCTTCTCAAGATAGGTGAAATCAGGAATAACAAGGTCAACCCCGAGCATATCTTCGTCAGGGAAGGCGAGTCCGCAGTCGATTATAAACAAATCGTTTGCACATTCGATGACATACAGGTTTTTACCGATTTCCGAGAGCCCGCCGAGCGCGGTAATGCGAAGAACACTGCGCTTTGAAGCTTCTTTTTTACGCGGCTCGCTTTTCGGCTTTTCTTTTTGTTTAGGCTTTTGTTTACCCGCAATTTCCTCCCGTAAGAGAAGAATTTTGTCGTTGTGCTTCTTTTGCTTTTCTTCTGTTTTTACGGGTTTGCTCTGATTTTTCTTTCCACTGCTGCTTCTTTGGCTATTTTGACTATGTGCAGGGGCTTTCTTTTCCGCTCCTTGTGCTTTTGGAGCAGAATTATTTTTCTTTGTTTTGTTGTTTTCCGGCATGATTACCTCTGATTACTGTTATGTAAGGGCGTTTTGAACGCCCTGAATGATTGATAAAGCTTGATTTTAATATCATAGACATATAGTATACCAAAAATTTACTTAAATGTCAAGCATTAGTCTCTTAACTTCTGCTTCAACATCATCGCAAAGGGATTTTGCTGTCTCGATAGACACGCTTTCAGCCATTAAAAACAGCGCGTTTCCGCTTTTATTCGAGCGCAGGAGAACTCTGCCGCCCCGCGCCGCGCTCTCGCCGTCAAGCACGATACCCTCGCCGCAGCCGACTTTTCCCTTGCAGAGCCGTCCCAAAATCTTTTGAGGAGGGCAGTCGATGATGATTACGCGGTTTTCGCGGTTGAATTCAGGCAGTGAACGCGTGGCTTCCATTAGCGAGGTTTTGTCTCTTGTAATCCAGCCTAACACGAACAGCGCAAGATACGCCCCGTCCCAGAGGAAAGCCTCGCTTTCCGCCGCTGTTCGCGCGTCCTTGTCGGAATCGTCGTTAGAGCAGGCGAAAAACCGCTGAACCCTGCGCCCGTAGCGCTCGGCGAGTACATCGGCGGCGTTCGGGAAATCAGCAGGCAAAGCAACGTCACAGCTGCCGATAAAAATATCAAGACAGGCAAGAAGAATCAAATTATCGTGGTGAATTACGAAATCCTTTCCGAGCCTGAACTCGGCTTTTGTTCCTGCGTTGTTGAGGGTGATTATAAGCTGTTCGCCGTTCGGAGAACTAATCTGCTCGAAAACAGGCTTCAGAAGCGCGTGCAGACGCTCATTCACGCAGTTGAGAATAATTTTATAGCTTGACTTGAAGCTTGAAATATGATTAAGCATGGAAATATACAGCTCGTCCGCGCATTTAATGTCACCGACAGCTCCGAAGCCGTCAGACGGCGCATTACGATATTCCGAGCGGTTTAAGCCGCCCTCTAAGCTTCGCTCCTGCTGACGTGTCAGCGCGAGCCCGTGGCTGTTGAGAATTACTATTTCGGTTTTCGCGCCTGCACGGATATGCACGATTAAATCGGCGAGCATTAATTTGCTTAGATGAATAAGCATGGGAAGCGTGGCGAAGCCGCAGTTTGAGGAGTTAACACCCGTGCTTGAAATTCCCGCTATTAGCGCGCTTTTTAGGGAAACGGAAGCGTTGTTTTCCTCACAGGCGACAAGCACGTTGTTCGGGTGAAGCCCCGACAAGGCGCAGCCTGTTTTCGCGGCGAAATCAGGCGTAATATCAATGTTGGTGTCGCCTGTAATTCCGCGCTCGCTTATTTCTATTTTACTTTTACTGCCGAATTTAAAATCGTTGCAAACAGCAGTGTTCGCGGGAATCGTCTTATTCTGCCACACACGCACGTCAGCTTCGACGCTTGCGTTTTCGTTTATAACCGTGCTTTCGCCGATAACCGAGCCGTCGGAGAGGCGCACGTTTGATTTAATTTTCACGTTTTCGCAAATTACTGTGCCGTTTGCTTCAAGTTCGTTTGCAGTTATAACGCCGTCAAGAACCACCGAGTCGCTGACGCGGCAATATGCACCGAGCGTTACATTATCGCTTAGAACACAGCCGCTAATCACGCTGTTCTTGCCGATTTGCACGTTTCTGCCGATATAGGCGGGAGCAATTACCGAAGCATCGGAGGGAATTGGGTTAAAAGAAAAAATATTCTCGGCGATTTTAGGCGCGTTGATTACGCAGTTGACTTTACCCGTAAGCATATCACGCTGACAGGAAACATAGGTGTCAATATCACCAATATCGCACCAGTAGCCGCTTTCCGCAAATGAAAACAGCGGGTGTTTTTCTTTCAACATCTTTGGGAAAACATCGCGCGCAAAGTCCCACATCTTACCGTCGGGAATGAGCGTGAGAATTGACGGATTCAGAAAATAAACGCCTGTATTTGCATAGTCGGAAATGCAGTTAAGATACGACGGCTTCTCGGAAAAGCCGGTAATTGCGCCAGTTTCATGGTCGGAAATAACCAAGCCGTACTCGCGCGGGTCGTCTACCTGCTTGGTAATTACCGTAGCCTCCGAGCGATTATTTTTGTGGAATTTGAGCGCCGCCGATAAATTAAAATCGCAAAGCGCGTCGCCGCTGATTACAAGAAAATCATCAGTGAAATTCTCCGCCGCTTTCTTGACACAGCCTGCTGTTCCGAGCGGCTCGTCCTCGTAAGAAAAGCGCAAATCTATGCCTTTTTGTGAGCTGCGCTCCATGTAATATTCGTTTTCAAAAAGCCGCTCAATCATCTCGCCTTTATAGCGTAAAGTAAACACTGCTTCGGTGAAGCCGTGTTTAATAAGCAGGTCAAGAATGTATTCGACAGCGGGCCGTCCGCAGAGCTTAGCGAGCGGCTTCGGGAGCGAGCCTGTGAGAGGGCGCAGGCGAGTTCCTTCGCCGCCTGCCATAATTATAGCTTTCATTTTTTGTTCCTTTCAAAAGTTGAAATCGTTTTAAATAATAGTCTTACGCATTTTCAAATGCTTTATTCAAAATTAGATTTGACTTTACAGCTATTATGTGATATGATATATTTCCGGTGAATAAAAAACGAGGTTTAAAAATGGATAAAAAAGAATCGAAATTCAGAATCTTCCGTAATAATGCTTACGCCGTAAAAACAGTTTGGAGCATAAGTAAAGAGCGGGTAATAAGCACAGCATTAGACACTGTATTTGACTACGCGGGCTGGATATTTTTCTCGATATTTTTTCTGCGCTTTGTAATAGGCGCAATAGAAAACGAGAAATCATTCGGTGAAATCATGCTTTTTCTTGGAATATCAGCGATAGTTTTCGGGTTCTTTGCAATTTATAACAACTATCTGAATGCAATGGTTTACCGCTATACCGACAACGAAATTTATCGGAATCTGTATAAGCGGCTTTATGCAAAAGCGCGCAACGTTGAGCTGCGCTGCTTTGAGGACGCGGCGTTTTACGACAAATACACAATGGCTCTTGACAACGCGGCATGGAAAATGACCGAAGCGGTGAAGGATTTCTTTCGGGTGCTTTTTGGGATTATCGCGGCGGGAGTCGGCTTTTCGTCAATGTTTTTTCTTGATAAGCTTTCGATTTTATTTGTAGTTTTTCCGATACTCGGGAACTTTCTTTTCGGTTATCTGATGAGCAAAATTTACTCGGGAAAGTACGAAGACAACGTAAA
The DNA here is from genome assembly GCA_009781425.1 of Oscillospiraceae bacterium. Classification (GTDB taxonomy): domain Bacteria; phylum Bacillota; class Clostridia; order Oscillospirales; family Ruminococcaceae; genus Ruminiclostridium_E. The sequence goes on from WQYC01000008.1 coordinate 22,757, forward strand.
AAACGTGCGCCGCGACGGCTATGTCAACCGTGTTATGCACCTCGCGGAATTCGCAAAGGAGGTCCGCTATTCAAACGTACACAGACTGATGATGAAGCGTTACCGCGAGTCTGTTGAAGGTACAATCAAGGTAGCTGATAAATACGCGCCGAAGGCGATAATTTTTAACTGGTTTAAGAACGTTCTGACGTTCGCTGTGCCGTTTGAGGGAATCATGATTTACGCCGCTTTTCGTGCGATAATTTCGCAGTCGCTGGGGCTTGCCGAGCTCGCGATTATGTTCACTGCAATGGTGACCTGCTCGTGGATTTTAATAGGGCTTTTTGAGAATGTTCAGAGTGCCTTGAAAAATGGCAGATTCCTTGAATATTTTCGCGGGTTCATGGAATACGAAGAAAAAATCCCCGAGAACGGGGACGGGCTTATGCCCGATAAAAACGTGAAAAGCATTGAGTTCCGCAATGTTTCTTTCGGTTATGCAAAAGATGATAAAATCATCGACAATCTTTCTTTTAAAATCGAAGGTAACATAAAAACAACCGCGCTCGTCGGACATAACGGCGCAGGAAAAACTACAATAATAAAGCTTCTTTTTCGGCTTTACGACCCCACCACGGGCGAGATATTTGTTAATGGCATAAACATAAAAGAGTATAACCTGAAAGCCTACAGAAAGCTGTTCGCGGCGGCGTTTCAGGATTATAAAGCGATTTCAATGCCTGTTCGGGATAACGTGCTTATGGGCGTTAAGTTCGACGGCGAAGACGAAATCGAAATAGTTGAAAATGCCTTGAAGCGTGCGGGTATTTTAGAAAAAATAAAGTCGCTCCCGAAAGGAATCGACACAGTACTTACAAAAGAATTCGACGAGGACGGTGCAGTTCTTTCGGGCGGGGAAGTGCAGAAGATAATCGTAGCGCGCGCCTTCGCGCAGAGAAGCTCTGTGAAGGTTTTTGACGAGCCGAGCAGTGCGCTTGACCCTATTGCGGAATATCAGCTTTATAAGGGCATTATGAAGGAAAGCAGGGAAAGCGATTTAACAATTTTTATTTCGCACAGGCTCTCGTCCGTTAAGGACGCGGACTTAGTTTTCATGCTTGAAAAGGGTGCGATTATCGAGCAGGGGACTCACTTAGAGCTTATGGAAAATAAAGGCGAATACTGCAAAATGTTTACCATGCAGGCACAGAATTACCTCGCTGTTGAAGATTATTCAAGCTTCAAGGAGGTGACTGCTGTATGAATGAAAAGAAAAATAAGCAGAGCTTAAAGCAGGTCTGGCGCAATAATATGTACCTGACAAAGCTCTCTTTTAAAACCGCTCCTGGTTATATGTTCGCGCTCATAGTTGAATTTATGAGAAACGAAATTTCGATTTTTCTTGAGTTTACAATCGGCTTTGCGTTTGTTCTCGAGAGCGTTGAATTCGGCAGGTCTTTCGGTGAAGTCGCGAAGGTTCTGTTATTGATTTTCGTATTTGTCGCAGTCGGATTGTTTTATAATGCAGTTTTCTGGAACAAAATAAGAGAGCGCGCTGTGCCTAAAATTGAACGCTCCTTAAAAGAGCAATTGTATGCAAAAGCAAAGGAAATCGACCTTGGCTGCTACGATAATCCCGAATTTTATAATAACTACATACTTGCCGTTTCAGAGGCAGGAAATCAAATAAACCGCAACTTCGATATTATGTCTAAATTAGTTTCGGGGCTTACGGGGCTAACTTTAGCTTCCGGTTATTTTATTGTGAAAGACCCGCGCTCGTTTGTGTTTGTCGCTGCTTCCTTCTTCATGATGATGCTCAGTAATAAGCTTTTGAGTAAGCTGAATTTTAAAATCCGCACTGAAAGAAACCCGCTTGAACGCAAGCTCGGCTATACAAACCGTGTGTTTTATCTTAACGACTATGCAAAGGAAATGCGCTTAAACACCGAGGTTTCAAGGGAAATAATGAAGGATTACGACGAGACGCTTGACAAAACCTTGGCTGTCGATAAAAAGTATGCAAAAAGACGGCTCGGCTTTGAATTTCTTAAAAATTATGTTGCACAGGATTTCATTATTGATATATTATTTTTAGCTTATTTAGTTTACAGCGCGGCGGTTCTGCGAACGATTTCATACAGTCAGGTTGCGGTTTTACGCGGAACAGCCGCGACTGCGAAATGGCGGCTCGGCAGAATCAGTGAGGTTTACGGTATCGCGCTTGAGGTCAGCTTATACATGGAGCGGATTCAAAGCTTCCTTGATACCGAGGCTGAAATTGTAAGTGCGGAAAACCGCGCAGTTCCCGAAACACCGACAGTAATTGAACTAAAAAACGTGTCGTTCTCTTACGGCGAAAACGACTACGTTTTGAAAAATATTAACATGACGATTAACCCGCTCAGTAAAATCGCAATTGTCGGTTACAACGGTGCAGGGAAGACCACGCTGATTAAGCTGATTATGCGGCTTTACGAGCCGAATGAGGGTGAAATTCTGCTTGACGGCGTGAATATAAAGGACTATGAAATCGAGGATTACCGCCGCAAAATCGGAACGGTGTTCCAAGACTTTAAGATTTTCGCCGCAACTGTAAAAGAAAACGTCCTGCTTGACTTTGCAGAGAACGGCAGTGATGCAGATGTATGCAACGCGCTTGAGAAAAGTGGCTTTTCCGAAAGGCTTAATTCATTGTCGGGCGGACTTGAAAGCAATCTCACGACTGAATTTGAGGAAAACGGCGTTAATCTTTCGGGCGGAGAAGGGCAGAAATTAGCAGTTGCGCGGGTGTTTTATGCAGGCGCGAACCTGATTATTCTCGATGAGCCGAGCAGTGCGCTCGACCCGATTGCCGAATATCATCTCAACTGTTCAATGCTCACAGCCGCTGAGAATAAATCGGTACTGTTTATTTCGCACAGGCTTTCAACAACGCGAATCGCCGACAAGATTTATATGCTTGAGGACGGCGAAATCATTGAAGAGGGAAGCCACGGCGAGCTGCTCAAAAGCAACGGGAAATATGCAGAAATGTGGCGGGTTCAGGCGGGACAGTATTTATAGATGAAATGAAAGCCCCTGCTTCGTTTTAGAAAGCAGGGGTTTTTTTATTGGGGCGGAAGGATTTGAACCCTCGAATGACGGAGTCAGAGTCCACCCCTTTGGTGCTTTGGAAAGCCGCAATATTCAGTTTTCAAGCACGTTTACATAGTTTCGCATTGTTCATTATTGTTAAGTTGTTTTAGGCGTTTTTACGCAATGTTTAGTAAAAACAAAGGACAAATAAAGGACAAGTTAATTAGTATATCAAACAATTATAAATATGACTCTCTCCTTACATTGCATTTTCATCTTACAAAATCATCGTGGCGATAACGTGACGGTGATGTGATAACGATGTGATATTGAATTAAAGGAGAAATTTTTATGAGTAAAATAAAAAATAAATCCTCCGCAAAAATCCTCGCCATCCAAAACGAAAAAGGCGGAACCTCAAAAAGCACAACCGCCGCAACTCTCGCCTACCTCTTGGCAAAGCGAGGTGAAAAAGTAGCATTAATCGACTTCGACGGGCAGGGACACGCTTCCGTGTTGTGCGGAGCGAAAAATCTTAACCAGTTGGAAGTAACTATCTCGACCTTATTAAACAAAATAATTCAAGGCGAACCCCTACCCGACCCCGAAACCTACATATTCCGCGGAAAGAACGGTGTGGATTTGATTCCGTCGAACAGTAATCTTTTTACGTTAGAGAGAAATCTGATTAACGTAGATTTTCGGGAATATGTGCTGTATGAGTACGTGAAAACCATTAAAGACCGCTATTCGTACATCATAATCGACACAATGCCGCAAATCGGCACGCCGATGGTTAATGCAATGATGTGTGCCGACAGCATTATAATCCCGACGCAGGCGGAATTATTCTCGGCGCAGGGGCTTTCGGAGCTTTTGAAGCATTACCACATGATTAAGCAGAACGGCAAGCAAAATCTAAGCATAGCGGGCGTTTTGGTTACGATGGACTCGGAGAGGACAAGGGTATCAGCAACGGTTAATGCTATGCTTGAGAAGAACCTCAAAGGACAGATTAACGTGTTTAAAACACGGATTCCGCGCTCTATTAAGGTAGCGGAGGCAAGCCTTTATCAGCAGACGATTTGCGAATATATGCCGGACAACCCTGCTGCTGTCGCTTATGAAAACTTTGTAAAGGAGCTGTTAAAAGATGAATACGACTAAACCTCCCCCTAAACCAATTTTAGAGCTTGACGAATCCCTGTTATTTCAACCGCACCCCGATTTCATAAACAAAAACATTGAAACAGAAGAAAACGAAGATACGCTCACTGTCGCTGAAAACAACAGCGTATCGGAAATGGCGTTCAGTAAAATGAAATCGTTCCCGAATCATCCGTTTCGGCTTTATGGCGGAACAAGGCTCGACGATATGGTGGAGAGCATAAAGCAAGCCGGTATACTTTTCCCTATTATGCTGTGGGATAAAGGCAATAATGTATATTTTATTCTGAGCGGGCACAATCGGGTAAATGCCGGAAAATTAGCAGGACTTACTAAGGGTCCCGTCATAATCAAGGAAAACCTTACTGATGAAGAAGCCATGTTTATCGTGACTGAAACTAATTTAAGGCAACGGGGATTCTTGGAAATGTCCTACTCGGAGAGAGCTATCAGTCTTAAAAATAACTACGAAGCCGTCAAATGTCAAGGGAAGCGCAATGATTTAATAAACGAGATTGAAACACTCATAAATCCGCACAGCGACAGCGTTGAAGAAGCTTCGTCGCAAGTTGCGACAAGGTTCAGAGCAGATGAAAAGATTGCGAGCGAAAATGGTATTTCAAAAGACACCGTCGCACGCTACGTCCGTTTGGCAACGCACCTTGACCCGCACCTACTCGCTTACGTGGATACAGGTAATATCCCGTTCTTAGCGGCTTATGACCTTTCATTCATCGAGAACAAGGAAATGCAGAAGCTAATCATCGACATCATCAAGCGCGACAACTGCAAGGTAGACATGAAAATGGCGGCTCTGCTTCGGAAATATTCCGAAAAGCGAGCCTTAACAAAAGAAATCATCGAGCAGATTTTATCGGGCGAAAAGACTCGCAAGCCGAAAAGCGATAAGCCCAAGCCGTTCTCATTGAAGCCCGCTTTCATTAAAAAGCACTTCCCCGAAAGCAAAACTCCCGCAGAAATCGAAGAAATCATCGATAAAGCACTTTCTGAGTATTTATCAAAAGAAATTCCCGCTTGACTACCATTGCATATATATAGTACAATGGAAAGGTCAAAAATAATTAAATTAACATACAAATCATAGAAAGGATGATATTTTATGAAAAACTTGAAAAATAAAAAGCTTCTCACAGGAGCGGCGGCGGTGTTAGTCATAGGGTTTGTTGTTACGCTGCTCTTTGTTCTCACTCCCGAAGAACCGCCCTTACTGCCTCCGATTGACAATCAAGCCGAGGATAACGCAGCACTTGAAGCTCCTGCTGTTCCCGAACCGGAAGAGCCAGAAGCGGATACAGTTCAAACAGAACCGGATGAAACCGAGGATTTACCTGTTGCACAACCCCAAACTCCACCGCCTGCAGTAACCACGACACCGACACCCGAGGTTGTTGAAATAGTATTAGCACCTGCGGAAACCTTCACCGAAGAGGTGGTTGCGATTATCGCGGAGCATGACATTCAGTACATTGAGAACCCGCAGATTGAGCAGACTATTCCAACAGCAGAAGAACAACAAGCACCCGATACTACAACAATTATAGACGGACGGGAATATATCTGGCATCCGATTTTAGGCTGGGTCGAAACAGGTAGAGAGGGCAATGTAACGGTCATGGATGTTGAGTGTGACGGTTATTACTTCTTTCAAGAAGCTGACGGTACTGTAAGCCTCGATAAAATAGTAACCCCTAACGGCAATGTAATCTCGCTCGATGAATACCAAAAAATCAGAGAATCACGTTAAAAATCAATCCACACCGCGCTTACTCTCACGAGTAGGCGCGATTTTTTTACAAGGAGGAAAACTATGCGAAAAATCTTAGCAATAACACTTAGTATACTTTTAACTTTTACAATTTTTACCCCGAGCACTTTCGCTGACATCAACACAAACATAGACGGTGGGGGCGGAGGCTTAGGGCAAGGCTCGGTCAATAACGGCTGGGCAATCTCGGCTGACGGCGGCGGGCTTCTTTTTGATGCCGATGGGCTGCGGGTATATGTCGTGAACTCATCGACAGGCAGACCCGTCAGCAGTGTCATTGATTTTACAAGGTACAATGTAGCGAAAAGCAATATGATTAATTTCAACCACAGAACAAAACATGACTATCTGCACGTAAACAGCATATTATCAGCTGCGACATTTTACGATTATGTAAAAGCACCGGATTCATTTCCGCGAATCATTTCAAATTCAATGACTGCGGACTCTTCGGGAGATGCGGCAAGGGTCAATGCAATAAGGCGATGGTTTAGAAGCTACGAAAATTATGAATGGATTATCGGTCAGTTTGGCTTTGATTTAGAAGCCATGCAAGCTGAGGGATATATGCTCGCTATAGAGCCGATTGCATATTTCCGCTATCAGGGTTACAACTACGCCATGACCGCAACGGAAGCCGCGCTGTTCGACCAATTGACAGGCGGTGCGCTTTCAACGGCGATGGCTCCGCTCACGAGAAAAAACCTGCCATTAGCTATATTCTTAGAAGAAGACGAATTCACCGAAAGCCCGTACAGAATCAATGAATGGCAGGGAACGCGGAACTCAAACGTCCCGAATACTGATATTATCGCTCAGCTTGGAATCGGGTATATAAGCTACGGTTCAGGTGATGACGGCGGCGGAGGTGGTGGCGATAATGGCGGTGGAGGCAGCGGATGGACAGATAACGAAGGCGGCTTTGACTTCTCTTATCCTGCCGATACTTGGGTTGTTACTTCATTCCGACTATGCAGTGTTCGGCGTTCGGGAGGAAGTTGGGTTCCCGGAACTGCAAGGACAGCGTTCAATCCCGCTTCTGCACGAGTGACGATTAACGGAACGACATATAACGTATCGAACATATATATGCCTGCAGGCGGTGAACAGCTTTTCTGGATTAAGTGGAAAACACCTGCTTTCCCCGTGGAAATAACTGCGACAGTCACCAGCTCGACAGGTATGCTCTATAACATAAACAGCACGGACGTTAGTAACAGATACGTCAATTCTCTTACTGCGAGCATCAATATTTATGACAACGACATGGAAAACCCGCCGCCCGACCCTACGCTTAATGATACTATGTCAAGTATCGGCTACACAGCGACAGGTGCGGCAACGGGCAGAAATAACCTTATGCGCGGCGCGGCGGCTTCAAATTCGTGGTCTGTGTGGGATTGCAACTGGCAGAGGATTAGCTCTTCTTCGCGGTGGTACGATTGGTGGGATGTTCCGCCCGATACGTACAACTCTGCAACAGGAATATATACGCAGTACGAATTTGTGAGGGATAACTTTAATTTTACCCGCGAACTCTGGCGCGAAACTAATTATAGAATTCAATTCAATAGGATTACCTATACTGCCGAAATTCGGAATTCCTACGTCAGAATCAAGCCTGACGTCAATTGCCCAACTGCCTATACCCGCAACAACAGGACTTTCATGAAAAGCGGATACGGCATAAATGTCGAGATTGAGCCGTATATACGGGTCACGACGCATCATTCGGGGACTGGCGTGAGGACTACGAACAACTATTTCGCACCGGCTACGACTGATTTAGTTGCCGCACCGCAGTATGTTTTCGCCTATTTCCCCGAGTTTAGGTACACGAGGTTCAACAGGCAGCTTGATTATGTTAATAACAGGTTCGAGTTCAGGCAGAATCAGTTCAGCACTTACAACGAGCGCACGCACTACACGCCCTGGTGGTTCCCGGACAATACTAACTACGAAATCGTGACGAGAAGCGACTTTGCGTATACTCCTGCGGGGAGGTTGAGGATGTTTCAGGTGAGCGATTTGATTGTGATTGAGGGGAATCTGATGGAGGATTGGCGGGTTGCTCCGGTCAGATGACTGAACTTTCGTACTTGACAATTTGAATAAATGAGTTATAATGGTTATGAGCGATTTATTATATGTTTAAGGACAGAATTTTTTTCAAACTATCTGGTCATGTTAAATGAAATGTTTGAAAAAGTAAAACAAACGGAGAATTATATCAATCATGATTTCATTAGGGTTGGGGTTTGTATCTGGCAGTGCTAATCAAAAGCATAAAACAGATTTAACTGATAGAATTGAAATTACCGATAAAGAATCACTTAATGAAGTTGATGCCGGCAGTTTTAAAGACGGGATTTACAATACATACATTACGTTAGATAATTTGCTCTTCTACAGGGTTTTCGGTTTATCGTCATCAGGTCACGGAGCCAGAATAATAGGCAGATTCGTAACAACGGAATATGCAGAATCCATGATTGATGTGAAAATACGTTTAGCGTTAGATATCCGGTGGAGGAATACCAAGTTTTATGAAGCCGCTATACTTGTTCCCCAAGGCGTTATAATCAACGTAGGTGTGGTTGCGCCTATTACATTAATAAGCGGAACAGTTTTAGAGGGCGGCGCCGACCAAATAATGCTCCCTTTTAACTGGTCGGACACATGGATACAAGGATACCGAAAAGTTACACAAAAGCCTCAGATGGAATACCCCGTATATTACAAAGAAAAGCCCGATGCGAGCGCAAGAAATCATAATTATCCATAATAAGAATTAACAAGATTCATCCCAACAGAAAGTATTACTCTCTGTTGGGATGTTTTTTATTTTTTCAGAAAGGAGTCACCCCATGCACAAATACACATCCGGAGTCCCGCCTTAACCGGCAAACGAAGCTTCCCCTTCCCCCCGCACCCTGCTACTCCGCTCATTGAGCTAAGTAAGCAGGGCTATTTTAATTTAAAACCATTTTTCAAACAAGAAAGGAAAAACTACCATGAAAAAAATCAAAACCACAATCATCACAGCAAAAACGAAGGCTTGCGCTTTCATCACGAGAGCGAAGGACAAGCTCACCGACACATCCGGCGAGGGTCACGTTGACGTCGCGGTGAAAATTATCATCGCCGTCGTAATCGGAGCATTAGTCCTCGCAGGGCTCGTGGCTCTCTGGAACACCGTAATCATGCCGCGTCTGAACGGCGAAATCAATAACCTGTTCGGTTAATATCGGCAATGGCAACAATCGTGATTCCCGTGCTGTTTCTGCTGCTCGCTTGGGTTTCAGTCCATGATATACGGACGCGTAAGATAGAGAACTACGTGCATCCGCTTATCATGGCGGCGGGATTCTTTGTCAATAATCTGTCGGTCACGGAGCGATTAGCTGGCGCTTTAATCTGCTTCGTGCCGCTGATTATTGCAAATATACTCAGCAAAAACGGCTTCGGCATGGGCGACGTCAAGCTTACGGGAGCGTTCGGCTTCGTACTCGGTGCATACGGCGGTCTTACAGCCGTGATTACCGGGCTGAGCCTTATGCTCCTCACAGCAGGCGTTTATCAAAAGCACAAAAAAACTAAAAAAGCAGTACCGCTCGCACCTTTTCTGTGCGGCGGTTTTGCTTTAAACTTATTTTTATTTACGAAAGGACTGATATTTCTTGCTTAAAAACAGAACATTTATAGGACTCATCTGCATTGCCGCCGCGCTTTTCCTCGTATTCGCGGTTTCACCTTTATTTAATAAGGCATTAGAGGGCAGAACGAGCGTAGTTGTCTTCAAATCACCCGTCCTTCAAGGACAGCAAATAACCCCCGAAATGCTGACGGTGGTTGAAATGGGCAGCTACAACCTGCCCGACAGAGCAATCACAGACCAAAACCTCATCATCGGCAGATATGCCGTTTCCAACCTTTTCGCGGGTAGCTTAGTCTACCCCGAAATGGTTACGGAAACATCAGACACAAGCGATTCCATGCTCCGTAATCTAAGCGAAAACGAAATCGCCATGTCTGTTACAATAAAAAGCCTTGCTTACGGGGTTTCGGGGAAATTAATGACCGGCGATATTATACGAATCGTGTCGGTTGACAACGAGAAAGTCGCGACGATTTATGACGAGCTGCTGTACATCGAGGTTCTGTCTACAACTACTGACAGAGGAATCGACAACATTAACAGCCAGCCTGTACCCGATGAAAACGGTGAAATCGCCTTACCTGTAACTATTACAGTAATTCTGCAGGACAATGCACAGGCTCTGCGCCTTGCTGAGTGCGAAAACACTAATCTGCACGCAATTTTCGTGAGCAGAGACGAAGAAGCGAAAGCCAGCTACATCGAATTGCAGGCGGAAATCTTAGAGGAACTCATAACCGCCGCCGAGGAGCTTGCAAGCATGATGAACAGCGAGCTTTTGCCGTACGGAGGTGAGCTGTTTTGAAGAACGTCCATAAAATCATCGCCGTGTACGGCAACTCGGGGAGCTATAAGACGACGGTGGCTGTGAATGTAGCCAAAGCGATTGCCAAAGTGGAAAGCGGCGCGAAAATCGCTGTCGTCGGCGCAGACCACACGAAGCCCTTTATGCCCTTAATCTTCCCCGATTCTAAGGGCTCTTGCAATCTATCGCTCGGCAAGCTGCTCTCCTGCGAAACATTATCACAGGAAGCTATACACGCAGAAATGAAAGAGCATAATAATATCGGATTCTTAGGCTACAATTCGGGCGAGAATATACGGTGCTTTCCGATTACAACAGCAGACAGGCTTGAGGATTTCTTCATGCAAATCCGTCACCTCGTAAATTATGTAATTGTTGACTGCGGAAGTGATGTACACACTGCGTTTACCTCAAAGACTCTGATTACGGCAGATGAAGTACTGTACACGATTTCATGTGATGTCAACGGCTTGGAGTTTTTCCACTCGCAGGAGTCTATTCTGCTCAGCGAGCAGTACAGCTACAACAATTACATAAAGCTTCTGACCATCAACGGACGCTTCACGGAGGACGAGGAAACCATGAAGGGCGCAATCGGCGACGTTGAAGGTGTAATTCCGTTCTGCGAATGTATTCCCGAAATGTGGAATCAGGGTAAGGCTTTAAACCCTGTTCCGGACGCGAAATACAACGAGGTCATGAAGGGTATTGCCAAATATCTTACGAAGGAGGAGTAGTTTAAATTGTTTGGAAATAAATCAAAGAAAACAGAAATCGTTAAGAGGGAACGTCAGACAGTCCGCAAGAACGTGATTTCCTTTCCGATTCTGCTAAGTGAAGCGCAGGAATATATGGCGAAGAATTACGCTTCTACGCTGTATGACGCGAATAAAACCGACGACGGTTCTCAGCTTGAACGAAAGGAAAAGCTTCAGCAGTACATCAAGCAGTTCATCATCGACAATAATTATTACGTTGAGGGCTGTATACTCGCTGATGTGGTGGATTCGATTTACACCGAAATGGCAGAATATTCGTTCCTCACGCCGTATCTGAAAAGTAAGGACATTGAGGAGCTGAATATAAATGCGTGGGACGATATTGCGGTTCATCCGATTGGCGGGAAACCGTATAAGCTGAAGGAGCATTTCAGCAGTCCTCAGCACGCAATTGACATCATGCGGCGGTTGTTGCATAATAACAAGCTTGTGTTTGATGAATCGAAGCCTATTGTTACAGGCTACCTTGATGGGAATATCCGCATTACCGCTACCCACCCGATTATAGTCGGCGCGCATATCGGCGTAAGTGCAAGTATCAGAATCGTCAACCCGCAGAAAATAACGCGTGAGCAGTTCGTGCAGAATGATACCTGCACCGAGGAAATGCACGATTTTCTGCGCGACTGCTTCATATACGGCATTTCGCAGTGCTACGCAGGCGGCACGGGCTCGGGTAAAACCACCTTCATGGCAGATATTATGAGCTTCTATCCCGACCACAAGCGGCTCATTACAATTGAAAAAGCAGTGCGTGAATTCGACCTGCGGAAATTCGGCGAAGCAGGTAACGTAGTCAACAACGTAATCCATATGGTAACACGTGACAGCGATGATTCAAGCCGAAACATCGCTATTCTTGACCTCGTTACCGCCGCGCTGACGATGCACCCGGAAGCCTTAGTTGTTGCTGAAATGAAAAACGAAGAAGCTTGGGAGGCGCAGGAGGCGAGCCGCACGGGACATACGCTCTTGACGACAACGCACGCAAGCTCTACAAGCGGGATTTATACCCGTCTTGCCACGTTATGTCTGCAAAAATATGCAAATGTGCCGTTTAATATTATTCTGCGATTAGTCTGCGAAGCGTTCCCTATTGCAATATTCATGAAGCAATTAGAAAACGGCAAGCGGCACCTCATGGAAATCGCGGAATGCTCGTATAAGCACGGCGATAAGTACGACATTCGCCCGCTCTGGGCATACGAGGTACGCGACGAAAGCAGGAACAGTGACGGCAAAATCACGATTACAGGGGAGTTTGTGAAGAAAAATAATATTTCCGACGAGCTCATGCAGAGGCTCACAGACAACGGTATGCCGAAGCAAAAGCTGAAGAAATACGGGAGGTAGTTAAAAGATGTTATTAAATCTAACCGCAATGTGTCTGATTATTTTCGGAATCTTTATAATTCTCGGACTTACTCCCGAAATAATCGGCAATGATTTGCTTCGCTTTCTGCACAAGGAAAAAAGCCTTAAACAGCAGATTCGTGAAGCGCAGGGTAAGGCAAAGAAATCCAAGCTGCAAGCCGCTTTGTCGGATATGTATAACGCGCTCAAGGCTACAGGCTCGGAAAACAAATTCGCTGTGTTGATTTCCGTTTCGGTTCTCGGCTTAGTCGCAGGTTGTCTTTTTGCCGCGATGATTGGCAATATTATTTTCGTGCCTGTGTTCGCTATGCTTTCGTTCATATTGCCTTACGGCTACGCAAAGGCATTAGCGGCGGCGTATAACAAGCAGTTATCGGAGGAGCTCGAAACCGCGCTGTCGATTATTACAACGTCATATATTTCAAACGACGATATTATCTACGCAATCGAGAGCAGTATTGACCACATAAGAGAGCCGGTGAAGAAGGTTTTCAAGGAATTCCTCGGAAAGACGCAGTTGATTAATTCCAACGTAAAGCTCGCTATTAGTCAGATGAAAAGCGGCATAAATAACGAGGTTTTCCGTGAATGGTGCGACAACCTAATCGAGTGTCAAGACAACAACACGCTCAAGCATACTTTACAACCATTAACCGCCCGCCTTGCAGATATTCGCATAGTCAACGCTGAGCTTGCGGTTATGCTGTCGAGTCCGCGCCGTGAGTACATTACAATGGTCGTTATGATTTTAGCGAATATTCCGCTGTTGTATTTACTTAATAAGGACTGGTGCATGACGCTGTTTGAAACCTTCGCAGGTCAGCTTGTGCTTGGCATAACGGCTATGGTTTGCGTGATTACGGGGATTCTCTGCTACAAATACACACAGCCGATTGAGTTTAGAAGGTAGGTGGTAATATGACAAAAATTATTTATTTCGTGCTAACCATTGTCGGTATGCTGTTTGCAATAGGCATTTTTAATTTCCTGCTGATTGCGGTAAAGGCGCCTTCGATGAGGACTACGAAAACCATACGGCAGTTGGTTCTGCGGCGACAGAGCCGAAAAAAACACGCTCATAGCGCGGCAGAAGAAAGCATTTTGCAGTTTATTGCCCGTTTCGTGCGGATAAATCCCTATAAAAGAACTATGTTAGAGGAAGAGCTCAAGGTCGCAGGAATCGCAAAAACCCCCGAAGCGTATATAGCAGGCGCGGTTTACGCGTTTCTGAAATTTGCACTTCTCGCCCTGCCTTTCCTCTTTATTTTCCCTTTGCTATCAATTCCGCTTTTGATTCTCGCGGCTCTGAAATTCGCACAGGAACGGCAGAAAACCACCGACAGAATCAAGGAAAAGCGAAAACAAATTGAGCTTGATTTACCGCGTTTCGTGTATACGATTGTGAACGAGCTTAAAAGCAATCACGATGTAATAAGTATCCTCAGCCGCCACAAGGACAGCTTCTCGCCGGAATTCGCAAGTGAAATAACTATTACGATTGCGGATATGCGTTCGGGGAATTATCAGGCGGCTTTACAGCGGTTTGAAGGCAGAATCGGAAGTACGAATTTGTCGGAGGTAATACGCGGACTGATTGAAATGGTAAAAGGCAATAAGACCAATGTTTACTGGGAAACGCTCGCTATTCGCTTTTCGGAGCTGCAAAAACAGGCTCTGCGTAACGAAGCGCAGAAAGTACCGCCGAGAGTGCGGAAGCTTTCGTTCAGTCTGCTTGTTTGTCTTATGTTGATTTATGGGGTGGTGCTGGTTTATCAAATTGTTGATAATATCGCTATACTATTCTAATGTTCTAATATTTTGAAAAGCTATTGACATTTTCGCCGAAACATGGTAAAATAAGCTACACAAGCACGTTTGTGACGGATTGGGGGGTATTGTAATGGAATATATTAGTAAAATGATAGGTAGCGCGGCATTAGACGGCATTTTTGAAATCCCGCCTATGCTCCGCAACAGAACGGTTCAAGTTATTGTTCTGCCTGTGAATAGCGAAGTCGCCGAAGAACCAAAACGTAAAATTAACTTTGATTTTCTCAAAGATAAAGTCCCGCCGCTGCCGGACAGCTTTTTTGACCCGCTGCCGGAGGAGGAATTACAAGCATGGGGACTGTAAAATACCTGCTTGACACACAAGTTTTTCTTTGGACGGCTCGTGAAAGTGTGAAGTTAAGCGATTCTGTTAAAAAGGCAATGCAAGATGAGAATTCTAAAATTTTCGTATCGCCTGTAACTGCGTATGAAATCATGAACAAGCATCGCATAGGCAAGCTGCCCGAATATGCATATGTTGCGGAAAACTATCTTGAAATATTTCATAATCTCGGAGCAGAGGAGCTGTTGATAAGCACGAAGCATTTGCACTTTGCAGGGAAATTTGAATGGTCGCACCGTGACCCGTTCGACAGAATGTTAGCGGCACAGGCTTTCACCGAAAACATGACTTTGATTTCAAGTGACCCCGCTTTTAAAGAACTTCCGTGGGTATCACGTTTGTGGTAAAAAACCTGTTAAGCTTAACTGAAAAACAACATAATAATTTAAAGCAATCGCTACTTTTTGTGCGGTTGCTTTTTCATTTTTGAAAGGAGAAAATCATGCTCGAAAAAAGGCAGAAAAAGCGGCGGATTTACTACATTTTACGCCGCGCAAAATCCAAAAAAGGCGAAGGCTACATAGATGTTGTAGTGCTTACAATCGTTTCCATGCTCGTGCTTTGCACGCTGCTCGCAGTCGCGCCTGTATTTATCGCGAAAATGAACCTTGATACTTATGCGAACGAGCTGTCGCGTGAAGCGGAAATTTCGGGACGTGTAGGCGCGGAAACCACGCAAAGGCTTGACCGTTTGAACGAAATCAAGGGCTTAAACCCCGACGTGGCGTGGGACAGAATCGGGCGGATTCAAATAGGTCAGGACGTTACGGTGACGGTTTCGACAGTGGTGGATATAGGGTTTTTTAGCTTTGTAGCTATACCGATTACACTTACGTCAACTGCGACGGGAACCTCGGAGGTGCTTTGGAAGTGAAAAAAATTATTAACAGACTGCGGCAGAAGGACGGCGTAAGCTGTCCGTTTGTCGTTTGTATTGTGCTGGTACTGCTGATTATTACGCTCGGAATATGCGAGGTAATACGTGTGAATATCATCAGCGCGAATATCCGCAATAAGTTTCAGGCGGTGATAATCTCGGAAACCACAGACAATTTCGTGAATATGTATCAGCCGCTCCGTGACGGATATGCAGGAAGCCACCAAAACAGCGGCTCCGGCTGGCAGCAGAGCACGTTGACGTCACGAAACAGGATTCAAAGCAAGCTGAATGAGCATTTCAATAATGCCGAAGCAGGTCAGCTTATAATCAGCAACGTCAGCTTTACCACGCACAGCGCGCCGATTGCGCCGTATGACGCAAACAGCGCGTTGCAATTCAATGTACGGGGTCAGGTGGAGGTAGTAATCCCATTCAGATTCCTATGGCGGAATCTGCCGCCGATGCGGTTAACTGTCGATGTAAATTCCACTTGGCGGCAGTTATTTTAAACGATTAAAATTCTATCAACAACGCTTGCTTTGCAAGCGTTTATTTTTTACAATGAAAGGAAAAACCACTATGAACACAGAAAAAACAAACACCAAAACAAGAGCCCCTGCTTCCCAAAACCGATATATGCAGGAATGGAAGAATTTCTACTTCTTCCTGTGCGGCGAAGAAGCGAAGCAGTCGGCTACACAACTGCTGATTGACCGTGATTATTTACTGCCCACCGAGCAGCCAAATCAAGAGAAAATCACCTCCGAGGCGCGCTATTTCGCAGCTTCGCTTGCCGAACGGCTCAAAGGCAACAGAAACGCGCGCAGATTTGGGCTGAGCGGAATCGCAGAAAATATCGGAACGCTGACCGCACTGCAGGATTTATCGCTGCTCTACTTCTATATCGGCAATCTTTACGGCTCGGTACTTTGGCGGATGCCGTATAACCTGCAGCGTTTGGCTGTAAATCACGACGCGCTCGGTATGTATCTGAACGTGTTTGCGGATACGTTTACAGAATGTGCAAATAAAGAAGAACCGGAAGCAGATACAGGCGAACAGGAAGGACAGCTTTATGAAGAGAATTAAGGCAATAAAAACGAAAAGAATTGCCCTTGTCTGCTATGTCTGCCTTATCGCCTTCGCCGCGCTTTCGATTCCCGCCTATGCAATTGAGGACGTATTCACCGCCGCAAACAGGATTATACGCGAGGTGTATACAGGAATCGCGGGGCTTTCCACAGTTCTCGCAGGGCTTATGACCACGGTAGCCGTAATCGGTGCGAAGATGTCAAACAATCAGCATAAGTCAGACCAGGCTTGGGATTGGCTCAAAAGAATCTGGATTGCATGGGCAATTATCAACGGCATAGGTGCGTTTATCGCATACATAGTTCCGCTGTTCAGCGGACTCAATACCCTCGGATAAGTAATGCAAAAATTAATAAAAGGAGGCGGTTACAATAGTAAACAGCATGATGCAGAGCTTGTTCCAGTGGTTTTACGGCTTATTCATAAACTGCATAACGTTCGTTGCGAATTCCGTGCTTGACGTTATGACAACGAGCTTAGTTTTTTTCGAGAAATACGCGCCTGCCGTCCTCGATTTATACGATGTTTTCACGGCGGTAGGCTGGGCGTTGCTTCTCGGAAATTTAGTATTTCAGGCAATGAAAGCGATGCTGGCGGGGCTCGGGTTTGAAACCGAGTCCCCCGCTTCACTTTTGGCAAGGACAGGAATCTACGGCTTTTTACTGCTCACAAGCAAGCCGATTTGCCTTTTCGGGTTAAGCCTCGGCGGGCAAATAATTGACCTGCTGAACGTACCGAGAAGCATCAAAATCACATCACCTGACGCAACGCTTTTTACATCACTTGGCGATTCAAGCTGGATAATGGTTATAATCATCGGGACTGTTATCGGCTTTCAGTTTATAAAGCTGTTCTTTGAAATAGGTGAGCGATACGTTATAGTCTGCATTTTGACGCTTCTCGCGCCGCTCGGCTTCTCGATGGGCGGCAGTAAGGCAACAAAGGACATCGCAACAGGATATATTCGTATGTTCGCTTCAATGATTATTATGATGATTCTGAATGTACTTTTTTTGAAGCTTACTTTAGATGTAATGTCAACTACCCCAACCTCAGCGACGGTTATTCCGTGGTGTATTTTAATAGTTGCACTTGTACGCACAGCGAGAAAAGCTGACAGCATAATTTCACGAATCGGCTTGAACCCTGCAATTACAGGCGACCCGCTAACAGGCAGAGGCGGCGCAATGGCATTAACACTGCTTGCGGCGCGTGCCTTGACAAGAAGCACGGCGGCGAAATCGAGAGCGGTTAGAGCAGGCGGCGCAGGAGGAGGCTCTGCGAGAAACGTAAATAGCAGAACGCAGGCGAATAATTCTTTTAATAATCAGTCGTCATTAAACGCTAACAACAATCAAAATAACGCGGCGGCTTTAGGTGGTGGCAGTAACAATACGCAAAACTCAAACAATCAGCAGAAATCAAGCACAGCTATGAGCAATAAAACCAATCAGGGAGGAAATGCTATGGAAAGCAAGCAAAGCACAGCGCCGAAGGCTTCTACGCAGATTAATTCAAACAGATTCGGCGACAGTAATTTATCGAGCAAAAACAGTAATCCAGCAAATATGCAAAGCAGCGCAAAAACGCAGAGCGGTGTTAATAATGCGAGTTCAAGCAACGCAAATAGCGCGAATTCAAGTAATGCCGCTAATTCTCCGTCATCTTCGCCGAAAACGTCTGTGAATTCAATGTCGAAGCAGAGTAGCACTGTTAACGGCGGCAAAAACCCCGGTTCTTCTGCGGCTATGAGTAAAAACCCGCAGACTGCCGTTAATAATGGCAAAAACACCGCCGGTTCTGCGAATCCGGGAACGAAAGCGCAGTCTACTGCACAAGGTGGCGGAAAGCCGCAAAGCGGAAGCAATTCTCAAAGCGCAAAACACCCCCAAGGTGGCAATTCTCCGCAAGGCGCAAATCCCCCGCAAGGCAGTAGCTGCCCCCAGGGCAAAAACGCTAAAGCTCAGAGAATCGCCGAAAAGCTTAGAGCTAATGGTAATCCGCCTGCCGCAAGCGCCGCTAAGAATCAGCAAGCTTCCGTGAATAATGGCAAAAACCCCTTCCCACAAGCCGCGAGTCCGGTCAGAACGTCACAGCCTGCCGTTAAGGAAGGCAAAAACGACGCGAAAGCGGTTGACGTAAACGAAAGCGTGCCGTCTGCGGCAGTGGAAAATAACAATAACAGCGAGGTGAATAATAATGGCTAAAAAGAGCGGACTTCAAACTGCGGTCAACACGGCGCATCATGCCCACGCAATCCGAAAAATTATCAAGGGCGCAATGATGGGCGGGGTGAAAGGCGCGGCAGTACAAGCAGTGAAAAATTATTGGTTCAAAATAGCGGGAATCGCTTTTGTTTTAATTATAATCCCCGTGGTTTTCTTTCTAAGCCTGCCTGCGATTATCTTCGGTTCGCTTTTCTCGTCCGGGCAAACGGCGGAGGAATTAGTTGAAGTCTATTACGGCGATTACAGATGGTATGCTACCCAACATCAGTCAATAATAGAAAAAACATTTTGGGATACCTTCGAGGATTTTGATTATGACGATGATTCGCATACTAACATATCGGGAAGTATAAAAGAACAGGGCTCAGTAATGGACAGGAACTGGTTTGTCGCGATTCATGCCGTTTACTTAGAAAACGCAATGCCTACATACAATGAAATATGGGATTTCTCCCGAAACCTGTTTGAAACTCGGATTACAGAAGCGGAAACAGGAAGAAAAACCCATCAGATTCCGCCTTGCCCGGAGACGGGCGAAGAAAGACCGCTCTACAGCGTAATTTCCGTAACACGAACAATGGAAATAATCTACATAGACCAGTATAGATTAATGGAGATTTTAGGCTTCGGAAGTGATGAAATCGAATGGGCGGAGCTGATTTATTCGACTATTACGGGGACGGATATAGAAAGCGGCGGAGCTTTAATTGAGGGAATTAAGCTTATAAATCCCCTCCCGATTAGGTGGCAGAGTGCGGTGACTTCTAACTTTGGAAACCGAGTAGACCCGATTGACGGCAGTGCGGATTATCACACGGGTATCGACCTCAAAGCACCCGAAGGCACGGACATAAAGGCGGTCATGGACGGCGAGGTTGTTTCTGTCGTTTTCGGCGAAACAGGCTACGGCTATCTTGTGAAAATCGACCACGGGGACGGAATTGAAACGCTCTACGCTCATTGCAGTGCGATTTATGTTACCGAGAAACAGGAAGTGACGCAGGGTGAAATTATCGCGGCTGTCGGGAATACAGGTAAATCTACCGGCAATCATCTGCATTTTGAAATCAGAGTAAACGGTAAGGCAATAAATCCGCGTCCATATCTAAATTAAACTAAAGAAAGGAATTTTATTATGGAACCCAGCATTGTATATATCCCCGTTAATTACACCGAAGCGGGGAAAATACTCGGCTTGTTTGAGCTGAGGAATCTTGTCGAAGCGGTTATTCTTTGCGTACCTCTGTTGTTTTTCACGCTTTTTTGTCTGCCGTTTTCAATTACTGCGAACATTGTCCTGACGGCGATTTTTGTCGTGCCGACAGGCGGGTTTGCGCTGATTGGCATACATGATTACAGCTTAATTAACTTTATCAGAGTGTACCGGAGGTGGCGGAAAAGCAAGGCGGTGCTTGAATTTTAATCGGATTGTTGACAAACAAGCATTAAGTGTGATATACTATGAACGAAGGGCGGTGATTTCATGTGTACTCAAAGTCAATTACAGACTATACTTTCAACGATAAAACGGGAAGCCGAGAATATTTTCGGCGATAAGCTCGTTGACGTTATTTTGTATGGCTCGTATGCCCGCGGTGATAACAATGAGGATTCTGATATTGACGTGATGATAAAGGTTGACATTGAAAAAGTAGAATTTTCAAAGTACAGATGGAAAATAAGCGAAGTTATGAGCAATTTATCATTGGAACATGATATTTTAGTTTCAACCCATTTGCAAGATAAATATACTTTTGAAAAATATAAAAGTGCAGTACCTTTTTATCAGAATGTTATTAACGAGGGGGTATCGGCATATGCTTGATAAAGAAAAACAAGATTTATCTAAGTATAGGTTAAGCACCGCATTAGACTTGTTAGAAGTTTCAAAGGTAAATATTGATGTTGATGCGAAGTCATCAGTCAATCGTTCTTATTATGCAATATATACCGCGATGAGGGCTGTTCTCGCGCTTGATGGTTATGACGCTAAGAAACACTCAGGAATTATATCCGAATTCCGAAAGCTATATATTAAAACAAGTGTTTTTGATGTAAGATTCTCTGTAATAATCCATGATTTATTCACCATAAGAAATGAATGCGATTATGAGGATTTTTACATTGTTTCAAAAGAGGATGCCAGAACGCAACTGACAAATGCCGAAGAATTCGTACACGCAATTAACAATTATCTAACCGAAAAATTTAATTAACCCCGCATAATTTAACACAAACAGCCGAAGAAGCTACTTTTCTTCGGCTGTATTTTTTATTCAGGAGGAGAAAATGTCAAGAATCAAACCACCGACACAGCCCGAAAAGAGCGGCGTAAGCTTTAAAATCCCGAAAATCCTCGATGTAAAAGCTTGGCTGTTCGGGAAACAGCACGAATACGATGACGGGAACCGTCCACAGTCCCCGCATACGTTCTTACCCATTAAAGACATTCGCGACGGCATAGTTATTACCGCCGATAACCGATATATCAAGGTTTTAGAAGTACTACCTGTAAATTTCTATTTGAAAAGCGCGATTGAACAGCAGAATATAATTCATTACTTTGCGAATTATTTGAAAATCGCGCCGTATAACCTACAAATCATCGTGCAGACAGGAAAGGCAGATATTGACGCTTACTGCACTAATATGCAGGAGCTGCACGATAATGAGGAGAACGAGAATTGTCAGGTGATGATTCAGGAAAACTCACGGCTTGTAAATTATTTGGCTGTGAATGAAGCGATTACGCATCGTTTTTTTCTTGTGTTTCAATACGAAAACATTGCGGGAGCGTCAAGCTATGAGGCGATTTTAAAAAGCCTTGCTGACCATGTTAATAACGCTGTCGGCTATCTTGAATACTGCGGCTTGGAATTCGTCTGTCATGAAAATCCTGATGATTTTCTCAGACAAATGCTGAACAAACAGCGCGGGACTTCCGATAATTCGCTTTCACCTGCCTGCATTGATACGACAAACAAGGACTTTATCATCGTTGACGGCGTGTATTATTCATATTTGTATGTCGCAGGCTATGGTTACAACACGCAGAACAGCACAGCCTGGCTTGCGCCTTTCGTTGAGGCGGGCGACGGTATTTCGTTTAGTTTCTATGCCGAGAAGCTACGGAAAGAAAAAATACTGCCGAGAATCGCGAAAATAACTATGCTCAACCGCTCCCGTATGCGTGACATCGGCGATACGCGGATTGACTTTGAACAGCTTGACGATGCGATTGGCGCAGGAATGTACATCAAAGACGAGATGAACCGCAACGGCGAGGAATTCTACTATATGCATACTCTGATTGAGATTACAGCCGGCGATGAGGAAACCCTGAAGAAACGAATCGCCCAGACGGAAACTATGTGTACAGCGATGGATATAGCGGTGAAGCGTGCGGATTACAAGCAGAAGGAAGCGTATTTATCGTCATTACCTTTGCTTTCGCTTGACCCCGACTTAAAGAAAATGTCGCGAAGAAACGTACTGACCTCGGGGCTTGCGGGTTCGTTTCCGTTTTCCAGCTTTGAGCTTTGCGACCAAAAAGGCGTGTTTATGGGAATCAATCGGCACAATAACTCGGCGGTTATAGCCGACTTCTTCGACAGTTCTAAATACAGCAACGCGAATCTTTCGATTATGGGAATGTCGGGTGCGGGAAAGACGTTCCTGTTACAGCTTATGACCCTGCGCCTGCGGATGCAGGGGACGCAGGTATTTATAATCGCTCCGCTTAAAGGCTGGGAATTTAAGAAAGCCTGCGAAGCGATTGGCGGGAAATACATAAAGCTGTCACCGGGTTCATCAGATTGCATAAATATCATGGAAATAAGGCGGACTTCAATGGATATCGACAGCGACAGCGGACGCGGCGACTCGGTTTTGGCAGATAAGGTGCAGAAGCTGCATATTTTTTTCTCGTTGCTGTATCCGACAATTACAACCGAAGAAAAGCTTCTGCTCGATTCGGCTATTATTCAAACCTACAGCAAGTTCGGGATTACGCACGACAACAGCAGTCTTTACAAGGAAGACAACACTTTAAAGCTAATGCCTACGCTCAAAGACCTGCACGGTGTTCTGTCCGCAAAAGCGGAATCCAAGGGGCTCGCACTTGCTCTTAGTATGTTCGTGTCGGGCTCAGCATCACGGCTCGGCGGGCAGACAAATGTGAATCTCAACAACAAGTACATCGTCTTAGATATATCGGAAATGGGTAAGGGATTGCTTCCGCTCGGAATGTTCCTTGCCCTTGATTTTGTCTGGGATGAAGCGAAGAAATCACGCATTACAAAGAAAGCCGTCTGCCTTGACGAAGTCTGGGAGCTTATAGGCTCCGGCGCGAATGAGCTTGCGGCGGACTTCGTGCTTGAAATCTTCAAAATCATCCGCGGGCTCGGCGGCATGGCGATTGCGGCGACGCAGGATTTGGTGGACTTCTTTGCACTTTCGGACGGCAAATACGGCAAAGGAATTCTCAACAACTGCCGTACTAAGATTATTTTGCAATTAGAGGAAGACGAGGCGCAGACGGTGAAGAAATATCTCGCGCTCAGCGATGAAGAAACCTTACAGATTATCCGCAACGGACGCGGGAACGGGCTTCTTTGCACCGGACGGAATCGAATTAACGTCGAGTTTCGCGGAAGCTCGAAAGAATATGACCTAATTACAACAAATCGTGAAGATTTAGAAAGGACTTTAAATGAACAATAACAGAGAAAAATTATTAAGACATTCAAGTAATGCCAAGCGGCTGTCTGCCGAGGGCTTAGGCTTGATTAGTCTTGACGGAAAAATGGCAAAAAGCAAATTCGAGCGGGCTATATATGAGCTTGACTCAATGCGGGAAAAGCTGAAGCAGTACATATCGGACTTTGAAGAAACGCAGGTGAACAACGAGCTTGCGGATATGCTGAAAAAGGATTCCGATTGTAATACCTCAGCGAGCGGCTCGGTTGAAATCATCGGTGAAAGCTGGCTTCATCTGCGGATTGAAATGCTGCTCCCGAGTGATAAAAACCATGTCGAAATTAGGCGGCTTTCAAACACTGTAACGAAGCTGCTTGACCTTCAATCGGAATATGCCGGTTATCTGCCGCAGTACGAGCAAGCTTTATTAGTGATTATCGAACACACAAGCCCCGAGAAAGCCCAAAGCTACGACCATGACAACAAAGGCTACAGAGCAATTCCGAACGCGCTGAAAGGACGGATATTTGACGACGACAATCAGTTTACGATGTCGCTCGGGTTGTTTTCGGTGCATGAAGAGAATGACCCGCACTGTGATATTTATGTAATTCCGGTTGAAGATATTGCGGACTTTGCGGCGCATTATCTTAATTTCAACAATTTATAACAGAAAAACCACTAAGCGCATATTAAGAAATTAATCACTTTTGAACTGACAAAACCATGCAATTGCGCTTAGTGGTATAATCCGCTTAAAATGCACGTTTGAGAGATAAAAAGAGCGTGATTTTTCAAAAACCGCTTAGATATAAGAAAGGAATAAGCGTATGTTAATCAGCAAGGCAGAAATGGATGTGCTCCGGATTGTCGGAGCACATAAAGATGCCCCGGCAGAAATTATTAAAAATGTGTTGGGCGAGTTCTTAGACGATATGCTTGAACGCGGTTATTTGAAAAGCACCAGAGAGAATACAAACCTCCGTCTTACGAATGCAGGAGTAAAACTTTTATTAGAAGCGGGGACTAAGGCAAAAACAGGAACACGTGTTATTGGCAGAACACTGGAGCGCAGGCATCAGGGTGCGCAGGTATCTATATTTCTATGCGAGCTTGGTATCGATGTGTTTTTAAAAGATGTTATTAAGGAAGTCATAGTCAACCCTGCCTATCTGTCATCGGCAGAAATGAGGAGACAAGGATATAAGAATATGGTCGGTATGTCTAAATTCAACGGGTTACTTTATTCAAATAAAGTAACCTACGCAGTGTATAACGTATCTGACACTTCCGAAAAATTCTACCCGCTCACTGATGAAAGCGTTTTCAAGTGCGAAATCATTCGGGCGCACGTCCCTGCAGAAATAATGTATATCGCGGATTGCAGTTTAAAGGAAATGGCAGAGACTTATGTAAATCGCCCCCCGGCAGAAATTATTGAAAACGCTTCTCCCGCCGCCGACTTCTATCAGGCGATTGAATTATTTACCGCACCTGTATATCTCGTGCCAGCGGACAGTATCGGAAGAGCCCAGCTTCAAATTATGCTGACGGAAAATTACAAAGAAAAACTGGCTCGGTATATGATTGACGCGACCTTCCGTGAACCGCCCGCGAATTATCTTGACGCTGTGTTTGACGAAAACAAGCACCTCATTATCTTTATCGACTTTGATGTAAAGCGATTAGAGAAAGCTATTAGATTAACTGAGAATCTGCACATACTTGTTCTGACAGAGCAGGAAGACGCACTCAGAGCTTTACTTAACGGGCGCAGTGCCGCAATTTATTCGATTGACACAAACGAAGTGTTAAACGATGTTTTACAAATCCCGCCGCTTGAAAACAGGCGGCTTGAACAATTCAGAAATGAGAAAGGAGATGGTGTACTTGCAGAAAAATTTAATAGAAACGATAATTGATTTCTTGCAACCGTATAAGGAAAATAACGCTATGTTTATAAAACATATTCTAATGATTATAAGCGGATTGTATGTCTTGGGAATGACCATTAACAGCGTTACAAACGGTATAAGCAATACGTTCAAGCAGACAGAACTGCCATTGTTAGAGTTTAACCCATTCAAGAACATATTCGCGGTATTCTCTCCTACAGGGTTTGGAATCATCGGTTTTGTAATTCTGATGTATTGCTTGTTCACAAAAAGAGGCTACAGCCTTATTTCGGGGTACAAGACAATTAAAGACAAGAAGCGCGGACTGGAGATTCTACCCGAAGGTATACACGGAACGTCGAACTGGCTGTCTGCTAAAGAAGTAGTTGCTTCCGGCAGTAACAGCGTATTTGACGCAGGGAAAATCGGTGATATACGGACTACTCTGCTCGGCAAGCTCGAAAACAAGGATACTTATGTAGGAATCCGCGAGCGAATCGGCATGAATAACAATATCCTGGTTTACGGTGCGCCCGGTACAGGTAAATCACAGGGATTTGTCAAGCCGTTCATATTGCAAGCGGCAGAAAGAGGCGAAAGCGTAATACTCGTAGACCCGAAAGCCGAATTTTACGAATCGTATTCCGATTATCTGCGTAATAAAGGCTATACTGTCAAGGTGTTCAACCTGCTCGACAAACAAAACTCGGACGGCTTTAACTGCTTCCGTGACCTTGAGGCTGATAAAAACCTCGTTCAAGCCATTGCAGAAATAATTATCAATAACACCAGCAACGCAAAGGAAAAACAAGACTTCTGGGAAAAATCCGAGAAAAACCTGCTCATGGCTCTGCTTCATTATGTTTTAACCATGACAGACGAGGGTGGAAATCTGCTGCCGATTGAGCAGCGTTCCATCGGAACTATTTACCGTATGCTCGCAACTCATAATATTGCCGCGCTTGACAAGAAATTCAAGTCCTTACTGCCCGGACACTGCGCCCTGCCGCCGTACGGTATTTTCAAGCAGGCGAACCCGCAAATACTCGGTAATATCATAATCGGGCTCGGCTCACGGCTTAACGTGTTTCAAGACAGATTCGTTGATAAAATCACGATGTATGACGACATTGACCTTGAACTGCCCGGCAAAGAAAAATGCGCTTACTTCTGCGTAATTTCCGACCAAGAGAGCAGTATGGAATTCTTGTCGTCGATGTTTTTCTCGTTGCTGTTCGTTCGGCTTTCGGACTATGCAAGAAAGCACGGCGCGAATCGCAGATTGCCTGTTCCGGTTAATGTAATCTTGGAAGAATTTTGCAATATCGGGAAGCTCTTAGACTTCAAAAAAGTGCTTTCTACTGCACGTTCGCGGGGTATTAATATACAGATTATCATTCAAAGTATCCCTCAGCTTGCTGACCGTTATCCGCGCATGGAATGGCAGGAAATTGTCGGGAACTGCGATTGCCAGCTATTTTTGGGCTGTAACGACCAAATGACCGCAGAAATGATTTCAAAGCAGTGCGGGGATATGTCTGTACGTGTAAATAACTCAATGGTTCCTATGACACCGCTTTTCTCGCCTGTGCTTCACACTACACGACCGTATACACACAACAAAACGAGTACAGGCAGAGCTTTAATGCTCCCCGATGAAATACGGCGCATGGATTTTGAGGAAAGTATAGCTCTCGTTCGCGGACAGAAGCCGCTGAAGCTCACCAAAATCATACCTAATGAGCACCCTGCGTTTGAAAAGCTCAGCTATTCTAAAATAACCGACTACAAACCCTCGTGGTGCGGGAAGCCTGATATACCCCTTAATGCGGTGGCGAAGCAGTTTACGAAGGATTATAAGACTGACAAAAAGCAGATTGGCGTACAGTTAAAATTACAGCATATGAATGAGCAAGAAGCTGAAATGGTTGCTCAAACCACGAACAAAACAAATAGAATTGCAAGCTATGAAGCGAAAGGATGTGAAAAAAATGCTACTACCGGACCCGATGAAACGCGGTCTTGAACTTGTAACAATGTTTAACGGGCTCGACCGTGAGCAGTTATATTTTCTGCTCAAAAAAGAATTCGGCAACCGTAATGCAAACAAAGATATTGACAGGCTTTTACGCATGAAGGTTATAATGATAAAGGACGATGAAATCCTCTATATGCCCGACACCGAGCCTAATCCCGACATACGGGAGGCTCTACGGATTCTGCAAGCCTTTTATAACAAAAGAATGAACAGCTTTGAAAGAGGAAAAAGCCCTGTGTTATTGAAGTTTTCAAAGGAAATCAAGGGTGAAAGTTGCAACTTTTGTGTTTGCAAAGCCGAAAACGTATCTAAATTACCCATGAGTGAGAAAAACGCAATGATAATTATTATTGCAAATAATAAACAACTGCGCTTCCCGTTTTTACGAAGCTATCTGCTTGCCGTCAAGGAGTACGGCAGATTTAATTACTATAAACCAACAGAGGAGGACACCGAGCATGAACTTTAATCAGTTAAGCACATCAGAACTTGACAGAGATTTAACACCGGAAGAACGCGCTGAATGGAACGCTATTTACGCTTCATATCAATCGCGGTCTTTACTTACAGGCGAGGTTTTTGGAATTGACAGCTATGCAATTGACAGCAACGGAAAACCCTTACTCGCCGCAATTATAATTGCATACCGAGTCAAGGTACTTATTCCCCATGAGTTTCTTTGGGATGATGCCGAGAATATACCTGCAGAAATAACCAAGAACTTACTCGGCGCAAAAATAGATTACGTAATTCAGAATATCGACCGCGAAAACGGCGTCTGTGTAGCTTCGAGAATAGCAGCTACGCAAATAAGGCGGAAACAATTCTTCAAAACCAAACCGAAAGTCAATGACCGCATAACCTGCAACGTGCTTGCAGTAGGAATGAAAAGAATGTTCGTTGAGGTCGGCGGATTTGATATAAACTTGATGTGGAATGAACTGCGTTATTCTGCGTTTTCAGATTTTCGTTTTAATTATTCTACGGGACAGACTTTACCTGCGATTATCAAAAGCGTAAACAAAAGAAAACCTATAGCGGAGGCTCTTACGATTTCTGTCCGTGAAGCCAGACCGCACCCGTTTTTAGGGCTTCGCAAACGTCACCCTGTCAACAGCCGTCGTAAATCAATAATTATCGGTAAATACAAAGGCTTGATTTTCTGCAAGTTAGAAGAAGACTTCGATTGTCTATGCAAATACTCTGCATATCAAAGCGACGATGATTTTCAAATCGGCGACAATGTTATAATCACAATAAAGGAATACGACGATAATTCAAAACGCGTATACGGCGTTATTATCAGTAAATGGAGGTAATTGACTATGATAAAATCACTACTTATAGCAACAAAAGAAAACGCAGGCATTTTAAACGCAATTACAAAGGAGCTTGAAATCCTTAAACCCCGCTCTTTCATAGGCTCGCGCTGGAGTTTGAGGAGCTTCATCAAATCCGACTTAAAGAATTTCTCGGCTGAAACGCATTTCGTTTTTGACATTAATATCATATCTGAGCAGGGCACAGAATTAATCGAACTGCTCACGGAGTTGCGGGGAAAGAATGAAAAGGCGACTATAATTATTTATTGCGTCAATTTATCAGCAGGAGATTTATTTTTGCATCAGCTTATTAAATCCGGCTTTACTAACGTAATCGCAGGTTATGACAAGGCTTCCGAGGCTGAGAATTACAAATTAATACAGGAGGATTTAAAAGAAGCTATTACAGACGGATTATCCAAGCAAAAATATGAACGCTTCCTTATAACTGAAAAACCCGAAGACGTAATCGTTAAAGTTGAAGCCGAGGTCGAGAGCGAAGAAACCGAGAACCCCGAAGGTTTAATCGGGCATAAGAGTATTGCAGTTTTTGGTTCACAAAAGCGGGTCGGTGCAACGACATTCGCAATGAGCCTATGCCGCAGTACAATCGAACGCGGCGGCAAGGCTGTGCTTGTGCTGACAGGTGAGAATGCAGAGCTCGAGCAAAGCTGTCTGTGCAAGCATTTTGACGGTATTAAAAACGACGGATTAGTCACTGTGAATGGTATTGACGTCTTTGCCCGCGAGGTCGTAACAGGAATTGAGGAATATAACTTAGCCGTATTTGATTGCGGTCGGGTGCAGGAAAATACAGATAAAATTGAAATGATGCAAGAGGTCGACAAGCTTTATTTATGCTGCGGAATTGGCTGGAAAGACCTCAAACACGTTTCATCAGCGCATTTATGCTTGCAAAGCATGACGTATACGGTGACGGTGAATACTGATGATGAAGCGATTTTGAAGAAGTACAACAATGAACTGTGCAAAAATTGTAATGAAGTTATTGGCATCAATTTCAATGATGTAATCAGAATCGGTGAGATAATAAATTCTTGACAACATTCGGGTTTTGTGATACAATTTGACTAAATTCGAGTTTATCAACTTTTGGAGGGAAACAACAATGTTATCAAAAAAGCAAATCGAGGGTTTAAAGCGCGGCAATGTAAGTGTAAACGCAGAACTGACAAAAGCGAGGGTTGCAGAGGATTATAGGGCGGCATCAACAGCAAATAAAAAAGCTATACGCGAGCTTGCAAGTGCCCCTAATTTCAACTCTGTTGTTGCAAAAAGCGGAGCTATTTCAGCAAAGTATGTAGTAGCAATGGCGCAGGTTCTCGGCGTTTCGCCGTACTACTACACCGGAGAGAGCGACGATAAAAAGCCCTTCACCGGCGAGATTATGCAAGGCTTTTATGATAAACATAAGGATAGCAAATCTGCTTCCGCTAAGCCAAAAGCTGTGAAGAAAGCACCTGCGGCAAAGAAAACAACAGCTAAAACTGCGAAATCAGCGGCAAGTAAAGCGAAGCCTACAAAAACAGAAGCAAAAGTCGAAACAAAGAAACCGGCGGTAAAAGCTGTGAAGCCTGCCGCTCCTAAGAAAACTAAGACCGCGTCTGTTAAATCTAAAGCCGCTAAACCTGTTGCGGGAAGTAAACCGAAAGCAGAAAAACCGACGGCTCCAGCTCGTCCGCTCAAAGCCGATACTGCGCTGTTCTCTATTCAGTTAGACAATTCGGCGAAGATGAATAAGGCGGTCGCCGCGTTGGACGAAGACGGCGCTGTGATTCTGTTGAAAGCTCTTAGCTGTAAGGCGAAAGCTGGGGGCGATGCGGAGATTCTTTATGATGCGTTGAAGAGGTGTTTGTTGTCTTAATGCAAATCATACATATTAGGAGCGATTTATATCGCTCCTTTTTGTTGCGAATATTAATTTTGATGATACGAAGGGGGTTATAATTATAAGCTTTTGCGGTGTTGCGACTTGCGATATTACGCATAGCGGTATATTTATTGGCGTTTTGTCCGTTTTTGTCGAATATTTGTGATATATACTATAAAAGTGGTGCATGTGTGGATGGAGTAAATTGTGTTTACCAAAAAATGTTATAAAATCAATTATTAAATATAATTAGATTTCAATTTAACAGTTGAAAAAGTTATAACCATTCTTGAATAAATTTTAGGAAGAAGTAGCACACATGAAAAGACACTATCAATACAAATAATTTTAATATTATGGAGGTTTGTTATGAACGAACATATTTTTTATAAAAACGCTTATGCTTTAATTATTGGTATTGGTAAATACGATAGTGATAAAATCGGTAACTTGAGAGAATCTTCAAAAGACGCACGTAAGTTTTACGAGCATTTAAAAAGTGTCGGTGGATATAATACCGAAAACTTAATGTTATTACAAAACAAAGCTGTTACAAAAACTGGTATTATTGAAGCTTATAATAAAATATCTCTTAAAATAGATGATGAATCAACATTAATCTTCTTCTTTGCGGGACATGGTGAAGTCTTATTAAATGAAAATTACTGTTTGCCTCTCTACGCATATTCACCAGATAATGAAAATAGTTATTTGCCTGAAAGTACTATTGTTGAAATTTTCAATGATGTAAAAGCAAATAATGTATTATTTCTTTTTGATTGTTGTAGTTCTGGTGTGTTAGCACGTGGAGACGAAAATGATAATGATGATAATAATGGACTGTCGCAAGATTTGATTGAAAAACTAGTATCTACAGATACCTTAAATAAAGGGCGCGTTTTAATTGCATCCAGTTTACCGGAACAACCTTCATGGGAAATAAAGGAAGTTGGTGGG
The DNA here is from genome assembly GCA_009781425.1 of Oscillospiraceae bacterium. Lineage (GTDB taxonomy): Bacteria > Bacillota > Clostridia > Oscillospirales > Ruminococcaceae > Ruminiclostridium_E. Next base: position 54,557 of record WQYC01000008.1, read on the forward strand.
ATATTTACGCATTGCTTACTAAATGGGTTATGTGGTGATTGCAAAAAAACAAATAAACAATCTATTCATCTTTTAGATTTAATCGGATATTTAATGGAAAGTGTTCCCGAAACAGCTATCAAATATCAAAGGAAGCAAAAACCTTGTGTAAAAACATCTATACTTAACGCAGATTTTCCCGTTTGTCTACCTAATGTTTTTGATGATAATAATAACAATAAATTACATAAAAAGTTTATAACTATAATTAGGAGTATTGAAGAAAATTGGTTGTCTTTCGAAGAAAAGTTTGCTGAGTGTCTCGAAAATAAGCAATTGGAGTCAAGATTTGCTTACAGAAGAGCGAAAGTTACGCAAAAATATATAGAGTTATTGCATTCAACAGGATATACTCTATTTTCTCATACAACTCGATTGCTTGAGGAAAATGTAACATCCGTTACAGATGAAGCCTTAAATCATGAAAAAACAACTCGTCTCATAAGTCTTGGCGTTGGCGATGGAACAAAAGATGCTATTATAATCAATGAATTTCTAAAAAAAACAAGAGGCGTTTTAGAATATTGGATAATTGATATAAGTGAAGATATGATTAAAGCCGGAGTTAAGGGGATACAACAAAAGCTCTCTGATGAGGATTATGAACGTTTAGATTTGAAAATATATCAATGGGATTTTATGGATTTGCCTGAAATAGCTGAGGCTATAACGAAAGATAAAAGAAATTTATTTTTTCTTTTAGGTAATACTTTAGGGAATTTTCCAGAAGCAAGCTTATTATCGAAAATTAATAAAGTCATGAAAAAAGGAGATTTATTTTTAATTGATAATCAATTGAAGAGAGAAGGCAAGCTCACAAAAGAAGAAGAAAACGAGCTTAAACAAATGTATGGAAGTAGTAAACATCGAGATTATATTGGCGAAATATTAAAACAAGCAAGCATCACCATCCCTAAAGACGGTAAAATACTTCCTCGGGTTCATTATGACACAAGTGAGGAGCTATTTGAAGATTATAGACGCGTAACAATTGCTCAAGAATTTCATGTAAACTCTAAGAGAACTGTAAAATTAGGAGAACGAGATATTTTATTGACCAAAGGAAGAATTTTAGTTTTATATTCAAATAAATATACTAAATCAGTGATGATAAGGTTACTTGAAGAGCAACAATTTAAAATAGTTAATGAACCATTTTATTATAAAGAAAGTTATGGTTTGTTTTTGGTCACAAAATAAATTAAAGGAATCAATTTAAATGAAAAATCAAATTATATTGGAAGGTCTCGATTTTGACGATGAAATTCTCATGTATGAAAACCTCAAATTTAAAATAGACATAATTAATGCGAGATGCGATTGTGAGATTGCAAATATTGTGATTTCTGTAGCGGCAGGAGTCATCTCAAATTTTACATATGATTCATTGCGAGGTGTTCTTTCAACACTTTTCGCCAATGCAAAACCGTTAAAAGATGAAAGTGTTACTAAAGTAAAAATTAAAATAGGTAAAAAGTCCAAAGAAATGAATTTTAGTTGGGAATTGTCGCCAGAGCAAAAAGATAAGGTTGTTGATGCTTTTATAGAAGAATTAAAAACTGAGGGAATAGTTTCATCCAGATTATAATTTACGTGCGTTATCGGGTTTAAAACATTATTTTTATGAAACAATAGGTTTGATTTCATATCATAACTCAAATTCTTTCTGTGTCTATGTTCGTCAATATTAAAATGTTTTATCATTGACATTTACTTAACCATACTAAACCCCGGCGAAACAATAAGCGGCTATTTTACATCAACAAGATAAAATATTTTAACGTTTAATATTGACAATACATAGGAGGCTTCCATGAAACCAAAGAAGAAAACGTCCAAGCGCGCCTTGCTTATCTTTCTTGTACTCGCAATAATGATAAGCCTCCTCGCATCATTGCCTGTAAGCTCAGCCGACGATGGCAGTTTGGATACAGATGGTTTCATAGTTAAAATACAAACGGACAAGCCTTCTTATGCAGCAGGTGAAACTCCCGTTATTACCGTGATAATCCAAAACACAAATGCGTTTGCGGTTAAAGATGTAACAATAGAACATATAATACCCGCCGGCTTTAAGCTGCTCGGAACAGGCAGTCTAAAGGAAACAAGAGATTTCGCGGCGGGTGAAGCTGTTGAAATTAAAGTAACCGTTTCTGCAGATGATAATAAAACACCCGGCGGCAGTGGTTCAACAACGCCCGGGGGAAGCGGTTCAATTACACCTGGGGGAGGCGGTGGAGGAGGTTCCACCACACAAGGCAATGACAGTGGCGTTACTACAGTTGGTATCGGTTCAACCAACGCAGAAACAAACGCAAGAAAGCTCGGCGATGTGAATGGTGACGGAAAGCTCACAACCGCCGATGCGCTTCTGATTCTGCGGTTCGTTGCGGGCATTAAGCTTGATGTATTTTTTGAAGATGTTTCCGATGTTAATGGTGACGGCAAAACAGATACCGCTGATGCAATACAAATTCTAAGAAAGATAGCGGGATTTGAAAGTGAAAATCTTGACCCGGTTTGGCGCACTAATAGTAATTCCCGGGTGAAGAATCAAACAAACGGCGATAACACGAATGTTAAAACAGTTTTAATCATAATTTCCGCAGTTATTATTGCCGCGGGGGTGTTCCTTTTAATTAAATTTAGGAATAAATTGCCGAAGAAAGCAATAAAGCTCTCGGGCTTATTTATGTGTATTCTGCTTACGGTTTCGATACTGGCGGCTGTCACCTCATCGGCAGACATACGCTCGTTTGAAACATCCGAAAAAATAGCCATCGGCGGGGTTGAATTTACTTACACAGTAAAACTAAGCTACAGAGCCGACAGCGTTACAGGCGGCGGCTCTGGTGGTGGCAACGATGAAACAGGTTCGGGTGGCGGGACAGGCGGAACGGGTGACAACGGCGGGAATGCAGTTCCTACGGCTTTTGACACAGATATGTGGTGGATTCCGTGGCAGGTACAGATGTGGATGCTGGAAGAAATTGATGTATTTATCGCTTTTGGCTTGTGGGATTATGAAGAAAATATACTTCTTGAATGGAACTGCGATTCCGAGGGAGCTAAGTACTTTGTATATGAAAAAGGCTTAGGACTTATCGCAGAACTCAGCGGACAAAATATATATGAATTCACCGTTACAGATAACGGTGAGGACGAATACATTTTCACCGTAGAAAGACATATGAACAGCGAAATCATTGTCTCAAACGAAGTAATCATGCAGCTTGATGATTACGGCTTCTATAGCTTCGTATTCATAGACAGTGACGGTGACGGCTTGGCTGATATTTACGAGCTTTTAATAGGTACAGACCCGAATAATCCCGATACAGACGGCGACGGACTTCCCGATGGTTACGAGGTATTCGTGACCTATACAAGCCCTCTGCTTTACGATACGCTCGGCGAAGGCAAATCCGACGGCGAATACGACTTTGACGGCGACGGACTCACTAACTATGAAGAATACCTTTACGGCACAGACCCGTGGAATCCCGACACAGACGGCGACGGACTCACAGACTGGGAAGAAATATTCATTTACGGCACAGACCCGCTTAACCCCGACACAGACGGCGACGGTATATTGGACGGCGATGAGCTTAAACTCGGTTTAGACCCTCTTGACCCCGAAACCTTCGGCTATCCCGACAGCGAACATCTCGTGCGGCAGACTATTGCCGTTGACAGCGATGTGCTTTGGTTTGTAAATGACGATAACGACCACTACCAAATGTTCATTGAAACCAACGCTTCCGGTTGGGTAGAGCGTAATCTTTGGGTCGGAGAAACCGGCTACGCGAACGTAATGCGGAACGAAGCCATGCATGGGCTCGCACCGGAGCTGATTTACGATGACAGATTTATCGTAGACTCCGTAACGCTTAAATTTCAAATATCGGACGAATATATCGAAAACGAGCTCGGCATTTTCAATCATGACGAGCCCGAGCTTACAGGCATTAAACGGCTCAATATCTTCAAATTCTTCGAATGTATCAATGTTTTGTTGCCTATCGAAACTAAATTTGACGAAGAGAACAATATGCTGTATACTGAAGTAGACGAGTTCGGAACCTACTGTATTATGGACATGGAAAAATGGTTCGTAATGCTCGGAATTGAGCCGGAGAATGAAGACGAAGATGAAGACAATGACGAAACGATAAATGGAGACATTTCTCCTTTTGCTTCCCCGAATTTAGCTTTATTCTCCATGCAAAACAATGTATTTGAGCAGTTTTCAACTGCAAGCACTTTTGTCGGCGTTAATAAAATCGACGTAAACGGCGACGCGGAATTTAACGTGGTATTCGTGATTGACACGCGCAGCATAATTGAGGATGAAGTTTTCGATTATATCAAGGAAGAAATCTTCGACGCCTGCGAGGAAATCCTCGCCTACTCCCCCCGCGCACGAATCCACATAATGGAGCAAAACATCACAACCATGCGTGACAGCCAGTTTATACTAAGCATAGACAGAAACAATTATTTCAGCAATATTGACGATATTATGAGAGTTTTCCGTGGCATGGAACGGAAAATGGCGTTTTTTGACGACATCGACGAAATTTGTTATGTTTCAGATGCGATTACATACATTTACGAAACCGTTGATACAAGCGTGCAGACGTTCGTTTTCACAATGTTCAGTCAGAAAAATGTGTTTTACCGCGAGTCTGATGCATATGCTGTATTAAACGAGCTTGTAGCCGCTGACATTTCCGTAAGCGTAATCGCGGACATTGACGGCGATTACAGCCGTGGTTACGTTTTTGACCTCGTTCGCAGAACCGGCGGCACGCTCATCGAAATCAGCGATATTGTTGAGGCGGCGGAGGCTGAAGAAGCAGCAGAGCCTGTGCAGTTTATGTCGTTTGCAAGTACGAGTTTTACGCAACCGATGGCGCTCGCTATGCAGAATTTGGTGGTGGTGGTAAGTCAAACCTCCAAAGAAGAGGCAAAAAGAAGGACAGATGGGAGAGTTTCGCAACCGGTAGTGGAAAACATATTTGGAGATATGAGTTTTAATGTAATGATGGGTTCAAGTTTTCAAAATGTATCTTTAAAAGAACCATTAAATAGTTGGAATAGATGTGATACAGATGGCGATGGACTTACAGACTGGCAGGAGGTTTATCATAATGACCCTAATGACATAAACGGTTTAATAACCTATGCACGTGGGGAACGCGGATTAATTATAAGAGCGGAAAACTTACCATCTATTAATGAATGCCTTGATTATGTAGAAAAACAACGTGGTAATGATAATATAAGAATACCCTATTTAGAAAGTGCGATGAGTAGATTCCTAAAAAATGTATATTCTAATGTATCTTCATTGCATATATATCAACAAATACAAGCCAAACTAAACAACACAAAGCTGCTGCCAATCGTATCAAATCCCGTTGATGCGGATAGTGATAATGATGGGATTCCGGATGCTGTCGGTGGAGTAATACATGATAAAAATCCACTTAGACGAGAAAGTATTGCAAATGATTTAGATTGGGAGAGGGGGAATTTAAATAACACATTTATGGTTTTGGAAGAATATCGCGAATTAAGAATTGTAAGAAAAATGGATTTTACCGAAATCCAAGTGCGTTCACTTCCTAATTCTTCTTTACCTATCATATATACATTTAGTTTAAGAGATACAAGTAGCATAAAGGTTCAATCTGTGGTTCTCTTCAAAGACGAATATTGGTTAAAGGTTGAATATTTTAACGGATTTGGAAATCTTGGATATATTCGGGCAGACCGCGCACTCACGGGTGCAAATATACTTATCCAGCCTTTTATAGATGAATTTAATAATGTAACAAAAAAGATTGTTGATGATGGCGATAAAATGCCGAACCCTACGGGGAATTGGAGCCTTGGAAGATGCCCGTTAGATTGCAAATGTAATACTCATAAAGGCGTACATAATGGGAGAGATTTTTTACCAAATAATGAAGGATATAAGGGAGACCCGATACGTGCTTCTATAAGTGGAAGAGTTGTATATCATGAAGATGGTAGAATTACAGATGGTTATGGGCTTGCTATAAGAATTATTTCAGTAGATGGACAAGTCAATACTTTATATGCACATTTAGATTTTGATGATGAATTAAAAATAAATAGAATATTTGTTGCTGATGGCCAATTAGTGAGAGCGGGAACTCATATAGCTGCCATGGGGAATACGGGAAAAGTTAGCGGGATAACAGGACCTGACCACGGTACGCATTTACATTTTGAAGCTTATGTTAGAGATGATAGGCAAAACCCGCTAATATTTTTAAAAGGAGAATCATAATGAAAAAATTAATTATTTTACTTATCACAATCATATTATTGTCGGGGTGTCTAAATAATGATATTGAAGTTGAAAAATCCAATGAAGTAATTGAAGCAATAAATCAAATAAATAAAATATTAAATGAATTTAATCAAACTAAAGATATTATAAATGATAATATAGATGGATTATATGAAACTGTAAGTGAATTAAATGATTTTCTAAATGAATTTGATACGAATATGTGTGAGTTGAATACGAGTATAGACAAACTTCATGATAATGCAGAAATTAAAATAAATGTGTTAGAAATCCACAATGACAATGTTGTCGTTCAAAATCCAGTTACGAATCAAGTAACATTTGAAATTGACGAAAGATTAGTAGGTAGATATGTTGCTGAGAATCCTTACGTTGAATATTTTAACCCTCTTGAATATTTTGAAATTAAATCTAATGGCGAATTAGAAATTGCAATCATGACATTCTCGGGGTTGGCAGAATATAAAAAAAGTGAAAATCTTATATTAACTGCATTTTACCAAACTGATATAAGAGTTATAATTAGCTTTCGTCTTGTTGGTGGGGAATATACTTTTCCAGGGATTCTTTTGTCTCTCGATTTTGAAGGTAATTGGGACTGCACAGACTTTGAAATGATAATGCCTTTAAAAGAATTTGAAAATGTAAGATTTGTAAAAGTGAGTTAATCCTCGCCTACACCCCCCGCGCAGATTTATATAACGTCGCTTCCTGTCGAAAACTTCCCCACAAACCCTATTGACTAACCCTCTCGCCCATGATATAATAAACACATACTTTATTTTAACGTTCGAGGGCTTCCATGCTTTCAAGCCGATATTTCGGTCATGGACGGTATTGATTTTAACGATTCGCGGCGCGCCGGTACAGCACTGCCTTACCGTCGGCGGAACGTAGGGGAATGGCTACAACCTCTGTATTGGTCAAAGGTTAGGTGTAACTCGAAGAGTTAACCGGGTCAGATTTATCTCGCTCAAGGGATAAGTCTGCCTTTTTTCATTTTCAAAGAAAACAAACAATCAACGGTAACAATTAATTTTCCTATGGAAAATTTCAGCCGTATCAACTCCTTCACGGAGCTGGTACGGCTCTTTTTTATTTTCTAAATAAAAAAGAGCCGAGGCTTAATCCTTGTTACCACAAAACTCAAAACTAAATCCCTCACGGGATTAGTAATAAAAATTTTGCGGTTCTGCTCTAAAGAGCCCCCGCAACGAAAGGAAAAATATCATGGGAAACGAAAACAATGCATTGAACGAGTTCTTAGCAGAAATCGAAAGCGGAGAAAACCAAAACCCGCCCACAGCAGAAACAACACAAAAGGCAGAACCTTCTGCCGAAGTCGAAAAACCTGCTGAAGCTGTTCCGCAGGAAGCAATCAAAGAAAGCGCGCCTGCAAGCACAGAAAACGAATCGCCCGAACCCAAAGAAGCTATACAACCTACGCTTACAGGTGACGATTCTCTTGAAGCCGCGCTCGAAAAAAGTAAAAAAGCATCAGCAGACCGTATTCTCGGAAATCTCGCTGAGAAAAACCCCATATTCAAATACGGAAGCGCAAGCGACCCCATAACCGACAAGGACATTACATTTGATGCGCTGCGCCAGAAGTACGAAACCGATTTCCCGGAGCTTGAGGAAGGACAGAACATAAGCTGGACTGTCGTATACGGAAAAGTCACCGAAAACGTCAGCAAACCAAGCAAGGAAAAGGTTTATGAAGTCAAGGCTAAGATTGAAGCATCGGCAAAGTTTTTGGAAGCCTTGAAAAAAGCAAAAACAGACGCGGATAAAAGCCCCGAGTGTATAATAAAACCCTTCGTAAGGGCACAAAAGAAAGGCGACGCTCTCGCGCTGCCAAGCTATAAAGGCATTTACTTAGATTACGAAGAGGCTTTAAGCTCGGGAAAAGTAATCTCTCTCGTCCCCGCAAGGGACGGGAGGGTTTACGAAATCCGTAAAAACAGAATCGGAGTTTTCCAGTCACCTGCAAGGGTGATTGGAGAGCTTGCCGAAATCAAAGAGCAGTTCATTATGAGCCTGCCGAAAATCCCGGTGTTTTTGCTATATCAGATAATCGAGTTCTTCCGTGTAATTTCAAAGAAGGACAAATTGGAACTTCTCGTACACTTGGTTTATGACACCGAGAAGGAAAAGTATAACGTGCTTATCCCAAAACAAAAGGTCACAAGAATGTCTGTAGATTCAGAAAATGAGGAATATCCGCAAAACATCATTCACGTCATGGATATTCATTCGCATAATGTCATGGCAGCGAAATTCTCTTCTACGGACGATAAGGACGAAAAAGCAACAAGGCTATACGGCGTAATCGGAAGACTCGATAAGGTTATGCCGGAAATCGCCTTGCGCGCGTCTACAGGCGGGAAATTCATTGAGCTCGGAGCTGACGATATTTTCGACTTCGAGGCGGTGTATCCCGAGGAATGGATTGACAGCCTCAATCACGAAATGGCTGAAGCAATTTGCGAAGCTGATATGAACACCTCTAATAATTTAGGAGGTGATTAACAATGAAATTCAGTCAGGACGCACACGTCAAAATCGTTTTAATCGGCGCAGGCGGAACGGGAGGCTACACCATACCTCATCTTTACCGCATAGCCTTCGCAAGCGGACGGAAATCATCAATACGGATTATTGTTTGCGACGGCGATATTGTGGAAAAGAAAAACCTCGTGCGGCAGAATTTCATTTTTAACGACATCGGCAGAAATAAGGCGCAGGTCTTAGCTGAGCGTTACGCAGGAGCTTTCGGAATGCAGGTAGAATATATTCCGCATTACATCGAAAGCGTTAATGAAATGCTTGAAATCGTAAAGCCGGACGAATACGGTAATCCGCTGTATGAAAGGGTTATAAAAACAAAGGTAATCCTCATCGGCGCGGTTGACAACAACCGTTCTCGTCAAATCTGCCATGAAGTATTCAAAGCAAGCGCGGACTTAATCTACATTGACGCGGGAAATGGCGAAAGCACAGGTCAGGTGGTATGCGGAGTAAAACAAAAAGGCAGAGTTACTTACAAACCTGTATGCTCGCTGTACCCTGATATGCTCGAGCCCGACCCCGAGGACAAGCTGCCGACAGAAATGTCATGCGCTGAACGCGCAGTATCTGCGCCGCAGTCAGTAACGGCGAACCTGATGGCTTCAACTGCTATTGTGTCGTTTATGTACAATTTACTTATATGCGGCGAATTAAAGACTCGGTATGTTAATTTCTCGGCAAGACAAATCAATATGCGGGCAACTGTGGTGAAGCCGCGTAAAAGGAAAGGAATAAAGAAAATGACTATACAGGAAAAAATGAATGTAATTGCTTCTGTTTTCGGCGCGAAAACCGGGATAAAAACGCATAGAAACTGTACAGGAAAATGGAAAGGCACAAAGGATTATTCGATTCTGTTTGATAACGGCGAGAGGTTTTTTATCGGAAATTCAATTTCTGATAAATTCGAGCAGTTCGTAAATGAAACATACAAAATGTTTAATCCACAAAATGTACAGGAAACAAAGGATTACGCGCTCGAACAGCTTAGACGGCGCGCACCGCAGGACAACGCAATCGCAAAGAAGCTGGGCTTCGCTCCTTATGAGGTTTTATCAGTTGAAATGATTGAAAACGACAAGGGTGGATATATGGGCTGGTACTACGTTAGACTCAAAGTGGGCGACGAAATCATCAGCCACCTTGAAACGGGATTAGAGCATGAAATTAGACGCAAAAAATTCTCGGAAAAGGTGAAAAGTAATTACTATATCGCCTGCGGAGTTAAGGACGATGAAGTAAATTATGTTTTCAGCGGTGTAGGCTTCTCAACGCAAAGCCCTATTTACAAGCCGCGAATCGAAATGCTTCTATACAAAGCTCTATATTCGGAGGTGGCGTAACATGAGCGTAAATGAATTATGGCTAAGGACTAAAAAGGAAGGTGAGCAGTATGCATAAAGTCACGTTACGAAAGATTGTTGCTTACGGTAAAAACAAGCACGGCGGACGTGAACAGGTGTCAGATAATCTTACTGAGGGTGAATACAGATTGCTGTGTGCGGTGCTTATAAAAGCCCGCAGAACATGCAAAGACGGTATAGATTTCGTCACCTATGAGCCACGCTTGAAGAAAATGCAAACGCTGATTGAAACCCTTAATTTCGAGGAAAATGAAAACGGAGGTGACAAGTAATGGGATACAAATACTGGATGCCCGAGGACTACGAAAGCCTTACAGCTTTCGATGGCTTCTACATCGAAAACAAAGTTTTCTTCGGTGCAAGCGAACCGACGCAGGAGCAGTGGGACAATTCAATCGCGGATTTCATAAAGAAATTAAAACGCTTCCTGCCCAAAATGCGAATAGTCAACGAATGGGAAACGGGGCTTGGAGTCCGCAGATATGTTTTAATGCGCCTGCGTGACGAAACGCTATCGCTCGTAATGGGTGAGGATGAACACTATGCCGCGATTTTTCTGATTCTTCCCGAATGCTGCGAGGACTACGAAAGATTCAAGCGTGAATTTGATAAAAACCTCAGCGAAATAAGGAAATTCCTCTTGTACAAATATCCGAATGAGGTCTACAAGCGGAAAAATACGTGGAATCTTGAGCTTGTGACTGCTGAGAAAAACGAAAGGCGAAGGTTAGTTGTATGAAAGACGAACGCTATTTTTGCCTTGAAGCCTTAGAAACAGCGCGGACGATTTTGCTTTCGGCGGTAGAAATACTGCCGAAGCTCCGCGCAGGCTACGACAAGCACCGAGGCACAGAAAAGGAAACCGACGAGCTTAGTCAGCTTTACAAAACGGTAAAGAAAGTGCAAAAGGAATTTATAAGTATAATCCAGGCTCTGAATGAATTCGGCGATGAAAAGCAAACGCTTGAAATGGCTCAAAAGCTACAGGCAGGGCTACTCAGATTCAAATGGCTCGAGCAGGATTATGCAAACCTCTGCGGCGCGCTTGCCATGTTCGCGGAATCACTGCCGCGAAGAAGCAGTATCAACACAAAAACTTTCGGACGCCTTATGAACCGCGTAAAAATGGGACATTTCCCTACGGATTTGGCTCATGTGAAGCGAATCAAAGAAGCAATTGTTTTCCCGCAGATTAAAGTAAATCTGCTCGACCCCTGCTGCGGATGCGGCACAGCCTTACAGCTTTTCGCCGACGGCGAAAATACGGCGACCTACGGTATCGAAATAGACGAAAGCCGTGCCGGAAGAGCCGAGGAAATACTCGACCGCGTGGGTTACGGGACATTTTTTCACTCACGCATAAGCAACAGAGTATTTCATGCTGTATTTCTTAACCCGCCATATATGTATGTAATGAAAGAAGGCGGCGGGAGTCACCGTGCTGAACGCTCATTTCTGCTCGATACACTCAGATATTTAATGCCGGGCGGTATTTTAATCTACATAATACCGTATTACCGTTTAACTGAGGACATCAGCACAATTCTTACCGAGCATTTCGACGATTTGCAGGTGTATAGGTTTCTTGAAAGCGAATTCAAGAAATACAAGCAGGTTGTCATATTCGGCAGACTTAAAGAGCGTGACGCCAAGCAGAACCCCAAAGCAGCGGAGCTTCTTAATTATTCGTTAAACCCCGATGCGATACCCTCTATTGAAAAGCTACCGGCAGGCATTTATTCACTACCCGCGAAAGAAACAGAGGTAAAGCAGTTTAAAGGCTCGGAGTTTAACGTAAGAGAGCTTGCGGCACAGCTAAAGAAATCCGATAGCATCAAGCAGATTTTTAGCACAAGCAGGCTTGATACCATGCACAGAAATCCGCTATTACCGCTCAAAATCGGTCAAATCGGACTAATCGGCGGAAGCGGGCTGATGAACGGATTAATTGAATGCGATACCCCGCATATCATCAAGGGTAGAATTATCAAGCAAAAAGTCATTGAATCAAATCCCGACTTCACAAACGGCACAGAAGAAATTCGCGAGGTAACGTCAAACCGAATGGTTTTTAATGTTTTGACACCTTACGGATTTAAAACTCTTGCTTAAAGGAAAGGAAAAAATAATGAAAATGTTTGAGTTAGGCGAGGTTGTAATAACGCAAAATATCCTTCGCACTGTTGATATTATTACAACTTACAACGCATTAGAAAGGCACAAAAACTGCGATTGGGGTGAACTCAGCGATGAGGAAAAGGCTGTAAATCTAAAAGCTTTGAAAAACTGCGGTGAATTACGTTCGTCCTATCAAAGCGAAGCCGGTATAAAGTTTTGGATTATAACCGCAGCAGACCGCAGTGTTACCACAATTCTTTTACCGGAGGATAATTAACATGAATCCATTCCCACAGTTTGAGGAACTAAAAGCAAATGAAACCTTTCGTTTCAGGTGCAGAAGCTGCGGCGTTTGCTGTCGGAACGTAAAAATGACAGTAATGGTTGAAAGTCTTGACCTGTTCCGCATCGCACGGCATTATAACCTCGAAATGACCGAAGCGGCAGAAAGGTTTACAGAAGCCGCAACAGTCGGATGGGGTGCGCCGATTCTGCTGATGAAAGCTACCCCCGAAGGAAACTGCATTTTCCATAAGTCAAGTAGGTGTGAAATTCAAGCCGTAAAGCCGCGAACCTGCCGCCTGTACCCTCTGAGCATGGGTCCCGATGATGAAGACGCGAAAAACTTCATCATCTTAAAAACATCGGAACGGCAATTCCATTACACCGGAAAAGAACACATCGCAGGTGAATGGGTAGCGAGCAACATGAGCGGTGAGGATTATGCCTACATAACAACGGAATACAGACTCTTGCGGGAGCTCGGCAGAATCCTTAAACGGATTCCGCGGGAAAAGGAAGCTGATGTTTTAAAGCAAATGCTTCTTTGCAGGTTCTTCATGCTTGAAACAAGCGAAAGCTTCATGCCGCAATATGTAAGAAACATGGCACGGCTGAAATTAACGCTTGAACAAATGACAAAGGAGAGCTGACATGGAATTAACACTGGATTTCAACAAGCTAAAGCAAATAATTGACGTAATGCCCGAGGGTGATAATTTTCTGAAAAGTAAAACAAAAGGCTTTAAATATCTGTATGAAACAGTTTACCGTGTTTTACTCGGAAAAGATACAGAATACGTTAAGCTCGATGTCGATATTGACAGCTTTGACTTCGACGACCTAATTGATTTCGAAGAATTCATTACAGAAAAATGCAGGAAAAGCGAAAGAGACCCGGTTTTTCTGTTAGACAAAATTATCGGAAGACTACCGCCGGCAATTAAAGCGACAGCATTTATGTAAACGGGAGGTATAAAATCTATGTTTGTAATTGACGAAACCGCCGCACAAACAGCAATAACAGTTTTATCAATCCTTAAATCAATATCCGTAATTCACGGAAGCGGCTTCGCGGCTAATGAAATGCCCGTTGAAACAGGCTGGGATACAGTCCACGGATTGTATTACAGGGCGATTGATTTAAGCGCAGACAAGGTACGATACAGGTTCTTTGAAGGTGCGGCAAGCGAAGTCATACGGCTCATGGACGCAAATCTGACGGATTATTACCGCTTTGCGTACATATTCGGTGACTTGAAAAGCTTAAAGGACAGCGAAAATCCTTACCTTGCTGACGCTGAGGAAACCACGAGAGTAACCGTTGGAAGTATAGGGCATTATTCCTTCGATGCGTGGCTGAAAGTATCCAGACGATGTAAACCGCGGCTCTATCTCTTTCATTATCCCGAATTCTATCCAAACGGGCAGGTGATTTATGAACTCTATCAGTTTTTCTTGTTCTATAAAAAAGCTCTGCCTTTATTGCAATCGGAGCTGCGCGCACTCAAGAAAAGCAAAGGACTCAAAAGATTGCCGTATATCCCAAAAATAAATGAAAGGAAAGCCGCGTAATGAAAAAAACTAAAAAGCCCTGTGTTGAAGACGTTCTTGTGATTCGCATAAAAGCTGATGACAGCGTTATGGTTGACTACGTTAAGGACAAGCATATTGTCCATAAGCAAATATCAGCGGCGGGAATCATAGACGCGCTGAAGCAGAGCAGCATGACAAGGCACATCATCAAAAGCGGGTTTCTGCCTAAAGGCTGTATTGCGTATTCGCAGGAAATGGAAACTGGGAACAGGTATTTCGTAATCGAATATACGGAGCGCAAAGCAAATATTGCTTATCAGGAAACGAATTACAATGATTTCCCGCTCCCGCGCTTGGTTTACGGATTCAAGGTTTTAAGCACAGGTAAAGTTAAAAGTGTAAATGTAGCGGTGGTTGAAAATGAAGGTGAGCTAAACGAGGACACACAGCTTTATCGTTATCCGTTCTCAAATGTCAGCGGGTTTAGTATGTGCACAGGCTCAAACAGCCTGCCTACCTACAAGAAAGTATCGGCACTGAAAAATCTGCCGAACTTCATACTTTCCATTCCCGACGGCGACCATCATTACAACTCGCAGAATAATCTCTTAACGCTTAATTACAGGGACTTATTAGAGCACCTCAAGGACAAATCGCCGGAGTATTATTACACCGACGTATTAATTAAAAGCAATAAAACATTAAAAGATTTTATCTGAGAAAGGATTTTAAAGCCATGACACAAATGCAAATTGAAATGCTAAAGCAACCTTTCACAGCGAGCGAAGTGCAGTGGCGGCTGACGCTTACAAATCAGAGCGAAGGCAGAATGAGTGGACTCGCAGTACCGTATCTTGACAGCCGTGCAATTCAAAAAAGGCTTGACGCGGTAGTCGGACCCGACAACTGGCAGAATCTCTTTCAGACTGTCCGTACCGGAAATGACGACGAACCCACTGCTCACATCTGCACAATTTCCATTTACAACCCCGACCGCAACGAATGGGTCAGCAAGAGCAACGGCGCAGGGAATACAGATATAGAGCCGATTAAAGGCGGTATGTCAGACGCGCTGAAGCGTGCGGCGAGTATGTGGAATATAGGGCGGTATCTGTATGAGTTTGAAGCCGTCTGGGTTAATGTTGAAATGAGAGGAAAAAGCAAAATCATCGCTAAAAGCGAACGGGCAAAGCTCGACGGGGTTTACAATAAAACGGTAGAACAGTTATTCCCGCGAGTAAGTACTGCACCGAAAAGCCCTCCGCCTGCACCGCAGGTAAAGGCAACTTCTCAACAGCAACAGCAACCGCCGCCGATGCAGACACAGCAGAACGCTCCGCCTCCTATACCTGTTCAGAACCTTGCGATTTACACGGTTCTGAACGCTACGCTTAATAAAGACCATACGATTATAGATTTATGGGACGGCGCAAAGGCTTTAAAAGCGTATTTCAAAGGCATAGCGCAGGTAGCTAAGAATCAGCGGATAACGAACGCTGTATTGATTGAAAAAGGCGCGGAAGGTTCTCGGTACTACATTCTCGAATCATTTAACATTGCGGCGAATACCGGACAAAGTGCCGCGTAGAAAGGAATTCAAATGAAAAAGATTCTCGGAATAATCAGCACAGCTAAAAGGTATTGGAAGCTTATTTTGCTGTATCACATTTCAATAGCATCTGTCTGCTTCATCATTCTGACGGAACTCGAAATTAACGGCGGTTTATCATTAGCATTTTACTGCATTTTCGGTTCTACAGCAGCGTTTGTTGTTTTAGTTCACAAATTAGCAAGGAATTCATTCAACGAAGGCTATCAGGAGGGCTCGGAGCTCGGACTGCTTGACGCAGAGGTTCATTGGAAAAAGAAGTACGATGAGCTTCAAGAAAAGTACGAGGCAATATCCGCATACTTGCAAAATGAAGCGAGTTAGCAGAAAGGAAGCCGAAATGAGCGAAACACAATTAACCTGCGACGGCTACATAAAGGAAATCATCAAATCTATAATGAAACTGTCAAACAGACACGGCACACACAGCGTTTTTGAAGATTTTCTTGAGCTGTCAGCTATTTCACTCAGCAATTCTGTTGACTTAAAGCATTACGAGGAACGCGAAAAACGCTACATGGAAATCATCGGGGGATATACAAAGGAAGAAGTCAATATATTTCCCGAAATCCTCG
>WQYC01000009.1 GCA_009781425.1 Oscillospiraceae bacterium
AGGCGTTGACGCCGATAACACGGCGCACAAAGCTGCTGTATTATTTCTGCATAAAAGCGGTATAAAAAAGCATATCGAAATTAATATTGACAAGAAAATCCCGTTTATGGCGGGGCTCGGCGGCTCAAGCGCGGACGCGGCGGCGGTTTTGCTCGCGCTGAATAAGCTTTTCGGCGGGCTTTTTACTCTTGCCGAGCTTATGAAGCTCGGCGCGGAAATAGGCTCGGACGTGCCTTTTTGCATACACGGCGGCTTCGCGCTGTGCAAAGGGCGCGGAACAGAAATCGCAGAGGTTTTACCCCTCCCCGACTGCGTTTTTGTGATAATCAAGCCGGACTTCAGCTGCTCGTCAAAGGAAGCCTACGCGCTTTACGCGGCGAATCCGATTCCACCCACTGACATAAGCGTTCGCCCGTATTATAATATTTTTGAAAAATTATACAAAAATCCCGAAATCGACAGGATTAAACAGGAATTAATTACCTTAGGTGCGTCGGCGGCGAGCTTAACAGGCAGCGGAAGCGCGGTTTTCGGCGTGTTTGCAGACATGAAAGCGGCGCAGAGCGCGTTTTCGCGATTAAATTACACAAAAAAATTTATAGCACTACCTGTACTTGACAAACCATATTAGTTATAGTATAATTATTAGACGGATTAATTAACGAAAGCAGGGACATGATGATTGTTATCAATAACCATCTCGGAAGCGTGAGCATTACGCGCGGGTTTTTCACCTCGCTCATCAGCAATGCGGCAATCGGCTGTTACGGCGTTGCAGGCATGAATGCAGGAGGATTTTTGCAAAATGTGACGGAAGCTCTGCCGTTTCTGAAAAAGAAAAAAACGCCCGACAAGGGCGTGAATATAAGCTTTACGGACGGTAAAATTTACATTGATTTGCACATTACGGTGGTTTACGGGGTTAACGTTGCTTCAATCGTGAAGAGTATTCAGCACAAGGTAACCTACGTAACCGAGGAGCAGACGGGGATAAAGGTCGGGCGCGTTAACGTTTATGTAGACGCGATAAAATCGTAGGGAACGGATTAATCCGTTCCGAATCATAAATTTTTTCGGAGGAAGCAAGTTTTGACAATTAGCGGAAAAATGCTTAAAAGCGCGATTATATCAGGCGCGAATAATATTATCAACAACAAAGTCATGGTTGACGAAATGAACGTCTTCCCTGTTCCGGACGGCGATACAGGCACGAATATGTCGGCGACAATCAAAGCGGCATTAACCGAGCTGAGCCTACAGCCCGACGACGCGCATATCAGCGTAATAGCTGACACAGCGGCTTCGGCGATGCTGCGCGGCGCGAGAGGAAACTCGGGTGTTATATTATCACTGCTTTTCAGAGGGCTTTCAAAAGGGCTCGCAGGCAAAAGCGACGCTGACACAAAAGAGCTTATAAGCTCAATGAAAATGGGTGTTGACGCGGCTTACAAGTCGGTCATGAAGCCCACAGAGGGCACGATTCTGACTGTTGCGCGGGAAGCAATCGACGCCGCGCTTGCCAAAGCCGACAAAAAAGGCAGTCTTGAAGAGGTTCTTGAGGTTCTTCTCGCGGAAGCCGAAGCCTCGCTCGAGCGCACGCCCGAGCTTTTAGAAGTGCTCAAAAAAGCAGGCGTCGTAGACGCGGGCGGCATGGGCTACGTGGTTATTTTAAAAGGCATGAAGCAGGCTTTGACAGGCGGCGGAATCATCGAGCAGGCGGCGGCTTCCGCTGTTGAACAGGCTTCTGCGAACAAAGCAGGCTCGTTCGACATGGACATTGAATTTACTTACTGTACAGAATATTTGGTACTTAAAAAGCCCGACGTGACGGACGCGCTTCTTCTGCGCGCGCACCTTGAAACCATCGGCGACAGCGTGGTTGTTGTAGACGACGACGAGATTATCAAGGTTCACGTTCACACGGAAAACCCCGGAAACGCGCTTGAATCGGGACTTAAATTCGGCGCGCTTACGAACATAAAAATCGAAAACATGAAAGAACAGCATAAACAGGAAGCTATAAAAGCGGGTATTCACACGCCGCGCAAGCTTGCTCCCGAACGCCCCGAAAAGAAATACGGCTTCGTGGCTGTCGCGAACGGCGCAGGGATTGAAGGGCTGTTCAGCGACCTCGGCGTAGACAGAATCGTCCGTGGCGGGCAGACGCAGAACCCGTCAACGGAGGATATTCTCGAAGCTGTTTTGGCGACACCTGCGCATAATGTCTTCATTTTGCCTAATAACAAGAATATAATTATGGCGGCTGAACAAGTCACGAAGCTCGCCGACAGAAACGTCATAGTTCTGCAGTCGCGGACGATTCCGCAGGGGCTCGCGGCTATGCTCTGCTTTGATGAAGATATAGGTATAAGCGAAAACAGCGTGGCTATGACTAAGGCTCTTGACAACGTGGGAACTGGCTCGGTGACTTACGCGGCGCGCGATTCTCACTTCGAGGGTAAGAAGATTAAATCGGGTGAAATTTTAGCACTTGAAAACGGCAAGCTTGCCTTCACGGAAAAAGATGTTTCAAAGGCGTTAGTTAAGCTTACGCGCAAAATGATTAAGGGCGACACGAGTTATATTACCGTTATGTACGGCTCTGATGTCACTGACGAAGAAGCGGAAAAGGCTTTCGGCGTGCTCCGCGATAAAATCAGCGACGATATTGAAATCGGCTTAGTGAGCGGCGGACAGCCTGTGTATTATTATATTATTTCGGTTGAATAGGACAAAAACATGAAAAAAATACTTGTTTGCGAGGACGAAGCCGCTATACGCGACTTTGTTGTAATAAATCTGAAACGCGCCGACTACGAGGTGGTTGACGTGGATTCGGGCGAGGCAGGCTTTGATGAATTCAAAAAAGCCCTTGACGAAGACCGTCCGTTTGACGTTGCGCTGCTTGACATAATGATGCCGGGAATGGACGGCACGGAGCTTTGCAAGCTGATTCGCGAGGAAAGCCGCGAAATAGGCATTATCATGCTTTCCGCAAAGTCGCAGGAAATGGATAAAATCACCTGCCTTACAATAGGCGCAGACGACTACGTAACAAAGCCGTTTTCACCGTCAGAATTAGTTGCACGAGTAGACGCGATTTACCGCCGCGTGAGCCTTAACGCAGGCGCGGGCGCGAACTCAAAGGAGCTTGTTTCGGGGCCCTTCGCGGTTAATACTAAGAGCAGGGTAATCACAAAAGACGGCGAAGCGATTGACCTGACGCAGGTTGAATATCAAATCATGGAATATTTTATCAAGAACAGCGGCGTTGCGCTTGACAGAAAGAGCATTTTAGTGCATATTTGGGGTGAAGCGTATTTCGGCGACGACAAAATCGTTGACGTTAATATAAGAAGACTGCGCATGAAGGTGGAAAGCGACCCGTCGAACCCGGTTTTTATTCAGACTGTGTGGGGCTTCGGATACAAATGGCAGAGCGGCAATGGCTCGTAAAAGTATAGCGGCAAGATGGTTTATTAACAGCTTCAGCGTCGTCGCGGTTTTCCTTTTAATCGTGAACGTGAGCGTTTATTTCGCGCTTCGGAGCTATCATTACGGCGCAGTGCGGCAGTATCTCGGCACGCAGGCGAACATAGTCTACGGAATTCTGTCCTATATGGACGACTACGAGCCCGCAATCCGCCGTTCTATAGAGGAGTTCGACAGAAAGCACCACATGGAGCTCATGGCAATCACTGCCGACGGAAGAATTGACCTGACCTCAAGCGGGTTTTCGCCCGCACCTGAGGAGAATCACGAAATGCCCGACTATGAAAAGGCGCGCTCTGCCGAAAGCAGAATCGCCGATTATGTAGGATTCCTGCCTAATTCGCAGCGGTATATGGCGGTCACGGTTATGCTTTCGGGCGAGGCTTATGACGCAATCAGAGTCGTCACTTCACTCGACAGAATTGATAGGCAAATCTATACAACCACGCTTGTAATCGCTGTTTTAAGTATCGCAATCATGCTTTTCGTTTTGTTTCTCGGAATGTATTTCATACAATCAATTGTTTCACCCCTGCGCCGTGTTGGGGATTCCGCTAAAAAATTAGCGGCGGGGGATTTTTCCGACCGTGTAATCTTAGCTAAAAACGATGACGAAATCGGCGAGCTTTGCAGAATTTTTAACTCGATGGCAGACGATTTGGAGAACTCGGAGAAAATCAAGAACGACTTTATTTCCTCAGTCTCACATGAGCTTCGCACGCCGCTGACCGCAATTCGCGGCTGGAGTGAAACAGTGCTTGAAACAGGCAAAGAAGACGATTCTTTTGAAAAAGGCATGAAGGTAATCACCTCGGAAACCTCGCGGCTTTCGGACATGGTTGAAGATTTATTGGACTTCTCAAAAATGCAGAGCGGACGCTTAAAGTTGCAAAAGTCTGACATGAATCCGCTTGAAGAGCTTTCGGACGCTGTTTCGGTTTACGCCGAGAAAGCGAAAAAAGAAAAAGTAAATTTAGTTTATAACGAACCCGAATTCGCGGTTTTAATTTACGGCGACAAAAACAGAATCCGCCAGGTGTTCATAAATATTATCGACAACGCAATTAAATACAGCGGCGGCGGCGAAGTAATTGTAAACGCAAAACTCGCGGAAAACCAGCTTATAATCAGCGTCAGCGACAACGGATGCGGGATTTCTGCCCGCGATTTACCAAAGGTGAAAACGCGCTTTTTCAAAGCGAATAATGTAGTGCGCGGCTCGGGAATCGGGCTCGCGGTTGCGGACGAAATAATCATGCGGCACGAGGGAACGCTTGAAATAGAAAGCGAACAGGGCAAAGGAACAACGGCGAAAATAATTTTACCAAGTAGGGGCGCGCAGCGCGCGTCCGAAATGGAGTAATAATGAGTAAGCAAGCAAAGATAGGCGGACAGGCACTTTTCGAGGGAATCATGATGCGCGGCGAGAAAAAAGCGGCGATGGCTGTGCGTAAAAAAGACGGCTCAATTCACCTTGAGGAATGGGATTTACCGGAGAGAAAATGGTATCAGAAAGCGTTTTTTATCCGCGGTATTTTCAACTTTATTCTGCAAATGCGCGACGGCTATAAATATATGATGAAGTCGGCTGAAATCTCGGGTTATCTCGACGAAGAGGAAGAGGCGACAGGCAAGTTCGAGAAGTGGCTGACGGAGACGCTCGGCGATAAATTAATGTCTGCGGTTATGGTTGTCGGTGTGGTTCTCGGAATCGCATTAGCAATGCTTTTGTTCATGTTTGTGCCCGGCTGGATTTACGCAGGAATCGCGCATTTAATGTCAGAAACAGTAGACTTACAGCCGTATCAGTCGCTTTTTGAGGGCTTATTAAGAATTATAATTTTCATCGTTTACTTGTTCTTAACTTCGCTGATGAAGGATATTCACAAGACCTTTCAGTATCACGGCGCGGAGCACAAAACGATTTTCGCGAATGAATCAGGTGCAGAATTAAACGTTGAAAACGTGAAAAAATACAAGCGTTTTCACCCGCGTTGCGGCACGAGCTTTATCTTTTTAATGCTTGCAATCAGCATAGTTTTTTACACGCTTCTGCCGCTTAACAACAGTATAATCAGCGAAGCGCTCGGAATAAATATGTTCGCGGCGAGCGCGATTTGGACTTCAATCAGACTTGCGCTTCTGCCTGTTTTAGTCGGGATTTCCTACGAGCTTTTGAAGCTCGCAGGCAGGTACGACAGGAACATTATCATGCGGATTATTTCCGCGCCCGGAATGGGGATTCAGCGGCTGACGACAAAAGACCCGACTGACGACCAAATCGAGGTAGCTTTAGCGGCGTTTATTCCTGTGCTTAATACCTCTGCGCCGACTAACAGCCGTAACGAAGAAAAATGGCTGCGCGAGTTTGCAGAGAAGAGCGGCGAAAGCTTGGAATCGCTGTTAAAACGCCGCGAAAACGGCGAGCCGTTGCAGTATATTTTAGGCGAGTGGGAGTTTTACGGCTATAGCTTTAAAGTCGGAAAAGGCGTGCTGATTCCCCGCCCCGAAACGGAATTTCTTGTAGACTTAGCGAAAGAGCGCAAGCCTAAAACAATCTATGATTTATGCGCGGGGAGCGGCTGTGTCGGGATTGCGCTTGCGAAGGAAATAGGCTGCGAAGTAATCGCAGTTGAAATTTCAGAAGAAGCGATTAATTATTTAAAACAAAACGCAGAGCTGAATAAAACCGATATAAAAATAATCAAAGACGATGTTTTGAAGCCTGAATTTGATTATGAGGAAGCTGATTGTATTCTTGTAAATCCACCTTATTTAACGAAAAACGAGATGCAGGAATTGCAAACCGAGGTCACGCACGAGCCGGAATTAGCTTTATTTGGCGGCGAGGACGGATTGGATTTTTACAGAGAAATTTTCCGCTTATGGGACGGGAAGCTGAGACATGGCGGACTGTTCGCGGTTGAAGTCGGACACGAGCAGGCGGAGCAGGTTGCAGAGCTTATGAAAGGTGCGGGATTTACGCCGCAAATCAAGAAGGATTATTCGGGAATAGACAGAATAGTTTACGCGGTAAAATAAAGGAAGTTATGACTTACAAGACACGAAAAGAGCCGATATTTTCCGCGTGCGGACTCAACTGCGGACTCTGCCCGCGCTTCTATACAAAAGGCTCGTCAAGGTGCCCGGGGTGCGGCGGCGAAGGCTTCACGCAGGCGCATTGCGGGTGCGGAACTTTATCCTGCTGTGAGCGCAAGAATGTTGAATATTGTTGCTTCTGCGATGAATTCCCTTGCAAAAAATATATCGGCGCAGACGAATCCGATTCTTTCATCACGCATATAAATCAGTTTAAAGACTTTGAAAAGGCGGGACGAATCGGCATAGACGCATATATATCAGAGTTAAAAGAAAAAATAAAGCTGCTTGAAATTCTGCTCGAAAATTATGACAACGGCAGACGCAAAAGCTTCTTCTGCTTGGCTGTCAACTTATTAGACTTACAAGACATAAAGGCTGTCATGGAGCGGATAAATCCCGATAACGCCGTCAGCCTGTTTGAAGAAATCGCGGGACAAAAAAATATTACATTAAAACTGAGGAGAAACAAAAATGCCTAAAAAAGAAGCCGCAAAGAAAACCATCAACACAAATACAAGCGCGGACGAAAAGCAGAAAGCCCTGCAAACCGCGATTGCTCATATTGAGAAGCAATTCGGCGCAGGCGCGGTCATGTACATGAGCGGCGAGCACAGCAAGATGAACGTGGAATCGCTGCCTACAGGCTCGCTTACGCTTGATATTGCGCTCGGAATTGGCGGCTTACCCAAAGGCAGAATCACCGAAATATACGGCCCTGAGAGCGGCGGCAAAACTACGGTTTCTCTGCACGCTGTTGCAGAGGCGCAGAAGGGCGGCGGCATCGCGGCGTTCATCGACGTTGAGCACGCGCTCGACCCGATTTATGCAAAGGCGCTCGGCGTTGACGTTGACCAGCTTATAGTTTCTCAGCCCGACACGGGCGAGCAGGCACTTGAAATAATCGAAGCACTTACGCGCTCGGGCGCGGTTGATATAATCGTTCTCGACAGCGTGGCGGCGATGACCACGAAAGCCGAGATTGAGGGCGAAATGGGCAGTACTACCGTCGGTATGCAGGCGCGGCTGATGTCCTCGTCACTGCGGAAGCTGACGAGCGTAATTTCAAAAACTAACACGGTTGCAATTTTTATCAACCAAATCCGCGAGAAAATCGGCGGCTACGGTAACCCCGAAACGACACCCGGCGGACGTGCGCTGAAGTTCTACGCTTCTGTCAGAATCGAAGTGCGCAAAGGCGAGCCGATTAAAGAAGGTACTGATATAATAGGCGCGCGAACAAAGTGCAAGGTGCAGAAAAACAAGGTTGCACCGCCGTTTAAGTCCTGCGAGTTCGATATGATTTTCGGTAAAGGGATTTCAAAGGACGGCGAAATTCTTGACATTGCAACCGAAATCGGCGTGACCCGAAAGAGCGGCGCGTGGTTCTATTACGGCGATGAACGCTTGGGGCAGGGGCGCGAAAACTCGAAGGAATTTCTCTCACAAAACCCCGAAATAATGAGCGAGATTGAACAAAAAGTCCGCGACGCGGCACAGAATACTAAAATAGAAATCAGTTCTTCGTCTGAAGAAGCAGTTCTTAGCACCCCGTCAGATTCCGCAGAAACCGACGTAGGGGACGACGTCCCCGGCGTCCCGCCCGAACCCAAGAAAAAAGCCAAAAAAACCGTCATTGTTGAAGCCGAGGATAACTTTGAAGAATTCTCGCCTGACGAATTATAAAATTATTTTTATCAAGGGAGGTGACATAAATGGAAGCAGCATTGGAAAAAATTAAAACAGCAATCGCGTCCTTAGAGGAGCGTGTTGCGGCGGCGCGGAAGTTCGCGGAAAACGCCGAGGCGCAGGGCATGACCGATACGCCCGATTATGAACGAATCAAAAAGCAGATTCCTTTAGCGGAGGAGAAGCTTCGCGGGCTGTATGCCGAGCTTGAGGGCTTGCAGGGCGCGCAGGAAGAGCCTGCGGCTGTCGAGCAAGTCCCCGAATGGACTGAGGCAGAGGCTTCTGAAGTCACGGAGGAATATGAGCCTGAACCGGAACCCGAGCCCGAACCGGAGCCCGAGCCCGAACCGGAGCCCGAGCCCGAGCCGGAGCCCGAGCAGGAGCCTGAACCCGAACCGGATATGTCGCCGTATAAGCTTCCCGATATGCCGCAGCATCTTGCGCCGGCTGTGCCTTCTTATCCCGTGCACACGGGAATCACTCCCGAGTCGCTGACTAAGCGCGGCTTCGGGCTGTTGGAAGACGGCAACTGGGACAAGGCGAGCGAGAAGTTCGACAGCGCGCTTGACATTGACAGCGAGTATGCAAAAGCGTACATCGGATTGCTTTGCGTGGAATTAAAAGTCACGAGCGAGGTGGGGCTGACTACGCAGAATTCTCCGCTCAAAGCTAAATCGAATTACAAAAAAGCACTGCGCTACGCCGCGCCCGAATACCGCGCGGTTTTGGAAACATATAATCAGATTATAGAGCACCGCTTGGAGAGCAGTAACGACGAAGAAGAGCTGCAACGCCAAAAACAAGAAGAAGAAAAAAAGCGCAAGCTCGCGGAAGAAAAACGCAGACGTGAAGCGGAAGAACAGCGCAAGCTTGAAGCAGAGCAGTTCGAGGGAATGGAAGACTTGTTAGTTTCCGACGACGCGCCCGAGCCTGCTCCGAAGCCTGCACCCGCTCCGAAACCCGCTCCGCCGCCCGCACCTGCTCCCGAAGAAAAGCCTGCACCTAAGGCAGAACCTGCGCCGCCTGCCGCGGCAAGCGCGGACGACGAAAAACTTCGCGCGGCGGAAGAGCGCAGAGAAAAAGCAAGGCTCAAGCAAGAGGAAGAAGACCGCTTAATTGAAGAAGAGCAGGAATACAGAAAAAACCAAAGGCAGTGGGTGAAGCAGGGCTTATGCTTCTACTGCGGCGGCAAGCTTTCGCTGCTCAAAAAATGCGCCGAATGTGGGAAGAAGAGCTGATAAATGGAGCTTAGCAACGACTTCGACAAAGCCAAAACCCGCGCGCTGAAAATCCTCTCTTTCCGCGACCACAGCGGCGGTGAGCTTACTCAAAAGCTCGGCAAGCATTTCGATGAAAAAACCTGCAAAAAAGCTTTAGCGTGGATTCGCGAAATAGGTTATCAGGACGACGAAAAGTACGCGGAAAAGCTTGCTTCTGTTTTAATCGAAACTAAGCATTACGGCGTGCGTAAAGCACGCTGGGAGATGAAACAAAAGGGTCTTTCCGAGGAGGTAATTAACGCCGCGCTTGAGGCTTATGACGGCGACGAAATCGTCGGAATTATCGCAAGAATTATCGAGCGGAAGTACACGGATTTTCTTGACGACCGCGCAGGAATTAAAAAAACCACAGACGCACTTATGCGCCGCGGATACGACTACAGCGATATAAAAACGGCGATGACGCAGGTGCGGGAGAGTGTTGAATTGGAGTATGAATAACATGAAAAAAGCAGTTTCAATAGTTTTAATTATGTGCGTTTTTCTAAGTGCTGCTGTTGTTAGCGTTTACGCTGATGAGCCACCGCCGCCTCCGCAATCTTATATAATTGAAATAGAAAACGGAAATAAAGTTTTTGTTATGCTTGCAAGAGACGACACATTCAAAGGTATTGAAAAGTCGGGCTTGTATTATAATTTCGAGCCGTATGAAGTTATTTATACTGTTGATGAACATTTTTATGCTAACGAAATTTATTTATCAAATGACGGACTTTATTTTATCCATATTCCTTGGTGGGTTGGAATCGGACGGTACGAACCGCTACCAATCGCTCCGGCTATCAGTTTTTTCGCTAACGGTGAAATAATAAAGAGTTATGAAGTTTCAGATTTAATAAAGCTTTCAAGCGGTTTAATATCGGTTTCACATATTCAATGGGATTATCAACGCGAGCGTACTTTTTATGAAAACAATGTTTTTTCCGTTATCACACGCGGGGGAACGACAATGTTTTTTGACATCACTACGGGTGAAATTGTTAGCGGTGGAAATTTAACTGTTACAGAAAGGCATACGGCAAGACTCGTTTTTCCTTTAAGGGGTTTAACAACAGAACACGTTTTATTTATTTTATACTATTTAGCAGGACATATGGAATTTTCACAAGCAACTTTAACGCGGTATGACGTGAACGGCGACGGCGTGGTTGATACTGCTGACGCGCTGATGATTCTGCGGTTTATTGCGGGGTTAGAAGATTAATTTTAACAAGCCGAAAGGAGCGAAATGCATATTACAGAAAACACCGCAAAAGTAGGCATAGTCTCGCTCGGCTGCCCTAAGAACCAGTGCGACGCGGAATTAATGCTCGACAAAATAGCAAAGGCAGGCTTCGCGCTTGTGAGCGAGCCGGGGCTTGCAGATGTAGTTATAATCAACACCTGCGGATTTATTCAAAGCGCGAAGGAAGAAGCAATCGCTGAAATTTTAGAAGCGGTTGCCCGCAAGAACGACGGCTTCAATAAGAAAATAATTGTTACAGGCTGCCTTCCGCAACGCTACAAGGAGCAGATGGAAAGCGAGTTTCCCGAGGTTGACGCAATTCTCGGAATCGGTAAAAATGACGACATTGTCGAAGCGATTAATTCTGTTTTGCTTGACAAAAAGCTCAGCGCGTTTACTGCGCCTGAAGAGTTGAACATGGAGGGCGAACGACTGCTTTCGACCCTGCCGCATTACGCATATTTGCGCATTGCAGACGGCTGTGACAATCGCTGTTCTTACTGTGCGATACCTTTAATTAGAGGGAAATACCGCTCACGCAAGCTCGAAAATATAGTCGCAGAAGCGCGGGAATTAGTGGCGAACGGCGTGCGCGAGCTCGTGATAATCTCGCAAGATACCACGAACTACGGTGCGGATTTATACGGCGAATTGAAGCTTCCCGCGCTGTTGAATCAGCTCTGCGAAATTAAAGAAATCAAGTGGCTTCGTCTGCTTTACTGCTACCCCGACAAGGTCACGGACGAGCTGATTTCCGTCATGAAAAACCAAGAAAAAATCGTAAAATATATAGAAATGCCAATTCAGCATTGTAACGGCGAGATTCTCCGCGCTATGAACCGAAGCGGAAACGAGCAGTCTTTGTGGGACTTAATCGCGAAGCTGAGAACCGAAATGCGCGATATAATTATCCGCACAACCGTAATCGCGGGCTTCCCCGGCGAGAGCGAAGAGCAGTTCACAGAGCTTGCGGAATTCCTCAACAGCGTGCGTTTTGAGCGGCTGGGGTGCTTCGCGTATTCGGAGGAAGAGGACACGGCGGCGGCGGAAATGGAGCAGGTTGATGCAAAGGAACGGCTTTACCGCGCCGAAATCATCAACGAACAGCAGGAAATCCGCATGGGCGAGTTTTACGCGGAGCAGGTCGGGAAGACGTTTGAGGTAGTGGTTGAGGGGTTTGACAAGTATTTTGACGTGTATTTCGGGCGCAGCTATATGTACGCACCTGAAATCGACGGCATGATTTATTTTGAGGGCAAGGACTTGCAAATTTCCGACTTCGTAAACGTGAAAATCAAAGACGTAATCGACAATAATCTGATTGGAGAAGTGGTATGAATTTAGCAAATAAATTAACATTTCTGCGTGTCCTAATGATACCGCTGTTTGTGTTCTTTTTATTAAATAATTTTTATCTTATAGCTCTAATTCTTTTTATCTTAGCAAGCATAACCGATGCTCTTGACGGATATATTGCGCGCAAGCATAACATGGTGACAGACCTTGGAAAACTATTAGACCCGCTTGCAGACAAGGTTTTAGTCATAAGCGCACTCGTTTGTTTTATAGATGTTTTTCGGATTCCTGCGTGGGCTGTTGTTATAATAATAGCGAGAGAATTTGTAGTTACGGGCTTTAGGCTTGCAGTGGTTCAAAAGGATAATAAAGCCGTCATCGCCGCTGACGTTTGGGGGAAAATAAAAACCGCATTTACGATGGGTGCAATTATTGCAATTATGGTATTTCATATAGCTTGGTATTTTGTTTTTGTTGTGTTTTCTAAACTTTATGTGAGCTCCCAAATACTCTATTTAATTTGCAATATTCTAATTTACATCTGTGTTGCTTTAACAGTAATCAGCGGCATAACTATGATTTATAAGAACAGAAAATTATTTACACAATAAAATGTAGGGGCGCGCAGTGCGCGTCCGGAGGGAGAACAATGGACAAATACGATTTTAACGGAATTGAGAAGAAGTGGCAGAAATATTGGGAGGAAAATAAAACCTTTCATGCAGAAATCGACAAAAGCAAGCCGAAGTTTTACGCGTTAGTTGAGTTCCCATATCCTTCGGGGCAGGGGCTTCACGCGGGGCACCCGCGACCGTATACCGCGATGGATATTATCGCGCGCAAACGCCGTATGCAGGGCTATAACGTGCTGTTCCCGATGGGTTGGGACGCGTTCGGGCTGCCGACAGAAAACTTCGCGATTAAAAATAAAATTCACCCTAAAAAAGTTACCGAAGACAACGTGAGAAAATTCACCGAGCAGTGCAAAAGCTTCGGCTGGTCGTTCGACTGGGAGCGCGAAATAGACACCACTGACCCGAATTATTACAAGTGGACGCAGTGGCTGTTTTTGCAATTTTTCAAGCGTGGCTTGGCTTATAAAAAAGAAATGGCGGTCAACTGGTGCATGGAGTGCAAGGTTGTGCTGGCGAATGAAGAAGTCGTGAACGGCACCTGCGAACGCTGTAACGGTGAGGTTGTGCGCAAGGTTAAAAGCCAGTGGATGCTGAAGATTACGGAGTTTGCGCAGGAGCTCATCGACGGGCTTGAGGACGTGGATTATCCCGACAGAATAGTCTATTCGCAAATCAACTGGATAGGAAAATCGACAGGCGCAGAGGTGGACTTTAAAACAAATGCGGGCGAAACTCTGCGCGTTTATACAACGCGCCCTGATACCCTTTTCGGCTCGACTTACATGGTAATCGCGCCCGAGCATTCCTACGTTGAGAAGTGGGCTTCTCAGCTCAAAAACATAGACGAAATCCGCGAATACGCGGCTAAAGCCGCGCGTAAATCCGACTTTGAAAGAAGCGAAATCGCGAAAGAAAAATCGGGCGTTAAGCTCGACGGCGTGAGTGCAATTAACCCCACAACAAGCAAGGAAATACCTATTTTCGTTTCGGACTACGTACTGACAGGCTACGGCACCGGCGCGATTATGGCTGTGCCGGGGCATGACCAGCGCGACTGGGAGTTTGCGAAAAAGTTTGACCTGCCGATTATCGAAGTTGTTGTAGGGCACGACGCCCACGGCGTGCCGTCCGATATTACAAAAGAAGCCTTCGTGCTTGACACCGATGAAGGCACTATGGTGAATTCCGGCTTCCTTGACGGGCTCGGCGTTCCCGAAGCAAAAGCGAAGATTTCGCAGTGGCTTGCAGAAAATAAGCTGGGCGAAAAGAAAACGAATTACAAGCTTCGCGACTGGGTTTTCTCACGGCAGAGATACTGGGGCGAGCCGATACCTGTTGTCTGGTGTGACAGCTGTAATAAGTGGGTTGCTGTTCCCGAAAGCGAACTGCCGCTGATGCTTCCCGAGGTTGAAAATTATATGCCGACCGATACGGGTGAATCGCCGCTTTCAACGCTTGAAAGCTTTATTAATACAACCTGTCCCGATTGCGGCGCGCCTGCGAAGCGCGAAACGGATACTATGCCTCAGTGGGCGGGCTCGTCGTGGTATTATCTGCGGTACGCAGACCCGCATAACGACAAGGAATTCGTGTCGAACGAGGCGTTAGAATACTGGCTTCCCGTTGACTGGTACAACGGCGGCATGGAGCATACTACTTTGCACCTTTTATACTCGCGCTTCTGGCATAAATTCCTGTTCGGAATCGACAAGGTCAACACGCCCGAGCCGTATCTCAAGCGCACAGCGCACGGCATGATTCTCGGCGAGGACGGCGAGAAGATGAGCAAGTCCCGCGGGAACACCGTTGACCCGAATATTTTAGTGGCTGACACAGGCGCGGACAGCGTCCGTCTTTATGAAATGTTCATCGGCGACTTTGAAAAAACTGCAACCTGGAACACGCAGGGAATCAAAGGCTGTAAGCGGTTCTTAGACCGTGTTTGGGCTTTATCGGAAATGTTAAAGGACGGCGATGAATATAGCGAAAAGCTTGCAGGCTCCCTGCATCGTACTATCAAAAAAGTCGGCGAGGACATTGAAGAATTAAAATTCAACACCGCGATTGCCGCTATGATGGCGTTCGTGAACGAGGTTTATTCCGCGGGTGAAATCAACCGCGCAGAGCTGAAAACATTATTAGTTTTACTGTCGCCGTTCGCGCCGCACCTTGCTTCCGAAATGTTCGAGGCTTTCGGCTTCGGCTTGGTTCACGAGCAGGAGTGGGCAGACTTTGACCCCGAGCTTTGCACATTTGACGAGGTTGAAATCGTGCTTCAGGTCAACGGTAAAATCAAAGACAGAATAACAGTTGAAAGCGGCGCGGATAAGAACACGCTGCTCGCCGCCGCAAAGGCAAACGAAGCTATAAGCGGCGCAATAAGCGGAAAAGAAATTGTAAAGGAAATAGTAGTGACGGATAAGCTTGTGAACATTGTGGTGAAATAAATGAAAAAAGCTGTTGCTTTATTATTAGTTTTAATTTTAACGGCGGGTTGTGTTGCGATTGAATCGCCGGATATGCCGACGATTCTGTGGCAACAGGGAAACGTAGGGGACGACTCTGTCCACCCGAACAACAACGACACCGACGGGGCGACAGAGTCGTCGCCCCCTACATTGATTCCGAACCCCGCAGAAGCAATTCCGCCTGCAGAAACGCTTCACAGCGGCGGAATTTATATGTACAATTTCGAGTTCGATACCGTGATTTACGCAAGAAACGAGCATGAACGCTTCCCGCCCGCTTCAATCGCAAAGATTCTGACGTTGTTAGTTGTTTTGGAAAACGTCAGCGATTTAAACGCGATTGTCGCTGTTACGGAAGAAGCCTTCGCGCCGTTTGACAGCGGCGACCCGAACATGGAGGACGCGGCGATTGCGCGCATTGAAGTAGGTCAAACAAACGTGTCTTACCTTGACTGCCTTTACGGTTTAATGCTTCCGTCGGGCTGTGAAGCGGCGAATATTTTAGCCTATAACGTCGGCGGCAGAAGCATGGAAAATTTCGTGCAGATTATGAACGAAAAGGCGCGGGAAATCGGCGCACTGAACTCAAACTTCACGAACGCGAGCGGTTTATACGAGGACGATTATTACTCAACAGCTTACGATATGTTTTTGATTACGAAATACACTTATGAAAAGTATCCGCTGTTCATGGAAATCGCGGCGAGCCCTGCATGGCAAATGCCGCCGAATAAAGATTATCCCGACGGCTACAGCATACGCAACACGAGCGCGGGACTGCTGCTTATACATGAATTAGACTATGCAATCGGCATCAAAATCGGCAGTATTTTTGAGTATTTTGTAGGTGGCATAAGGCTTGACGGCTTCGCGACTCTTGTTTCAATGGCGAGCAAGAACGGCTTGACTTTCATGACGGTTTCGCTTGACGCGGACTATTATGATGAAGAGAAAAAATGGAGCGGCTGGCATTACGAAGACCACGCGACGCTTTATGAATGGGCGTATGGGCAGTTTACAATTGAATAAAAATGTTTTGGAAAGATAATATTATGATTAAAAAATTATTTTTATTTTCCATTCCTCTTCTGATATTTGGCGGGTGTTATGAAAACACAAAAAAAACACAAGATATTTATGGTGATGAAAAAGAGGAACAAACGGAAATAATCGTTGTTATTGAAAAAGAAACTATCACCCTTGAAGACTTTTTAAACTCTGAACCTTTTGAAGTATATGTTATAAACTTATCAGAAGAAACATTTTTTGGGGGTAAGCAACATCGGTTAGAATATTATAATGATAACACATTAAATTGGGTTTCGCTTTCGCTTGGTTATATATTTCATGATGACCTTACAGAATTTCCCCCCGGCGAAGCTGTTCAGATTTTAAATCTTCCATTATCAAAGTATGTAGATTTCGATTTTATTCCCGGCAGATATAGAATTGTATATCTTAAAAATGCAATTAGCACACCGAATGGTTATATCGTTGATGATGAATTGTACGGCGAATTCACTATTTCATAAACAAAGCAAAAATCCGCGCAATGCGCGGATTTTTGCTTTTTCTTAAACTTCCCAATTCTTCGCCAAATTTTCCACAAAGCCGCGCATTTCTTTCTTTGAATTTATGCTGTGCGTGCGTTCGATTATTGCTTGTCTTTCTGCAAGCGGCAAGCCCGCGAAGCGGCTGAGTGCGCCGCTGTTCTGTGCTAAAGCCAAGCCGAGCCCTAAGGGTACGCCTCTGTCCGCGTCATTTATAAACATAAAATTTCCTCGCTTTAACTAATTCTCTGTTTTTAGTTTTTGCCGCGGAAAATTTTTTATGTTAATTAAAATTTTACGAGTTAAATTGTATAATCAGCCAAATCCTGTTAAAACTAAGCTTGTGAAATTACATCAATAGCTTGAAAGGAATGAACTTATGAAAAAGGTTAAATTTGGCGGCGTTCAGCGCGCGCTTAAAGGCAAAGGCTTCGTGATTGCGCTCAGTCTGTCAGTCACGGCTGTCGGAGTTTCGACTTATATAGCGTACAATCAGGCAGTCAGCAGAATCGGCGGGATTCCCGAGGGTATCGGCGGAAGCGAATTCGTTTTTGAAGCCCCTGTAAACAATCCACAGAGAGGCGTTCCGATTGACGAAGCTCCGCCTGAGGTCGTTATTGATTCAAATGCGCCTACTGTTCCTATTGAATCCGCGCCCATGCCCGAAATAGCGGAGGAAACGAATAATCCTATGCGTTCCCGCGTGCCTGTGGTTATGCCGGTCGAGGGTGAAATCGGCGAGCCCTTCTCAAACGGCGAGCTTGTCAAGTCGAGGACGCTCGGCGTTTGGAAAACGCACGACGGCGTGGATATAAAAGCGCCGCTCGGAACGCCTGTCGTATCCATGACGAACGGCACGGTAAACGAGGTTTACTCTGACCCGCTTTGGGGGATTTGCGTAGTTATTGACCACGGGGACGGAATCCTGGGCAGCTACTTCGGCTTGGACAAGAACGTAACAGTTTCGGTCGGGCAGGAAGTAAGCTCCGGTGATGTTATCGGCGCGGTGGGAAATACTGCGGAGGTTGAGATTACCGAAAGCCCGCACCTTCACTTCGGGGTCAGAAAAAACGGCGAGTGGATAGACCCGCTCAGCTTATTTTAAAAAACATCTAAAGATTTACGGTTTTGCAAATTAGCGAAGAACGCCCGTCAAAAGGCGTTCTTCGCGCTTTGTAATAAAAAGCTTGCTTTTTAACAAAGAATATGTTATACTTTAAATTAGGTGAAGTCTGACTTTAAAAATACATTACAAATGAGGTATTAACAATGTTTAAAAAAGAAAATCTGCTCTCTATTTCCGATTTAAAGGGCCCCGCAAAGATTACCGCAATGTCCGACGGGCAATTCGCGACCTACAACAGAAGCCTGAACACTTTTATTGACAACTTCCCCGGACAAGCGGACAGAATGCGCGCCGCTGTCAGCAAGCAGTCCTTTGAGGATTTAAAGAAGACGCTTTTGGAAGTGAGCAATTTATTGGAAGTGATTTTTGCGCACGGTCTTGCACAGGACGCAAAAAGGCAAGTTGATGTACTTAACAAAGGCAGCGTTGACTCGTCCGCAGCTGAAGCGTTCATAGAAAAGTTTATACTGAACGTTTCCTCTTTGTCGATTGACATTCAGATGTCCTCGCACAAGGCGGCGACCGCTTCCTCGGCTCGCGCGGCAACAGCAGAGCCTACAACAAAACAATTCTTTTCAGCCGGCTCGCAAGGCGGTGGAGGCCCGACAATTTTGGCGGTTGACAACGCGGTTATGTTCCTCAACACGCTGAAAAGCCTCTTAAAAGGCTCGCCCTATGACCTGCACTGTGTTACCTCAGGTAGCGACGCGCTCGATTTCGTCGGCAAGGGCACGCGTATAGATTTATTCCTGTTAGATATTGAAATGCCCGGAATGGACGGCTACGAGCTCGCCGCCGCACTCAAGAGAAACGGACAAAGAGCCCCCGTCATCTTCGTAACAGCGAACTCCGCGAGAGAATACGTTGACAAGGCGATTTCTGTTCAAGCTGCCGGACTTCTCATGAAGCCGCTCCGCTCACAGCAGTTGCTTTCCAAAATCAAAGAATGTATTTAATTTCATAAAGCTAAAATCCCGCCGATTTAATCGGCGGGATTTTTGTTGTTGTTTTATTTATCAGCGAGCCATACGTTCATAGCTTCTACGAGCACCTTCGCGTCTTTAATGAATTCCTCGTTTACCGCTTGAACTCCCGCTAAATCTCCGTCCTTCGCCATCATTTCCATGTCCTTAGCTCTCAGCGAAAGGTCTTTCGCGCCAATCCCTGCGAACGCGCCTTTAATAGTATGAATGTCAATTGCATAATCGCGCAGGGTTTCTTCAGCGACGCCGTGCAGCTTTTCAAGCTCGCCAGGAATATTTTCTGCATAGGATTTCATTATATCTGTGTACATTTCCATGTCGTCCTCATACAGCGACAAGCCGAGGGTCATGTTTATGCCGGGAATACTGTCAGTTGGTTTATCTGTAGGGCGTG
This sequence comes from Oscillospiraceae bacterium, assembly GCA_009781425.1. Lineage (GTDB taxonomy): Bacteria > Bacillota > Clostridia > Oscillospirales > Ruminococcaceae > Ruminiclostridium_E. Next base: position 19,238 of record WQYC01000009.1, read on the forward strand.
TCGCCCCCGGCACGCCGTTTTGCGGAACAGAGACAACATCTTGCGGAACACCGGCGGATTGCGCGAAGGGCGTGTCGTTCCCTACATCATCGCCTTTCATTATCCACTTGCGTATAACTGCATCTAACTTTGTTACGTTAATCGGCTTTGACAGGAACGCCTGGAAGCCTTTCGATATGAACATTTCTTCATTTCCGACTGCGGCGTTCGCGGTCAGCGCGATTACAGGAACATTTTGTGCGTAGTCTGATTCAAGAGCCTTTATACGCTCTGTAGCTTCAATGCCGTCCATTCCGGGCATCATGTGGTCCATGAAAACCGCGTCGTAAACAGGGTCAGCGGCTTTGATTACATTAATAGCTTCCTGCCCGCTCATCACGGTGTCTACCTTCATTTTATACTTGCCGAGCATACCCTTGGCTACATCTAAGTTAGTCGGGAAGTCGTCTACAACTAAAACGCGCGCGTAGCTGAGGTCCGGGCGGGAAATCGCGCCTGCTGTTTTAGTTTTCTTGTCTTCGTAGCGGAACTCGCGCAGGTTTTCTATCGTTTCCGCGCTTACAAGCTCCTCGCTGACGTATTTCTGCCGAATAACAACGCGGAAAATCGAGCCTAAGCCATGCACGCTTTCAACGGAAATTTCGCCGTCCATGAGCTCCGTTAATTTCTTGGTAATCGAAAGTCCGAGACCTGTTCCTTCGATTTTACGGTTCGCCTGCATATCTACCTGATGATAGTCCTTGAAGAGCTTTTCAGCGTCCTCCTTGCGGATTCCCATTCCTGTGTCGCTGACGGAAATCATAAGCTTAATGTCGGTTTCGTTCTCGCGCTCACAGCTTACGCGCAGAGTCACCGCGCCTTTTTTAGTGTACTTAAATGCATTACTTAGCAGGTTGTTGAGGATTTGCCGTACTCTTAAATCATCGCCATGCAGATAAGCGAACAGGCTGTTGTCTATTTCCAAGCTGAAGGTAATCGGCTTTTCGTCAATGCGGATTACGTTGAAGGTAGCAATGTCGTTAAGCATACTCGCGAGCTGATAATCAACAGGTGTCAGCGTAAACTTGCCCGATTCCATCTTAGAAATATCTAAGATGTCGTTGATAATGCTGGTCAGCGTACTGCCCGAAACATGGATTTTTTCAAGGTAGTCTTTTGCACTATCGGGTATATCGTCCTCGTCCATCATGAGCTCGGTGAGCCCCATGATTACGTTCATGGGCGTGCGGATTTCATGGCTTATATTAGCTATGAACGCGGATTTACTCTGATTTGCTATTTCTGCCGCGTCGCGGGCTTTGCGCCGCTCGTGACCGGAAATAGCGAGTGCCATTAAGTCAGCGAGCGAAGCCGCGAAGTTCTGTTCTTCAATCAGCCATTCTCTGCCGTCGGGGTATTCGTCGCACTTTTCCTGCTCTATGCAGACTACGCCGATAATCTTCCCGTCAACGCGAATCGGCGCGTCAAGCGCGGCGCACATATTAGTAGGCTCATAAACGCCGAAGCCGTCGAAAACCAACTTGCAGTCTTCAAGATTTGACATGGTGATTAGGCGTTCTGTTTCGAGCAGGTTCTTATATTTTTGGCGTCTTTCAAGAGTAAGGTCGTAGAAAGGCTGAACCGAATGTTCCCCTAACGCGGCGTTATAATAAGTAATGCTTTCAAGCGCGTTGCCGTTTTCGAGTATTCTCCAGATGCCTACGAAGTTAACCCCTAAGACGCCCGCGCTCTTCTTGGTAATCAGCTCAGCGGCGGTTTTAAGGTTGCCTCCGGAAATAGCGCGCGATTCCGTAATAGACGAGAGCGTGCTTTGCAGGTTGCCTGCGTATTCGTAGTTGTCTGTTAAGAGCTGTTCCATCTTTTTGCGCTCGGTTATATCGCGTCCGATGCCTACAATGCCGATAGTTTCTTCTTCAAGTATAAGCGGGATAATCGTAGTTTCGTAAAGCGGCAGTGTTCCGTCAGCGAGCGGGAGAGGTTCTTCAACCGTGACCGACTTGCCCTTGCTTAGAACCTTGCGTTCCTTCGTAGCATAATACTCCATTAAATCAGCGGGGACTCCGATAGCTTCAGCGTCGTTTCTGCCGATGACGTCTTTTAAGCTTTTGCCGAAGTTCTCTAAGAAAGCCTTGTTGCACTGCGTAAATTTTAAGTCGGCGTCCTTAGTAAATATCATGTCGGGCAGCGAGTCGAACAGCGTATAAAGCGTAACTGTCTGCTCTGCGAGCGCGCGCGTTCTGCGCTCGACGAGGGCATGACGGTTGATTGTGCTCGCCATCATTAAGGTTACTGAGCGGAGGATTGCAATTTCTTCATCTGTATAGACGCGCTCATCTTCACAATCGCCGACACACAAAACACCCCAAAGCTGATTATCCAAAAACATAGGAATAACAGCTACTGATTTTAATCCGAACATACTTACAAACGTTTGCTCTTTTTCAGAGAAGGTCGAGAGCGTTCCGTTTATACAATCACCGCGCAGGAAATAGTCGTCCCAGTCAAGCCCGCCGCTTAGCTCAAAGGAAGTCCGCGTTCCTATAGGAACAGGTATTTTTTCCTTTGCAACATCGCTGTTCCACGAGAACAGAACCTCATGATAAAGGTTGTCGTCTTCAGTGCTGCTCTTCCAAATATAAATACGGTCGGTTTCCATTGAAAGCCCGATAAGCTCTAAGCTCGCAGTAACCAAGGATTCAATATTTTCATCATCGTGAGTAACTAACAGCAGAGTCGATGCCTTGTTAACCGCTTTCATTAGGTTATCTTGTTTTTGGAGCTGTTCAGAGGTTTCGCGTATGCCGTGAATCATGTCGTTGTGGATAAAAGAGCTCGCAACAAGCAGGCTCGCAGAGTTCAGAATCGAAACCTCTTCTTCTATGAACGTCCGCTCTTCCCTGTTATCGTCGAAGCCGACAAAGCCCCAAAATTCATCTTTTATGAAGATAGGAACAACCAAAATCGAAAGGATTCCCGCCGGCGCAAGGAACCTGCGCACTTCCTCGGACATTAAACTGACGGGTCCGTTTATGTATTCGCCGTTCGCTAATTTTTCCTCCCAGCCCGGGAAGGTTTCGTCATAGCTGTAGACTTTTTTACTCTGAGTATAAACGGTTTCGTCCTTTGACCATTCGTACAGCTGCGAGCAGCAGAGCTTACCGTCTGCCACTTGGTTCTTCCAGATATACAGGCAGTCTACCTTTACAGCCTCGGCAATAGTCACCATACTGCGGTAGAGCGCGTTTTCAAAGTAATCCACGTCGTAGTCAAGCAGGAGAACCGCCGATTTATTCACCGCCATCATCAAGCTGTCGCGGTATTTTATAGCTTCCATCATCTTGTAATGCTCACGCAGGTCACGGGTGTAGCCGATTACAACGTCGTGGTCTTTATATGTAGCGCGCACAAGCGTGACCTCTGCCGGGAAAAGCAAGTCCTCGTCGGGGATACGATGCATCCATTCAAAGCGGCAGTAGCCGTCCTCAAACGCCTGATGAACGAGAGCGGCGGCTTTTTCATCTGCGCGCTGTCCGTCGGGCTGAATCGCCGCAGAACATTCCTCCAAAAATCTTCTGAGATATTCCGATTTATCCTTAAAGCCGTACAGCCGTACAGCCGCCTCGTTGCAGTCGATTGTTTTGAGGTCGCGCGTCCAAATCTGCGCGCAAAGGGGCGAGGTATCGAGCATGACTGTGAGGCGTTCCTGTGCCTGCGCCATTCTTCTTGAGAACGTCCGCGCCATCGCCCATGTAATCAACAGGAAAATCAAATAAACAAAGAGCAGAATGTACTGCATTTGATTGAGGTATGTATCGAAGTATTCACCGCTGATGTCTACCCCGAGCACGCTTATAATCTCGCCGTCAGCGTTAAGAATCGGCGCGTAAGCCACAATGAGCTGACCCCAGTCCTCATCATAAATTAAGCCCGCGGAATAAACAGACGCGCCCGCGTAAATCACTTCCTTGCCTGCGTCCCATGTGTCCGGGTCTCCCGGCACTGACCAGTCCTCTGAGCCTATTACTTCCCCGTCTAATATAAACTCATGCGAGCCGTCGGGCAGCAGTCTTGAGGTGTAGACATAGGCAAGCTCGCCGGCTTCCTTGATGTCGGCGAAGTATTTATTCATTCTGATATAATATTCAGAGGTTATGTCGCGGGTTTCCATAAACTCTAAATATTTCTCAATATGGTTTTCAATGACGTGCGCCGTTGCCACAGCCGTGCCTTTAACGCTGTTCATCATGTTTTGCTCTATTACACCTCTCACGAAGTAATACAAGGTCAGGTGCAAAAAGACGAGCGCAATCATTACCGCCGCCATTATAATTACAATAGTGCGGTTCTTTTTCAAAAGCGATTTTATCATAAGCTTACTCCGTGTCATATTTAATCGTTTAATACTTTGATTATAGCACGGATATGGGACAAATGCAAGAGCTTTTTTAAGCCGCTCTAACTCCTTCGATATGAATCAGCCGAAGCTCTTCAAATGAGTAAGTATCAACCGCCCTGTTAATCGAATCATAAGTATGCGCCGCAATAAGAATATTATCGGGCGTCGGGAGCTCGCCTGTTTCGAGCACAACTAAATTATGCTGAAAGGTAAGTCCGTCGAAGCTGATTTGAATAAAATCGCCGGGCATTGCCCTGTAGAGCGGCTGAAAGCTGCCGTAAGGTCCCGCGCCTTTATTCGTTGTAAGAAAGCGCGCGAAGTATTCAACGCCTGTCCACGCAGGCGCGCGGTCGTTCAGCGAGTTGTAGTACCAGCCATAGTGCGGGGTGAAGTTCATGACGCCCGCGCCCGCGTAGAGGACTTGGGAGGCGAAGTTGAAGAGCTCCCGAATAAACCCATGAAACCCGCAATATTAAGAAAATCGGCGGGGATTACTCCTCGCCGATTGCTTGTTTTAATACTCTTAAAAACTCATTGCGTGACCCTGCGCCCATGTTTCTGATTCCGATTAAATCCTTTATAGAGTCACTCTTGAAAACGAAATCCCTTAGATATTCAACCCCCGGCGACCTGCCGAGCGCGTTCGTAATCCGCGTCGCCATTTTGTCGGTGCTGAAGCTTAAATCAGCGATTTTCACATCATAAAATTCACGCGGAACATCTACGCCCATGATTTTGAGCGGCGGCATAGTCCTTGCTTTTTTGCTTGCTTCATCGTTTTGCACCTTCTTTTCTATGCGGCGCATAATCGCGAAAATGTCGCGGCGCTTGTAACCCATTTCGTCGAGGGTTGCGTGAAGATGTTTTAAAATCGGATTTTTATATAAGCTTGTAGTTTCCATATTTTTACCCGCCTTACTTTCTGAATGATAATATTATATTCTATTATATACGGCGTAGCCGTATATGTCAAGTCCAAATACGGCTGAGCCGTAATATAATTAAATGAGCAGGGCTTCAAAAACCCCGCTCATTAATTATAAAAGCTACTTTCTTATGTACAGCAGAATATTGCTTTTTGACCTATTAAAGTCATAATGGTATGGTTGCAACCCGAACGAGTACAATAATCTACTCTGTATGACGTTTGTCTGCACCTCGGAGTAGTCGGGAAAACGCGGTGTTCTATCGTTATCGCTCCTGTTACTGCCATAGTATGATTACAAGATGAAGCGGGAGTAATGCTGATAAATCCGTTAGCTTCTGCGATAAGCATATCGGTTATTAACTGCGCTTTTTGACTGCCAACAGCACAATCAATAATAACCTCAACAGTGACCTCATCACTGACCGCAAAGGACGCGCCGCCCAACTGAATGAACATTAACATTGCCATTAAAACCGCTAAGGGTCTGCGAAATACTTTTTTCATTGCTTTTTAATTCTCCTTTAAATTTCTTATTATTTCCGATATTACAGCTTTGTCGCTGACAATTATCGTATAATAATCTGTATCGCTAACCCAAAATGCTTGATATGTGCCGTCACCCATATCTGAAATATTATACCAAATCCCGTTTTCTTCATAAGTATAATCAATAGAATGAATCTCTGCACCTATATTAATTGAAAAAGTAATATTCGGTTCTAACGAGCTTGCCCATACATCTATATAATCGCCAATATCCATAACCGTAAAGCTTGTGAAGTTATATCCTACGGGGAATAGAATATTCAAACCTTCCGTTTCAAGCAATTCATTCATAGAATTATAGAATCGTATTTCATCTTTTATAAACATTTCAGTGCCACTAAAATCTGTAGTCGTTTTATCGGGTGCGTTCAAAGCATTTCTGAAAAAATCAACAAGATTAAATCCAAGAGCAAGTGAAATACCCTGTGCGAATAATGCTGTAACTATCGTGATAATTAAGACTGCCGCGATTCTTCGCATTGTTTTAATTGATTTGCTTCTTCGTTTTTTTTGCTCGCGCTTTTTTATGATTGCTTCAAACGGAGGCTTCTGAATATCTCTGCTGTATTTCTCGTTGCGGCTCATGCCCGCTGTGCAGAACATAAGGACATCTGCGCTCGGCTCGTCAAGCGTCAGCTCGTGACCGAACAGCATTTCGTATTCCTTTATGCTCATTAAATCCGCGTCAAGCGCGCTGTTCAAGAACATTTCGCGGAGCTCCTGCGCTGAAAGATTTTCGTATCTGCCTTGCATTGATATTCACCTCCTTTGTCTGAATTTTTATGCTTATTATACCTCTAAAACGTTTTTGACTTTTTCTTTTAAGCGGGTAATGCGTACTTCTGCCGAGTGCTTCTTTATGCCGATTTCATCGGCGATTTCTTCCATTGAGCGATGTTCAACAAATCTTAATTTAAACAGCCTGTAGTCAGCCCTTTTTAACTTTTTCTCTAATATTTTCAGCAGCTCGTTGCACTGCTCATCGTATTCTCTTTTTTTGTTTTCATTCTCCGGTTTGAGAGAATCGATGTCTTCTTCGGAGAACCGCGCGCCCTCAAGGAATTGATTTTGTTTGTAGCGTTTGGCGATATTCTTGGCTGTCACGGCAAGCCAACCGTGTATATTAGGGTGCTTTTCAAGGTTTTCAAATTCCAAAGCAGTTTTATAAACTTCGCTGATACAGTCGTCAAGGTCGAAATCGTTGATTTGAACAGCGACATAAATGATTGTGTTCCTTACAAGATTGTAATACTCTTGTTCATCATAAAGTTTTTTGATAAATTCCACTTAAAAAGCCCCCTTTCTTTGATAGTTTTAAAAATTCTGCCGTAAATTTACTGCTGGGTTACGGTGTCGCCGTATATATATCAAATTAGAACGACAAAATTCTACATTTCGTTATAAACTGGTACGCGCCGTCAGCAAAGCACGACGCTTTTCTTCCCTGTCCGCCTTTTGTATAAAGAGCCGACAAAGTCCTTCACAAGCTCGCAATCCTCGTCGGTCAGCTCGTCCGGTATGAAAACATGGCGTTTATTCTTGTCGCGCGACAAGGTCACGTAATTCTCCCGACCGAGGAGGTAGTCCGCCGAAACACCGAAATATTCCGCCAAAGCAAGAAAAGTCATGATGTTGGGCGTGGCGTCGCCGCTCTCGTAAGCCGCGATTTGCTGTCGGGTGGTGTTTATTGCCTTTGCTAACTTGGTTTTAGATAAAAACTTATCTTCTCTCAGTTCGTATAGGATTCTGTTGAATTTCATTTCTGCCGCTCCTTGAAGTAAAAAATCGTTTGATGTTCTACTAACTATTATAGCGTATCGGAAATGAGAGGACAAGTAAACCGTTATTATTTCATACGGCGCGTCGGAATTTGTAACACTTTGTCGAAAAAGCACCCGTAAAAATGATATATGATAAGGGAATTTAAGGCAAGTTCCCACACCGGACTGCCCGATATAGCGCAAAAGTGTATAAATTCAATCATAATCCCGCCTCTTTTCGGTTCTTCCTTCGTTTTCGACATCTCGTATACTCATTATAATACGGCGTAGCCGTATATGTCAAGACGATATACGGCGATAAACTACGGATTTTCGCCATTATTCAACATATTTCGGGAAATGGGGTTAAAATGAGCTTAGGGGAAAGAATCCAACAAACGCTTGATTTAAAGAAAATATCGCAGACGGAGCTCGCGAGAAGGTTGAAAATTCCTCTTTCGACATTAAACGGCTATGTGCAGGAGCGTTATATGCCGGATTGCTTCAAATTAAAAGAAATCGCGAACGCTCTTGACGTTTCGGCGGATTTTCTGCTTGAAATTAGTTCGAGCGAGGTTTTGAATGAAGAGGAAGTTGCGCTCGTTGTGAAGTATAGAGGGCTGAGCGAGGAGAAGAAGAAGGTTGGGTTGGAGTATTTTAGGTTTCTTGGGGGGTAGAAATTAGATGAGATGATTGTTGGTTGTGTTTTGATTCTTTGTGGGATTGTGTATGAGCTTGGCGCACCGTCCATGAACACATTAGTGTTCATTACATTTTGGATATAATGCAGGATTATAAATATACCTAATAAAAAATTATAACAAGGAGTAAATAAAATGTCTTCTACAATTAACAAAATAGGTTTATTTGAAAAACCAACACACTTAATTAAAAGTGAAAATAACGAGAATGATGTTAAATATGTGACTTCGCGAGACGATTTGCAAATGCATGTTGAAAAATTATGCATGAGCTTAAAGCATCCCGTTGTTATGTTTTCTTTATACAACGGCGAAAATAATGATAAGATTGTGCGATTAGTTTCATGTGTATCTTCCTTTTTTAATCATTATTGTTGCGAATCATTTCGTATTTGCGGTGGAAAAGAGCATTGTGAGAAGTGTGATGAAGACCATGCTAAATTGTTTAGAAGCAAGGATGGTATACCTATAAAAGTATCGGAAATAGAAAATCGAGTAAATGATAATATTAGGGAATACATGGAAAATTATAGTGAAGAAAAAAAACCTATATATTATAATGATTATTATGATGTTAATATGTTTAAACCTGTTTTTCATCTAGCTAATAATTCAAGTGAAGGTGGATATTTGGAATATTATTGTCCTATATTAGGATATAAGGAACTAGTTTTCCCTATTATTGTTTCGGATAGAGTTTTAGGAGTGGTTTTTCGCGGGCAAGTGCAAATTAAAGGCGATAAAAAACCAAGTATAATAAGAAATAATTTTTTAAATAAGAAATGTAATTTATTCGATGATTATTTTAAACGTAATTCTAAATCAGGAACAAAATCAAGAAATATAATAGGAACAAAAGAAGAATTAATAAAAGATTTACGCACAGGAGAAGATAAGTATAAATCAAACATCCCCAAATACCCAATTGATAAAGATAAATTATCTGAATTTTTTGATGAGGGTTGGGCAAGATATAAATTTGATGATATATGGGGGAAAAAATTTTTTAATGCCGAGATTAAAAAGATTAATATAGAAATAAATAAAATTAATAAAGAATTAAGTGAAAGAATGAGGGAAAATAAAAAAAGATATATAACCAATGTTTTTAAAAGTACTACTAAAGAGTTTTATGAAAAGGTTATGAACTCACAGGTAACTCCTGCAAAAAAAAGCAACATTAAACCTTATTGGAAATTTGTAAAAAAATCATTTGAAAAAATAGTGGAAAAATTAGACCTTCATAATATTCAAATTTATGGAGCTTCAATTCCTCATGCAGATACTGAAAAAAATAACGCTCTTGAAATAGAAGTTTTTGCAGGCAATGAAAAACATGCAAAACCAAAGCATTTTGATTTATATGAAAGCGACAAAGATAGTAAATCGCCTTTTTTAAGTAATGTTTCTTTAGAAATTGGGAATGTTAAATCTAATGAAGATTTAAAAAACAGAATAAAGGATAGTGAGAAAAGGACATATAAAGGAAACAGCGATATTATTTATTATCTAGTAAAAAACAATTTACCTCATTCATCAGTTCTTGCTATTGAATATTTTGAAGATGGAGAAGAGGATATTGAAATTTCTGAAATTCAAATTATAAAACGTGATATTATATCAGAAATCCATCTTTTTTCCATTATTGTGTTTTATATCAGTTCTTATCAATTAAATCATTTGCTTCAATTGAATACTGTAAAAATATTACGTTTCTTCAACCATGAAATATCTCATGTGCTTTTGGGTTTTAACTTTTTAAATGAAATGTATATAAAAAATAAGTTAGAGAATTTAATAAATTTAAAACCAAAAGAGCTTGAAGATGTACAAATGAATTTTAAAAGTACTGAAGATTTAATGAAATCTATATCAAACAATATCAAATTACTGACAAAACCTATAGACGAGATAAAAGAAAAATTAGGAATTGAAGAAATAAGAATATTTAAAGATATTTTATATAAATGGGAACATTTATATCATTATCAAATTGAAGAAAAAAATCTAAAAATCCATGTTCCACCAATATACGAAAATAAAGATTTACCATTAATCAAAAGTGATAGACGTTTATTAGAGCAAATTATTATAAATATTATTCATAATGCAATTAAATATTCTTACTGGGGAACGAGAATAATAATTGATTGTAAACCTTTTGATAAAAATCCTTTAAAGCAAATACTTTCTGTGGCAGATTATGGTGCGGACATTGACAGTGGAGCTCTCCCCTATAAACTATATTACAGAAAAACTAATATTTCATTAAACATAGAAGGAAGCGGTATAGGTCTTTTTGTAGTTAAAAGAATTGCTGATATTCTTGATATTCAAATAAGACATACAAGAAAAAAGATTTCTGACTATAATATTGGTTTAATTGAAGAATTTCTTAACAGAAATATTAGCAACGGCTTACAAGACATTTTGTTAAATGAAAAATCAAAAATTGAAAAAAAATATAAACTGAGCGATATTTTATCTGATGCTAAGCCGACAGAAGATAATTGTCTAAGTAATAACGAAATAAATGAAATGATAAAAATGCCTACATATAAAGTAACATTTGAGGTGATAATATGAAAATATTAATACTTGAAGATAGAAGCCCTGCTTACAAGAATATAAAATCGTATATGGAATCATTAAATTTTGAACCGAAAATATTTCGTAAAACGAGTCAGTTATTAGAAGAAATAAATAAGGGAACATTTAATGAAAATTCTTATGATTATTATATTCTCGATTTAAGCTGTCCCATTGGAAAGATGGAAGAAGATTATGCCGAAAAAACAAAAGACGGTCTGCTTACTGGTTGGATTATATTAATATATTACATATTAAAAAAAGATTTACATGCTTTAGACAAATGCATTATATTTTCCGATTATAAAAAGGATTTAAATTCGTATATTGATAATGCACCGCACGAAGAAAAAATATTATATAATAAAATTAATAAAAATGCATTTATAAATAAAGTTGACGGATATATGAAAATAAAAAAATTCTTTATTAATGAAAATAAATATAAGGAAGACACATCATAATTAATTAAAAATGTATTAAATATATCAATTAATATTATTAATATTGTTTATACAAAGAGGAGAAAATCATGAAAGATTTTAAAAAACCTATGAGAATATTTGTATTTGATGATAATCCCGCAACCAGAAAATATATTAAATCATATTGGGAGAATAAAGGTCATGCTGTAACATCTTGTCATTCATGTGAAAAAGCTGTAAAAATAATAAATAATAATGTATTCGATTTATACATTATTGATTTGAGTGCGTCTCCGAAAGGGTTAGAAAATGAAGACTTCATTAGTGAGAATGGTTTTTTTCTTACAGGGTGGTTTTTATTTAAAGACCACATTCTTGTAAACGATGAAGAAGCAATATGTAAAACTGTTTTTTATTCAGAACATATAAGCGAGTTAAAAAGTTTTATCAAAAAATCACCGTATGCATATGAATATCGAAAAAAACTTCATAAATATTTTCAATTATTGGGGGCTTTTGTTTATAAATCTGAAACTTTGGAAAGCTTGGAAGACTTTATAGAAGACAAAAATGTAATAATTGATAAATTGAGAGAATTGGCAGATGATAAAATGATTGGAGAGTTAAAAGGTTTGGAAGATGAAATTAAACAAATGAGGAAAGATAGATTCATATTGAATTAATACTTAACATTTTAAATGCCAATTCAATATTTTCTTCGCTCAGTCTCTTTTTGCAATCAACATTGATAAAATGGTTTTCATGCCCGATGAATTGCGATTTAGGGTAATCATCTAAAATAACATAATTGATTTTTTCACTGTTGTCTTGAATTGAAAACCAAGCCGATATTTCTTCGCCGCGAGTTGTTTCGCCTTGATAATCGGGTGTGCAATTCCGATATGTTAAGCCGAATTTTTCAAAAACCTTGCCGATGTCTTCACGGCATTTGCGATGACTACGCCATGATGAAGACAGCACAGTTTCCGCTCCGGTAGAATCGACAAGCCGCTTCAATAAAAATAATTTTGACGGGTCAATACCTATATCTTTCATCAAGCGTTGATATTTTGTGGATAAAGGATTAAGAACGCCGTCAATATCAAGGAAAATATATTTCATTTCAATCGTCCTTTTATCTGTGTATAATGTATTTATAATATAACAAAGAAATTTTGAAATGTCAATGGATTCCCGCGTACAACAAATTGTACAAATGCGAAAATCCATTGACATAATTATTTTTATGGAGTTGAATATAAAGCAGACCGAAAAGCACTAACAGCAATCATAAAACGCTAATGAGAAACAATCGGAGTTAAAATCAATTTTATAGTGCTTTGTTATTAGAAAAGGAGAAAGTTATGTTACAAGCTTTAAAGAATCAAGCGAATATTACGCGTACTGAAAACAACGCAATTACAAACTTCTCCACGGGTTCGGACTGCCTCAATTTATTCGCAACAATCGGCGCGTTACGTGACGCCCCGAACGCAGAAATTATTAAACGCTTCACCCGCCGCATGGGCTGAAGACCCCGACCTTACCTTGAAGACATTATTCTTTGCAAGGGATATTCGCGGCGGTTTGGGTGAGCGGAAGATTTTCCGCTCAATTTTATGCCATATGGCAAGTGACGCGCCTTCATCGGTTCAAAAGAATCTGTGGGCTATGCCGGAATTTGGGCGTTATGATGATTTGCTGACCCTGCTTGACAGCCCGATGAAGCAGGAAATAGTCGCATTAATAAAAGCACAGCTTGACGCAGATTTAAAGGCTCTCGCGGCAGACAAAAGCATTTCTCTGCTCGGCAAGTGGCTTCCCTCTGTCAACGCCCACAACGCAGATACAGTGCGTTTAGCGAAGCTTCTCGCAAAGTCTCTCGGCATGAACGAAGCCGATTACCGCCGCACATTGTCAAAGCTCCGCGCAAAGATTGCTATAATTGAAAATTATCTGCGCGAGCGGAATTATACTTTCGATTATGAAAAGCAACCGTCTAAAGCGATGTTCCAATATCGCGGCGCATTTATGCGTAACGACGGAGAACGATATGCAAAGTTCCTCAAAAGTGTTACAAAGGGCGAAGCTAAATTGCACACAGAGACGTTATATCCGTATGAAATAATTCGTCCGATTCTGCACGGCTCTATGACTGACGATAAGCGCAAAAGCGTTGATGTAACATGGAACGCGCAGGAGGATTTCACTTGCGATGAAAATGCGCTCGTTGTAACATTAGATAGCGATGTCATTTTCACGAAATTTGTCATTTTTTAATTCCCTTTCTATTTTTTAATAGCAGTTTTTTAACGCCGCCAATTATTTATGAAGAGTTAAACTCAATGCTTTCAATCACAACTTCATTCACTCGTTTATACTTCCCCTTTTCTTTCGTCACGATAATTTTGTTAATGAATAAAAGCAGAAACTGCCGCTTTTCTTTATCATCTAACAGCTCCCAATTCTCCCTTAAACTTAAAATAATATCGCTTTCAGTAATAATCATTTCATCTTCAAGCGAAGCATTTATTTTTTCGATTTCTGAATTAATAAATTTCTTATCTTTATTAATTTTTCGCTTCATGTTTTCATAGCTTTCAAAATCAATGCGATTTTCAATAAACAGATTTTCAATTTGACTGCTTTTTGAAAATAATTCATTCAGCTTTTTATTGAAATTTGCAATTGCTTTTGAACGGTCAGTTTTGATTCTTTCTTCTTCATTAAATACTATTTTATCTGCCGCAGAAAACCTTGAAATATAGCTTATAAAATCTACAAAAGCGGCTTCTATCTTCTTGTGATTTATGTCGCCGGAATCACAGCGTCCTTCCGACTTATAACCGCAACGATATGAAACGTAAATTTTTTCGGTTTGATTTTTCAGTCTTATTTTTCGGTGATGTGTCATAAGCTTTTTATCGCAGGAATTACAAAAAAGGATTCCCACAAAATAATTATTCTCACTCGGCTTTTTAGTCGAGGTTGTTTTTTTGTTTTTATTCAAAAGCCTCTGCGCTGTTTCAAAAAGCTCGCTTGATATAATAGGCTCATGCAAGCCGTCATACTCGTTGCAGTTGTAGCGGATTTTTCCGATAAGATTACAATTCGTCAAAACATCTTTCGCCGAGCCTCTGTCCCACAAAGCATTTTCTTTCGTCGGAATATTCCGCATATTTAAAGATTTCGTAATACCGAGAATCGTCATATTTTGATTTACATACATATCAAATATTTCTCTTACAATCTCTGCTTCTTCATCGTTTACGGTTTGGATTTTCTGTCCGCACGGACGGTCATAACCGTAGCTCGCATGAGTTGAGGACAGACTATAACCTTCCTTGGCTTTCTTTTCGCGTCCGAGCTTGACCCGCTCGATTATATTCTCGCGTTCAAATTCAGCAAAAGAGCCGAGCATATTTAACTGCAACCGCCCCGCGGGAGTTTGCGTGTCGATGTTTTCTGAAATTGAATTTATAACGCAATTGTGCTCGTAAAATAATTCAACCAAAGCTTGCAAGTCAGATATTTTCCTTGACAAGCGGTCTATTTTGAAAACAAGAATATTCTTTAAGCTCCCGCTCTTTACATCTTCAATCAAGCGCAAAAGAGCAAGGCGGTCTTTAATATTTTTACCGCTTATACCCTCATCTTTATAAACAGAATACACGTTCCAGTCTTTAATGCGCGCGTAATCAGCGAGCTTCTGCTCCTGCGCCCGAATCGAGAAGCCCTCCTGCGCCTGTTCGTCTGTTGATACTCTTATGTAAATTCCGGTTTCCATAAAAAGCTCCTCATTATACAGCGGCTTCTGCTCTTTTCTTGCGCGGAATTGAAGTCTTCAGAAAGAATTTGAGCATTTCCACTTGGAGAGCATCGGGGAGGGATTTCTGTTTATCATTCTTGTAAATAGTAATGTTTTTTGTCATGATTACCTCGAAAATATTGTAGAGCCGTGTCTGTTTATGTTTATGAAGCGAACAGACAACATATACTAAAGTACCGGCACTGATACTTTTTTACTTGACATTATAACGTATATACGTTATAATGTCAGAGGTGATAAAAATGAACCTAAACGAACGTGAGGGTGATTTGCATTTTATAATAAACGTGCTTGAATCGGGTGAAATTAGGGAGCTATACGAGCGAAATGGGTTTATTTAAGCTCCCGGTTTTGTGCAATCCCCCCCAATCATCTCAAAATTATAATAATCGGGACTGCGCGACAGCGCCCATTCCCGCGCATAAGCGACCGCCTCTTCTCTGTTGTATTCCATAATAAAACCGCCTTTTCATTAATTGAGATTATATATCAATATATGAAAAGACGGTTTTTGTTGACATAACATGAAATTAGTGGTAAAATTAAAGCAGAAGATTTAACAATAAAGACATTGTGCAGAAGGAGCATAGGCGAAATTATGAAAAATATGTCGTTTTGGGTTATTTTACTAATTATTATTTTTACCATAGCCTTATGCTTTATGAGCTTTCAGCTCGGGAGGGTAAACACAGACGACCCGCTATACACTGATTTAAACTCATTCCCTGCTTATGTGAAAAATGGATTTGATGAAGCTTATAAATACATAACAGCCCCCGAACAGACCGAATGGGAGTTAGAACTGCCGCCAAGCCATAACCGTGTTGTTTTGATGAGCGATTTACCTGCTTACGATTATGAGGAAGCCTACCCTATGTTTTCAACAGCTGACCGTGCTATCGGAGAGTTCACAATTTTAATCCCGTTTGAAATAACCAAGGAGCAATATGACGGCTTGTGGGAGGAATTTGTTCTTCCCGGAATGTACTTAGAAGGAATCGGCGAAAACTGGGAAATATTTTTAAACGGAACAACAGTAGCGTCTGAGGTTCATCTAAGCGAAAATAATGAAATTACTTCGTTTAGGAGCATGAGAAACGTAAAGTTCTCCTTTGACAGACAGTTTATAAATGAAGGCTCAAATATGCTGCTGATTCGTGTAATAGGCGCGCGGTCAAGCTATTGGACAGGCTTGGTATATACCTCGCCCTACTATATCGGCAATTATAAATATTTTGAAAATGATTATAATAATATTTTTACTATAATATTATTTTCAATTTGCTGTGTTTTAGCGTTTCATCATGTGCTTCTGTATTTATTCCGCAGAAAAGAGCATTATAGCTTAATCTTCGGATTGTTCAGCCTGTTGCTGGGATTATTTTTGATAACCCGAGTTCCCGCGGTCAACTGGCTGTTCCCGAATACCAACTATTCGCAGCACTTAGAGCACCTTTCGCTTTTTCTGTTAGTCCCTTCGGTTGCAGCGTTTTTAGAAAATCTTAACTTCGGAAAAATAAGCCGCCCTACCTTAATATTCGCTTTTATGTGCATTATTGTTTCCGTTGTTCCTTTTTTCTTTCCTATTTGGTTCGCTTATGATTTGCTTACTGTTTGGTATGTTCCTATGGCAATCTACATTATAAGCGTGATTTTATTTAGAAATATTATTTGGGCATTAATAAAGCATACACGTTCTAAAATGTCTGCCGAAAATTCAACAAAAGGCTTTGGGAGTTGTTTTTTTGACACTATCGCCAATACAGAGCTGGGTAATATATGTCTCTTGATGACGTTATGTGTTATTTCCGGTATCTTAGACATGATAGATGCGACTGTATTTTATACGGGGATTCAGCTTGCCAAGTATTCATTCACGGGCTTTACATTGTGTATGACTTATATAATGGCAAAGAAATACGCCAACGCTTTTAATGTATCGGTTAAAATGAACGAAGAGTTAAACAGCCTTGTAAAACAGCGCACGGCAAAGCTTGAGGAACAGATGCTTATTGCCGAAACTGCATCACAAGCCAAGTCGCAGTTTCTCGCTAATATGAGCCATGAAATCCGCACGCCGTTAAATGCAATAATAGGTATTACGCAAATCGAGCTGCAAAAGAGCAAGCTTGACGAAGAGGATTTAACAGGGCTGAGCGCAATATATAATTCGGGTGTAAATCTACTCGGAATTATCAACGATATTTTAGATATGTCGAAAATTGAAAACGGAAAGTTTGAACTTAGTCCTGTTCAATACGATATTCCGAGCTTAATAAACGATGCAGTTCAATTTAATATAATAAAAATAGAAAGCAAGCCGATTGAATTCGTGGTGACAGTTTCGGAAAATCTGCCGATTGAATTGTTCGGCGACGATTTGCGAATTAAACAAATCTTGAATAATCTGTTAAGTAACGCTATTAAATATACCGACGAGGGCACAGTTACACTTGATGTTGACTTTAAAGAAAAAAGCGATGATGAAATCATATTGGTCTTCACTGTAAGCGACACAGGTCAAGGTATAGCCGAGAGCGAGCTTTCAAATCTTTTTAACGCTTATTCACAGTTTAACAGAGAAAATAACCGAAGCATTGAGGGGACGGGGCTCGGTCTGGGTATAACAAACAGCCTTGCTTCTATGATGGAAGGGGAAATAACGGTTGAAAGTGAGGTAGGGCGCGGCTCGGTATTCAAGGTTAATTTAACGCAAAAGGTTGTCAGCGGAAGTGGCAGAGTTGGCAAAGAATTGTCAGAACAGCTGCAAAGCTTTAATTACTCTTATAAAACAAAGCTCTTGGAAAAAGGACTCACTCACAAGCGTATGTCGCACGGTAAGGTTTTGATTGTTGATGATGTCAGGACAAATTTGTTTGTAGCCGAGGGCTTGATAAAGCCCTACGACATATCAATTGAGACAGCCGCAAGCGGATTTGAAGCTCTCGACAAAATTAAAGCGGGAGAGACTTATGACATAATATTTATGGACCACATGATGCCGAAAATGGACGGCATTGAAACCGTGAAATTAATTCGTGACATCGGTTACAAAGGAATTATAGTCGCACTTACCGCCAACGCAATTATCGGACAGGCAGAGGTTTTCCTCGAAAGCGGGTTTGACGATTTTATTTCAAAGCCGATAGATATTCAACAGCTTGATATAGTTTTGAAAAAATATATATAAGCTTTAAAAACCGCTCTTTCATTAATTGGGATTATATACCAATATATGAAAAGACGGTTTTTGTTGACATAACATGGAATCGGTGGTAAAATTAAAGCATGAAAAAAGCTTTAATTTTCCTTGGGACGACATTGTTTTTAAACATAGCCTTTACAATAATAAGCCGCCTTTCCCCTACTTTCTCAGAATGGTACGCGACAAGCGTTTACCCGCTGATTGTCGGTGCTTGGGGGAGAATGAACGGCTTGCTTCCTTTTGCCGCGGTTGAAATCCTGCTGTATTTATTAATCACGGCGGCAATCGCAGGTGTTGTGTTTTTAATTATAAAATTAATAAAAGTCAAAGGACGGCGAAAAAAATATCTTCTGCGCGCCGTTCTTGCGCTGTCCTGCACAGCTTCGACAATACTGCTGACGTTTACGCTCGGCGGCGGCATTAATTATCAGCGTAAGCCTTTTTCACAGCACAGTGGGCTTGCACCCGAAATGTACAGCGCGGAAGATTTAAGAGCAGTTATAATTGAAGTTATCGGCGAGCTTGAACGGCTTGCGCCGCTAATTATTACCTGCGAGGACGGCATCTTCACTCTTGACAAAAGCGAATTTAACCAAACAGCACGAAGCGCGATGCGCGCGCTCGGCGAAGCTTATCCCGTTCTAAATACATATTATCCGAGCCCGAAGCCTGTGCTGTTTTCAAGGCAGATTCTCTCCCCGCTTATGATTGGCGGCGTATTTTCGCCGTTCACGGCGGAAGCCTTGTACAACCGCGATATGCCTGATTTGTCGAAGCCGTTCACAGCATTGCACGAGCTCAGCCACCTCAGCGGCTTCATGCGGGAGGACGAAGCGAACTTTATAGCGTTTTTAGCCTGCCGTGAAAGCGATAACGTCAACTTTCAATTCAGCGGGTATTCGCGGGTGTTATGGAGCTTGCTTGGCGTTTATGACGGCGAAGACTTCTTTGATTTGTACATGATGATTCCCGAGCAGGTGCATATTCAGGACGACTTCGCAAGCGATTACTGGTGGTCGTTTTACAGCGCGCCCGGCGGCGCGGCGATTGCGGCGGTTTCAAACGCGGTTAATGACACCTACCTGCAGATTCAAGGGCAGGAGGACGGAGGTAAAAGCTACGGGCGGGTGGTGGACTTGCTTATTGCGGAGTATTTAGCGCGGAATAGTTAATAATTATACGAGTAACCCCCGCTGTGAAGCGGGGGTATCATATTAATTACTTTTATCTAAGCCTATAAAAAAATCATTATATTGACACTTAAAGATTTTCGTTAATGCAATCAGTTCGCTAACTTTAATATTTAATTCACCTGTTTCATATCGAGAATAGTAAGAACGAGTAATATCACAACCTAACAATTGTAATTTTGTTGCAACTTGTTCTTGTGTTAGTTTTTGAGAATTTCTTAAATTGCGTAAATTCCTTCCGATTGATATATCTTGTTTAATTCTTCCCATTTATTTCACCACTTGCTCAAAATATGTTGCATTTTCTTTAATTATAGGTTATAATACAAAGAAGACGGCTCAATTATTTGAGCAAAGGGGGAAATTATGAAAGAACATACTGCTTGTTTTACAGGACATAGAGAAGTTGAAAACATATCCGAAACTCGTAAAAGGCTTATAGAAGCAAGTTTTAGTTTAATTAACCGAGGTGTAAGACATTTTCTTGTCGGTGGAGCAATGGGCTTCGATATAACCGCAGGGGAGGATATTTTTTTTATTCGCGAAGCAATACATCATATGGTAGGCGAAATAAAGCTTACGATTGTTTTGCCATGCAGTTTTGATATTTTTACGAAGAAATGGAAAGAAAAGGATAAAAAAAGGCTCGATTATTTAATGACGCTCACCAATGAAAATATTATTTTACAGGAAGAATATTCAGCTGATTGCTATAAAATGCGAAATACATATCTTGTGGATAATAGTCAATATTGTATTTGTTATTATGATAAAAATAAATTTAGGTCGGGAACGGGGCAGACTGTTCGTATGGCGGAAAAGCAAGGATTAGAATTAATAAACATATTTTAAAGCGGGCTTTACGCCCGCTTTTCTTCACCCCAAATTCTTCCCCATTTCCCGCCGCGTCCGTCTTTCAGCGTCCCGCTTGGCTATGCTCTCGCGCTTGTCGTAGAGCTTTTTCCCCTTACACAAGCCGACCTGAACCTTCACGCGGCTGCCTTTCAAGTAGAGCGACAGCGGAATCAGCGTCAGCCCGCCCTGCTTCACCTCGGCGAAGAGCTTGTTGATTTCGCGCTTGTGCAAAAGCAGACGGCGGCGGCGGAGCGGGTCACGGTTGAAGATGTTGCCTTTTTCGTATGCAGAAACGTGCATAGCGACGACGAAAGCCTCGCCGTCTTTGATTTCAACCCACGCTTCTTTTAAATTTACATTTCCTGCACGAATCGATTTTACTTCCGTGCCATACAGCTCTATCCCCGCCTCATGGCTCTCGAGTATGAAATACTCGTGGCGAGCGGCGCGGTTGTCGGCTATTTTTTTTATACTTTTAATATTTTCACTCATAATAAGAGTATAACACAACCCGAAAAAAATTGCAATGCATAAAAAAGTCAGATTTTGCAAATAATATTTCCAAATCAATGAAAGGAACGGTAAAAATGACACCAAAAGAACTTTTATATCTTGAAGACTCGCTCGGAATGGAGCGTCAGCTTCAAACGAAATGCACGGATTATTCAAGCAAGGTGCAGAATCCGCAGCTCAAAAATATGCTGTCGGGGCTTGCCCAACAGCATCAAACGCAGTTCAACAATTTAATCAATCATCTGTAAATAAGGAGGAGCTTATGCCCGCACCAACACCAAAAGCCATGACCGATAAGGAATATGTCGAGGACGTTCTGCTCACAGCGAAAACGCTGTCCGCGATGTATCATTATGCAACGCAGGAGTCTTCAACTGAAGGTCTGCACTGCCAGTTCAAGCACAACCTCAACGACTCGCTCGCAATGCAACACAGGATTTTCGGAGCAATGCAGCAAAACGGCTGGTATCCGACGCAGGCGGCGGACGCACAGCAGATTAACCAGGTCAGAAGTAAGTATAGTCATTAAAGAAAATGAGAGCGGTCAATTACTGACCGCTCCTGCATTTCCCGCAAATAATCTTACATCTGATAATTCAATTAAGAATTGTTCAATTGCTTCAGAATAATGCACGAATATTCCATCTTTATGCACTAAGAGGTCGTCATAACTTCCAAGTGCAATTATATACCCGATAATATCTATAGTTGTCATACTGTTCATGCTTTCAAAGTGTTCTTTTGTGTAAATCACCACAACTTCATATCCGTTATCAAATGGTCCGTAATGGTCAAAAACCAATAAATCATCAACTGTAATTTGGCTTTGTTGCCATTCATGCGACTTATATGCTATATAGTTTTCTCGCAGTATTAAATTTCTTTCGGGTGATAAATGCGATAAATCTCGTTGATATGAAGCCAGCATTGGTTTAGATTCCTCTGTTGGCATATCAATGATTTCTTCGCTTTCAATTTCGGGTGCAAAACAATACATACAATCACAATCTTCGACAACACCGCAAAGAATTTGCGGATAATCTCCTTCTACGCCTCTTTCGTGTGACACGTAAGTAACAGGCGGTGCGTCAGGTTCAAAAGTTCCTTCCGCACAACCGCCGGCAAAAACGCACAACATTGCGACAAGAATCGCTATAATTATACTCTTTGTCATATATTATTCTCCCGCAATAATCCTAATATCCTCCGCCGTCAGCAAGCCCTGTTCATAAGCTTCCCTTATAGGAACAAACTTGCCATTGTCATGCACTACAAGCTGCAGACTGCCGCTTCCAAGCGCGATTGTGTACCCCGCGATTTCAATATACTGCATATCCGCGGTCATCGCGTATTGCTTCGGGAAAATCACCACCGCTTCGCGCCCTCCGAAGGTCCCGAAATAGTACATAATTTCTAAATCCTCAGCCGTCATCGCTGTCCCGCGCCAAGTGCCGCCATTAAAGGCTAAGTAATTCTCGCGAATTTTCAAATCCGCTTCGGCTGTCAATTCTTCACTGTCAACTGTCAACTCTCCACTGTCAACTATCATCGCCGCTTTACGCAGAATCAACAGCACGTCAGCGGTAGTGACTTTTCCGTCGCCGTCCATGTCGTACTTTGCAATTTGCTCTGCTGTCAGTGAAGTCAGCCCTGCCGAGGCTCTGAGCGCGGTTAAAGCGTCGGCAGTGGTGAACGAAGCCGTTAACGTTGCGGCGATTATCGCCATAATTATACATTTAGTCATATTAATTTCCTCCTTTTGCGTTTTTGTTATTCTAAAATTAACACTATCGAAAAACGCAAAAGGTTGCAATTATTTTCTGAACATATTAACAACCCAGTTTTTAATCCAATTCCATAAATTCGGAAACTCGGATTCAATAAGAGCGCGCACTTGTTCCCTGCTTACAGCCCTAAAAATACTGTTCGCGCTTTCAACTTCAATTGTCTGCGTACCCTCTGCGATTCTGCCGATTGCGATATGTCCGTAGGCGTGCTCGCCGATAGCCATATGGCTCGCAATAGACAATGCACCGAGTGAGAACATACCGAGCGAGAACGCGCCCAGTGTGAAAACGCCGATGGCTACTGCGCCGCAGGCGAACGTCCCGATAGCAAGCGAGCCGAGCGCGCCGATAAGACCGAGCGAAAGAACAGCAGTGCTGAAGATTCCCAATCCGACAAGCCCGATAGAAACCACACCTGTCGAAACTAAGCCGATAGATACAATCCCTTTTGCGAAATTCCCGATAGCGACGACCCCTTTTGCTTTTTTATTTCCTATTCCTATGTTGATATGAACAAGCGGCAGCCCGCGCCACGTCTGCTTGCTTTTATATTCATAGAAGCTGCCTCGGTGCATCCAATACGGCTCGCTGACGGTGTTTTGACTGTCTTTGTTAATCTCGCCGCCTTTAATCAAGCTGTCAAGCGTCACCCCGAACATTTCAGATAACGCAATCATCTTTTCGGTTTCGGGATAGCTCCCGCCCGACTCCCACTTTGAAATCGACTGCCGCGAAACGTCAAGCAGCTCTGCCAAAGCCTCCTGTGATAAGCCTTTTTCTTTTCTGAGTGCTTGCAATTTTTCATTGAATTTCATATTGCTCTCCTTTATGAATGAATTTTATATTTCAATTTTAACGTGATTTCATGCAAATAACTACCAGTTTTCGGTTGCTTTTATGTAAACTTGCGGTTGCATTTCAAGTTTTGCAACCAAAAGTAGGGGTGCGCAGTGCGCGCCCGTAAAAACAACGGGACGCCCAATGGGCGTCCCCTACATTCATAAAAATTAACGCTTGGAGAACTGCGGAGCTCTTCTCGCTGCCTTGAGTCCGTACTTTTTGCGTTCCTTCATTCTCGGGTCACGGGTGAGGAAGCCTGCCTTTTTAAGTACAGGACGAAGCTCCTCGCTGTACTGTAACAGCGCGCGGGACAAACCGTGACGAATCGCGCCTGCCTGCCCTGTAACGCCGCCGCCGCGAACTGTGCAAACGATGTCGAACTTCTCGACTGTGCCGGTAAGTGCTAAGGGCTGACGTGTGATTAATTTCAGTGTATCAAGTCCGAAATAGTCGTCTATATCGCGGTTGTTAACAGTAATGTTACCGCTCCCGATATAAACTCTTACACGAGCTACGGAGTGCTTTCTTCTGCCTGTTCCGTAATAATATGGTTTAGATTCGTACATTAGTCAGCACCTCCTACTTTGTATTCAACGGGCTTCTGAGCTTTATTTTTATGCTCTGCACCGCGATAAACGCGGAGCCTTGTGAGAGCCTTGCGCCCGATAGTAGTATCGGGAATCATTCCTTTAACAGCGAGCGTCATTGCTTTCTCGGGCTTCTCAGCCATGAGCTTTTCGTAGCTGATTTCCTTGAGGTTGCCTATCCAGCCTGTGTGCCATCTGTGGAACTTTTTCTTGAGCTTGTCGCCGGTGAGAACCGCGTCAGCGCAGTTGATAATGATTACATGGTCGCCGCAATCGCAGTGCGGAGCGAAAATCGGCTTATGTTTGCCGCGCAGTATTGTCGCCGCCTGTGTTGCAACGCGTCCGAGCGGAATCCCCGCGGCGTCGATGATAAACCATTTGCGTTCAATGGTTTCGACTTTTGGCATAGTGGTTGACATTTTGCTTTCTCCTTATTTTATATACAATTATTGTAAACGTGACAAATTACATTATACATAACCGCCGCCCCCCTGTCAATAGTTTTTTATATGATTTTTGATATATACTGCCTTATCTCTCTTATTCGCGCCGTTTATCTCTTATTCTCTCTTTATCTCGCGCGCCGTTTCACTTTTATATTTAACCGAATATTCTTTAAAACATACGAAATATTTCATACAATCTACATAATCGTCATATATAATAAAATCATAAAAAAAAGAAAGCGAACCCGCTTTTAACCATAAAACTTTGTTGCTACTCCAAAAGAGGAAAACGGCTGTTCAAGGACAGCCGTTTTCTTTTTTATAGAATTTTCGCAGATGCTTTAAAACTATCATCTTGGCGGCACTTGAAATTTTCCTCTCTTCGCTGTCTGCAAACCGAGCGAGAGTGTCGTATTCATAAGAATTTAATGTAAATGAAACCCTCTTTCTTGCTGTGTTGAATTTAGACATTACTGCCTCCTTTTAATATTTATTCTAATTATAACATAGATGTACATCTATTTCAATTGGCTAAGTATCCAAAGATTGGAGATAATACTTGTACAGGTATGTTAAGTATGATAAAATATCTATAAAAGGCGGTGCGTAATGGGGAAAACATCAGCGGCGGCAACTAATAAATACGCCAAAAAGGCATACGACCGCATAATTGTGCTCGTTCCAAAAGGTCAAAAACCAATTTTACAAGAGTACGCTAAAAGCAGAGCGGAAAGCTTAAATGCTTTTGTAAAAAGAGCTATTAATAACCAACTCGAAAACGACAAAAAAACTAAAGTTTAAAAACTTTCTGCCGATATTAACTATAGATGTAGCTATAACATGAGGAGTAAAAATTTATGAACGTATCACTTGAAAGATTTTTGAAGTCGGAACGTATGCCGATGGCGCGCGGTACAGGCGGGTTAAACCCCGACTGGAGCAATATCCCTACAAAAAACATGACCAAGCTTACAAAGGACGACATTCGCGCGCAAATCCGCGACATCGCGAAGCAGGAAGCGAGCGCGACCGACGACAAGGAACGGGACGACTTAGCCAAGAAAAGACAAGGTCTTTTCACGGCTTATGAGTCCTTCGGCTCGCCCGACCGCAAAACGCTGTTCGACGACGCTTTGGATATAATCAGACGCAATGCGGGCAATCTTCTTAAAAAAGGCGGCGAAACGCCCGAGCAGAAGGACGTCTTCGACTTTATAAACGAGCGCGACTTCAAGAAAGCCGGCTTCGCACCCGGCAGCGAGGAAACTCACGTTCCCACGCTCCGCGCGCTTGGCATGAGGTTTGACGAGAGCTTTGACCTTGCGAACAACGGCTCTGTCAGAGCGACCTCTACGGCACAGCGCGGCGTTAGCTTCGAGATTTTCAGCGGCAGAGAGCAGGTTTTAAACATAAAAAGAGACGGCTCGGTCAGCCATAAGTCTACTGATGAAGAAAAAGCACTGAAAAAAGAAATCACCGATTTTTATAACAGCGTCCGCAACGAGTTCCGCGGAACCCCCGCGACACCGCCGCCCGTGCTTTCCGGCGACAGCGGAGATACAATGGATTTCAAGGTATAGAATAAAATAATAATCGGCTTTAAACAGCCGATTATTTTTATGCTTCGATACTTAAATATAGTAATGGTTGACGTTTCACGAAAACTATGTTATAATTCTTTGAGTGCTAAGCGCGATAATGTAACATACTAAACCTATAATACAATTACAAGGAAAGGCAAAAACAAATGACAAACTCTTTAAGACGAGAAAAAATAGCTGACGGCGCGCATTTTAACGCGGTCAGCGACCCCCGCTTCAAGTTCAACCGTATCACCTTTGGGTTTTTAACCCCGCTCTGTAAGGAAAAAGCGTCGCTCTATGCGCTAATCCCGCGCGTTTTGCACGATACTAACGCAAATTTCCCGAGTATGAAGGATTTATCAAACTTTCTCGCCTCGCTTTACAATGCCCAAACCTACTTTGAAGCCTGTGCGCTGGGCGACACGCAGTTTTTAAGCATTTCCATGAACTTCATGGACGATAGCTACGCGCTCCACGGTGAAAGCATTGCCGTCACAGCTGTTAACACCCTTTTCGACTGCCTTTTTCACCCTGTTGTTGAGAATGGCGGCTTCTCTCCCGCTACAGTGGAAAACTGCAAGCGTTTGCAAATCGAAGCGATTGAATCCGAGCTCAACGACAAGCGTGTTTACGCCTCAAATCAAGCCAAGCGCATAATTTGCGAAGGCGAGCCCGCTGCGGTTAATCCGCTCGGCGACGCCGAAAACACCCGCGCGGTTACGCCCGAGGCTCTCTATGAGGCTTACTGCGGGCTACTGAAAAACGCTGAAATTGAAATAATCTGCGTGGGCTGCAATGATTTTACCGACGCGCTCGCAATAGCAAAGAAAGAGTTCACATCTATCGAAAGAGTGAACATAATTCCATCGGAGTCGGCGTACAGCCCGCTTAAATCCGCCATCGCCGAAAAAACAGAGCTTCTCCCCCTGCTCAACCAAAGCAAGATGGTGCTCGGCTTTAAAACAAGCAGTACTTCTAAAAACAGCCACCCCGCGCTTTATTTAATGAGCCTGCTTTACGGCGGCACGATTTCATCGAAGCTGTTTCTTAACGTCCGCGAGCGGCTCTCGCTTTGCTACTACTGCTGGTCACAAATACAGACAACTAAAGGCTTTATGTCCGTCTCCTGCGGCGTTGAGGAAGCTAATATCGAAAAAGCAAAGGCGGAAATCATAGCACAGCTCGAAAGCGTGAAAAAAGGCGACTTCACAGACGACGACCTCACCGCCGCCTTGCTTTATGAACAGAACTTCATAAAAACCTCAAGCGACAGCTTGACCTCACTGACCGCATTTTATCTCAAGCGGATTTACATGAAGGATATAAAATCGCTCGAAGAATACCTTAAAAGCTACGACAGCGTAACCCGCGAGGATATTATCGAAGCCGCGAATTCCATGACACTCGATACTATTTATATTTTATCGGGTGTAGGGGACGACGTCCTCGGCGTCCCGCAGGAAGAAGGTGATGAATAATGCAGAAGAATACAATCAGAAACGAACGCGTCCGCGAGGAATATCAGGTAATCAAGCACCCCAGTGGACTTACAATCTGCCTGTATCCGATGAAAGGCTATTCCAGCACCTACGCGCTTTTCGCGGCGAAATACGGCTCGGTGGACACTACTTTCAAAACTAACGAAGACAGCGATTACGTCACTGTCCCCGAGGGAATCGCGCATTATTTAGAGCATAAGCTTTTCGAGAACGAGGACTGCGACGCTTTTCAACTTTTCGCCAAAACAGGCGCGAACGCCAACGCTTTCACCAGCTTCGACAAGACCGCGTATTTATTTTCCTGCTCACAAAAGTTCGAGGAGAACTTAGAAATTCTGCTCAGCTTCGTTCAGGAGCCCTGCTTCACGGACGAGAGCGTAGCAAAGGAGCAAGGCATAATAGCCCAGGAAATAAAAATGTATGAGGACGACCCGGGCTATCGCGTGTTTTTTAACGGCTTGCAGGCACTTTATCACAAAAACCCCGTCAGAATCGACATCGGCGGCACTGTCGAAAGCATAGCCAAAATCGACAAGGAGCTGCTTTATCGTTGTTATAAAACGTTTTATAATCTTAATAACATGGTACTTTCAATCGCAGGGAGCTTCGATATAGAAAAAACTCTCGAAATATGCGACAGGCTCTTAAAGCCCACGCCCGACTTAGGACTCGAAGCCGTCTTCCCTGACGAGCCCGCAGAAATTAAAACGCGCGAGGTTGTGCAAAAGCTTACCTGCTCACAGCCGCTTTTCAATATATTTTTCAAGCTTCCTGCTTTCTCGGGCTACGAAGCCTTGGAAAAATATATACTTTATAATATTGTCACAGAAACCATACTTGGGAAAACCTCAGCTTTCTTTGATAAAATGCTCAATGACGGCTTTATTAGTAATAATTTCAACGTCGGAGTTTTTGACGGACGCGGATTCTTTTCGCTTTACGCCGACGGCGAATCAAGCGACCCGCGCAAGGTTTTCGGGGAAATAAAAGCGGCGTTTAAATCCGCTAAACAAAACAGCTTCTCCGAAACAGAGTTCGAGAACGTCCGCAAAAAGATTTACGGCGAGCTAATGAGTATGCTAAGCTCGGTAAGCACGGCGGCGACAAGCGTTATGGACGCTTATTTCCACGGGAATAATTTATTCGACACGATTGAAATTACGGCGAAAATAACTTATAATGATGCTGTAAAGGCGTTAACGGAGTTAGACGAAGAAAACGCGTGTATTTCGATAATAGAACCGGCATAATGTAGGGAACGCATTTATGCGTTCCGTTGCGGAACGGATTAGTCCGTTCCCTACAAATAAGAAAGGATTTTTCACATGATTGCATTTCCCAACTTAGGGCTTGAATTCAGCAACATCAGCAGAACAGCGTTCCGCATATTCGGGCTTGACATTTACTGGTACGGCGTAATCGCCGCAGTCGCGGTAATAATTTTAGGTTTTTCTTACGCGCTGAAACGCTCGAAGGAATTCGGCATGATTACCGACAAGGTTTTCGACTGTGCGGTGGTCGGATTCCTCGGCGGCGGGCTCGGCGCGCGGCTTTATTACGTGATTTTTTACAACCTCAACCCCGCAAACGAAACCAAATATACTTTCGTAACCTTCTTCACAGGATTCCGTGAGGGCGGGCTCGCGCTTTACGGCGGTATAATCGGCGCGATTCTTTTCGGGTTCATCGCCATGAGGCTCAAAAAAATGCGCGTTCTTCCCGTGCTTGACCTCGCGGGTATGAGCTTTCTGCTTGGTATCGGAGTCGGCAGATGGGCTAATTTCTTCAATCAGGAGGCTTACGGCTCGGTGACATCGCCCGATTTCCTTTTCGGAATGACCGGCGACAGAATCGGAGAAATCCCCGTCCACCCCTGCTTCCTCTACGAAAGCGTCTGGTGCTTGCTCGGTTTTGCACTTCTGCACTTTTATTCAAAAAAACTGCGTACTTTCAACGGCGAGATTTTCCTGCTGTTTGCGGCGTGGTACGGCTTCGGGCGGGTGTTCATCGAGCAGCTACGAAGCGACAGCCTTATGTTCGGCGAGTTTAAGATTTCACAGCTTTTAGCGGCGGCGTCCTTCGGCGCGGCAATCGGCGCATTTATATATTTCAAGCAGAAAACCCGCAAAGCCCCGAATCTTTACAGCGACAGCGAAGAAAGCATAAGCTCAATCGCGGCTTATGAACTTAAATTAAAGCTTGACAAAGAAAAAATCGCGGCGAAAAAAGCACTTAAAAACGCGGAACAAACCGCACCGAGTATTTTAAGCGGAAATGTAGGGCGTGACGCCCTCGGCACGCCGCAAGAACCCGGCGTCCCGCAAAACGAAACGGAGGAAAACGAAAATGGCACAAATTCTTGACGGAAAAATAATGAGCGCGGAGATTAAAGCCGAAATCAAGGCAGAAATCGAGCGCGGAAACTTGAAAGTAGGGTTAGCTGTGGTTTTAGTCGGGGGCGACCCCGCCAGCCGCATCTACGTTGACTGGAAGAAAAAAGACTGCGCCGAGTGCGGCATTGAGTCTTTTGAATATGTTCTGCCCGAAAACGTGGAGCAGAGCGAGCTTCTCTCGCTTATAGACAAGCTCAACGCTGATAAAAATATCCACGGCATACTTATTCAGCAGCCGCTCCCGAAGCAGATTGACGTGCTTGCGGCGAACGAACGCATAAATCCGCTCAAGGACGTAGACGCGTTCCACGCCGAGAACACAGGCAGAATCATGACAGGCGATTATCGCCTGACCGCCTGCACGCCCGCAGGAGTCATGGAAATGCTGAAGCGTGCGGATATTTCTGTCGCCGGCAAGGACTGCGTGGTAGTCGGGCGCAGTAACATCGTCGGCAAGCCTATGGCGATGATGCTTCTGCATGAGCACGGCACGGTGACGATTTGCCACAGCAGAACGCAGAACCTCAGCGAAATTTGCAAGCGCGCGGATATTCTTGTCGCGGCAATAGGCAAAGCAAATTTCATAACAGCCGATTTTGTGAAAAATGGTGCAGTTGTAATCGATGTAGGCATGAATCGCGGCGAGGGCAAGAAGGTCTACGGCGACGTTGACTACGAAGCTGTCGAGCCGCTCGCAAGCTACATTACGCCTGTTCCGGGCGGCGTAGGACCGATGACCCGCGCTATGCTAATGCTCAACACGCTGACCGCGAAAAAGCTTCAATCATGAGAAAAGGTCGTACTTTTCTGACTAACGGCGCGCTTTTGGCGATTGCTTTCGTTATATTCATAGTATATATTTCGTCAAATTATACGTGGAGTATAGGTTTAATTGTCGTAGCTGTTCTCATTGCGGTTATGAGCCTGTTTCAGTTTTGGCTTTATTTTCACTTTTTTAAGAAAAAGCCTTGACAAGCGCAAAATAATATGATAAAATATTTAAGCCGCGTGTAAAAGGCTTTGTAGGGAACGCATTAATGCGTTCCGCAAATTAAGCGCAGAAATGCCGCCTTTCAACAGCGAGACTACAATAAAAGAGGTTCAAAATGTACGCAATTATCGAAACTGGCGGTAAGCAGTACCGCGTGAAAGAAAACGACGAGCTTTATATCGAAAAGCTTGACAAAGAGGGCGAAATCACGTTTGAAAACGTTGTGCTCGTCGGAAAAGAAGACGAAATCGTCGTCGGAACACCTTACGTAAAAGGCGCGAGCGTAAAAGCCGCAATAATCAAAAACGGCAAAGCGAAGAAAATCACTGTCTTCACCTACAAGCCGCAAAAAGGACAAAAGCGCAAATTAGGTCACAGACAGCCGTACACAAAAGTAAAAATCGAACAGATTAATATAGCTTAGGGGGGAAATGTAATGGCTCATAAAAAGGGAGTAGGTTCGACCAAGAACGGTCGCGACAGTAAGTCTAAGCGTCTCGGCTCTAAGCGCGCAGACGGTCAGTTTGTATTAGCTGGTAATATTTTAGTGCGTCAGCGCGGGACGAAAATCCACCCCGGCAATAATGTCGGACGCGGAAAAGACGATACATTATTCGCAGTGGTTGACGGAAACGTTAAGTTTGAGCGCGTCGGCAAAGACCGCAAGCGCGTCAGCGTTTACGCGGAAGCAGAATAATAAACACATGGGCGGAATTATTTCCGCCCCTACGTTTAATTTAATTCGGAGGTTAATAAAATGACATTAAAATCAAAATCGACTCTTTGGTTTGCGATTTCATTATTTCTTACTGCGGGCTTTTTCGCACTGCTCGCCATCGCGTATATCAACAACTTTACAATTTTATACTCGCTTTCGCTCTTAGCGGGCGCAATAGGCATGATGGTTTGCTGGGTTTGCTACTATTTGGCTTCAACCAAGCTTAAAGAATCGCTCAACCCGAAATCCAAGTCAAAATACCTCAAAAAGGGCAACCGCAAGGAAAGCAGAAAGAAAGTTAACAGAATAAAGTAGGGTACGCAGTCCTCTGCGTACCGGATGTAGGTTTATTTCATGTTTGCAGATATTGTGAAAATCTCGGTAAAAGCAGGCAGCGGCGGCAACGGCGCGGTTTCTTTTCATCGTGAGAAGTACGTGGCTTCGGGCGGGCCCGACGGCGGCGACGGCGGCAAGGGCGGCGATATAATTTTCATCGCAGATGATAATTTATCGACGCTGATTGACTTCCGCTACAAGCGCAAATACGTCGCGGAGGACGGCAAAAAGGGCGACCAGAAGAAAAGCAGCGGTAAATCCGCACCCAACACCGTCATAAAAGTCCCGCGCGGAACGCTCGTAAAAGATAGTGAAACAGGCAGGCTCATCGCCGATATTTCGGGCAGTGAGCCTGTTATAATCGCGCGCGGCGGTAAAGGCGGCAAAGGTAATATGAACTTTGCGACGCCGAGACGGCAGGCTCCGCGCTTCGCGAAGCCCGGCTTCCCGGGGGAAAAATTCGAGCTTACGCTCGAATTAAAGCTGCTTGCCGATGTAGGACTCGTTGGCTTCCCGAACGTGGGTAAATCGAGCCTCATCAGCGCGGTGAGCGCAGCAAAGCCCGAAATCGCGAACTACCATTTCACCACGCTTACACCCGTGCTCGGCGTGATTCGCGTTGACGAAAAAAGCTTCGTCATGGCGGATATTCCGGGGCTGATTGAAGGCGCGAGCGGCGGCGCGGGGCTGGGGCATAATTTCCTGCGCCATGTTGAGCGGTGCAGGCTGATTGTTCATGTCGTGGACGTTTCGGGAATAGAAGCCCGCGACCCTAAAGAGGACTTCGAGAAAATCAACTACGAATTAGCGCAGTTCTCGCAGGAAATCGCGAACCTGCCGCAAATCGTTGCGGCGAATAAATCTGACATCGCGACTGACGAGCAAATTGAGGAATTCCGCGCGTTTATCGGCGAAAAATATCCTTTGTTCATAATTTCGGCTGCTACGAAAGCCGGCACACAGGAGCTCGTAAATCACGTAGCCGCGCGGCTTGACGACCTGCCGCCCGTGAAGCTGTACGAAGCCGAGCCTGTGTCGCTCGAAGAGCTTGACAAGAAGAGCGCGGAGAAGCGCGTCTTCGCTGTAAACAAGCTTGAGGACGACCTTTACGAGGTCAAGGCTGAGTGGTTAGCGCCGATTTTGTCGATGGTGAACATGGAAGACTACGAGAGCTTGCAATATTTTCAGCGGGTTTTGCGTTCGTCGGGGATTATCGATGCGCTTGAAGCGGCAGGGATTCAAGAGGGCGACACGGTGAGCGTGTTTGATTTTGAGTTTGAGTTTATAAATTAATTATGGTTGAAAAAATGGACATACTAACATCAGTAACACTCCCAAAAGAACAAGCCCGCAACTACAGCCCGCTGACGCTCGCCTTCCTCGGCGACGGCTACTACGAGCTGTTAGTTCGGCAGAAAATAACCCTTGAACATAACATGAGCGCGCATAAGCTGCACCTTGCCGCCGTGAAAAAAGTACGCGCTTCTTTTCAGGCGAAAGCTTTTGAAAAAATATCGGAGCTTTTGACAGAGGAGGAAACGGAGATTTTCCGCAGGGGCAGAAACGCAAACGGAACAGTTCCGCGCTCGGCAAATCCCGCCGAATACCGCAAAGCCACCGGGCTTGAGGCGCTTTTCGGCTGGCTGTTACTTATCGGCGAAAACAAAAGAGCCGAGGAACTGTTTGAGGTAATTTATAATTTCAAGGAAGAAAAAAAATAACGTAGGGGCGGACGCCTCTGTCCGCCCGAAAAACGCGCTTCGCCGGTGGACATTCGACCTACTCATCATAATCTTCGCGTCAGCGATTTTTTCGCTCGGTCTGCACTGCTTCATCGCGCCCGCAAGCATCGCGCCCGGCGGCGTGACAGGCATTGCAACGATTATTAACCGTCTTGCCGGCTTCCCTGTCGGCTTATTATACGGGCTGTTTAATCTGCCGCTAATTATACTTGGCTTTATTTTTCTCGGCAAGCGCATGATGGTGAAAACTATTGTCGCAGTCGCGGTAATTACTGTCGCGACGGACTACGTTTTCGCGGCTATTCCTGTTTATGACGGCGAGAAAATTTTAGCCGCGCTTTTCGGCGGCGTAGTCCTCGGAACGGCGCAGGGACTGATTTATCTGCGCGAAGGGACATCAGGCGGCATAGATATTACCAACAGAATTATTTACAAAAAAATCCCGCATTTGAGCCTCGGAAAAATCACATTAGCTGTTGACGCAGTGATAATTTCGGCTTCCATGATTGCCTTCAAAAGCGTGGAAGCGGGGCTTTTCGCGATTGTCGCGATTTTCGTCAGCGGGCGGGTTTTGGATATGCTGATTTACGGCGGACTTCAGGGCAAAATTCTGCTTATTTTCTCGGACGAATACGAGGAAATCTCCCGCAAAATCATAGACGAGCATCACCGCGGCGTGACGCTTTTATCGGGAATCGGCGCGTATTCGGGGCAGGAGCGCAAGGTAATCTGCTGCGCCGTGCAGAAGAATCAGTACGTGAAAATTAAACACATCGTCGCAGAAACCGACCCGAGCGCGTTTATAATTATCGCGAACGCGGGCGAAGTGCTCGGCGAGGGGTTCAGTCAGAATAGGATTTCGTAATTAAAAAGGAGACATTTATTATGCAAAACGCTGTATATTACGTTTCTTACAAGCTCAAAAAGGGCGCGTCTGCGGCGGATTTTTTACAGGCGGCTGAGGAATTAAACAACGGGCATATTTCAAAGCAAAAGGGCTATATTTCATGGCAACAGCTCGCCGAAGGCGACACGTGGTTGGATTTGGTGACCTTTGAAGCAATGGAAGATGTAAAAAGCTTTATAGCGAACTCAGAAAACCCGAACGAGCTTGCTCAAAAATTTTACTCTTTCATTAATCTCAACAGCTGTAAATCTCATTATTTTTCGGTTGAAAGAAGTTATAAATAAGGGGAGTAATTGAGGTGTTTTTATGAACAAATGGCTGACGGCATATGTTATCAATATATATCTTATAATGTTATTGTCACCATTAGTTTTAAGTTTATTTAACATGGTCGCTTTCTTTTGGGTGTTTGGGATATTAGTTGCTTTATCGCTTTTCGTGGGAATCAGAAGCATTATTTCTGCTTTTATGTACAGAGCGAGCAACAACGAAAACGCGCTTAAAATCGTTACAAGAGCCAAGCTCGCGCTTATTCCGTTCTTCGTTATAACTACATTGCTTTGGGCTTTATTATTTTTGGCTTCGGCTAATCCGTTTTTAATGTGGACATGGTTTACCATTATCCCTGCCGCGATTTTATTTAATTGCGGGGTTTTCAATATAATGTCGATTTGTTCGGTTATAACCATCACAAATTTGAAAAAGCAAGAGATAATAAAATCACCGATACATTACGTTTTACAATTTGTTTTTATTTTAGATGTACTTGATTGTGTCTATTTATACATAAAAAAGTATAAGCCGCATTTTGGAACGAGAAAAAGACTACTGCTGACCTCACTGCCTGCGATAATTCCCGTAGTTACGATACTTATCATCGGCGGTGCGTTTTATACAAACAATCAATATAAATTAAATACAGAAATTGCGAAATACCCGCTTAATTACGCGGTTGAACAAGGCGATGTAAAAAGAGTTGAAAGGGTATTAAAAAACGGCGCAGACCCGAATGAAATCCACATAAGAACAGGGAGTTCCGCGTTGCTGACAGCATGCGACAAAGGCTCCTCTCAAAATAAATATGAGGCTAACGACGTAAAAATAATAGAGCTGCTACTTGAATACGGCGCAGACCCGAATTACATAAATTTTGAAGATGACAGATATTACAACCTGCTTTCCCCGCTCAACGTGGTTTTGCGTAATCGTCACGCGGATTATGTCCTTGAAATTGTAACCTTACTTATAGAATACGATGTAGATGTAAACCTTGAGGCGCGAGGGGGAACGCCGCTTCAAGTTTACTGTGACGGGCACAGCAAGCCTGCGGAAATATTGAAACTGCTTTTGGAAAACGGCGCCGACCCAAACAAACATAGCGATTATCATAAAGGTCTTAAAGCATCTACGGGTTATTTTGAAATAATAATGCAAACTCCGCTTATAGTTTTTTGCAACAATTACTATGCCGATAATTTAGATGTTGTCAGATTACTCTTAGAGTATGGAGCAGATGTAAACCACAGGGACAGCAACGAAAAAACTGCCCTGCATTATGCGATGCATGGTTATGGCTGGCACAGTTTTGGGAATAGGTTAGCCAATTTACTTGAAGAGCATGGCGCGGTTAAATAAACTCACGGGAGGAAAATTCTATGGCAGGACATTCAAAGTGGAGTAAAATTAAACGCAAGAAAGGCGAGAACGACGGTGCGCGCGCTAAGGTTTTCACCAAGATTTCGCGTGAGATTTTAGTTTGCATAAAAGAAACAGGCAACGCCGACCCCGCCAACAACGGGCGTCTGCGCGACCTGATAGCCAAGGCGAAGTCCAACAATATCCCGAACGACAACATTGACCGCCTACTGAAAAAAGCCGCAGGCGGAAGCGAGAAAAACGACTACGAGGACTGCGTTTACGAGGGCTACGGACCGAACGGCGTCGCGGTTATGGTGGAATGTCTGACCGACAACCGCAACCGCACAGCCGGCGAAATCCGCTGTTATTTCGATAAATACGGCGGCAACATGGGCGCATCGGGGTGCGTGGCTTATATGTTCGAGCGGCGCGGCGTCGTGGTGCTTGACAACGAAGATGAAGAAATAAACCCCGATTTACTTATGGAGCACGTCCTCGAAGCAGGCGGCGATGATTTCGCGCTTGAAGACGGCAGTGCAATTGTTTACACTGCGCCCGAAGCGGCGGCGAGCGTCGGCGCAGAGCTCGCAAAACAAGGCTACACCGTGCTTTCGGCGGAAGCAGAACATCTCCCGTCAACGTACACGAAGCTCGCCGAAGACGAGCATATCAAGAAGATGTCGATATTGCTTGATGTGCTGGAGGACAACGACGATGTGCAGAATGTCTGGCATAATTGGCAGAATTGGGAATAATAAGAACATTTGCTAAAATGTGGGGTTTACAAGCCCCACATTTTGTGGTATAATAGTTAGGCATAACAAAAGAAGAAGGTGCAAAATGAGCAAAACAACTAAAAACAACTACGGCGACCACAGCCTTAAATCGTTGAAAGGCCCCGACCAGGTGCGCAAACGCCCTGCTGTTATCTTCGGCTCGGACGGAATCGAGGGCTGTCAGCACTCGGTTTTTGAAATTCTGTCGAACTCCATTGACGAAGCCCGCGAGGGCTACGGCAAGGAAATCATCATCACCCGCTTCAACGACGGCTCGATTGAAATTATCGACCGCGGGCGCGGCGTGCCGATTGATTATAACAAAAACGAGGAAAAATACAACTGGGAGCTTGCTTTTATCACGCTTTACGCGGGCGGCAAGTACGACAATAACACAGGCGAGAGCTATACTTACGCTTTAGGGCTCAACGGGCTCGGCTTATGCGCTACGCAGTTCTCGTCCGAGTACATGGAAGTCGAGAGCGACAACGGCACATGGTTGCACAAGCTTAACTTTGAAAAAGGCTTCAACGTCACGCTGGAAAAGGACGAGCGCGGCTTCACGAAAACAAAGTCCGCCGGCAAATCGGGAACGCGGATAAAATGGAAGCCTGACCTCGACGTTTTCACGGAAATTGACATTCCCGACGTTTACTTCGATGAAATTCTGAAAAAGCAAGCGGTGGTCAACGACGGACTACTGTTCAGGTTCCGCCGCGAAAACATGGACGGAAGCTTCAGCGAACAGGAATACCGCTACGAAAACGGAATCGACGATTATATAAAGGAAATCGCAGGCACTGAAACGCTTTCCGAGCCGCAAAGCTGGAACGCCATGCGCGAGGGCAAAGACCGCGAGGACAAGGACGAGTACAAGCTTCGTCTGCGCTGTGCCTTGGTTTTCTCGAACAAGACGCGTCTCGTTCAGCATTTTCACAACTCCTCCTGGCTCGAGCATGGCGGAAGCCCGGACAAGGCTCTGCGTCAAGCGTTTGTGTCGCAGGCGGACGCGTATTTAAAAAACAACAACAAATACAACAAAGGCGAAAGCAAAATCAATTTCACTGACGTTGAGGATTGTTTAGTCTTCGTTTCAAACAACTTCTCTTCGCAGGTCAGCTTCGAGAATCAGACGAAAAAAGCAATTAATAACAAGTTCGTTTATGAAGCCATGACCGAGTGGCTCAAGTCTCAGCTCGAAATTTATTTCCTTGAGAATAAGGACGAAGCCGCGCGGATTTGCGAGCAGATTCTTGTTAATAAACGCTCGCGCGAAAACGCCGAGAAAACCCGCTTAAATCTAAAGAAAAAATTAGCGGGCAACATAGATATTTCCAACCGCGTGCAGAAATTCGTGGACTGCCGAAGCAAGGATTTAACCAAGCGCGAGCTTTATATAGTTGAGGGTGATTCTGCGCTCGGCGCGGTGAAATTAGCTCGTGACGCAGAATTCCAAGCGGTTATTCCTGTGCGCGGAAAGATTTTGAACTGCCTTAAATCTACTTACGACAAAATCTTTAAAAACGAGATTATCACTGATATAATCAAGGTTTTAGGGTGCGGCGTGGAGGTTACTGCAAAAGGCGCAAGCAAGGAAATTTCGCACTTTAACTTTGATAATTTACGCTGGAGCAAGGTTGTCATCTGCACTGACGCAGACGTGGACGGCTTTCAGATTCGGACGCTGATTCTGACTATGCTGTACAGGCTTGTCCCGACGCTTATAAACGAGGGCTGTGTCTATATCGCAGAATCGCCGCTGTATGAAATTACAGCCAAGGACGAAACCTTTTTCGCTTATACAGAAGTCGAGAAGAACCGCATTATTAAAGACTTAGGCAGTAAGAAATTCACGATTCAGCGGTCAAAAGGGCTCGGCGAAAACGAGCCGGACATGATGAGCCTGACCACCATGAACCCCGATACGCGCAGGTTAATTAAGGTTATGCCGACTGATTCCGATGCTACGCGCGATATGTTTGACCTTATGCTCGGCGATAATTTGCAAGGACGCAAGGACTTCATAAACGAGTTCGGGAGCAATTATATGGATAGTGTGGATGTGTCTTAAATTAAAATAAAGGAGCAAATAAAATGCAACAAAACCAAATCCCCGAAATCAAAATCATGACAATTAAGACGTTAATCTTCGTTAAAAACCAAGCAGAGCTTGAAGAAACAAAGAAGCGCATCGGAAGCAATTTCGATGTGCTGTACGAAAACAACAACGAAAATATAGAAAAAGCCGTCACGCGGATTGTCGCTGAAACTAACCAGCCCGAATGTCATCTGCACCGCTTTGAAACCACGGACTGGATTGGCTATCACATATTTATTTCAATTTAAGGAGCTTATGTCTTGAAAAAGCAGAAATCTAAAAATTCAAAATCGCCCTTAGCCTACATAGAAGGCGCGGGTATTGTCGTGGAAAAGCCTGTCACAGACACGATTGAAGAGAATTATATGCCTTACGCCATGAGCGTAATTATCTCGCGCGCACTGCCCGAAATCGACGGCTTCAAGCCGTCGCACCGCAAGCTTTTATACACAATGTATAAAATGAGCCTGCTTTCGGGTTCGCGCACAAAATCAGCAAATATAGTCGGGCAGACAATGCGGCTCAATCCGCACGGCGACGGACCTATTTACGAGACTATGGTGCGGCTCGCCCGCGGAAATGAAGCACTGCTCCACCCTTACGTTGACAGCAAGGGGAACTTCGGAAAAGCCTACTCGCGCGACATGGCTTACGCCGCTTCAAGGTACACAGAAGCGAAGCTCGAACCGCTCTGCAAGGAGCTTTTCGATGAAATCGACCGCGATACAGTAGACTTCGTTCCCAACTACGACAACAGCACAACCGAGCCGGTATTACTCCCTGTAAAATATCCTTCGGTTTTGGTGAACAGTAACATCGGAATCGCCGTTTCTATGGCGAGCAATATCTGCTCGTTTAACCTCGCGGAGGTCTGCGAAACCGCGATTTCACTGCTTAAAGACCCTGCGCATGATATTATAAGCACCCTCAAAGCCCCCGACTTTTCGGGCGGCGGATTTATTGTTTACGACGAAGCCGCACTGCGCGAGATTTACGAGACGGGGCGCGGCTCGTTTAAAGTCCGAGCGAAGTATAATTACGACAGCGGAAACAACGTCATCGAGGTCACGGAAATCCCGCCTACGACTACGGTTGAGGCAATTATCGACAGAATCGTCGAACACGTAAAAGCCGGAAAAATAAAAGAAATAAGCGACGTGCGCGATGAAACTGACCTTTCGGGACTCAAAATCGCGATTGACCTAAAACGCGGCACGGATTACGACGCGCTGATGAAAAAGCTGTTCAGACTTACGCCGCTTCAGGATACTTTCTCTTGCAACTTCAACGTGCTAATCGCAGGTACACCGCGGGTTCTCGGCGTTGGCGAAATCCTGCGCGAGTGGTCGGCGTTCCGCGAGGAATGTGTAAAAAGACGCATTTTCTTTGAGCTGAATAAGAAAAAAGAACGCCTGCATTTACTGCGCGGATTGCAGAAAATTCTGCTCGATATTGATAAAGCGATTAAGCTAATCCGCGAGACGCGCGAGGAAACCGAGGTCGTTCCGAACCTCATGATTGGCTTCGGAATCGACGAGCTGCAAGCCGAGTACGTCGCGGAAATAAAACTGCGGCATATTAACAGAGAGTATATTTTAAAGCGTACCGAGGAAATCGAAAATCTCGAGCGCGACATCGCTGAATTGCAAGAAACACTTGACAGCAAAAGCAAAATCAAGGCTATAATCATCGCCGAGCTCAAGGACGCGGCGAAAAAATACGGACAGCCGAGGAAAACCCTGCTCGTTTTTGCAATAGAAGAGGAAGCCGCTCCGGAAGAGGAAATTCCCGATTATCCCGTGAATATTTTCTTCACAAAAGAAGGTTACTTCAAGAAAATCACGCCGCTGTCGCTCCGAATGGGCGGCGAGCAAAAGCTGAAAGAACAGGATAATATCACGCTTCACGAAGAGCTTACCAACCGCGCCGAGCTGATTTTCTTCACCGACAAGGGACAGGCGTACAAGAGCCGCGCGTCCTACTTCGAGGACGCGAAAGCCAGCGTCATGGGCGACTTTATCCCGTCGAAGCTTGACTTTGAAAGCGACGAAAAGCCGCTCGCGCTGATAACGACTCTCGATTATACCGAGAGTATATTCATGTTCTTCGAGAATGGCAAGTGCGCGAAGGTTCCTTTATCCTCTTTTGAAACCAAGACGAAGCGCAAAAAACTGCAAAACGCGTTCAATACGAGTTCGCCGCTTGTCGCGATTTTCAAGGTTTCGGAGGACGTTGATTTCCTTCTGAACTCGTCAGCAGGCAAGTCGTTGATTTTCAACACGGCTTTGATTCTACCGAAAGACAAGCGCGACACGCAGGGCGTGCAGGTAATGCGGCTGACGAAGGCGTACCTGAAATCTGCCGCGCTTTACGCGCACGGTATGGTGAAAAAACCCGAAGAAATCGTCGCAAAAACCCTGCCGATGGCGGGGAAGGAAGTGAAAATCGTTGAGGTTGAGCAGTTGACGATTTAAAAACCACCCCGCTCCCTGTGGGAGCACCCCTCCAAGGAGGGGAATTGAGAACTGCGAAATTAAAACAAATTCCCCTCCTTGGAGGGGTGGCAACCAGTTCGCAAACTGGTTGACGGGGTGGTTTAAGAAAGCAGGTGAATTTATGACAAATAAAAAGCAAGTTTTTATTGTGTACCTCGTTATTAACACATTATTTGTAATTAATATTCTCCTCATCACATCAAACGTGACGTTTTTAGCGGTAATGGCAGCAGTTTTTATATACATTTTTAGTTTTCTTGTTTTACCTTATTATCTCTTGTTGGGTGTGGGAGTTCATTGCGCGGCAATTATAGCAATAATGGCTTTAAGTGTTCGGGCTTACATTAAACATAAAAATGAAAACGATAAATTGTTTTTGAAAATATCTATTCCGCTATCTATAATTAACGTTACCCTAAACACGCTTAGTATAAATCCGGGAATAGCCTTTTTGATGTCAACAAAATAATTCTTGAATTTCCCTCAAAATTATGCTATAATTAAAACCTAAATAAATTTACACGGAGAAAATTATGCCTAAAATGCTCACAGATATTGAAATCGCGCGCAGTGCTGATATGAAAAGAATAAACGTCATCGCGCACTCGCTCGGCATAACTATGGACGAAATCGAGCCGCACGGGCATTATAAAGCCAAGCTCGCGGACTCGCTGTTCACGCGGGTTTCCGCGAAGCCAGACGGTAAATTAATCCTTGTCACTGCCATAAATCCCACGCCTGCAGGCGAGGGCAAAACCACGACTTCTGTCGGGCTCGCGCAGGGCATGGCGAAAATCGGCAAAAACGCAGTGCTTGCGCTTCGCGAGCCGTCGCTCGGTCCTGTTTTCGGCGTTAAGGGCGGCGCGGCGGGCGGCGGTTATGCGCAGGTGATTCCGATGGAGGACATAAACCTGCATTTCACGGGCGATTTGCACGCGATTACCAGCGCGAATAATCTTCTTTGCGCGCTGCTTGATAACTCAATTCAGCAGGGCAACACGCTCGGCATCGACCCGCGCCGCGTGCAGCTTAAACGCTGCTTAGATATGAACGACCGCGCGCTCCGAAACGTCATAATCGGGCTCGGCGGGCGGCTTGACGGGACTCCGCGGCAGGATAATTTTATTATCACCGTGGCGAGCGA
Source organism: Oscillospiraceae bacterium (assembly GCA_009781425.1). GTDB lineage: Bacteria > Bacillota > Clostridia > Oscillospirales > Ruminococcaceae > Ruminiclostridium_E. The sequence continues at coordinate 62,155 of WQYC01000009.1, forward strand.
GGTCATGGCGATTCTGTGTCTTGCGGACGATTTGGCGGATTTAAAAGCACGGCTCGGGAACATTTTAGTCGCGTATACTTACGATGAAAAGCCTGTGTTCGCGCGGGATTTAAAGGCTGTCGGCGCGATGGCTTCCCTGCTGAAAGACGCAATTAAACCCAATTTAGTGCAGACCTTAGAGGGGACTCCCGCGATTATTCACGGCGGGCCGTTCGCGAATATCGCGCATGGGTGCAATTCTGTACGGGCGACGAAATTAGCTCTCAAGCTCGGCGATTACGCGATTACGGAAGCGGGCTTCGGCTCGGATTTGGGCGCGGAGAAGTTCTTTGATATTAAGTGCCGCGCCGCAGGCTTAACGCCCGATTGCGCAGTTTTAGTCGCAACAGTCCGCGCGCTTAAATACAACGCAAACGTAGAGCGCGCCGCCCTCGGCACGCCGAATACAGAAGCACTGAAGCGCGGCGTAATTAATCTAAAAACTCACATCGAAAACATAAAAAAATTCGGCGTTCCTGTCGTGGTTGCTATTAATAAATTCGGCACGGACAGCGAAGAAGAAATTGCATTTTTGAAAGATTACTGCGCAAGTCTCGGCGCGAAATGCGCGCTGTCCGAGGTCTTCGCGAAGGGCGGCGAGGGCGGCGCAGAGCTTGCGCGTGCAGTATGCGAAACGATTGAAAATAAACCGTCGAATTTCAATCCGCTTTACGATTTGAACCTTTCTATTAAAGAAAAATTAATGACGATAGCGCGTGATATTTACCGCGCAGATGGCGTTAAAATCGAGCTTCCCGCCGAAAAAGCCATCGCGCAAATTGAGGCTCTCGGCTTCGGGAATCTGCCTGTCTGCGTCGCGAAAACGCAGTATTCTCTCTCCGACGACCCCGCAAAGCTCGGCAAACCCGAGGGCTTTATAATCACTGTCCGCGACGTAAAACTATCGGCAGGCGCAGGGTTCGCGGTCGCGCTCACGGGCGACATCATGACCATGCCGGGACTGCCTAAGGTGCCATCGTCCGAAAATATAGACATCAGCGAAAACAGCGAAATTACAGGTTTATTCTAATGGTTTATAAATCAAATTCAAGCGAGGAAACTATAAAAATCGGCGAGCAGTTCGCGCGGGAAATTGCGGATAATTGCACAGGCTGCGCAGTTTTATTATACGGCGAAATGGGCGCGGGCAAGACGCATTTCGTGAAAGGCGTAGCGCAGGGGTTCGGCATTAATTCTCATGTTACAAGCCCGACATTCGCGATTGTAAACGAGTATGACGACAAGCTTTTTCACTTTGACCTGTTCAGAATTGCAAGCTTTGACGACCTTTATGCAATCGGTTTTTTTGATTATTTAAACAGGGGTGTAATCGTCTGCGAATGGAGCGAAAATATACCCGGACTTGAAAACGAATTCGAGAATTACTATAAAATTTCGCTCACTAAAACAGGCGAAAATGAGAGGGAAATTCATGTTACTTCTGGGGCTTGACTCAAGCACGAAAGCCGCTTCCTGTGCGGTTTTCTGCACAGACACTCAAAGCATAATTTCATATGGCGGCGTGAATACAAAAATCACACATTCCGAGACGCTGCTGCCGCTCACCGAGAATATTTTGAAAGCGGCGAAGCTGACCTTAAACGATATTGACGCTTTCGCAGTCACTGCAGGTCCGGGCTCGTTCACAGGCGTAAGAATCGCCGCAAGCGCAGTCAAAGGCATGGCTTTCGCACTGAACAAGCCTCTTTACGCGGTTTCGACTCTGCACGCACTTGCGTATAATTTACGCGGACAAAGCTGTATCGCTTGCTGCAATATGGACGCGCGCAGAGAGCAATTTTATAACGCGCTGTTCCGCGTCGAAAACGAAGTAATTACCCGCCTGACCGAAGACCGCGCAATCGGAAAAGCCGAGCTTGAAGCGGAATTGCAAGCTCACAAAAACGTCATAACCGTTGATGAGGTTAGTGCGATTTCGCTTTGCCGCGCGGCTTTGGAATATCCGCCGATAACCGCAAAGGAATTAATGCCGTTTTATCTGCGCGCTCCGCAAGCGGAACGAGAAAGGATTGAGAAAACATCATGATTTACATTGGAAGCGACCACGCGGGTTATTCACTTAAAACCGCATTGGTTGAATATTTAAGCGAGAATAATATCGAATTTATTGACCTTGGCTGTAACGGCGAAACTGTGGATTATCCCGATATTGCAAGAGCAGTCTGCTCGAAAGTGCTTGAATCAAAAGACAACCGTGGGATATTAGTCTGCGGCACAGGCATCGGAATTTCGATGGCGGCGAACCGTATAAAAGGAATCCGCGCGGCACTTTGCGGCGACTATTACTCGGCGAAATTCACCCGCAAGCACAACGACGCAAACGTAATCTGCTTCGGGAAAAATATCCTCGGCGCAGGGCTCGCAATCGAGCTTTTAGACGTTTTTTTAAACACCGATTTTGACGGCGGCAAGCACATTCCCCGCATAAATAAAATTGAAGGAGAATTATAATGAGCAACTTAAAAATTTTAGAGCACCCGCTTTTACAGCACAAGATTTCATTATTGCGCGACAAAAACACGATTATGAAGGAATTCCGCGAGCTCGTCAGCGAAATTTCCATGCTCATGACCTACGAGGCGACCCGCGACCTGCCGCTTAAAGAGGTGCAAATGCAAACGCCTGTCGCTCTCGCGAAAACGAAAGTCATTTCCGGCAGAAAAATTGCATTAGTGCCTATTCTGCGGGCAGGGCTTGGCATGGTGGACGGCGCGTCCGCGCTGATTCCCGCCGCTCCAATAGGGCATATCGGCGTTTGCCGCGACGGTAAAAAAGGCAACATTTCAGAGTATTATTGCAAGCTTCCTGTCGACATCGCCGAGCGCGAGGTTATCGTCATGGATTTGCTTTTGGCAACAGGAAACTGCGCCGCTCACGCGGTTCAGAAGCTGAAGGACGCAGGTTGTAAATCGCTTAAATATATCTGCGTGATTGCCTGCCCCGAAGGTGTGAAAACCTTTAGCAGTGCGCACCCCGACGTAGATATTTTCTGCGGCGCGCTCGACGACGGGCTAACCGACGACCTGTATATCACGCCGGGCGTCGGCGACGGCGGTGACAGGATTTTCGGGACGAAGTAGGAAGTATAAGTTATAAAATATTTCATATAATAAAACGTACACTGTTGACATTGTGTACGTTTTATGTTATGATAGGAGGTGAAAGGAAGTGAAAAATATGTTTATGAACGCAACTGATGTCAGAAACGAGTGGAGCTCTGTTATTGATTCGGTGGTAAGAGAAAAGCCGATGTTTATTAAACGCACCCGTGACCATATGATGCTGTGTAATTTTGAAGTCATTGAAAATATATTGGAAACGTATGAGTTTAACGCTGTTGAATATATCGAAGATGACGGTTCTGTTACGTTGTCTTTGGATGAGATTGACTTGGTCGATAACGGTAAAACCAAACAAGAAGCTCTTTTAAATTTAGCAAAGTATATTTTAACATATGCTGAACATTATTATGAAGACTTTGAATATTGGTATAGCGCTCCAAATTGCCGTCTGCATCTTCCCTATGTTATTAAAGCACTTTCGCTTAACGATGTCGAAAAAATAGGGAGGTTGATTAAATGCCGTCCTGGAGAGATTTAAAAAGATTTTGTGACCGTGACGATTGGGAATTATATAAAGATACCGACCACTACTTTTACAGGAAAAGAAAAGAGGACGGAATGTTGCATACCACTAAGGTTTCTAAAGGAACCGGTGAAATAGGTAAGCGATTATGGCAGGAAATACTTAAAAAGCAACTACAAGTTTCAAAAGAATATTTTAACAAGAAGATTTAATCTTCACTTTCATTAAGCGCCTCATAAACCTCTTTAATACTCTGCACAAAAAAGCACCCTTCCTGCTCAAAAAGTATAATCACCTTCTCAAACCTCGGAATACTCGTCCCGTTCACTGATACTGCCGGCGCATGAAAAATCAAATCCTTGTATTCAAACTCAATCAAGCCGTAATCATCGCCGTCAATGTCCTCAAATGCAAAGCCCTGCACGCCTGCCGCCGTATCGCCTGTCGGAACGGTTTCGTTTTTGTGCTTTACGACAGCTTCTTTCAAAAAATACTGCAAACAAAAGCAGATGAACATTGCGGTTATAGCCGCGAACGGCAGTGAAAAATACCACTCGAAGTTTATATGTCGGAATATCATTCCCGATATTCCGAAGCTCAGAAAACAAGCCAAGAACATCGTCAGCGTGTGCGGGAAAAACTTTTCAACGGGAATCGTTTTGCCTTTAAACTCGAAAAACTTTCGCTCAATCCCGAAGCCTTTTATGTTCTCCATCTGCCGCAAAGCTACATCTGTAACCAAAAGCGCGGCGGCTATAATCGTTACTATCAAATAAAAATATATCATGACTGCGCGCCCTTGATTTCGATGATTTCAAAGCGGAGTTTTTTTATTCGCCGCTCGGCGAGAGTGAGCACAGTGATTTTAAAAAGCTCTGTTTCAAGCGCGTCTTTTTCTTCGGGAATCCTGCTGAAAAGCTCGAAAACCCAGCCGCGAACAGTGTTGCTTTCTGAAATAATTTCAAAACCCATTTCCCGCTTTTTAAAGTAGCGGTTGAAGTCGTTGACAGTAAGCTCGCCCGAAACCTCAAAAACATTATCAGCTGTGAAAACTATCGGCGAGCTAACCTCATCACCCTCGTCCCAAATCTCACCCACAAGTTCTTCCATAATATCCTCAAGCGTCACTAAGCCCTCTGTCCCGCCGTACTGGTCAACAACTATAGCAAGGTGGAGCTTTTCTTTCTGCATCATTTTCAGCACTTCGGATATTTTCATAAGCGACGGCACAAAAATCGCTTCCTGCATAATATCGCGGATATTAAAATGCTCGCCCGAAATAAAGCGGCGCATAAAATCTTTAATGTGCAATGTCCCGCAAACATGGTCAATTGTCTTCTCGTAAACAGGCATTCTCGAATAGCCCTCCGACAAAAACACATCGCGAACCTTGTTTATATCCTCGTTTTGAGAAACTGCGATTATATTCACGCGCGGCGTTAATATTTCGCCCGCTGTCGTTTCGTCGAAGTTCAGCGCGCTCTGCACTAAATTCGACTCCTGCTCCTCCAAGACTCCCTCGTCCTCGATTTCCTCAATAAAATGCAGCAGTTCCTGCTCGGTCACGCTGACGGTTTTTTCTTGTCCTTTAGTCAGCGCGTTGGTTAAACGCTTCTGAAAGAACAGGAAAACCGCCGAAAACGGCGTAAGCACTATAATAAACACGCGCAGAAACCCGCCGAACACAAGGCAGAAGTTTTCGGCTTTGATTCGCGCAATCGTTTTCGGCAGTATATCGCCGAAGGTAAGCGTCAGAAATGTCACGCTTACGGTTGTAATCAAAACGCCGTAATGCTCGGCAATATGCGACGGAAGCGTCCGCAAAATAAGCACGGTCGCAAGCGCGGTAAGCAGAATGTTTACCACGTTGTTTCCTATAAGAATCGTCGAAAGCGCCTTGTCATACTTTTCAAGCACGGCAAGAGCCGACTTCGCTTTTTTTGAGCCGCTGTCTGCCTTGAACTTCAGCTTGATTCGCGAAACTGAAGTAAACGCCGTTTCGCTGAACGAAAAGAACGCAGAAAGCACAAGCATGACGGCAATCAGAATTATATCTTTTGTCATGCTTATAGTATAACACAAAATTATTGACAGAGCAACTGTTTAATGTTATAATTTTTGTTGAGTATGGGAAAAAGGAAACAGGTGAAAAGCCTGTGCGGGTTCGCCGCCGTAGGATACGTTTTTTCTCTCAGCAGGATTTCCGCAAAATCTTGAACGTCATTGGTTTTAACCGAGAAGACGAGAGAATACAAAGTATCAAGCCGGAAGACTTTACCCTTTAGGTATAAAACAACCGCGGAACCGGTTGAACCGCTCAACAACGGACGCGCAATGCCCGCCTCTACAACAAATAAAATATTTAAGGAGAAATGCAAAATGAAATTTAGTGCAAAAATTTTGTCATTGCTCCTGATTGCGCTGATTGCGGTAGGCGTAACAGGCTGCGACGGACAATTAACAATTGACAATGGACAATTGACAGTTGAAGAAAAAACTTTCATACTGGAAGTCTACGGTATTACAGACAGTATAATTACGCACGAAATCACAACGACAGAAGCTACAGTCGGCGCGGCTTTGCTTGAAGCTGAAATTATCGACAACGCAGACTTCGTGACTTATGTGGTTGGTTGGAGAGCCGATTATGTAGAGGACGGCTATTGGTGGGCGTTTTACATTGACGGCGATATGGCAATGAAAGGCGTAGGCGACACAAACATAGAAGAGGGCATGATTTATGCGTTCATCTACACGAAGGCTTAGGAGTCTCGCGGTATTCGCCATGCTCGGCGCAGTCATGCACGCGGCGCAATTCGCGCTTCAGTCAGTCCTCGGCGTTCAGCTTATGGGGCTTTTTATCGCCGCCTTCACGCTTGTTTACAGAACGCGGGCGTTAATCCCAATTTATGTTTGGGTCTTACTGCATGGGGCTTTTTACGGATTTATGTTTTCGATTCCATACTTGTATATCTGGCTTCTGCCGTGGGGGCTTTTTATGCTCGCAGGGAAAATCAAGCTTCCGAAAAAATATTTAACTCCGCTCTACATGATTCTTTCCGCGCTCGGTGGACTTACCTTCGGGGCATTGTACGCGCCTTTTTGGGCTATTACAACAGGGCTCAGCTTCAAGCAAATGCTTCTTTGGATTGCCGCAGGCTTCGGCACGGATATTGGCTACGCAATTAGCAATTTCGCGTTCGGCGTGCTGATTATTCCGCTTTCGGAATTACTCAAAAAATTAGAAAAGGACAGATATTAAATCTGTCCTTTTCTGCGCGTTTTTGCACATTAATTGTCGCAGCCGCAGCCGCAATCATTATCGTCGCCACCGCGGATTTCGATTTCGCCGTTGCCGAAATCGCCGCAGTTACCGTTTTCACGGCAGTATTCCGGCTTGTGTCTTCTGTGGTCATGATGCTTGTGCTCTTCACGGACTCTGACAACATCATAGGTATGATGATTGTGTCTGTGAATAACGTCGTACTCATGAATGACGTCGTGCTTGTGATTGACTATGTGGCGATGCTTAATGACTCTGCGGTCGTCGCGGCAGTTATACTCGCGCCTGTCGTTTCCGCCGTTGCAGTCGCACCCGCAGCCGTTATTTCTTTCACAGTTCATTTAAAGTTCCTCACTTTCGTTGATTTAATACTTGCTTCGACAGCTTTCGCTATCTCCACTGCTTTAGATTATGCACGATTATTCTAAGATGTGACAAAATATGATAAAGATGAATTAAAAGGAGCTCCCGCTTTTTTTCGCGGATTTCAATTATATCGCAAAAAACCTTGCTTTCCCCTACAATTTATGATATAATTAATTACGTATACCTAAAATCAAGAAAGGAGCGCAGAAGTGTCCTTCATCGGTCGTTTATCCCGCCTATGGCTCTCCAGCTGGCGTCACAAGTCAGCAGAAAGCGA
>WQYC01000010.1 GCA_009781425.1 Oscillospiraceae bacterium
CTCGGAAAATCGCCGTAAGGGTATTGTTCGGTGTTTTGTTGACTGTGGAATGTATAAAGTCCATTAAAAGCGTTCCAGTTAATGGGTTCACCGTCATTGAGCCAAACGTCATACTTTCCCTCGGACAGTTCTTTCGTACCGATTGCAATACTTCCTTGCCCACGAGGAATGAAAACCTTGTGGCTGTTTTCGCCAGTCAGCGAAAGGTGAAATGTTTCTTCTCTTAACATTTTTAACTCCTCATATTATATAATACCGCACTTACGGCTCTATTTTAGCATAAAAAGCCGAAGAAGTCAACTAAGAAGCTTCATGAAAATGATTTTCCGTTGATTCGGTGACAATAGCATATAAACAAGAACGCACTTCCATGTGTTCTTGCTTTCATCACCATTTTTAACACATCAAGAGATGAAAGACAAGGTTTAATTGACATTTAATGCATTTCATGGTATCATAAAGAAAATATATATCAAACACGAGGTTTTAATTATGTTAGCAAAAACACCCCCTATGGGCTGGAACAGTTGGGACTGCTACGGTGCGAGCGTCACCGAAGACATCGTAAGGCAAAATGCAGATTACATGGCGAAGCACTTGAAGCAATACGGCTGGGAGTACATAGTTGTTGACATTCAGTGGTTTCAGCCTACTGCTGATAATCACGAATACAAGCCGTTCGCTGACTTGGCAATGGACGAATATTCACGCCTTCTGCCTGCGGAAAACCGCTTTCCGTCTGCGAAGAACGGCGCAGGGTTCAAAGCTTTGGGTGAATACATTCACTCGCTCGGATTGAAGCTCGGAATACATATAATGCGCGGAATCCCGCGGCAAGCCGCCCACAGAAACACAAAAATCAAAGGCATTGATTTAACTGCGCGGGACATAGCTTTGCCGAATTCTATTTGTCAGTGGAACCCCGATATGTACGGCGTAAATCCCGATTCAAAAGGTGCAAAGGAATACTATAACAGCCTTTTTGAATTATACGCCGAGTGGGGCGTGGACTTCGTTAAGGTTGACGATATTGCGCGCGAGTTTCATGTAGGGGAAATTAACCTGATTCGGCAGGCGATTGACAACTGCGGCAGGGAAATAGTCCTTTCGATTTCGCCCGGAGCATCGCCGATTGAACACGCTGAATATTTCAAAGAAAACGTGAATATGTGGCGCATTACCGATGACTTTTGGGACAGGTGGGATTTGCTTCTCGATATGTTTGAGCGCGCACAAAAGTGGTGTACTCACGCAGTTCCCGGGCATTTTCCCGACGCGGATATGCTGCCTGTCGGAGCGATTAACCAATGCTACAGCAAAGACGCGTGGACGAAGTTTACCAAGGACGAGCAAGTCACGATGATGACGCTGTGGTGCATTATGCGTTCGCCGCTGATGATTGGCGGTGAATTGACCAAGTGCGACGAATTTACATTGAACCTGCTGACGAACGCAGACTTGCTTGAAATGCTGAATAATTCATGGTGTGCAAGGCAGGTTTACAGGCGCGATGATACGATTGTCTGGACTGCTGTGCAAAAAAACGGCGGGAATTATTTAGCTGTTTTTAATATTGCCGATGAAGCGAAAATTATTAGCGTTGAGCTGACAAAATGCGGCTTGGACGGCGAATACAACGCATTTGAATTATGGAGCAAGGATAAGTCTGTTTTAAAAGAAACACTGACAGTAAACATAAATCCGCACGGCGTAAAAATATTTAAGTTCGATTAGAATTAAAGCGAGGATAATAATAATCTCACTGCCGTTTTAAATCCGTTGTCGTGGAATGTGATACGGGTCAGCTTAAAGGAGGAAATATGAAACAAATAAAACCGTGCAACCCCGAGTCCCTGCCTTGCGTTCAAAGCGTGCTGGATTATTTCGCGCGCCTTGAAGCAAACGGCATAATCCTCGGTCAGCACACGCAGACAATCCCGCAGGAGGAACTTGCGCGGATTCACGAAATCACAGGCAAGCTACCCGCTTTGTGCGGGTTTGAGTTGCTTGCATATTCGCCGAATATAAACAAAAACACACTTGACGATGACCACTGTATCCATGAAATAAATGCAAACGAGAACACGCTTCAAACGGCTTTTGAATGGGCTGAAAAGCACGGACTCATCACATTTACATGGCATTGGTTTTCGCCGTTGTACGGGAACAACAAGTCATTTTATGCGCGCAATACCGACTTCGACGCGCGCAAGGCAGTAATCGCGGGAACACCCGAAAATACCGCGCTTCTTTCCGATATGGACGCAATTGCGGAAATCCTCGCAGAATTCCGCGACAAGAACATACCGATTCTGTGGCGGCCGTTTCACGAGGCTGACGGCGATTGGTTCTGGTGGGGGAAGCACGGCGCGGATACTGCGAAAAAGCTGTGGTTAATAATGTTCGACAGATATGTTAATTTATATAAGCTTAATAATCTTATTTGGGTTTGGAACGCGCCTTTGCGCGAATATTACCCGGGCGATGAATACTGCGATATAATTTCACGCGACATATATCCGAAGGAACATGAGCACACGGATTTGGCTGAAAAATATCACGAGCTTATGAAAATCACGGATATTCACAAGCCTTCCGCAATTGGCGAAATCGGTTCTATACCGAGCATAGAAATGCTTTCAAAAACTCGTATACCTTGGCTCTGGTTCATGATGTGGAGCGGCGAGTTCGCGCTTAGCGAAAAGCACACGACCGGCGAAGAATTTATAAAAGCGTATAATCACGATTACGCAGTAACGCTCGATAAACTGCCGAAGCTGTATTAACTATGTGATTAATGAACCCGCCGACACCTCAAAACTCGCTCTGTCACTTCGCAAATCAAATAATAACCTGTCCTTCACATAAAGCCTCACCCTCGCCGGGCACGCTAAGCACTCGGTAATAATCCTGCTCATTATTCCGTTTTGCGGAGCAGGCAAGTCGTGACCTTTTCGCGGGTAAACGTTAACTGCAAGCACATATTTGCCCTGCTTCAAAAGGACTTTTTCGGAATTACAGAAAAGAATCCTGACGCCGAGATATGTTGCCATTCTGTATTCTTTACCCTTGTAATAAACGACGCAGATACAACCCTTGAAGTTGAATCCGTAAAACGGTATATCTGCCATGGACAGCGATACCGAGCAGTTTTGCGCGAAGCTGCACTGAAACCATAAATACGACTTCGGGAACGAAACGCCGCTGTCCTTTTCAATATAGCCGAGCCCGTTGTCAAGGTCGATTACTTCGCCGCCAATGCTGACCGCGCCGTTCAGCGCGTGCCGCATACTGATGATTCCATGACGACATTCCATCGGGAAATACTTAAAAGGACCCATTATATCGTATTTTATAGGCGTTAGCTTTCCGTAATTAATATGACCCTTTATGTCGCCGATGTCAATGATTGCACCCTTTTCGGAAAATTTGCACCCTCCGAATCCGTCGAACCAATACGCCTTTTCATCAGTAACGACCTGCGTAAATTTTTCGCCGTTGCATATGCCTAAAATAAACGCTATGGTTTGATTTTCGTTCTCGTGCTTGAAATAATAGCCGTTAAACTTCATCGCAGGTCACCCGTCGCGGGATTATCAATGAGCTTACCGTCCTTCTCAAACCGCGAACCGTGGCAGGGGCAATCCCACGTTTTCTCGGTGCGGTTCCACTTCAGCGCGCAGCCCATGTGCGGACAGCGCGGCGCAGTCGGAGTCAGTAGGTTTCCGACTGCGGTTATGCCGTTCAGCAATAACTGAGGCTTCATTATGCTTCTGCTCGGCGAAAACACGCTTGCGTACGGGTTTTTTCTGCCTTGTAACATATCTGTCAGAATCATCGCTCCGGTCATTGCACCGGTCATGCCCCACTTGTTGAAGCCCGCAGAAACATATAAATCCTGCGTTCTGTCGGAATACCGACCGATATACGGCACGCCGTCAAGCGTCATGCAGTCCTGCGTTGCCCACGAAAACATTTCGGTCGCATCTGGATAATGCCGCTTCGCGAATCCGCGCAAAACGTGATACTTTCCGCCTTGATGCCCTGTTCTGTGGTCGCCGCCGCCTATTAACAATAAGTCACCATAATTGCGGAAGGACAAGCCGCTCTTCTTTTCTTCAAGATACATACCGTCAACGCTTTGCGCGTTTTCAAGTGCGATTACATAAGACCTGTGCTGATACATTTTCAAAAAATAACTGCCGTGTTTATTCAGAAGAGGGAAGTGCGTCGCGACAATAATTTTTTCTGCTTTGATTTTGAATTTGTCTGTGATTGCAACGTTCTGCGCTAATTCTTTTACCTGCGTATTTTCGTAAATTTTCAAACCCTGTGCAATCCCGTGCAAAAACTGCAGCGGATTGAACTGCGCTTGCTTTTCAAAGATAACCGCTCCTGCCGTCTTGAAAGGTAGGGGTATTTTTTCTGTGAAGCTCGCGTTGAATCCGAGCGCGTTTACCGCGCGTACTTCCCGTTCAATCGCGTTTCTGTCGGTAAGTGAATAAACATGAGCGTTTTTCTCTTCAAGCCCGCACGAGAATTTCTCGCCGAGCTCTTTGAATTTCCCGACTGCCGATTGATTCGCTTTGAGGTACATCGAGGCTTTTTCAATGCCTGCGTTTTTTATGAGTTTATCGTAAATAAGTCCGTGCTGGCTTGTGATTTTCGCGGTGGTGTTTTTGGTAATACCTGAGCCGATTCTGCCAGCTTCAACTAAGACATAATCGATACCCGCTTCTTTCAAAAAATACGCGCATAAAACCCCTGCCATTCCGCCGCCTATGACGAGAACATCGGTCTTGATGTTCCGCTCAAGAGCAGGGAATTGCAGGGGTTTGCAGGTTGCAGTCCATACAGATTTCATAATTCCTCCTTGAAAATGATTTCTGTATAGTATGTGTTGTTTTTATAAAAATATTGGCTTGGGCTGCTACATGATTATACTTCGTTCTCTTTTAAAAATTCAATTAACTTAAAATTGTTTGACGGGAGTACCTTTTTTAATTCATCTATTGAATAATCCTTCATAAATTTAATATCATCTCTCTTTTTTACTCCATCAAGAAATTTTTCTTCTAAATAACTTTCTTCATAAGAATCCCAAGGAATTATTCCGAAAAAAGGCTTTAAAAAGATTAAAAAATCTATTGAGCTACGTCGATAAAGCCCCATAGTTTTACTAATATCATCTTTAAAGCTTGGCGCGTTTTCGTAAAACACTTCTCTATTTGCAATGAGCTTTAACCCGTAATTCCTTACAGGGTGTCCATTTGTTGATGCAATACTTATAGGGTTTTTTAAATCTAACTTATCAATTTCTTCTAATATCTTTTCTTCTGAATCAAATTTATAATCAAAAAATGCTAATGTTTCTTGCGAATAATTTCCCAAAGTGAACAAATTGCATAATTGTGATATAGTCCATGCATCATCGGTTAGTTTAATTGAAAAAATATCGCCTTCTGTCAATTGAATCTTTTTTCTGCCCATTATTAACCTTCTTTCTTTTTTCTTTGTATTTCCTGCACTCTTTCCGTTAATTGCTTTGCGAAGTCATCATAATCTTGATGAAATTTATTTTTCTTTTCCTCCTTAAGCGTAACATCCGGAATATCAATGCTCATAATTGATTTAAATAACTCAGCTTCTTCGGGAACGAGATAATATTCACCGACCGGAAAATTATTTTCGATATTCCACAATGCAAAGTCTTTAACAAAGCCGTCGTCGTCAGGCATTTCTATTTTCTTAAACTCGCTTTCGGGCAGAACATGAAAAGCGAAATTATACAGCCCATGTGCGAAAACGCAGAAGCATTTTTCAAACTCCGACCAACCCATGCTTTGCTCCCGCCGTGTTCCTACGCAAACATTTTTTAAATCCTCCGAAGCTTTTTCAAAATCCTTTTCAGAAATTGCAAGCAAGAACCCGACAATAGATTTACTAAGTAAATCGCGCTTCGCGCCAAGAAAAGCTTTAGCATCATCTTGCGCTTTTTCAAGCCAAGATGGGTTTTTATAATACAGCGATATAATTAAATTTGCCGCATTGGGTGCCATAACCTTTGAAGTGTTGCACAGCCCGATTTTTTTCGGAAATACTTTTTCAATTAAATAAGTATCATTCGCGGCAAGAGCCATAATTGCTTTAAATATAAAACCGGCGTGGTCTGCACCAGATTGCATTGTTCCGCTGCGAATCCCCTCATGTCTTGCATATTGATATATTACATTTGACAGAAGCTTCATATCCCAATTTGAAAAAGCTTCGTATAATCCATAAGAATATATATCTCCGCCTTTAACGGAAGACCATAAATGTGTAAAAATTCGGCGTTCGGGTGTAAGATTTGGCTTTTCTTTTTTCTCGGCGTTAATAATATAACTGACAAGCTCTTCTCTGCCTCGGTGCAGCCTTACCTTTTTCGGGTCATCGTACAGCTCTAAATATTTGCTTCTTATTGGATTAGTTTTGTTTGACATGGTTCTTTATTCCTTTCACGAAATATTTGGGCTTTTTATGCTAAATAAAGGTTTCGGAACTGCAATACTCAAGCCTTAAATCCCCGCAACAAGTCTCAGTATATGCAGAGCGTCAGCCGTAGTAACACTGCCTTTTTCGCTAAAATCATACAACGTCTTCTGCTCTGCCGATAATTCAGTCACACCCGCGGCATAACGCAGAACATTAAGCGCGTCGGCAGTAGTGAAGCCGCTGTCGTTTGTATCTATAACAAGCGTTGCAAACTTAGAAAGCAGGCGTATATACGCAAGCTGATAACCGTTGCTCGGCTCTGTTATTTCCCATGAATTAATAGGCCAGCCGTGGCTTATATCCATGTACATTTTCATGGGCGGCGAGCCTACTAAGCTCTCGCGGATATATGTTCCGAGCGTCATTTCGGCGGCTGTCGGCGTGTAACCGCCTAAGCTTGTAGGGAAGCCGCTCTGCACGTTATAACCCTGATTCGCTCCGCCCGACAGGAAGCCGGGTGCAGGACCATAAGTCGAGACGCCCGCTATGTCCCATTTCGGCGAGCCGCTCTGGAACCAGTCGTGGTATATTGAGGTCAGGCTTTTGGTTGCCCCGTAAGCGTTCATGTTAGTCAGGTAAACCATGCCGAACGGATTAACGCCGTGGATATAATGAAGATAGCTTTCGGCGGCGGCTGTGAAGTCTGTTGATTTTTGCGGCTCCATATTGTATTCATTCCACAAATAAAAGGTCAGCCCCATTTCGGATTTCGCCCTATTCGAGCCCCACGGATAGTCCTTTAGGAAAGCGCGGTAGCCGCACTCGCCGAGCTTTCCCGCAAAGTCGTCGGGCTTATTAAACGCCGCAATCAACCCGCCTCTTTCGCCGTTTTTTATGTCAGCAACAACCGCCGGGTTCGCTTCGGGGAGGTTCATGTACATAAAATAAAGCAAGTGCTGGCTCGTGCGGTAGTGGTCCATAAATCCCCACCACTGATAGAGCGGGAATTTCCTATAGTTCTCCTCAAATATAGTTAAATAAGCCTTGTCTTTGGTCATTTCAAACATATATAACGCGGCGTAAAGGCGGTTTTCGGTGCGCGCGCCTGTCGAATCGTCGCCGATTTCCTGCCCGCCCGCCGCCAAGCCCTGCGAATTGTATTCGGCGCTGTTATTCTGATACAATACATTAGGATTCGCTTCAGCCCAAGCCCATGCTTTTTCTGCAGCGGCTCGGAGTGTATTCGCATAAGGTTTATCCCACTGCGCAAAGACAACAGAGCCAAGCGCGAATGCTCTTGCCGCCGCGTATGCCGAGGTAGTATTGACACGCCCGTAGTAAGTTCTACCCGTTGCCGCAGAGGGCGGTGAGCCCCCCGCAAGCCCAACAACGCTTATCATCGAGCCGTCACTGTTTTGCAATCTGAGTAGATAATCCATGCCCCATTTTGCTTCGTCTATAATGTCGGGGATTCCGTTTCTTGATTCGGGAATATTATAATCATCGCCGAAAACTTCGGGATTCTCGCGGTAAATGTTCAGCATATCCTCAACGTACCGCGCTGTCCACGGGGTATATTTATTAAAATCGCCCGCGTCATACCAGCCGCCGTGCAGGTCACGCTCCAAAGCCGCGTTGTCCGGCTCATGGAAGAAGCGCGCCTGTCTGTCCTGTCCCGCGTTTAAATGGCTCGCGCTGTCTGCCCAGCCCGCGCCTGCAAACCGCGCTTGCTTTTCAAAGCCGGCGCGCTGATAAAAGAACATTCGTACAGCGTGCTTTAACACCTCGTTATAAACGTCCTCGGCAATATTAAAAGACGGCGAACGCACGCCTCTGTCAACGTCAAGCAGGTAATAGCGCCCCTGTGCTGTCACCGATGAAAAATCAAACCACCAAATCTCGTCACCCGAATTAACATCATCTGCAAACTTATGCACAGGTGAGCCTTGGAACACTGAGGACTGATTTGATTCATTTATTACTTGGTATACGCTGCCCGGAGAAAAGGACAGATTCGCGTCAATTCCGCGTTTGGGGTTACGAATCACGGCGACCTTCTGCGAGTCGGGGCGATAGCCGAACTGGTCAACTACGATAAACTCGCTGACGGCGGGCGTTGTGCTTGCCGCCGCAGGTGCTTCGAGCAGCGGGGCAAGGCTTGTAAATATTGCGAAGGTTAATAGTGCAGATGTAAGTTTTTTCATGGGATTTCCTCTTTTCTTTTTATAATTTATTTTTATGGAATCCGCGCCTTAGGCGCAATCAAATCATAACTACACTGTACCATACGTTGCAGTTCCTGAAAATGAACATCGCCGTCCACATAAACCGTATTCCAGTGCGTTTTATTCATGTGCCAGCCGGGCTCTACGTCCTTGAACGCTTTCCGCAGGAAATCCGCTTCAAGCGGGTCGCACTTGAGATTTATGTAGAGCCTGTCGTGTCTGTGCGCAATCAGCGCGAACATCTTCTTGTTGCCGCTGTGCCGCATAACTGCGGCAATCTCGTCAAACGGATAATCCTCATAAACGAACGGCAGAGCAAGGCATAAATTAATCAATTCTCGTTTTGTCATATTACCTATTACCCCTCATACTCAAAGCGTTTCACGGTCTTGCCGTCAACCTCGATTTCATTTTCCCACATAGAAAGTGGGCGAACCCATGTTTTGCGTTCGCCGTAGAGAGCCTTGTAAATCACCATGTCTTCAAGGGTTTCGCTGTGCTTTGCGAAGCCGGTGACTTCGTATTTATTGCCTTTGTAGTGGCGGTAAACGCCGAGCAGAATCGGGTTCATTTTAGTTTCCTCCGCAGTTTAGTTTCTTTATGATACCATGAAATGCATTAAATGTCAATGTTGACTTCTTCGGCTTTTTATGTTAAAATAGAATTCGCAAACAACTTCAAATCTAACAAACATAAAGGAAAAAGAATTTAATGATTAACAATACCGCAATAAACGCAATCAACTTCCCTGACGATAAATTTCGTCAGTACATTGCCGACTTTGATAAAGACAATAATAGTGTAACTGAAATTGATGTCACCGAAATGGGCATATCGTCCTTAAAAGGCATTGAGCATTTCCCGAATTTGGCTGTTTTGAAGTGCGGTTGCAATGAGCTTACGGCATTAGATATAAGCGGTAACACTGCGCTGATTGAGTTGGAGTGTAACGATAATCATCTGACATCGTTAGACGTAAGTAAAAACATAAAATTAGATGACCTGAATTGCGACAATAACCAATTGACGGAATTAGACGTAAGTAAAAACACAGCACTAACCAAGCTTTACTGCGACGGGAATCAACTGACCTCGATAGACATCAGCAAAAATACGGAGTTGATTGAGCTTACGGTTAACGAGAATCAACTCAAATCATTAGATGTAAGCCATAACACAAAATTGTATTTATTTTATTGCTTCAGCAACCAACTGACATCGTTAGATGTCAGCGTAAACACTGAACTGACGGGCTTGGAATGTGGCGGAAACCAACTGACTTCATTAGACGTGAGCAATAATACAAAGTTAGTTGAGTTTTATTGCTACGATAATCAATTAAGCGAATTAGATGTAAGCCAAAATACAGCGTTAGATTTGTTGTGCTTTTACAACAATCAATTAACATCAATTGATGTAAGCAAAAACATTGCATTAACCAAACTGCACTGCTGGGAAAATCAACTGACATCGTTAGATGTGAGCGCAAATACCGCACTGACGGAGTTTGAATGCGGCAAAAATCAACTGACTTCGTTAGACGTGAGCAATAACACAAGCTTGGTTGAGTTACGCTGTTACGATAATCAAATAGAAGAGTTGGATATGAGCAATAATGCGGAATTAGTTGTGTTGCTTTGTCACAGAAATCAACTGAAAGAGTTGAATGTAAGTAAGAATGTCGCGCTGACCGAATTAGATTGCTGGGCTAATCAGCTGACGTCGTTAGATATCAGCGATAATACTGCGCTGACCGAGCTGGGTTGCAGCACTAATCAACTGACATCTCTTGATGTGAGCAATAACGTCGAATTAACCAAGCTGACCTGCCACAGGAATCAACTGACAGAATTCGATGTTAGCAATAACGTCGAACTGACTGAGTTAGCCTGCGGCGAAAACCAACTCACATCATTAAATGTGAGCAATAACACAAAGCTGATTGATTTGAGTTGCGGTGATAATCAACTGTCGGCATTAGATATGAGCAATAACTTAGAATTAACTGATTTGGATTGCGGCAATAACCGGCTTTCACTATTAGACATAAGCAAAAATACAGCTCTGAAAAAGTTCGCGCCTATAGAACAAAATCTTTCAATTTGGCTTAAAGGCGAGACCGTATCGCAGCTCGAAAAGGATTATCCGCTTCCAAAAGAAAAATGGCGCATACTGACGTTTGGGGCGATTATATCATTGCGAAATCTTGGAACGATAAAGTCGTTATGGTCTTATAACAGCGATAAGGAAACAAGAGAACTGGAGCATTGGTGGGGTATCACCGAACGCAAAGGAGCGATAAGTACATTAAAAAG
Source organism: Oscillospiraceae bacterium (assembly GCA_009781425.1). GTDB lineage: Bacteria > Bacillota > Clostridia > Oscillospirales > Ruminococcaceae > Ruminiclostridium_E. The sequence continues at coordinate 11,015 of WQYC01000010.1, forward strand.
TTTAGCGAGTACAAATCCGAATCGCGGCTATGATTATAAACGATTCGTAGCCAATAAATCTGAGTCCAACGAAAATTACTCAGAAACCTTAGATATTTTAAAGGAATTAGGATATACAGACGAAGAATTAACTAAGGTGCAGACGCTCGTTGCTTATGATTACGGACGAATATTATACATAGCGCGAGCGAGCTTTGTTTCGGGGTACATAACAGAAGATGAAGCGTGGTTTTACTTGAGTATTGCGGCAAAAAAAGCGAGCAGAATCTATAATAGCTGGCGTGAGTATGCGGCGGCTTACGCATTAGGGCGAACTTTTATGTTTTCGGGAGGGATAAAGGATATAAAATGGGTCATGCAGTTTTTACTGCACGACCCCGACAGCCCGTTTCAATATTGCGAATTCAGAGATGAAGATACGGCGGCAAAGGCGGAAAACGCTCTCACAATCAACGAAATCAACTTTCCCGACGCTGTGTTCCGTCAATATATTACCGATAAATTCGACAAAACTAACAGCGGAATAATATCCGCTGAGGAATTGAATAACGCAACAATTATTGATGTTGCCGAGATGGGCATTGTTTCATTAAAAGGCATTGAACATTTCCCGAATTTAGCAGTTTTGAATTGTGATATAAATGAGCTTTCCGAACTTGACGTAAGCCAAAATACAAAGCTGTTTGTCTTAACTTGCAATAATAACAAGCTTACATCATTAGATATAGGCGAAAATGCAGATTTAACTGATTTGAAGAAACGATTCGACAGAGGCATGGAGATTAAAAAAGGAATGGAATCAGGGGCTCTGCCTCGTATGAGCATAGAGCGGTTTTGGGAGTTAATTCATGACGCGAAGGAGCAATCAGAAGGGTGGGAGGAAATGTGTGACCCGCTCACAGCTTCACTGTCGCAGCTTGAAGATTCCGAAATAGCATTATGGTATCTCATGTTTGACGAGTATCAGCAGTTGTCCTACAAGGAACAGCTATGGGCGGCGGCTTACTTAATTAACGGCGGCTGCTCGGACGACGGCTTTGATTATTTCCGCGCATGGCTGATTGCGCAGGGGCGTGAAGTCTACATGAACGCGCTCCGCGACCCTGATTCATTGTCGGAAGCCATATCCGAAACCGAGGAAGCTGAATTTGAAGACATAATGAGTGCTGCCAATGACGCTTTCCGTATTAAACACGAGCTTGGTAAAAATGATTACGGCAGCTTTTACGAAGAACTGGATTATTATGAATTAACAGAAACAGAGAAAGCGGAAATCTCAGCCGAAATAAAATATAGCGATGATATAGATGCAGATTGGGACGAAGACGACACGGATAATTTCCAAGAGCTGCTGCCCAAGCTTTGGGGGAAGCGGGGTAGCACATGACCAAAACAATCGACATTCACGGTATGACAGGCGACCAAGCCAAGCAGCGTGTCGAGCGGGAAATTCGGCTCGCACCGCCAAACTGTGAAAGCATCATAGTTATTCATGGCTGCAACAGCGGCACGGTTTTGCGCGATATAGTGAGGAAGCAGGTGCGCTCCAAGCGTATTCTCGAAATCGCACCCTGCTTTTTGAACGACGGTCAGACGACTATTTATTTGAAGAAAGTGTAATAATTTGCAAGGAGCTGAAAGATTATGAAAATCATTGATATAACGCAGGAGGTGTTCTCCTGCCGAGTCTTTCCGGGTGACTCACAGCCTAAGTTTGAGCGGGCTTTGAGCATTGAGCGGGACAAGCTTAACCTCACGAATATCTCAATGTGCGTGCATAACGGCACTCACATTGACGCGCCGAATCATTTTGTCGCAGGCGGAAAAGCTGTTCACGAGCTTGATTTAGAGCGGTTCTACGGGAAGTGCGCGGTCGTTGAAAAAGGCGATATAATTTCAGCGTTGAATAACTGTCACGAGCGAATTATAATTAAAGGCGACTGCGAAATTTCAGAGGAAACAGCGCGATTAATTGCCGATTCTAACGTAAAGCTAATCGGCGTTGAAAACCAGAGCGTAGCAAATATAGAAAGCCCCATGAGCGTTCACGTGATTCTGCTGGAAAAGGAAATAGCCCTGCTTGAGGGCTTGGATTTATCGGGTGTTAATGCGGGTGAGTATGTTTTAGCGGCGTTTCCGCTGAAGCTTGAAGGTTCCGACGGCTCGCCGGTGAGAGCGGTGCTGATTGATTCTTAGTTTGTCAGCTTTAGCTTCAAATCCACAACTTTTTGTGCATATTTAACAAAATTTTTGCTACATATTGATTTTTTGTTTAAATTGTGGTACAATTAAAAAATATAGATAATCCGACGGCATTTCGTCAAACATTAAACGAAACCCGAAAGGACGAGTAAAAATGAACACGCCCCAAGCATACATAGACGGAACGACCGCGCTGAAAAGCGAAGAATGTGAAAAAACTGTGCAAATTCATGTCGCTCAGCCGCCATTAGTTAAAAACCGTCCGGCATATTTTTTCGTTAAGCGGAGCTTTGATATTATTGCTTCGTTTTTCGGGTTAATCCTGCTTTTCCCGTTTTTAGTTGCGGTTGCAATCGCGATTCGCGCTGACTCAAAAGGAAAAGCGATTTTCACCCAAACAAGAATCGGCAAGAGCGGAAAGCCGTTTAAATTCTACAAATTCCGCTCAATGGACAACGACGCAGAAGAAAAACGCGCAGAGCTAATGCACTTAAACGAGCGGGATGGACCTGTGTTTAAAATTAACAAAGACCCGCGTATCACGCGGGTAGGTAGCTTTATCCGCAAGTACAGCATAGACGAGCTTCCGCAGCTTATAAATATTCTGAGAGGCGAGATGTCGTTTGTAGGGCCGCGACCGCCGCTGTCCTGCGAGGTTGAGCAGTATTCCGAGTTCCACAAAAGACGGCTCGAGGTCAGGGGCGGGCTCACCTGCTACTGGCAAATCAGCGGACGGAGCAACGTTTCGTTCGACGACTGGGTGAGAATGGACTTGAAATACATAGAAGAAATGTCGCTCGCCGCAGACGTAAAAATATTTTTGAAGACTTTTAAAGTAGTTTTGAAAAAGAAAGGCTCCTGCTAAGCATGAACAATACCGATTTTACCGTTGATATAAAGACTCTGCTGCGCATTTTACAAAAATACGCTGCAATTATAGCCGCTGTCACTATCGCGGCTACCTTTGCGGCTTTTGTTATGTCCGAGTTCGTATTACCCAAAAAATACTCGGCGTCCGCGAAGTTCTATATAGAAAACAGCAGAACGCAGAGCGAAATCGTAAACATTCAGGATATAAACGCGGCGCGGAACATGGTTAACACCTGCGCCGAGCTGTTCACCACCCGAGATGTTGCAGAGCGGCTTAAAACAGAAGCAAACCTGCCTTATTCCGTCAACGAAATCATGGACATGATAAACATGGGGACCTCGGCGAACACCGAGTTTCTCCGCGTTTCAATCACCGCCGCAAGCCCGAGAATGGCAGTTTATATGCTTGAGTGGTTTGTGAGTATTTGCGCTGAGGAATTCGACAGAATCATAGAGTCCGGCAGAATAAGCTTGGTAGACAGCCCCTATTCAACAGGAAAAGCTGTCTTCCCCGATACGATACTGTTCCTTATTCTCGGTTTTTTCGTGGGCTTTGTGCTGACTTATTTAATCGTTTTCGTTAAAGAAATCTTAGACATAAAGGTCAAAGCGGAAGACGACCTGTTCACGATTTACGATATTCCCGTGTTTGCCGAGGTGATGTGCTTCGATGTTAAGGTGAAGGGGGAGTACAGCTATGAATAATTCCGACAAAAACACGAAAAAGAAAAGCCTGCTCGGCGAGCATACTTCGTTTGTAATTACGGAAGCATATAAAACCGCCCGCACTAATCTTATGTTCTCGCTCTCCACGAGCGAGAGAAAAATCGTGGTTATTACAAGCTCAAACCCGTCCGAGGGCAAAAGCACCACCTGCTCGAACTTAGGGCTGACTCTCGCAGGCATGGGCGCGTCCACGCTCCTAATAGATGCAGATTTACGCAAGCCGACGATTCACAGCCTTTTTGGAATCCCGAACAAAAAAGGACTCTCGACGATTCTCGGCGGCTTTGATAAAATTGACGACGCGATTGACTACAACGTCGAGGATAATCTTGATATAATTACCTCGGGGCCTATTCCGCCGAACCCTGCTGACCTGCTTGCATCTGACTTAATGGACAGCCTGCTGAAAGCCCTGTCAAAGCATTATGATTATATTTTAATAGACACGCCGCCTATTAACGTCGTCACCGACTCACAACTCATGAACAAGATTATCTCCGGTATTCTTTTCGTGGTTTGGGAGGGAGTTACAACGCATACGGACATTAACGCGGCACTGCGTTCAATCGAAATGGCAAGTGGCAAGGTGCTCGGCTTTGTAAAAGCCAACTGCAACGCTAAAGGTGCAAAAAACTACAAAAAGAATTACAAATATTCATACGGCAGACAACCGAAAAGGTAAAACATACAATGACCAGAATAGACTTCCATTCGCATATTTTACCCGACATGGACGACGGCGCGCGCACCATCGCCGAATCGCTCAGTATGCTGAAAATACTTAAAAACGACGGCGTTGAAACAGTAGTCGCTACGCCGCACTTGTATCTTCACCGCGAGAGTGTTAATGATTTTTTCAAGCACCGTGAAAGAAGCGCGCGGGTACTTATGCGGGCGATTGAAGAAGAAAAAGCAAAGGGAATCGAATACCCGAAAATAGTTTTAGGAGCAGAAATTTATTTTACGCAAGGGCTCGAAAACCTGCCGCTCAAGGACTTATGCATCGAAGGAACCGATTATTTTATGCTTGAGCTTCCTTATGCAGCTTTTACAAGAACGTTTTTGAACTCGCTCTCGAATTTTATTTACAGCTGCGAGCAAAAAATTATCTTAGCGCATATCGAACGTTATTTCGATTTCAGCGACCCTAAAATGGTAGCGCAGGTTTTAGCGCACGGGCTGACCTCGCAGGTCAACTGCGATTCTCTCATATCTGCGCGCACCCGCAAGGTGACGCTGAAGCTCATTGAAAGCGGGGATATAGGGCTTCTCGGAACTGACCTTCACTCGATGGACAGACGCCCGCCGCGCTTCAAGGAAGCCGAACAGATTATACGCAGAAAGCTTTCGGATAATACTTTTGAAAACATGATGAATACAGCCCAAATGATTCTCAGCGGCGAAGATATAGAAAAATATTAAATAAATTTAGGAGGACTATAATGCAAAAGAGAACGCAAAAAAGAAAGATTCTGTTCACGTTTGTTTTAACAGCAGTGCTCGCACTATCGTTCAGCGTGAGCTTCACGGCATCGGCAAGGGAGTGGGACTTAACTATTCCGTCGCTCAAGGAGGTCTTCGCTGATTATTTCCCTATCGGTAATATCCTTGAGCCCGCAGAAGCCTTTGAGGGCAAAACTGCCGAAATGTTCACATATCATTATAACTTTGTCACGGCTGAAAACGCCATGAAGCCGAGCTATATCGCGCGGACTCCCCATGACTGGGACTTCTCGTTTCACCGCTTAGATATGTATATTGACTGGGCTCTTGAAAACGATATACAGGTAGTCGGGCATACGTTAGTTTGGCACTCGCAGTCGGCGGCTTGGCTGACAAACGATGAAGAGGGAAATCCGTTAACCCGCGCTGAAGCCCGCGTCAACATGGAGCGGTACATAAACACCGTAGCAGGGCATTTCGCAGGGAGAATATACTCGTGGGACGTTGTGAACGAAGCTCTGCGCACCTCCGTCGGAAGCCCGCCGATTACCCCCGCTGACGAGGGCTGGTGGAAAAATATGCTGAGAACCGGAAGCGAAAGCAGCGCAAATGAAGCCTCCGCCTGGTACGCGGCTTACGCGAACGGCATGGACGAAGCGGCAGGGGAGTGCCCGTCTGACTATATTTATGACGCGTTTGTTTTTGCGCGCTTAGCTGACCCGAACGCGATTCTCTATTACAACGACTTCAACGAAACAGGCGCAGGCAAGCGCGAAGCAATGGCGCAGATGACAGAGGAAATAAACGCGAGATGGGAAACCGACCCGCGCAACACAGAGCCCGGACGGCTTCTGCTCGAGGGAATCGGTATGCAGGCGCACTACTGGACATCTGACCTCAGCCCTGTCAGCGTCGAACTTACGATTATGCGATTCGCTGAAACGGGTGCAAAGGTAAGCATAACCGAAATCGACATTCCTATGGGAAGATACGGCGCGTATGAAGACGCTACAGAAGAAAACCTCACCCTTCAAGCGAAGCTGTACCGCGATGTATTTGATGTGTTCATGAGACATTCCGACAGCATAGAGCGCGTTACCTTCTGGGGTAAGGCAGACCCGCAGAGCTGGAGAAAAGAAGGAAGCCCGCTGCTGTTCAATGCAAACTTTGAAGCAAAAGAAGCCTATCACAGCATACTAACACTCGTGCTCGGCGCAGTGCCCGCTGACACGCAAAACAATACAGAAACAGAAGTTACCGAACAGCCTGCTGTTACTGCTCCGCAGGAGGATACGCAGGACGGCAAGGAATCAAGCTTACCGGTTCTGTGGATTATCATAGCAATCGCAGGCGGAGCAGTTTTAATAATAGGCGGAATAGTATTATTGAAAAAAAGATAATAAGAAAACGCGGAGCTGTGAAAAGCTCCGCGTTAATTTTTTACTTGCCTTTTGCCATTTTGAACATCGCTTTGAGTGTAATTCTGTTGCCTGTATGCGTTATGATTGTTTCATAAATCCGCGATACAAACATCAGCATAAGTACACAGCAGACAGCTAAGAAGCCTACTGAAATCAACGCGCCGACAGCGTTCATTTCTCCCGAAATAATTACCCCGGGCAAAGCGAACGGCGACGAAATCGGGAAGTAATAGCTGAACCTTTGCACGATATTTACTTCCTCACTGTCAATGCTGAAGGCGGGCGAAACGTATGCAAGATAGAAGCCGAAAACGCCGATTAATGACATAGGAGTCAGCGCGGACTGTAAGTCCTCTATGCGGCTGATTGTCGCGCCGAACAGCCCGCCGATTAACGAATAGAAGAAGAAGCCGAGCAGGAAAATCACAATAATCCAAATGAGCGACAAAGGATTAAAGCCTGAAAAAGCCTCATCAAAAGCAGTTTTAACCATGTGCATCTGTACATCGTCAACCGCGATTTCGACCGAGCCGAAAACCTGCCCGAGCGTCCCGAAAGGAGCGACAATCGCTGAGATTCCGAAGCCTGCCACGACTAATGCAAAGAACTGTGTGAATGAAGCAAGCCCCATGCCGAGAACCTTTCCGAGAATTACAGCCATCGGACGCACAGAAGTCAGCAGTGTTTCCATGACGCGCGAGGTTTTCTCGGTTGCAATCGCCTGTGCGGTGAGCGAGCCGTACATGAATATAAACATAAATAAAACCATAGAAGAAACCATAGGTATTATTGAATTCGCGAGCATGGTAGCCATTTCGTTGCGGGGAGTTTCACCCGCTATAGTAATCTGCGAATTGACATAGATTGATATATCATCAATGCTGTCCTCGGGCACGCCGATAGAAATCATATGCGCCCGCCATACCCTGTTGTTCAGCATTTCGCTGATTGTATTAAAATTAGCGGTTGACAAAAGCCCGTCGAACTCGGGGCGGGAGATAATAACATCATAGCCGTATTCCGCCGCGATAACCTCAATAAGTCCGATTGCTTCAAGGCTTGTTCTGACTTTCTCCGTAATCGCTTCAACCTCGCTCTCGGAAATCATGACTACATCAATGTTATAAGCCGTAAGAAAACCATAATACGGCGCAGGCTCAATGCTGCTCCTGTCGCTTAGATAAATGGTATCAATTCTGAACGGCGAAATAACCCCGACCTCTTCAAGAGTCGGCTCTTTATCATTATCCCTTCCCATAAGGAGTCCGGGCAAAAAGTTCGCGCCGAGCGACATCAGCAGAATACAAGCTATAATAATAATAGTACTGATAATATAAGATTTACTTTTAATCATCTGCAAAAAAGTGAACTTAAAAACCTGCTGCCAGCCTTTAGCCTTCATTTGTGTCACCTCCCGCTTTCTCTACAAATATTTCATGCAAGCTCGGCTCACGGAGCTCGTATTTAACCAAGGTTATGCCGCCTTCAATTGCTTTTTTGAGGAAGGTCTCCGCTTGCACAGGATTGCCGACTCTGAAGTCCGTGCCGTTCGGAGTCTGCTGAACTACCTCAAGCCCACATTCAAGCGCGAGCGGCAGGATATTCTCGTCAGCCTTAACCGAAAGCTTAACTCTGCCGTAGCCTTTTTTGATTTCGTTTAAATTTCCCTGCAACACCGCTTCACCTCTGTGCAGAATCACGATGTCCGTGCAGAATTCCTCAATCGTCGGCATTTGGTGGCTGGACATGATTATGTACTTGCCCTTGTTAATTTCATCGCGGATTACCGAGCGGAATAAGTCAGTATTAACAGGGTCGAGTCCGCTCAGCGGTTCGTCTAAAATTAACAATTCCGGGTCAGAAATAAGCGCGATAGCAAGCTGCACCTTCTGCTGATTACCTTTAGAAAGCGTTTCTGCGCGTTTTTTAAGATATTCCGAAGCGCCGAGGCGGTCAAGCCAAAAATTAATCGCGTCGTTAGCTTTGTTTTTCTTCAAGCCCTTCAGCTCCGCGAAGTACATCATCTGCTCGTGAATGGTATATTTAGCGTACAAGCCGCGCTCCTCCGCCAAATAACCGACACGCTCCTCCGTGGTGTTTAAGGCTCTGCCTTTCCAGGTTACTGTCCCACCCTCTCTCGACAGCATACCGAGAATCGAGCGGATTGAAGTGGTTTTGCCCGCGCCGTTAGTGCCGAGCAGCGCGAAAACGCCCGGCTTGTCAATAGTAAAGCTGAGCCCTTTTACGGCAGTAAATTCACCGTAACGCTTGACAAGATTGTCAACTATCAATGACATTACATTTCTCCTTCCAATGTAAATTAATTTTACTTTTCTTCTTTATAAATTCTATCATAAAAACAATTTCATGTCAACAAAAAATATTTTTAAAAATTTTATTAAAGTGTGCTAAAGTTTTTAAAATAATGTCCGATATTAATAATGAAGTATTTTACAAAAATAGTTTCTTTATGACGAAAGGAGAATCCCATGAACGTACAAAAACCGCATGATACCAACAGAGCGTCCCATCACAACACCGCCAGAACCGCGGCGCAGGAAACACAAAAGAAGGAAACAACCTTAGCGGCGGACAACACTGATAAGCTTGAACAAGCAACTACATCTACTTATAAGCCCGCTTACAGCAAGGGCATGAGCAAGTCTGAGCACCGCAATATAGGCGGCGAGGATTTCCGCGCAAACGCAGGCAAATCCGCACGTCAGCTGAAAAACCAAGCTGTAACAAGCATGGTTTCTGCACAGGTTAACGGACAGGCGAACAAAAGCGGAGTCGTTGGCAAGCTTAACTTCGGCAAAACCCCCGAAGCACTGAACGCGCTCAGAGCTGCAGAAGCAACATCAGCAAAGCATGATGATTACTGGGGCGTTGAAGCCACAGCTGAACGTATTTTCACCTTCGCTAAAGCCTTAGCGGGCGGCGACGACAGCAAGTTCCAAACCTTGAAGAACGCATTCCTTGAAGGCTTCAGACAGGCATCGGGCGCAAGAGGCGGAAACCTCCCGAGCATCAGCTATCAAACAAGAGACAGAGTTCTTGAAATGTTCAACCAATGGGAAGGTGAAATCAACGCGAAAAAAGCACCTCCGGTTCCGGCTGAGAAATAAGAATAAAGCTTTAAACGACTGCTTGAAAAAGCAGTCGTTTTTGTTTGCATAAAAAAGTCGGTCGCCCCGAAGGGCAACCGACTGAACCGCTAACGCCGTAAAATATGGCATATAAAACCCGCCAACGGCAGGGTGGGTAAAGTTCGCCTGCAGGTTCGCGCTCCCTTCGTCCGACGGTTTTAACCGCCGGGAGGTCTGCAATCCGCTGACAGAGTCGAAATCCCGTTTTATATGTGTTGGATTATATTAACCATACTTAAACGCACGAAGCAGTAAAGTTTCTCAGGTGAACCTGTCTCAGGTAAGCCTAAACTAATTTAAACTTCCTCAAAGCCGTCCATCATTTCGTCAAAATGCGATAAAAACATCTCGCCTATTTTGTCGGAAAGTGCTTCATCGTCTATCGTCGCAAGGAAAAACTCGCCGTCTTCCTCAACCTCGCGCAGAACTATAAACTCAACCTCTGCGTCCTCGTCTTCTTCCTCGTTCTCGTCGTAAGGAATCAGCGCGAGATAATTTACGTCCTCATAAGTCAGCGCGTCGATAATTTCAAATTGCTCGCCGTCGAGCTCAATTATATCGGCTTCAAATTCCTCGGTTTCTTCCAAGCCGTTGTCTTTTTCAAAGTCAGCCATATTTTGCACCTTTCTGTTGCGTTATTGTGTTAGATTAAGTATACAATAAAAACAACCGCTTGTCAATAAGAAATACTGCATTTTTTGCCAAGATTTTGAAAAAACATATAAAACATTGTTAAGAGTAATAAACAATTGTTTAAAACTTTGTGCATTTTGACTGTTGACATTGCTGTATAAATATGGTATTATATAAACACGGAAGAAACTTCAGAAAACAAAAGCAGAAACAGAAGCGGCGAAAACAGTAAGATTAACGATGGTGAAATTACTGTAAAAGGGCAGCGGAAGAAGAAGCGGAAGGCGAGTATGAAGCGGAACCGAGGCAAAGGCGGGCTTCAAATATAAATTGAAGTGAAAAGCCAAAACGACCGAGAAAGGGGAGCGAGTCCAATGGATGTAGAAATCAAAGTGCTGAGCGTATGTTGCGGCTCGTGCACCGATTAAGCAAATGCTTGAAATCAAGGTTGAACTTGAAAGCTCGAACGGCTTAAAGGTTTACTGGATTTAAGACGGTACTTCTACCGAAAAACGCTTATACCGGGAATCAAGTTAGCAACAACACTTAGCGGAAATAAATTTAATAAGGCGGAAAAGCCTGATTGCCTAACTGAAAGTTTATATGCCGGCAGGAAGATGACTGCACTTTAAGGTGACGGAGGGTGTAAAGAAACCGGAAGGAAGCCTTGAAAGTAAGCCGGATTAACCGCGAAAGCGTTTAAATAAAAAATGTAAAGTTTCAAGTAAATCCAACGAAAGCGACATGAGCGCGTCGTGGGAAGCAAAATTTAATATATACGACCCGCGCAGGTTGACTGCGCGGGTTTTTTGTGCTATAATTAATTCTGTACACCCTTTTGAAAGGCGGTCGGAATTTTTATGGATTATAAAATTAATCTCGGCGCGTGGAACAGCGTTTTCGCCGTTCCGTCCGCAGTCGTGGATAATTACATAAAATTAGCAGGCGGAAATAATTTAAAGGTTCTGCTTTTTGTTCTAAGAAACGCGGGCGAAAATATAACAGTTGATGAAGCTTCGTGCAAAACCGGAGTAAATCCGGACGACGTGAAGGACGCTTTGCTCTTTTGGGAGCAGACAGGGATTTTCGCGGCGCGTGAAAATGAAATTGTACCAAGCGAAACCGCGCAGGTATCTGCTAATAAATACGAAACAGAACACGAGCGAATAGCTTCAAAGCTGAAAAAAATTGAAACAGAAGCAAAAGTCCAATTAGAGCGCGAACCGCGCTTTAATCCGAAAGAAATCGCACAGGCAGTTCGCGGCGACGAGGGCATGGACTTCCTCTTCAAGGAATGTGAAAAAATCTTCGGCAGACCGCTCAAGCATAACGAGCAGAACTCGCTGATGATTATAACCGAAGACGTCGGAATCCCCGCCGAATGTGCGCTGATGTTAGTTGAATACTGCGCCTCCTGCGGAAAAGCAACGCCCGCTTACATGAGAAAAATCGCGAAGGACTGGCACGAACGCGAGATTTTATCAATAAGCCAGGCAGAAGATGAAATAAAAGTTCTGCGCGAAATCAACAGCTTTGAAGGCAGAATGAAACGCCTGCTCGAAATGAAAAGAGCTTTTTCCGAAAAAGAAAAAATAATTATCAGAAGGTGGTCTGCGAGCAATTACGGTGAGGAATTGCTTTTCACTGCCTATCAAATGACGCTCGACGGCGCGAACGAATTATCGCTGCCTTACATGAATAAAATCCTCGAAAACTGGGACAAGGACGGCATAAGAAGCAAGGAACAGTTAGAAGAATCGCAGAAGAATTTCAAGAATAACAAGCAAAAAGCCGAAGATGTTAAATCTTCGTTCGACTTGGAAAAAATATGGCAGAATATTATCGAAAAGTAGGAAAAATTAATGAACTTAAATGCAAAATATTATTCGCGGGCAGGCGAGGAAATAAAACGCCGCAGTGACGTCAACAAAGAAAAGCTGAGCTTCCGAAAGCGCGAGGTTGAGTTGAAAATCCCGCAGTATAAGGCGATTCGTTGGGAAATGGCTAAGACAGGCGCGAGGATTTATGATATAATTTATTCGGGCGAAAGCGAAGCGATGCGTGCCGAGAAGCTTGAACGCTTAACCAAAGAAAATCTAAACGCGCAGGAAACTATAAAAGCTCTGCTCGCGCAAAACGGCTTCGAGCCTGATTACTTAACAGAAATTTATTCCTGTGAAAAGTGCCGCGACACCGGTGTTTATCAGAATCGCCGCTGCTCCTGCTTCAAGGAAATCGCCAAGAGAATGGCGGCGGAAGAGCTGAACGCGTCTTCTCCGATTAAGCTCTGCGATTTCGATTCGTTTGATTTGAGTTTTTACGCCGACAGCTTTACTATAGATAAAATGTCCCGCAATTTTAATTTTTGCAAGCATTACGCCGAAAATTTTCATCTGCCCTGCGACGGGATTTTCATGCAAGGGGCAACAGGGCTCGGCAAAACGCATTTGTCTTTAGCAATTGCGAAAGCCGTGATTGCAAAAGGGTACAGCGTGATTTACGGCTCGTCGCAGAAGCTGCTCGGCGCGATAGTAAAAGAAAATTTCGGCAGGGAATCGGAAGTGGATTCCGAGCAGCTGCTTGAAAAAACAGACTTGCTTATAATCGACGACCTCGGCACAGAAGTCGATAACAAATATTATGTTTCTGTGTTTTATAATCTGCTCAACTCCAGGCTCAGCGCGGGCTTGCCGACTGTCATAAACACGAACAGCGAAGTCGCACAGCTCAAAAAGCACTACGGCGACGCAATAGTTTCAAGAATCCTGACAATGGAATGTCTGCCTTTCTTCGGCGATGATATAAGAGTAAGCAGGAAACACGGAAAATAATACTTGCAATTTGTTTAAAAATATAGTATAATATAAGTTCACATAAAAAAGAAAGGGACGTGAAAAGTGGATAATAAATTAACGCTTTACGGGTTCAATAACCTCACAAAATCATTAAGCTTCAATATTTTTGACGTTTGCTACGCGAAAACCGAGCGCGAACAGCGCGATTATATCGCGTATATCGACGAGCAGTATAACTCGGAGCGTCTGACGAATATTCTGACGCAAGTCACGGACATGATAGGCGCGAAGGTTCTGAACATTTCGCGCGCGGATTATGAGCCGCAGGGCGCAAGCGTGACGATTCTGATTGCAGAAGAAAGCATGATTAAGCATCTTTCGGGCGATAAAGTCATTGCGCACTTAGACAAAAGCCATGTCACCGTTCATACTTATCCCGAGTACCACCCCGAAACGTTCCTTGCGACGTTCAGAGTGGATATAGACGTGACTACCTGTGGTGAAATCACGCCGCTTTCAACATTAGATTTCTTAATAGGCAGCTTCGACTCCGATATAATCACAATGGATTACCGCGTCCGCGGTTTTACGCGGGACATAGGCGCGAAAAAGCTCTTCATTGACCATAAAATCACCAGCATACAGGAATACATCGACAAAGGAACACTCGCGAAGTACGACGCAATGGACATTAACGTTTATCAGTCGAATATATTCCACACAAAAATGCTTATAAAAGACATAGATTTGCAGAATTATCTGTTTAACGCTGATGTTTATGAAATTCCGCCTAAGACAAGACTCGATATTATGAATAATCTGCGGCAGGAAATGATAGAAATATTCTCGGGAAGTAATATTTATTAATAAAGTTAGAGGTGATACACTTTGCCATTCAACAAGCTGCGGAAAAAGAAAAATGTTGCAAGTGAAGCAGAAATAAAAAAAGATGTTTTTGATTACAAGTACGACCCTGCGCGCGTGCTGTATCATAACGATTTTGAAAAAGAATTAAACGGCTGGGAAGCGCGGACTATTCTTGACCCCGACCACTTCGATTACGGCAAGTACGAAGTGCGCGTGGAGGTGTCGGACGAGCAGAAGCGAAGCGGCTCTAAGTGCATGAAAATATCGGGGCGGCGCATGAACTGGAACGGCGCGACGCTCGAAATTACATCTTACTTAAAACAAAATATATATGATTATGAAGTGCAGGCGTGGGTTAAATTCGGCGAGCTTAACACAGATTGCAAGCCGCAAAGATTAACGCTGACCTTAGAAACGCACGCTACAATAGGCGGCGTGGATTTCCCGCACTTTGATACGATGGAGGACTACTGCGGGAATGTCGGGATTCTGTCGAAATATTGGCTGCCCGTCGGGAGTAAGCCCGAAGACTGGGACAGCCGCTATCCCAATAATTATACCACATATGACGGCTGGGTTCTGCTCCGCGGCAAAATAAATATCCGCCCCGCGCATCATACCCGCGTGCTGATTTATTTTGAAACCGGCGAGGATGAGCTGAACTCAAACGTGATTTATGTTGACGATTTTGTGCTGCTGAGGGGAATTGAGAATTAATGCAAGAATTAAATATTGAAGCTTTACGTAATATTTGCCGTGGTGATAATATTAAATGGACTTTACACGCATTAAAGCGTTTAAGGAAGCGTAAAATATCGTCAGAAGCGGTTGTTAATGCAGTTTTGGCAGGCGAAATAATTGAACAATATCCCAACGATAAACCGTTCCCAAGTTGTTTAATATTTAACAAAGATTATAAAAATCCACTCCACGTTGTTATTAGTACAGATGATAAAAGCGTATATCTAATAACGGAATATCACCCAACACTTTCCGAATGGGAAAGCGATTATAAAACGCGAAAGGAGTAAAACTAATGTGTGTTTTTTGCAAAGGTAACTTAAAACCAAGCATGACTGACTATATCGAAAAAAGCGATAATAATATTATTTTAATCAGGGAGGTGCCGTGTGAAGAATGCGAGCAATGCGGCGAGCCGTTTTTTGATAATAATATTGTAAAAGAAATCGAGAGGATTCTAAATCAAATTCAATATAATATTTCAAGTGAAATATCATTAACTGTGATTAATTATGACAAAAATGTCGCTTAACCAATCCCGCGCCCCAATCAAAGAAGCTCTCGAAGAATTTACCTTGCGGCGCGTCGTTCCTTTTGATGTGCCCGGGCATAAACGCGGGCGCGCGAACGCCGAGCTGACCGACTTTCTCGGAAAATCCTGCATGAATATTGACGTGAATTCCATGAAGCCGCTTGATAATCTTTGCCACCCTGTTTCTGTAATTGCGGAAGCCGAAAAGCTTGCGGCAGCGGCGTTTAATGCCGCTCATGCTTTCTTTATGGTAGGCGGGACAACCTCGTCCGTGCAAGCCATGATTCTCGCGGCAACCAAGCGCGGCGATAAATTAATCCTTCCGCGCAACGTCCACAGAAGCGTAATAAACGCGCTTGTTCTGAACGGCGCGGTGCCTGTTTATGTCAACTCGAAGGTTAATAAAACGCTCGGCATTTCGCTTGGAATGTCGCTTGAGGACGTTAAGCGCGCGATTGCAGAAAACCCCGATGCAAAGGCGGTTTTGGTGAACAATCCGACCTATTACGGTGTCTGCTCGGACTTAAAAGCAATCTGCAAATTAGCGCATGAAAATAATATGCTCGTGCTTGCCGATGAAGCGCACGGAACGCACTTCTATTTCGGCGAGAATCTGCCAATCAGTGCAATGGAAGCGGGCGTGGATATGTCGTCCGTAAGTATGCATAAGTCGGGCGGCTCGCTCACGCAAAGCTCGTTTCTATTAATCAATAAAGGCATGAACGAGGGGTACATCAGGCAGGTTATAAACCTTACGCAGACTACCTCTGCGAGCTATTTGCTAATGTCAAGCCTTGACATTTCCCGCAAGAATCTTGCTTTGCACGGCAAGGAAATTTTTAAAAAAGCGACCGAGCTTGCTGAATATGCGCGCTGGGAAATTAATCTTATCGGCGATTATTACGCTTACTCGCGGGAAATCATAAACGGTGATACTATTTTTGATTTTGATGTAACAAAACTGCCCGTCAACACGCTTGAAATCGGGCTTGCAGGGATTGAAGTCTATGACCTTCTGCGAGACGATTACGACATTCAGGTGGAATTCGGCGACATCGGCAACATCTTGGCTTATATTTCTGTCGGCGACAGAGAGCGCGATTTGGAAAGATTAGTCGGCGCGCTGTCGGAAATTCGGCGGCTTCACAAGCGGGGCAGGGCAGGAATGTTAACTCAGGAATACATCGACCCCATTGTCGAAATGAGCCCGCAGGAAGCGTTCTACGCGCCGAAGCTTTCACTTCCGCTCAGCGAAACTGTCGGGAAGATTTCAAGCGAGTTCGTAATGTGCTATCCGCCGGGAATCCCGATTCTCGCGCCGGGCGAGCGAATCACTGCGGACATCGTCGAGTATATCAGATACGCAAAAGAAAAAGGCTGCTTCATGATGGGCGCGGAGGACGAGGAAATAGAAAGATTGAATGTGATAACGTAGGGAACGGATTTATCCGTTCCGGAACGCATAAATGCGTTCCCTACATTTAATTTAAAGGACAAAATTATGTGGATTTTATACGCACTTTTAGCCGCGTTTTTCGCCGCGCTTGTCTCAATCCTCGCGAAAATCGGACTCGACGGCGTTAACTCAAATTTAGCCGTCGCAATACGCACCTGCGTGGTTTTAGTTATGGCGTGGGGCATGGTTTTTATTACAGGAAAGCAAAACGAAATAGCTGACATAACGCAGAAGAGCTGGGTTTTTCTGATTCTTTCGGGCTGTGCAACAGGATTCTCGTGGCTGTTTTTTTACAAGGCTTTGCAGCTCGGCGAGGTTTCAAAGGTCGTGCCGATTGATAAGCTGAGCATTGTAATAACATTGATTATGGCGTTCATAATATTAGGGGAAGCTGTAACGGCGAAGACGATAATAGGCGGGATTTTAATAACGATTGGGACGTTGTTGTTTGTGTTGTGAATTGGAAGGAGAGAAAATTATAATGAGAATTTATATTTCAAGGGCGGAAATAAGAGATGAATATGGCGGAAAAGAGCTTTATAAGGACGCTTTCGTTTTAATATCAGAACTGGAAAATCGCGGGCATGAAATAATTTATTTAAGTGACTATGATAACCATAAAATAAAGTTTTACACAGAAATTTATGAAACGATTTCGTCATGTGATTGTTTGCTTGCATTTATTCTAAGAAGCGGCAGTACATGGAGAGCGGCAGAAGTGACTTATGCATCGAGAGGCGTTGGTATAGCTGAAAAATTTAATTTTAGTATGCCGGTTTTTCTTTATATAATTGAAGATTGTTGGCATGATAACAATCTGCCAAATGTTCATGTGCTTCCGGCAGATATTATTTCAGCAGCAGATTTAATTGAAGCGAAAATGAAAATATAACCACCCCGCCGCTAAAGCGGCACCCCTCCACAGGAGGGGAATTTGGGACTGCGAAATTATAGAAAATTCCCCTCCGAGGAGGGGTGGACGGCGAAGTCGGCCGGGGTGGTTTAGAATTAAACGATTTACAAACAATATGAGGTAGATTATGGACTTATGGTTCAGCGAATACCACACCGAGGGCGTGCGGTTTTCAATTAAGGTAAATAAGCAGTTGTACTCGGGGCACAGCGATTTCCAGCAAATCGACGTGTTCCAGTCGCGTGAGTTCGGGCGTTTTCTGACGCTCGACGGCTTCATGATGCTAACTGAGCGCGATGAGTTCATCTATCACGACATGATAGTGCACGTTCCGATGGCTGTAAATCCTGATATTCGCAAGGTGCTTGTAATCGGCGCGGGCGACGGCGGGGCGGTGCGGGAGCTAAGCAGATACGATTATATCGAGAAAATAGACTTAGTTGAAATCGACGAGCTTGTAGTCGAGGTCAGCAAAAAATACCTGCCGACGACTGCCTGCGCGTTTTACGACGAACGCCTTGAAATTTTCTTTCAAGACGGCTTAAAATTTATCCGCAAGTGCCATAATTGCTATGACTTAATCGTCGTGGATTCCACTGACCCGTTCGGGCCGGGCGAGGATTTGTTTACAAAGGAGTTCTACGGAAACTGCTTCAAGGCTCTCACTGAAAACGGCATAATGGTGAATCAGCACGAAAGCCCCTTTTATAAAAACGACGCGAACGCAATGCAGCGCGCACATAAAAGAATCGCCGAAACCTTCCCAATCAGCAAGGTCTATCAGGCGCACATTCCGACTTATCCGTCAGGGCATTGGCTCTTCGGGTTTGCCTCGAAAAACCTTCACCCGACGAACGACTTAAACCCTGCAAAGTGGAACAGCCTCGGAATCGACACTAAGTATTATAACACACAATTGCACTACGGCTGTTTTGCTTTACCGACTTATGTAGAGGAGATGTTACGCGATGTCGAAAATGAAAAGGATTAACATCATGACGTCCTGCGATAATAATTTAGCTCTATATATACTTCCGCAAATCGCAAGCATAGGCGAGAGTTTAAGCGGCTGCGAAGTTTATTTTTATCTGTTTCATAATCGTATAAAGCAAGAAAATATAAGCTTCATAAAAAATTACGCAGAGGCTTTCGCTAATATAAAATTTCATGAGATATTTATAGAAAACACTGCGCCTTACGAAGAATTCGCGAAGCACGGCGGAAATTTTCCTTATGAAGCATATCTGTACTTTTTATGTCATGAGCACCTGCCGGAAAGCATGGACAGAATACTTTACATAGATGCGGCAGATATAATTATTAACGGCAATATAGATGAATATTATTTTGCAGATTTTGAGGGTAAAGCGATGGTAGCTACTCATAATCGGTTGAAAACTGACCAATTCTTTAATCATACAGTATTTGAAAAAGAAGATATGCTAAACCTCGTCAATTTAAAAAGTATATTGCGAGGTGCGATGAACAGCGGTTCCTTCGTAATTAATCTCGAAAATTTCCGTGAACGTAATTTAACAGAGAATAATTATTACAGTATTTTGCATTTAATACGAGAAATAATTCCGAATACCGAAGAGCTGTATTACGGCGACCAAGGGCTTTTTTCTGTAGCCTTTGTCGGAGAAGTCAAGTATTTTGGAGCTGAAGGCTCTGTAATAAAAAACACGCTCTTCAAGCCATATAATTGTGTTGCTTCTTTTTCAGAAAATTTGCTCCCGCCGCCCATCATCTGTCATTTTGCGGCGGC
Organism: Oscillospiraceae bacterium; assembly: GCA_009781425.1. Taxonomy (GTDB): domain Bacteria; phylum Bacillota; class Clostridia; order Oscillospirales; family Ruminococcaceae; genus Ruminiclostridium_E. Next base: position 30,531 of record WQYC01000010.1, read on the forward strand.
AAAATATAAGCCGTGGGAAGCACGAGTCTCTCCGGATATATTAGAACGCTTCAAAGATTACAGCGTTGAAAATATAATCAATCATATTTACAGAATTCCTGAGCATTTTAATTATTTTGAAATCTGGTGGAAATACTGTGAAAAGACTCCGATTTACGAAGATGCGCATATAAAAGTAAATGAGTTTACAAAGAAAATAATACAGGATTCAATATAAAAAATATACGTAAAAGGAAATGCTACGAAATGTCGAAAATGAAAAAAACGCAGAATATTGAAACCTTTATCGGCTGTGACAGCGGTTATGACGAAGCGGGAATCGTCCTTTTCGGCGCGCCTTATGACGGGACAACCTCAAACCGCCCAGGTGCGCGGTTCGGCGGCGCGGCGATACGGCGGGAATCCTTCGGGATTGAAACCTACAGCCCTTATATTGACCGCGACTTATCCGAGTTAAAGGTTTTTGACGGCGGCGAAATTGAGCTGTCGTTCGGTGCGCCTGTGCCTGTTTTGAAAATGATTTACAACTACACAAAGCAGGTAATCACCGACGAAAAGCTGCCTGTTATGCTCGGCGGCGAGCATTTAGTTACGCTCGGCGCGGTTCGCGCAATAGTCGAAAAGCACCCCGAGCTCGTAATCATTCACTTTGACGCGCACGCCGATTTACGCGATGAATACTTAGGGCAAAAGCTTTCGCACGCCTGTGTTATCCGCCGCTGTCATGAGCTTGTCGGCGACGGCAGGATTTATCAGTTTGGAATTCGTTCAGGCGACAAAGAAGAATTTACGTGGGGGAAAGACCGCGTTTTCACACAGAAATTTAATCTTAATAAGCTTGAAGAGGTTATAAAGAAAATCGGCGATAAGCCTGTTTATTTCACGCTTGATTTAGACATACTTGACCCGTCTGTCTTTCCTGCGACAGGCACGCCGGAAGCAGGCGGAATCAGCTTTAACGAGCTGCTGAAGGGAATCGGCAGGGTTTGCGGATTAAATATAGTCGGCTGTGACTTAACGGAGCTGTCGCCGCCTTATGACCAAACAGGCGTGTCAACTGCAGCCGCGTGCAAAATTCTGCGCGAGCTTCTGTTGAACTTACCCAATTCAAAAGTATAATTATATGCAAAGAAAACGAGTAAAAAACGGTGAATATTACACGCTGATTTCAGCGACAGTGCTTTTGAGAACCGCATTTTTTCTGCTGACCGCAGGCTTCGCGGCGAGCGAAGCTTTTCTGCTGACCTTCTATGACCTCGGAATTGCTGATTTTCTGCTGATTGAGCTGCTTTTAATTATAATAGTAAGCTCGCATTTCCGCGGAAAGGAATGTGTACTAAAAACGCTGTCAATCACCTGGACAAGCCTGTTTGCGGTGCTTGTGTCGCGGTTGATTTTAATGTACTTTTATAACTTGGAGTTGCTGAACGCATCGGTAATCAGAATGTTTGAGCCGTTGATTATTTACGTTGTTCCGATTGGAATTATAGTCGCTTTGGCTTTTTCTGTGCAGTTTAAAAAAGCGGGCGCGTACCTTAAAAATTCGCTCTTAAAACCCACAAGCATTGCGTTTTTTATCACTTGCTTTGTGCTAATCGGTGCATATATTTTTCTTTCGGTGACTTTAATTTACAGGCTTGAAGGCTTCGATTTTAACAGGCAGACCATTGAAGAGTTTTTCGCGCTTGTTGAGTTCAGCGATAAATTAATCATCGCGAATTACGCGGTTAATTCGCTCTTGATTTGCGGCACGGTGCTTTGTTTTTACAGAGGTGCGAGAATCACCGATGTTACAATTAAACTTAATTATAAATCAAAAGGAGCAAAAGAAATGAACGGAAAACTATTAATTATAGGTGCGGGCGGCGTGGCAAGCGCGGCATTCGCGAAGTGCTGTATGAACAGCAAGGTTTTTAAGGAAATCATGCTTGCGAGCCGCACAAAAAGCAAGTGCGACGCGCTTGTCGCAAAATGGGAAAGCAAGACGGACGCGAAGCTTTTCACCGAGCAGGTGGACGCGGATAATACGCAAGAGTTAATCGCATTAATAGAAAAATTCAAGCCCGACGCAGTGCTCAATCTTGCGCTTCCGTATCAGGATTTGACGATTATGGACGCTTGCTTAGCGACCAAAACGCACTACATTGACACGGCGAACTACGAGCCGCTCGACACCGCTAAATTTGAATACAAGTGGCAGTGGGATTACCGGGAACGCTACAAGGAGGCGGGGATTACCGCGCTGCTCGGCAGCGGCTTTGACCCGGGCGTGACGGGCGTTTTCTGCGCTTATGCGATGAAGCATTACTTCGATGAAATTCATTATATTGATATTCTCGACTGCAACGGCGGCGACCACGGCTATCCTTTTGCGACGAATTTCAACCCCGAAATAAATATCCGCGAGGTCAGCGCGAACGGACGTTATTGGGAAAACGGCGAGTGGATTGAAACAAAGCCGATGGAGATTAAACGCGAGTATGACTTTGAGGAAGTCGGCAAAAAAGATATGTATCTGCTCTATCATGAGGAGCTTGAATCGCTCGCGAAAAACATCAAGGGCTTGAAAAGAATCCGCTTCTTCATGACGTTTGGGCGGAGCTATCTCACGCATCTGCAATGCCTCGAAAACGTAGGCATGACCTCGATTAAGCCGATTAATTATGAAGGCAAGGAAATCGTTCCGATTCAGTTTCTGAAAGCTGTTCTGCCCGACCCCGCGAGCCTCGGACCCCGCACAAAAGGGAAGACGAACATCGGCTGTATCATGCAGGGTGTGAAGGACGGCAAGCCGCTTAAATACTACGTTTATAACATCTGCGACCATGAAGAATGTTACGAGGAAGTCGGCACGCAGGCGATTTCCTACACTACGGGCGTTCCGGCGATGATAGGCGCAATGCTTGTGATGAACGGCGAGTGGCGCAAGCCGGGAGTTTTCAACACCGAGGACTTCGACCCTGACCCGTTCATGGACGCGCTGAATAAGTGGGGACTGCCGTGGAAAGAGTGCTTTGAGCCGGTGTTGGTGGAGTAGGAGTATAATGAAAGCAAGAGCTATTATATCTTTAATATGCGGGCTTTATGGAGTCTTAGTTTGGATTTTGCCTTTAATGGAAAATGTGTTGCAAATTGATATTGGAGTAATGATTATTTTTGCATTACCTATATGTATATTTGCAATCATTTTAGGTTCAATAGCCATGAAGAAAATAGGAAAAAACGGCTCAGGATTTAAAATAGCTGTTACAGGTTTTATTCTTGGAATAGTAGGATTTATACTCGCTTTATTGCCTTATGTATTTTATAGATTTTTTTGATATTAAACCACCCCGCCGCTTCGCGGCACCCCTCCAACGGAGGGGAATTGGGAACTGCTAAATTAATAGATATTCCCCTCCTTGGAGGGGTGGCAGGCGAAGCCTGACGGGGTGGTTAAATTACGATAAAGGTAGTAATTATGCACACTTGGCTTAAAAACTTAAAAACCCCCTGCTACGTCATTGACGAGGCGGGGCTGATAAAAAACCTTGAAATCCTGCGCGGCTTGGAAGCTCGCACAGGCTGTAAAGTCCTGCTCGCGCAGAAGGCTTTTTCGGCGTTCGCGCTGTATCCTTTAATTGCGAAATACATCAGCGGCACGACGGCAAGCGGGCTTTTTGAAGCGCGGCTCGGCTACGAACATATGAGCGGCGAAACCCACGTCTTTTCCCCCGCCTACACCGAGGAAGACTTCGCAGAGCTTGTGAAAATCTGCGACTGCATAGTTTTTAATTCCTTTGCACAGTGGGAAAAATATAAATCTGCAATTCCGCGCAATATTTCCGCAGGTCTGCGCGTAAATCCCGAGCTATCTACGCAGAATCATGCAATCTACGACCCCTGCGCGCCGTTTTCGCGCTTGGGCGCGACATTAGAGAGCCTTAAAAACAAAGACTTAACAGGAATCGCGGGACTGCACTTTCATACACTTTGCGAGCAGGATTCAGACGCGCTTGAAGCTACGCTTGATGAATTTGAAAAGAAATTCAACTATATTTTCCCGCAACTCAAATGGGTAAACCTCGGCGGCGGTCATCATATCACGCGCGAGGATTATGACATAGAACGGCTTGAAAGGTGCATTGCGCGCATGAAAGCATACGGCTTGCAAGTCTATATCGAGCCCGGCGAAGCCGTCGCGTTGAACGCGGGTTGGTTCGCGGCGAGCGTGCTTGATGTCGTGCAAAACGGCATGAGCATTGCAATTTTGGACGCTTCGGCGGCCTGCCATATGCCCGACGTGCTTGAAATGCCTTATCGTCCGCGAATCGTCGGCGCAGGAGAAATTGACGAGAAAAAACACGTTTATCGTCTTGCGGGGAACACCTGCCTTGCGGGCGACGTGATTGGGGATTACAGCTTCGACTGTGAACTAAAAAGTGGCGATAAGCTGCTTTTCTGCGACATGGCGATATACTCGATGGTGAAAAATAATACGTTCAACGGCATGCCGCTGCCTTCGATTGCGGTTCTGCGCGAGTCGGGCGAGCTCGAAATTATAAAGGAATTCGGATATGAGGATTTTAAGGGGAGATTATCGTAGCGCAACTTTTTATGTTTTACTTTAGTGTTATAAGTAAAACAGGAGGATTCTAACATGAAAAAGTTATTAAGCGCATTATTTTGCACTATTTTGGTTTTCGCAGCTGTCGGGTGCAGTAAAACTACCGAAGAACCGCAAGCAATTCCACAAATTGACGAACCGGAAACTATAACCGAGCAAAGCAGCAGCGTAACTGTTGACGATTTCGTTCTGACAGTTTACACCGATAAGAATATTTACACTACAGACGAAGAAATAGAAATTTGGGCGGATTTTAAGTATATCGGAAGCCAAGATTCAATTGAAATTTTCCATTCAAGCGACTATTTAGTTTACACTATCTTTGACGGCGAACGTTACTGGAACAATGGATTTGTAAATACTATTTTAATCAGCAGTATCTTAACGAAAGACGTGGCAGAGCATCACGATTTCAAAAAAAGCGGCGGCTGGAGCGGGGACGACCCCGACGCGGCTTTCTGGGAGGAATTCTACAGTGCATCGGATTTGCGCCTACCCGCAGGTGAATATACCGTAACAGCGCACGTTGATTTTTCTCTGTCGGACGAAAATATGCTCGGAACGCGCAATCAATTTAAAACCGAATTGCAAATTACAGTAAAAGAATAAAACTAAAAAACCTGCCGTTTAAGGCAGGTTTAATTTTATTCATTAGCCGCTAACAATGCCGCAATCGCTTCGGGTGACATATTACCGCCCGGTGATTCTTCGGCGGCGGGAGCGGGAGCCTCTTCAACAGCAGGGGTTTCGGGTTCCGGTTCTTCCTGCGGGACGCCGAGGACGTCGTCCCCTACATCGGGTGCGGAATTCGCCGCTAACATCGCGGCTATAGCTTCAGGTGACATATTTCCGCCAGATGACTCTTCAGCGGCGGGCGCGGGTTCCGGTTCGGGTGCGGAATTCGCCGCCAACATCGCCGCAATAGCTTCGGGTGACATATTTCCACCAGGTGCTTCTTCGGCGGCAGGAGCTTCGTCGGGGGTTTCATCTTCTTCGCCGCCCATTGACGCCATCAGCGAATTAATCATATCCTCGCTCATCGTGTCGACTTCCGCTTCGGAGACTGCCGGCTGTTCGGCTTCCTCAGTAACAGGCTCAGAACTTTCTGAAACAGCAGGAACGGCGGTTTCTTCCGCGGCGTTCGCCGCTTCAAGCGATTCAAGGTACTTTTTATAGCTGTTTTCGTAGTAATTCCTGTGTTCCTGTAGAGCGGACTTATAATTTATTTCTTCGTTTTCAAAGCGAAGCCAGTATTTATCGCCCGGAAGCATACCGCGGGTCTTGCGAATCACTGTGTAGGGGTGATACTCCTCAATGCCGAAGCGTTCCAATTCAATGGCGGTATAAGGCGTTTTATCGGGAAAAATCCTGCTCGTGAACAGGAAATAAATGTCGTTAATCGTCAGCGGACGTCTGATACTGGTCAGAATCTTCTCGCCTGCGTTGGGGTTAAAGCTGTAGTCTACAGTCCCCGTGTCCGAAATTGTATACTCCGCGAGCAACGTATTTCCCGATAAAAGCTCGAAAACAAGCGGATACGGGATTTCAAACGGCTCGGGATTTATTATATTATAAGTATGGGATTTTATTACTTTCATAGTTTTCTCCGGCTTTTTTGATATTACACACATTATTATAACATAATATTGTTGACTCGTCAACTGTTTTGTGTTATAATTATTAAGATGAAAGGAGATTATATTTTATGGTACAGAAATTAAATTCTTATTCGGAAATTACAGAAGACATTGTAAAGCTGTCAGAGAGGGTTGTCAGCAATATGCAAATCAACCCTGAGCTATATACAAAATACGAGGTAAAGCGCGGTTTAAGAGACATCAGCGGCAAGGGTGTGCTTGCAGGGCTGACGAACATCGCCGAGGTTAAGTCTTACACAATCGACGACGGCGAGATGATTCCCTGCGAAGGGAAGCTGTATTATCACGGCTATGACATTGACGAAATCGTGAAGGGCTTCGTGAAAAATAAGCGGCACGGCTTTGAGGAAACTATTTATCTGCTTCTTTTCGGGGAATTACCTACGCCCGAGCAGTTAAAATTCTTCAACGAACTCTTGATAGCTTACCGCGACCTGCCGCCAAGCTTCACGCGCGACGTAATCTTAAAAGCACCGAGCCGCGATATGATGAATTCGTTGGCAAGGAGCGTGCTGACGCTTTACTCATACGACGAAAAAGCCGATGACATCTCGATTCCGAATATTTTGAGGCAGTCGCTCCAGCTTATTTCGCTCTTTCCGAGGCTTGCGGTCTACGGCTATCACGGCTTCAAGCACTATCACGAGGACCAGAGCTTGTACATTCACGCACCCTTACCCGAGCTTTCAACAGCGCAGAACATACTTTATATGCTTCGCCCGGACAATCAGTACACCGCGCTCGAAGCGGAAGTGCTCGACATAGCCTTAGTTCTGCACGCTGACCACGGCGGCGGGAACAACTCGACGTTCACCTCCCGCGTAATTACCTCGTCGGGAACCGATACTTACTCAACTATAGCAGCGGCAATCGGCTCGCTTAAAGGCCCCAAGCACGGCGGCGCAAACATAAAGGTCTCGCAGATGTTCGACGACATGAAGGAAAAAGTCAAAAACTGGGAGGACGACCACCAAATCGAGCAGTATCTTGCAGACCTGCTCGACAAAAAAGCGTTCGACAACTCCGGCTTGATTTACGGCATGGGTCACGCTGTTTACTCGCTGTCTGACCCGCGCGCGTTGATTTTCAAGCAGTATGTTGAGCAGCTGTCCAACGAAAAAGGTCTCGCAGACGAATTTAAGCTTTACTCCCGCGTTGAGCGGCTCGCTCCCGAGGTAATCGGCGCGAAGCGCAAGACCTTCAAAGGCGTCAGCGCGAACGTAGACTTCTACAGCGGCTTTGTTTATAAAATGCTTGAGCTCCCCGAAGAACTGTTCACGCCTATCTTCGCGATTTCGAGGATTCCGGGCTGGTGCGCGCACCGCATGGAAGAAATCACAGGAAGCGGCAAGATTATCAGACCGGCTTATAAAAATATCCGCAAGCACCGTGAGTACGTTGATTTTAATAACAGATAATACAAAAAGGACACCTTTCGGTGTCCTTTGAATTTGTAAGTTATTATTGAAAATCCTCATCGGACGCTTCAGCCATGAAAAAATCGTCGCTGCCGTCGATAATATCGTCTTCGTCAATTATAATCGCCTTATCGCGCCCTGTTACCTTATCCTTCAGCTCGCCGACGAAATTCCCAGCAGACTCCTTAACGTCGCAGACAGTCTGCTCGCCTTTTTTAACCATGTCTTGCTTTCTTATATCATTAATGCCCTCGACTATTTTATCCGCGCCTGTTTTAATCGCGCCGACAGCGAACATGGACGCCTTGTGGAACTTCTCGCCGTAGGTTTCGTTCTCGCTTGCGTAGATTACAGCGTCTTCTTCTTCGTCAATTTTCGCGCCTAATTTTTTACTCAAATAAACTCCGAGACCCACGAGAGCGGCTCCGCCAAGCAAAATAGTAGTAAGTTTCATAAAATCTACCTCCGCATTAAATTTTGTCGTACTATAAGTATAATATAAAATTGCTTATTTGTCAACAATTGCCTCTAAATAATTTATTTTATGCCCTAAATTAATAAAAAGACGCTCATACTCGGTAATAATATTTCCCGTAATGCCGCTGTTATGTAAGTCGCGGGTGACGTTTTGAACAAGGAAGCCGTTCGCGGAAAGGCTTTCCAAAGAAAAATCGAAGAAACCGCTGTTATCGGTTTTAAAGAAAATTCTGCCGTCTTCGATGAGGATTTGCTTGTATATATTTAAGAAAAGCTCGTGCGTCAGCCTGTGCTTCGCGTAACGCTCCTTCGGAAAAGGACAGCTGAAGTTCAAGTAAATCCGTTCAACTGTATGCGGAGGAATTACAAGAGCCAAGAATTCAGCCATCCCGATTATGTAGCGGACGTTGGGGATTTGCTCTGCTTTTGTCAGCTCCAATGCAGAAACAGCGACGTTTTCGCTCTTCTCGACAGCTAAAAAGTTAATATCGGGGTTCGCTTTCGCCGCCTGATTGACGAAGCCGCCCTTGCCGCAGCCGATTTCGAGCCATAGCGGGTTTGAATTTCCGAAAACGCTGTTAAAAATTAACAATTTTTCTTTTGGTCTTTCGCCCGTGTCAAAAAGCTTTTGAACAAAAAGCTCGGAACACGCTGAAACCCGCTCAGCAAGGTTCTTTTTCTTTCTCATTCTCATAAAAAAGCTCCAAACGTTCATGAATTAATAAAAACAAGAACAAACAAATATAAAAATACTATTGAAAAAAGTAAATAAATATGTTATTATAAAGTATAACCCCGAAAGGAACAGAATACGGTGGAAGATTTTACAACACTTTTAAACGAAAACCTCGATATACTGAAAGAAATCGGCAGTATCGGCATGGGGCACGCCTCCACGTCGCTGGCGCAGATGCTCGGCATGAAGGTCGTCATGAGCACTCCGTCGGTCTACATAATGACGCCGCAGGAGGCGTCCGAGTATCTCAACAAGCGCAGCGAATCCTGCTGGGCGGTGCGGCTCGGATTGCAAGGTGCTGCAAAGGGTAATATTTTACAGCTTTTGAGTAAGAAATTCGCTGTGAAAATTATCAACTACTTTTTCCAAAACAATATCGAGGACTTAGGCGACCTCGACGAGATGAGCCTGTCTGTAATTCAAGAAATCGGAAATATTACCTCGGGCGCGTATTGCAACTCGCTCGCTTCAATGACAGGGCAGTTGATTGACATTTCGCCTCCGACTCACAGTAAAAACATCGATGACGACATCGGGCTCACCGAGAGCAAAAAGGATAACCGCCCGCTCGTGATTATTAACAACAGCTTTTTCATCGGCGATGAAGAGGTCAACAGCGACTTCCTGTTCATTCCCGAGGACGAAACAATCGCGATGATTCTGCGGGAACTGAAAAGATACTACGGATTCACATCATAAAATGTAGGGGCGGATTCTATATCCGCCCGTTTTTTATTACGTAATAATCCGAAACTTCCCGATAACCGGGATTTCAACAGCCTTTCCGTTCGCGGCGTTCACGATTCCGTAAACAATAGCCGCAATCAGCGCAAAGCCTATTGCTCCGGTAATAATTGAAAACGGATTGAAGAACCAACTCGCGCCCCAGCCCCAATTCCAGCCCCATCTGCCAAACGAGAAAACGCCTTGTAAAATCCCGTTGATGAAGCCGAGAATAAGAACTATAAGCCCTTGATTCGCATGAAACCGCCCGAACTTCGAGTCGGGGCAGGCGACCAACGGAAGAAAAAACAGCAGATACGCGAGCATAGCCATGACCTTATTCGCTTGTATATCGCTCTCGCAAAAAGCACCGCTGTAGTCCTTGCCTTTAAAATCGGTGTTACCGGCGGAATTCTGCGTATTTTCAAAATCACTGCCGTCACAGCGAACGCCGCACTTCCTGCAAAAATTATTATCATCGGGATTCTGCGCCCCACATTTGCCACAATACATATAATCATCTCCTTTACCTATATTGTAACACACCGTACTATATATTGCAAGGTACTATGTCTACGAATATATCGAGATATTTTCACTGCTTTTTGTATAAAATTACTAAATTTACGGACGCCGTTAACGGCGTCCGCGATATATTTTATTGTTACATTGCGATTCGCATTGCGTCGGGACCGGGGAACTCGCGCTTCACTATATCTGCGCCGATTGCCCGAAGCTTTGCCGCCAAATCCTCGTAGCCCCGCTCAATATGGAAAATGTCTTCAATTTCAGTGACACCTTTTGCGCAAAGCCCTGCAATAATCAGTGCCGCGCCCGCTCTTAAATCGGCGGCTTTCACAGGCGCGCCCGTGAGCTTATCAACGCCTTCGATTACTGCGACCTTACCGTCAACAGAAATATCCGCGCCCATACGGCGAAGCTCGTCAACGTATCTGAAGCGGTCCTCGTAAATGCTCTCTGTGATTATGCTCGTGCCGTTCGATAAAGTCAGCAACGCCGCGAACTGCGGCTGCATATCGGTAGGGAAGCCCGGGTGAGGCATGGTTTTGAGGTTCATGCGCTCATAAGGGCGGTTACTGCCGATTATACGCAGGCTGTCGTCGTGCTCTTCTATAATTACGCCCATTTTTTCAAGCTTGGAGGAAATCGGCTCAAGGTGCTTGGGGATTACGTTTCTAATCGTAACATCGCCGCCCGCCGCTGCCGCCGCAACCATATAAGTTCCCGCTTCAATCTGGTCGGGAATAATCGCGTACTGCGTGCCTGTAAGCTTCTTCACGCCGCGGATTTTGATTACGTCAGTGCCCGCGCCCATGATTTCTGCGCCCATAGAGTTCAGGAAGTTCGCTAAATCCACTATATGCGGCTCTTTTGCCGCGTTTTCGAGAATCGTAAGTCCGTCAACCTTAACAGCCGCGAGCATAGCGTTAATAGTCGCGCCGACTGTGATTTTATCGAAGTAAATCTGCGTACCGTAAAGCCTGTCAGCTGTAATCTCAACAATGCCGCTCTCAATTGAATAATTCGCGCCGAGCGCCTTGAAGCATTTCAAATGCTGGTCAATCGGGCGGTCGCCGAGCGCACAGCCGCCGGGCATCGAAACCTTGGCGTGATTAAATTTAGTGAGCAGTGCCCCCATAAAATAGTAGGAAGCACGGAAAAGGCGCGCCTTTTCATAAGGCACGACAGTGTCTCTGATATGTCTGGCGTCGATTTGAATAGTGCTTTTGTTGAGCATTTTCACGTCTGCGCCCATTTCGGAAAGGATTTTAAGGCAAACCGAAACGTCATTAATCATAGGTACATTTTCGAGAATGCAGGGTCCGTCCGCGAGAATCGCGGCAGGAAGAATAGCGACAGCGGCGTTTTTCGCTCCGCTTATATAGATGTCGCCATTAAGCTTATGCCCCCCGTTAATAATGAACTTTTCCAACTTTACGTATCCTCTTTTTTCATTTCATTTTACTCTTTTTTATTTACGGATAAAATTTCCTTTATATATTACTAAAGTATATCATAAAAAAAATCGCTTGTCAACTATATTATTATCGTATTTATTTACAAATTTTATACGTTAAATTATAGGTTTTGTTGTGAGGTCAAGCCCGCAAGGCTTCGCTTTCTCAAAAGCGAGCGCGTAAATATCACCGCAGCGCGCTTCAAGCACTGCCTGCTTCCTGCATAAATCGCTCTTTTTCATGAGTGCGGCGAGCGAAGCGTCAAGAGGCAGCGTTGAGTCTGCTTTAGCAATGATTTCTCTGCCTTTTTCGTTCATGCCGAGGATTCGGATATACTGCGGCTTGGTTTTTGCGTCGTTTTTGGTAATTCCGAGCAGACAGCAAAGGATTATTCTGCGCAGTCTTGCAAGCGTGTACCGCTTAGTTTTGATAAGCGCCATGAGCTCGGGGAGGCTTCGCGCCGCCCGCACAGCCTTATGAATACGGTTTTCGAGCCCGTGCATAACATTCGGGGCTTTGCTTATTTCAGCCGCGCTCATTGTACGCAGCTTGCATAAAATTGCAGTTTCAAGGCGGGAAATAGAGGAGAACTCCGCCGGAAATTCGCACGGCGTAAACTTAGAAACATCTTCGCCATTCGCAATCATCTTGCGGAGCAGGGAAGCGGAGGCAGTGGTAAGTTTTTCTTCCGGTTTTTCGTTTTCGGAAACTAAACCTTGAAAATACGGGTGGATTTTCTTCGGTTCTTCTTCTGCTTCATCAGAATCATGCGCCGCGCCGAAGCGCGTAATTGTCACAGGCTCAATGCTTGAACCCGTGTCTGCGAGGGACTTTATATACTCTATAGCGAGCGTGTTGTTCGGAGAAGCTAAGGTTTCGGGGATTACGTCCTCGTAATATTTTTTGATAGTTTCGACGAGCGCGGCGGGATAAGGCAGTCCGCGGCGCATCATTCCAAGGAATTCGTCAGTTTCCTCTGCGTAGACAACCGCGCCTGCGGTTTCCTTCAGCAAATCAATATCGCCGCACTCGCTTCCGAAGCTGAGCAAATCTATGCAGTTCAGGCTGTTCAAAATATGCACTGCGCCCGCCGCGAATTGCTGTGCGCTTGCAAGCGAAGCCGCCACAGGAAGCTCTAAAACTAAATCTGCGCCGTTTTCAAGAGCCATTTTTGTGCGGGTGAACTTGTCAAAAATAGCGACATCGCCGCGTTGTGTGAAGTTTCCGCTCATCACGGCGACAATGTGCGTAGCACCGAAGTCAGCTTTGGTGCGGTCGATATGATACTTATGCCCGTTGTGAAACGGATTGTACTCGCAGATAATCGCGGCAGTTTTCATTTTTTATGTTCCTTTTATCAGATATTGTGTTGATATGCGGATAATGCTTATTCGGCGAAGTTGCGTTGTAGGGACGACCGCCCTCGGTCATCCGTTGAAAGTTTTTATTAGATGTAGTTATATCGTTCCGTAATTGTAAATATTCATATTCTTACTTATTAACAAGTCATTGCTTTTTTTACGGTTTAATAAAATTTCTTTTAATACATCAAGTGTTTTATCGTCAGGATTTGTAAAAAGCACTGGTTGCCGAAAACAAATTCCCTTAATGGAGACCTCGCGTCCGAATAGCATCTTATTACGCTCCGAACTATGGACTTGTTCAAAACATCCATAATTACAACCATAACAGGGAAATAAGCTATTCCAAATAACATTTTTTAATTCATCACGTAACAGCACTTGCTCTAATATATCTTTAGAGGTAAGAATATGCCATGTGTCATTAAACATCTTAATATAAACACCGTGATACGAACTGCGATGTTCTTTTCCGTCTTTAATTTTATTTTGGTCGATATAATAAAATTTCACATACCAGTTATAACCATTATTCCCCGCTGATGGCGACAGTTTGTTTTTTCGTAACCATCCGGCAAAATTTAATGCCCGTTCTTTGTCGCTTTCGTTTTCAATATAAAAACTAACTGCCTCCTCTAACGGCAGAGTTTTTCCCTTTTTCGGTTCTTTACCAGGTTTGTGGCTATTAAGCGGTGTCTTCGGCATTATTTATTCCTCCATAAATATAGATTTTCTACGAAATGGACGAACACAATTCGTCTCTACGCAACTTCACCTAATATAAATTCTCCACAAAACAAAATTTCAAAAAACACTTGCTTTTTCCGTCGAAAAAGTATAGAATTAAATGTATATTATAAAAATTCAAAGCGAGGGCAGATTTATGAAGATTCTTGTAGTTAATGCGGGTAGTTCGTCGCTGAAGTATCAGCTGATTAATTTAGCGGACGAAAGCGTCATAGCAAAAGGAAATTGCGAGAGAATAGGCATCGACGGGCGTATTACGCACGCGGCAGGCGGTAAAAAAATCGAAAAGGACACAGCGTTCCCGACGCACACAGAGGCGTTTATGAGCGTTGTTGAAGAGCTTACAAAGGGCGAAGCGGCTGTTATATCCGGCATGGACGAAATCGGCGCAGTAGGGCACAGAGTTGTCCACGGCGGCGAGGTTTACTCGGGGACGGTCAGCGCGACAGAAGAGGTAATCAAAACTATTGAAGACCTCAGTAAGCTTGCTCCGCTCCATAATCCTGCGAACGCGCTTGCGCTTCGCGCCTGCAAGCAGGTGATTCCCGAAAGCGTACCGCAGGCGGCTGTTTTCGATACCGCGTTCCATGCGACAATCCCCGAAAAAGCCTACATATACGGTATGCCTTACGAGTTTTACGAGAAGCACAACGTCAGAAAATACGGCTTCCACGGAAGCTCGCACAGCTTCGTCTGCAAGGAATTAGCTCTGCACCTCGGCAAGGATATAAGCACCATGAAAATAGTTTCCTGTCACTTAGGCAACGGCTCGTCGATTACTGCAATTGACGGCGGGAAATCTGTCGATACTTCTATGGGCTTCACGCCGCTCGACGGTGTTCTCATGGGGACACGCGCAGGTGCGCTTGACGCGTCGGCAGTGACCTATATGATGAAAAAGCTGAACGTTTCTGTTGACGAAATGGATAGTATTCTAAACAAAAAGTCCGGCTTGCTCGGAATCGGCGGCTTCAGCGATAACCGCGATTTAACCGCCGCTATCAAAGCGGGTGACAAAAAAGCGAAGCTTGCGGGCGATATTCTGCGCTACGGAATCAAAAAATATATCGGCGCGTATGCCGCCGCTATGAACGGGCTTGATTACGTTATTTTCACAGGCGGAATCGGCGAGAACGCGACAGACGTCCGCGAGGATATAGTCGGTGACTTGCAGTTCTTCGGCATTGAGCTTGACAAGGAAGTAAACAGCGCGACGCACGGAGACTTGGCTCGCGTGACTAAGAACGGCAGTAAAACCGAGGTTTGGGTTGTGCCGACGAACGAGGAACTGTTAATCGCAAGAAACACGAAAGAATTGTTTAATTTATAAACGTAGGGGCGGACGACACTGTCCGCCCGTTTTTACGAAAGGAAATAAAAATGGCTAAAAAATATATTCTTTACCTCATCAGATGGCAGTTAAGCACGCCGATTTTAGCGATTGTTTTGATTTGGCTCGCGAGCATGAATACGATTTTAGCAACCGTAATTGCGAATCTGATAGGCGGGCTGATTTTCTTTTGGGTAGACAGGTTCATCTTCAGAACAATTTATCCGAAGCCCTTGTGGGAAATTGAAGAAGATATAATCTGTGCCGATTGCGGCGCGAAGGGCAAGGGCTACCGAATCACCGAATGGCTCGGCTACAACCGCAGAAAAGACAAAGCTCCCGAGTTCCGGTGCGAAACCTGCAAGGATGTGAAAATGAATGAAGTGAGCGGGAAACTAAAGAAAAAATAATTGTACATTGTTCATTGTTAATTGTACATTAGCCTCTCCCGCCTCTTCCCGACCTCGCAATCGCTTCCATCTGCGCCAAGCTGCTGTCGCTCACGTCGCCGCCCATAATCCCCATCGCGTGGCTGAGCTTCTGCGCGCGGTGGTTTTTGTCCTTGATGTTGTCGCTGAGGTGCTTCTGATAGCCTTTGATATAAGCTTCAAAGCTCGGAATATGGTCTTTGTAAAGCGGGTCTTCTTTTTCCATAACAGAAACGAAAAAGTCATGGATTTTCTTATTGTTCAAGCCGCAAAGCCGTTCAATAATATACTTGTGCGTAGCCGTGAGGTCAGGATTATCAACAATCGCGCTTGCAAACGTGAAAAAGCGGTCAAAGTCTTCATATTGCAGATAATTGCAGGCGGTGATAATGCTGTTGTAATAATTCTGCGAGATGATAATCTTATCGTCGTACTTGATTTCGCCGGCAAGGAGCGCATCAAGCTGCTCGTCAGTGAGCTCGGTGACCGCGTGAGCCGACTCAATAGCGGAAGCGTCGGGGAGAAGCTCGGCTTTAAGCAGAACCTCGCGCGGAATCGGTTTTCTTGTGCTTGTTTTTAAGGTTTTATATGCTTTTCTGCGTAATTCAACGAAGTTTTGCGGCTTAACGCCGCTTCTGCGGAGCAGAAAGCTCTCAAGCATAGACGGCGGGATTTGCCCTATCGGAATCTTAACATAAGGGCAGGAAAGCGCGATAATACGCGGCTCTCTGCCGTACTGCACCGCTTGCTCGGGTGTTTCGTAAAGCATATCCTTTAAAGGCTCAACAACTAAGCATCTGAATTCGGTATCGTCCAAAAGGCAGGCGGTTACGCTGTGGTGCCCGTCGAGCAGAGCCGAGAACATACCCGACATATGATAAGCTAAGCCGCCGATTTTCTTTCCGGAGGCTATTTTTTCGCGCTGTGCGCGGACCTTGGCTTCGGTGAATTCGGCAGGGCTCGTCGTCGGAATTAAAAAACAAGGAGTAAAATTGCTGTCTCTGCCCATTGTGCGGTTATAGGTCGCAGTCCCTGCGACCTCGCGCCTGTGCGTATACGCGCTCCAGAAGAACTCGCCCGCGCCGTTGCTCGGAATCATTTTCGCGTCATGGCAGACGTAAATCCCTTCAGACAAAAGCTCAAAGAAAGGGTGCAGTGCCTTAGTCATGCTCTGCTGATAGGTGAAATAGCTGTCGCTCACGGAGGACAAAACTGTTTTTATAGCTTCCTCACAAACGGCAGTCGTGCTGATTTGACTGACTAATTTATCGCTGAAATCATTGCCCTTTGAAGCTCTTGTCATATTGATGATGGCTTCTCTGCCGCAGTAGAGAACATCTGTAACGGGTGCGTCCGGCGCGACAGGCGAAACGGTCGTAGTCCCGATAACATCGTGCGACTTAGAAACGTCAACCAACAGAAGCTCACGGTTTCCAACAGTCATGTGATACGTGTTAATCATCGGCATAATTTAAAACATCCTTTCGGGGGCGTTATTTCTGAACTAAGCGTTCATGGATAAAACCGGAGATTTCTGTCTGAATTTCTTTGGAGAAGAGCCTCTTAGGCAGCCAAAAAACGGCTTTGTTGTGCTTATAAACAATAAAAACATTGTTGGTTTCAATAAAATAATTCGCTTCGCCCCACGGAATGAACTCGTTTCCCGATTGAAGATGGCTTTCAACCGCGGAGAATCCGGCAGTTGAAACCGAAAAAGTAATCTCCTCAGAGAGAGCGGGGTCAGTTTTATATAGCTGCGAGTAATGGAAGTTCGCAATCAGCGCGCAAACTAAATAAACGAGCATAACTATGATTCCGCCTGAGAAAACCGAAATCGGCAGATACCAAAACCACTTGTCCTCAGTATCACCCCAAGAAAAGTGCAGATAAGCGAACACTGACAAAATAGAAATAAGCGTGATTAGCTTAAAAACATTTCTGAGACGGGTGTTAAGCAGAATCGCGTTGCTTAAATTAATTTCGCGCTCTTTATAAAAGCCGTTGACCGTATACGGCACATCGCCGGGGTCACCGCTGATATACAGGTATTTCGGCGGGAGTATACGCTTTTGATGTACATATTCAATTTTGGGGTTGAAGGAAACCGCACCCTCTAAGATTCCGCGCAGATTGAGCAGCTTCTTCTCGTCGGGCAGGCAGAACTTCGGGATTCTGTACGCGACACCGGCGACATGAATAATAAAGTCGGTTCTGCTTTCCGTTATGGTTTTTACTTCTGTCCAACGGTAGATAGTCGGATTCTCCTCGCCATGCAGATAAACGGCGAAAAAATCTCCGACAACGAAGGTTTGCTCTGCGGCGTGCGAAGTGACCTTTACGCCGGGAAGTGACTCGAAAGCCATAAAAAATCCTCACTTCTTTTAATTTTCACAAATATCTTTAATTATTATAACATAATTGACACAGGCTGTCAATTATGTTATGATAAAATATAGAACAAACAGAAAGGACATATTTAAAATGTCAGACAAAAAATTAGTACAGGAAATAACCTCGCGCGACGAGGACTTCGCCAAATGGTACACCGATATAGTCACAAAAGCCGATTTAGTCGGCTATTCAGGCGTTAAGGGCTGCATGGTTATCCGCCCCTACGGCTACGCAATCTGGGAAAATATACAAAAAGACCTTGACAAACGCTTCAAGGACACGGGGCATGAAAATGTTTATATGCCTATGTTTATACCCGAAAGCCTGTTGCAAAAGGAAAAAGACCACATCGAGGGCTTCGCGCCGGAGGTTGCGTGGGTTACGCACGGCGGAAGCGAGGAGTTAGCGGAGAGAATGTGTGTCCGCCCGACCTCGGAGGTGCTCTTCTGCGAGCATTACAAGCAGATTGTGTCTTCTTACCGCGACCTGCCGAAGCTTTACAATCAGTGGTGCTCGGTAGTCCGCTGGGAAAAAACCACCCGTCCGTTCCTGCGCTCGCGAGAATTCCTGTGGCAGGAGGGGCATACTGCTCATGCCACGTCTGCGGAGGCTATTGAAGAAGCCGAGCGTATGCTTGAGGTTTATGCGGATTTCTGCGCGGAGTCGCTTAATATGCCGGTAATAAAAGGAAAGAAAACCGAAAGCGATAAGTTTGCAGGCGCAGTTTCGACCTATTGCATAGAAGCGTTAATGCACGACGGCAAGGCACTGCAAGCAGGAACTACGCACGACTTCGGCGACGGCTTTGCGAAGGCCTTCGACATAACCTACACAAGCAAGGACAACAAGCTTGAATACGTTCACCAGTCCTCATGGGGCGTGAGCACGCGGCTCATCGGCGGGATAATAATGTCGCACGGCGACGACTCGGGGCTTGTGCTTCCGCCTGCGATTGCGCCTGTGCAAATCGTTATAATTCCGATTGCACAGCACAAAGAGGGTGTCTTAGAAAAAGCAAATGAACTTAAAACGCAACTTTTAGGGCTCGGCTGGCGTGTTAAGGTTGACGACAGTGATAATTCGGCAGGCTGGAAGTTCTCGGAATACGAGATGAAGGGCGTGCCTCTGCGCCTTGAAATCGGGCCTAAGGACATTGAACAGAACCAGTGCGTAATCGTTCGGCGCGATACAAGGGAGAAAGCCTTTGTCTCGCTTGACGAGCTTGAAAGCAAGGTCGCGGAGCTTACAGACGCATTAGCTAAAGGCATTTACGAGAAAGCGCTCGCGAATGTCAACGCGCGGACTTACACCTGCAAAAATATTGACGAGATGAACGCTGCGCTCAGCGAGAAAGGCGACGGCTTCATCAAAGCGATGTGGTGCGGTGAAGAAGCGTGCGAAGACGAGGTTAAGGAAAAAACAGGCGCGGGCTCGCGGTGTATGCCGATACAGCAGGAAAAAATTGCAAAGACCTGCGTTTGCTGCGGGAAACCCGCGACGGCGTTGGTTTATTGGGGGAAGGCGTACTGATGCAATTATCACGTTTTATTGATGCTCAAAGCCAAATCTATGAACAAGCATTACAAGAAATAAAAAGCGGAAAAAAACGAGGTCATTGGATGTGGTTTATTTTTCCACAAATTAATGGGTTGGGTGTCAGCAGTACAGCAAATTTTTATGGAATAAAGAATTATGAAGAAGCCAAAGCTTATATCGAAGATGATGTTTTAAGTACAAGGTTGTTTGAAATTTCAAACACTCTGCTTAGTTTAAAAGGTAATGACGCTTCAATTATTTTTGGATACCCTGATGATTTAAAATTAAAATCCTGCATGACGTTATTTTCGATGGTAAGCTGTAATCCTGTGTTTCAATTAGTTTTAGAGAAGTTTTATAAAGGCGAAAAAGACAAGAAAACAATTGATATATTATCGAAAGGTTGAGAAAAATGAAAAAACTTTTATCGTTAATTTTAGCTTGTACTTTATTAATAGTGTTCAGCTTCGGCGTGTTCGCGGAGGATTCCGACGGCGGAAATGAATATGTCAGTGAAGCTGTCGATGATAATAACGCAGAAGACGGCGAGCCCGCCGTTACGGCGAACGAGCCCGAGGACTGCGACGAGTGCGAAAACGACATTCAGTTTTGCGTCTGCGAGCCCGCGCCCCCCGAAGGCTGCGAGGATTGCGGCGAGTGCGAGGATTGCTTAGTTGACGAGGACTGCGCAGACTGCGAAGAAAACCCCTGCGAGTGTGAATTTTGCCTGTACTGCGGGGTTTACCCCTGCGAGTGCTCCGATATTATAGCCCCGGATGAACCCGAAGAACTCGAAGGTGACCCGGAACCTATACGCTCTGCGCCGTTCGTGCCGCCGCCGCCGCTTGAAAACAGCGACTTGTCCTTTGACGACTCGCATAGAATTACGGAAACCTCGCAAGCGCGGCTTGAGCCCGAGCCGGAGCCTGAACCTGAACCCGAGGAAGAAATAGAGGAAATCATTCCGCTTGCAATGAACGAGATTTACGACAACCCCGGCGGTCCCTCGGGCGGCGGCTCGGGTGTACTTCCGCTGATTATCATGTTATCGCTATTAATCGCGGGAGCGGGGACAGCCGCGCCATTCGTCTTCAAGTATTACAGACAAAAAATGATTTACAGGTATTAATTTAAACTGCATGAAAACCCGCTGTTGGCTACCAAACTCCATTTATGAATGGAGTTTGGTAGGAATGACAAGCGGGTTTTTTGTTGAAATTGCACAAATTTGCACGGAAAAAATTTACTTAAAAAATTTTCGTTGCTCTATTGACAATTGAAGCGAAACGCAATATAATATATATTACGGTGTCTTGATACACTATATATAGTACCGAAAGGAAAAGTAAGAGTAATGCTGACAAAAATCCTCAAGCGGGACGGACGCCATGTTCCGTTCAATATTGAAAAAATCGCTGACGCGATTTATAAAGCGGCACGCGCCGTAGGCGGACATGACTATGAATCCTCGCTTCGGCTCGCGGAAAAAGCCTGCGAAATATTAGAAAGGCAAGCCGAAAAAACCGGACAACCTCCCTCTGTTGAGGAGGTTCAGGATGTGGTGGAAAAGGTTTTAGTCGAAACGGGACACGCAAGAACCGCAAAGGCTTATATTATCTACCGTTCTGACCGCACGCGTGTGCGCGAGATGAACACAAAGCTGATGAAAACTTTGGAAGACTTGACCTTCAAGTCTGCAATAGAGTGCGATATAAAGCGGGAAAATGCCAATATCGACGGCGATACCGCGATGGGAACAATGCTCAAATACGGCTCGGAAAGCGCGAAGCAGTTTTATGAGATGTATCTGCTTTCCCCCGAGCACTCCAAGGCGCACGCCGAGGGTGATATTCATATTCATGACCTTGATTTCTTTACGCTGACGACTACCTGCTGTCAGATTGATTTAATCAAGCTGTTCAAGGGCGGCTTCTCGACGGGGCACGGCTACCTTCGCGAGCCTAATAACATCGCGAGCTATTCTGCATTAGCTTGCATTGCGATTCAGTCGAATCAGAACGACCAGCACGGCGGGCAGTCAATCCCGAACTTCGACTACGCGCTTGCCGAGGGCGTGCGTAAGAGCTACCTGCATCTTTATAAGAAAAATATTCTGCGCGGAATCGGGCTTCTAACAGGCAATTTAGAGGTTAACGAGCTTGAAGAGAAAATCGAAGCTTATATAGAAAAACTCGAAGCCGAGCAGGGCAAAACGCCGTCGCTTTCTGCCGGCAAGGATTATTTTGACTTAGAGCTGCCTTACATAACCGAGCTCACGGGAGACGCGGACACCGCGAAAAAAGTGCAGGACTTCACTCGCAAGCTGACCGAAAAGGAAACCGAGCGCGCGACCTATCAAGCGATGGAAGCTTTAGTGCATAACTTGAATACGATGAACAGCCGCGCGGGTGCGCAGACACCTTTTTCCTCTATCAACTACGGCACAGACACGACTCCGGAGGGAAGAATGGTTATCCGTAATATTCTGCTTGCCAATGAAAGCGGCTTGGGTAACGGTGAAACGCCGATTTTCCCTATTCATGTGTTTAAAATTAAAGAAGGAATCAGCTACAACCCCGAAGACCCGAACTATGATTTATTCAAGCTTGCCTGTCGCGTTTCGGCGAAGCGGCTCTACCCGAACTTCTCGTTCCTTGACGCGCCGTTTAACCTCAGCTTCTATAAAGAGGGCGACTACGACACCGAAGTCGCTTACATGGGCTGCCGCACACGCGTAATCGCGAACCGCCATAACACCGAACGTCAAACCGTTTCGGGGCGCGGGAATTTAAGCTTCACGTCGATTAACCTGCCGCGTATCGGGATTATTTCCTCGAAAGACCAGGTTGAATTTTTCAAGAACCTTGAAGATGTGATGAACTTAGCAATTAGCCAGCTTATGTATCGCTTTAAAATTCAATGCCAGAAAAAAGTCAAGAACTTCCCCTTCCTTATGGGGCAGGGCGTTTGGATGGATTCCGAGAAGCTCGGCCCTGAAGACAGCGTTGCGGAAATTCTTAAACACGGCACGCTTGCTATGGGCTTCATCGGGCTTCCCGAGTGCTTAACTGCACTGCTCGGCAAGCACCACGGCGAAAGCGAAGAAGCACAGGAGCTCGGTCTGCGTATAATCAAGCGTATCCGCGACAGATTAGATGAAGAGGGCGCGAAGACCGGTTTGAATTTTACGCTCTTAGCGACACCTGCAGAGGGGCTTTGCGGAAGATTTTTAAGAATGGATAAGAAGCGTTTCGGCATGATTAAAGGCATAACTGACCACGATTATTATACGAATTCATTCCATATTCCCGTTTATTATGATATTTCGGCGTATAAGAAAATCGAGCTTGAAGCGCCTTATCACGCGCTGACCAACGCAGGGCATATCAGCTATGTTGAAATGGACGGCAATCCGAGCAATAACCTTGAAGCCTTTGAAAAAATTATCCGCTTCATGAAGGAAAAAGGTGTCGGCTACGGCTCGATTAACCACCCTGTTGACCGCGACCCTGTTTGCGGCTACACAGGTGTAATCGGCGACCGCTGTCCTAAGTGCGGACGCTTGGAGCATGAAAACGGCGGTAAGAAATTCGAGCGGATTCGCCGTATTACAGGCTATTTGGCAGGGACAATCGACCGCTTCAACAACGCGAAGCAGTCCGAGGAACGCGAAAGACTCCGTCATGACTTGGCGGATGTGAAATGAAGCCAATAATAAGCGAATGGTTTATAATAGGCGTTTCGGCGGCGGCTATGGCTTTCTTAATGCTGTGGACGGCGGGCGCAGGCATGAGCGGCGGCAGAAACCCATTTATGGTTTTTATCGCCCTCACACCGCTTTTCATTATAATCGCAATCATAATTTATGTTTATTATCAATTTAAGATACTGCGCGATATTCCCGATATTCAAGCACCTGACGCAAAAATTAAAGTCATACAGAATTATCTGCGCCGAAATACTATTAATGTGAATCTGCCTTTTTACGGGCGAATCAGACGTAAGTTCCTTTCTATGCTCGTGGTTGCTTACGCGGACAAGGGCGATTATCTCGCCGCATTTGAAACCTGCGAAAAGGTATGGCGGTTCCTCCCGCACGGTTTCGCGGCGAGGTCGTCGCTGACCGGGGAGGAAGCCGCGATTTACGCAGATGAAATCATAGTTTTGATTCACCTCGGCAGACTTAAACCTGCAGAAAGCCTTTTACGCGAGCTTGAAATAAAATCCTTCTCGGATTCTGCGGGGTTTTTCCTCGCGAAGCTCTGCGGGTTATATCTTTTAACTTACAAAGGCGAACATAAAGACATTGCCGCCGCCCGCGAAAAACACGGGCAGGCGCGGTCTTTTTTGTCTGACAGGAGTATTGAAGAGCGATTCCCCATGAAGGATTTTAAGTATACTTTATTATTTTTGGAAGCGAAGCTTGATAAGCTCGAAAAGAAATACGACCAAGCCCGCGCGGAGCTCGAGAATATCACCTACGACAGCCCTAATTACGGAAATAAACGCTTAGCAAGGGAGGAACTCGAATATTGGATAACACGTTCTTAGCCATGCTTTTCCGCATGAGGCATATCAGCCGCTGGAGTCTTATGTTCAACACTCAGCATGAAAGCCTCATGCAGCATACTGTCGAGTGCGCTTTTATAACGCACTTTCTCGCGATTGTCGGGAACTGCTATTTCAACATGAATTACAACGCGGAAAAGCTTTGCTCTTACGCCTTGTTTCACGATGCTTCGGAAGTGCTGACGGGCGATATGCCTACGCCTGTGAAATATTTCAACGAGGAAATAAAAACAGCATACAAAGACATCGAGAAAATCGCTTGTGAGCGGCTTTTAGCGCATTTGCCACCCGAAGCGGAAAAACTGCGCGAGGTTTATTCGGCGTACCTTGACAGCGGGAGCTTGAATGAGGACGAGCGGAAGCTAATCAAAATCGCGGACAAGCTTTGCGCTTACCTCAAATGTACCACCGAGCTGAATGCTTCCAACAAGGAATTCGAGGCGGCGCGCGACGGAATACGCAGACAGCTTGACAAAATCGCCGCCGAAAGTCAGGAGCTGCGCTACTTTTTAGACAACTGCACCGACTCGTTCACGCTGTCGCTTGATAACTTGAAAGGTGCATTATAATGCAATATTCGCATATTATTTGGGACTGGAACGGGACGCTGCTTGACGATGTTCACTGGTGCGTGGACGTAATTAACCGTATGTTAGCGAAGCGAAAGCTAAAAACATTCGCTGAGGTCCGCGATTATCACGAGGTTTTTTCCTTTCCTGTGATTGATTATTACAGGAAAATCGGCTTTGATTTCGAGAAGGAGCCGTTCGAGGATTTGGCTGTTGAATACGTCGAGGATTATTATTCGGGCAGCTTTAAGCTGCACGAAAATGCAGAGGAAACCCTCGCCGCGATTCACGCAAAGGGCGTCAAGCAGGTGATTCTGTCCGCTTCGGAAATTAATTATTTAAAAGCACAGCTTTCCTGTTTTGATATTGAAAAGTACTTCGCGGAAATCCTCGGTATAACTGACATTTACGCGGGAAGCAAAAGCGAAATCGGCTTGGAATTCATGAAAAGAAACGAGGTCGAAAAGGCTCTGCTCATCGGCGATACTGAGCATGATTTTGAAACGGCGATGAAGCTTGGAACTGACTGCGTGCTTATTTCAAGCGGGCATCAAAGCAGGGAACGGCTTGAAGCCTTGGGTGTTCCAGTGCTTGAAAATATCGCCGAAATTTTGAGGTTTTTATGATAGAATCTTCCCGCTTTACAGTTATAGACGAAGCTTTTGACTGCTCGGTCTGCGGTGCAGAAATTCAGCCGCTCGGATATACTGCCCGCGACCACTGTAATAAATGCCTTTGCTCGCTTCATCTTGACGATAATCCGGGTGACCGCCTTAGTAATTGCGGCGGCGTGCTTGAGCCTGTCGGCGCGGAGCAGGGGAAGAAGGGCGTGAAAATTATTTATAAGTGCAAAAAGTGCGGCATGAAAAAGAAAAATATCGCCGCAAAAGACGACGATAATGAGATGATTATAAAATTGTTTGGGAATCCAATCACATGATATGCACTTCGTATTTACTTTCGGAAACATCGTAACCCATTTCAGCCAGCTCATGAAAGAGCTGGTATTTTCTTATTCCCGTAGTGTCGAAATCCACGGCTACGCTGTTGACAGCAGGGTTCATGCTCACGGATATTACTCCCGCAAGCTTGTCTAAATCACCTTTTATCCTCTTTATATCCTTTTTCCCGTCAATTTCATTGACAATAAAGTACGCACTCGCTTTTGACATTTTGTCCGCTCCCCCTCGCTCTTTTAATAACTCTATGATTATTCTTTGCAAAATATACTGACATTATTCGCAATAAAAAAGGAACCGCTGCTGTGAGCGGTTCCTGTGTGTTTATTATTTCATTCCGAGCAATGCCTTGTCGCCGTTTTTTAAGTAAAGCTCAGTTAAATCCCATGTTTGTCCTATGCTGACGCTTTCATTTTCGTTCGGCGTGAACTCAAAATCGAACAGGCTAATGAAGTACATTTCGGTTTCTTCTATGTAGCGGGGCGTGTCCCACAGGTCTTCAATAGTAAGAATAAAATCGTCTAAATAATCCTTTCTGTCGCTGAGCAGAAAGACGCATGGCACAATTTCACCGCCGTTGGAAACGGCGCAGTGCGCGCGGATAACCCTTGCAGCTCCCGACGTGTAGTATTCAATGGAGTTGAGAGAATAAGTGGTAACACCCTCTAATTCGGGATAATCCCACATACCCTGCCGCAGAGTAATATTAGCCCGCGCGGCGAAGCGTTCTGCGTTTGAAAAGCTCGACGAGCAAGCCGCCAAGGATAAAATAATAATTAAAACCGAAATCACCGAAATTATTTTTTTTGCTTTCATAGTATTGTCCCCCTAAAAACATCTTCCCGTTTTTTCTTTTTGATTTTCTTTTTTGCATTTATCGCCGCATTTGTAGCAGATTTCGTTGGCAAGCGGCAGGTTTTCCTCAAACGCCTTCACGTTTTCCATTGTCGTAAGTGCAATTTCGCGCATGGCTTCCTCGGTGAAGAACGCCTGATGCGAGGTTAGAAGCACGTTCGGGAACGTCAGAAGCCGCGAAAGCTCGTCGTCCTTTATGATTGTATCTGACAAATCCTCAAAGAAATACTCGCTTTCTTCCTCGTAAACGTCCAAGCCCGCGCCGCCGATTTGCTGATTCTTCAAAGCCTCGATTAAAGCCGCGGTGTCAATCAGCGCGCCGCGCGATGTATTTACTATAATTGCATGAGATTTCATCTTTTTTAAGTTCTCACGGTTTATAATATGCTTGGTTTCGGGCGTGAGAGGACAGTGCAGGGAAATAACGTCCGAAGCCCTCAAAAGCTCGTCAAGCCCGACGTATTCTACATCTAAGCCTTCTACAGGATAAGGGTCAAAGGCTAAAACCTTCATGCCGAAGCCCTTGCAAATCCCCGCGAAAACCCGCCCGATTTTGCCTGTGCCGATGACGCCGGCGGTCTTCCCGGCTAAATCGATGCCGATGAAGCCGTTTATACTGAAATTATTATCCCGCGTCCTTGAATAGGCTCTGTGGGTTTTGCGGTTGAGCGTTAAAAGAAGTGCGGCGGCGTGCTCCGCGACAGCCGCAGGCGAGTATTCGGGAACTCTTACGACGTGAATTTTTTCGTATGCGGTTTTGAAGTCTACGTTATTGTAACCCGCGCATCGAAGCGCGAGCAGCTTTACGCCATTTTTATACAGGATTTCAAGCGTTTCCTTGTCCGCGTTGTCGTTGACAAAAATGCAAACAGCGTCAAAGTCCTTTGAAAGACAAGCAGTTTCAGCGTTCAGCTTGAAATCAAAGTATCTGATTTCGGTGTTAAACTCCTGCGCCAGCTTATCAAACCAAACCTTGTCATACGGTTTCGTGTCGTAAAAAGCTATTTTCAAATTTATTCTTCTACCCCTTTAAGCAAGTCTTCGGCAAGCTTTAAGTCGCGCTGGGCTGTGTCTTCGTTGTCGGCGATTGCAGTGATTTTCACCTCGTCGCCTTCCTTAAAATTACCCGAGAGAAGCCCGATTAAGCTCTTCATAGCTACCTGCCGAGATTGGTCTTTGGCTATGTAAACGCTGGAGCTTGCTTTCTTTGAGAGCGTGTCAATCAGAGAATTTACGAATCGGTTGTTCCAATCGACTGCTATTGTGACTTGTTTTTCAACAGTGAACATAATTTTTTGTCCTTTCACAAGTGATATATCCTTAGTATAACACAAAATTCTTGCAAATGCAAGAATTTTGTGTTTTTATATAAAATTGTTAGCTTAAACGATATATTTTGCAGTAGCGACCTTCACGCCGGGGCCCATTGTAGAAGCCACAGTACAGCTTTTAATATACTGACCTTTAGCGGCGGAGGGCTTTGCTTTTACGACTGCGCCAATTAAGGTATCGAAGTTTTCTTCTAACTTTTCTTTGCCGAACGAAACCTTGCCGATAGGGCAGTGGATAATATTAGTTTTGTCTAATCTGTACTCGATTTTACCTGCTTTTGCTTCGAGAACGGCTTTCGCAACGTCCGGTGTAACTGTTCCGGCTTTAGGGTTCGGCATAAGTCCGCGAGGACCGAGCACCTTACCGAGACGCCCCACAACGCCCATCATGTCGGGGCTTGCGATGACAACGTCGAAATCCATCCAGCCGCCTTGAATCTTAGCAACTGTGTCGTCGTCTGCAACGAAGTCACTGCCTGCTTCTTCGGCCGCTTTAATATTATCGCCTTTAGCGAATACGAGGGTTCTGACTTTTTTACCTGTGCCGTTCGGGAGAACAACCGCACCTCTGACCTGTTGGTCAGCGTGGCGGGAGTCAACGCCGAGACGTATGTGCATTTCGACTGTTTCGTCGAATTTAGCTTTCGCGGTGTCGCAGATTAACTGCAACGCTTCGGTTGTATCGTATTGTTTATCGCGGTTTACGAGCTTTGCGCTCTCGTTGTATTTTTTACCGTGTTTCATAGTTAAATTTTCCTCCTTGTGGTGAATCGATTCGTTGAATCTCCCACTGACGAACAATGTACAATTGACAATGTACAATTGACAATTTGTTATCATTGCAGTTTTGTTTAATATTTTGATGTTGAATAAATAAAATTAATTGTCAATTGTCAATTGTCAACTGTCAATTACCTCCACGCCCATTGAGCGTGCTGTTCCCGCTACCATTGACATAGCGGTTTCAACGCTGCCCGCGTTAAGGTCAACCATTTTTGTTTCAGCGATTTGCTTAATTTGGTCTTTTGTGATTTTAGAAACTTTGTTTCTGTTAGGTTCGCCGGAAGCCTTTTCAAGCTTGCAGGCTTTTTTAATAAGAACCGACGCAGGCGGTGTCTTAGTGATGAACGAGAAGCTTCTGTCAGCGTAAACCGTGATAACAACAGGGATTAAGAGCCCCATGTCGTTCTTGGTGCGCTCGTTAAAGTCCTTCGTGAACGCCATTATGTTGACGCCGTGCTGACCTAAAGCCGGGCCTACAGGCGGTGCGGGGGTTGCTTTTCCTGCAGGAATTTGCAGTTTTATATAACCTACTATTTTTTGTGCCATCTTTTTATATAGTCCTTTCTAAGATTAAGAAGATACTTTCTCTACATCAGAGAGTTCTAATTTTGTCGGTGTCGGCTGTCCGAACATGGAAACCATTACCGTGACGGTTCCTGCGGCGGCGTCAAGCTCTTTAACCACGCCTTCGATTCCTTCAAACGGGTCAGACTTGATAACGACTATGTCGCCTTCTTTTAAAGAAGCCTTCGTCGTCTTTTCGACTACGCCGAGGTTGTTTATTTCCTCTTCGGTAAGCGGGATAGGTTTTGAACCGGGACCCACGAAGCCTGTAACTCCGCGCGTATTCCGGCAGATATACCACGATTCGTCGGTCATGACCATCTTGACGTAGACATAACTGGGGTAGAGCTTAACCTTTACGAGCTTAGGCACGCCTTTTGCGGTGGTTTCCGTGACCTCTTCGGTCGGAACCATAACCTCTTCAATTAAATGCCCTAAGCTTCTGTTCTCTACTAATGTCTTGATGTTGTCCGCGACTTTGTTTTCATAACCCGAATAGGTATGAAGAATATACCATTTTGCCTCTGACATCGGTTGTCCCCTTTAAATTTTTTACCTGAGATAAACTTGGTCTAAAATAAATGCGAAGACATAATCAAGCCCGAAAATAATCGCCGCTGTCGTGACTATAGCGGTGAGCACCACGCCTGTGTTGTTGAGCACCTGCTTGGGTGTGGGCCATGTTACTTTCTTGAACTCTGCCTTTGCGTCCTTAAAATACCTTACAACGGAGCGCTTCGGGCGTTTAGCCGCGGCGGCTTTTTGAGCGTTTCTTTGGTTTTCGAGCTTTTCGCGCTCTTTTTCTTTTGCTTCTTTAGCGAATTCTTTTTCAATATTTGCCATAAATGAAGTCAGCTCCTTTCCTTATTTCGTTTCTCTGTGAGCCGTGTGCTTACGGCAAAAACGACAGTGCTTTTTCATTTCAAGCCTGTCCGGGTCGTTCTTTTTGTTCTTTTTGGTGTTGTAATTGCGTTGCTTACATTCCTGGCAAGCGAGTGTGATTTTCACTCTCATATATCGGCACCTCCTAATTATTTCGCCGCTTGGCGGCGGAAAGCCTCCCTCAAAATTTGAAGGGTTCGCATTAAATTTTCTGCGGAAAATTTAATGCACACAAAAATAACCCCTATTGAGGTATTACTATTGTAACACACAAAACAGGGGTTGTCAAGAACTTTTTGAAAAAAAGTTTTGCTTTTCTTTAAAAATTTATGTACTTTTTATTTCGCCTCTGCGAATTATGCCCATGAACGCTTTGTTTTTCTCTAAAACAAACTTGAATAAAGGCACGCCGATTACGGTAATTACAACGAATTGCCCCACTCCGACGAAAACCATGCACTGCCATAACGGAAAAGGTGCTTCAAAAATCATTTTAATCATGATGCCTACGAGCACTGCGTTGGTAAATACAGGCAACAGCGACGAAACCCAGATGTTTTTAATCCGGCTCATGGGGAATACCGCGAGAGCAGTCCCGAGCGTGCCGAGAAGCACGTCTATCAGTCCGTAAGGGCTTCCGAGGAGATTCGCGATTAAACAACCTATAATCATCGGAATACAGAAAATCGGGTTGTAAAAGCAAAAAAGCACTAAGATTTCCGAGAAGCGAAACTGAATTTCACCGAAGGCTAACGGGTTAATCAAGGTCAGAGCGACGTAAACCGCCGCTATGACTGCGCCGAATGCAATTTGCTGCACAGAAGGTTTTTTGAACATAATAATATTCTCCTTGTTTTTTTGTGTTCAGTGGTTAGCAAGTTAAACACTGCAAAACTAATTTTAGCATAGTTTTTCGTAAATGTAAAGAGTTTTTAAAATTTTTCTTGACGTTTTTTATATTATAAAGTATAATTATAGTATATTATAATATTTTCGGGCAGGTAAATGCGGGTGAAAATAAAACGCCGTCCTCAAAGCTTCGTCAAAAAAGAAGCTTCACTGACACCTATTATAATGATTACCAACATCCTTATTGCGGGGGTGCTGCTTTTGATGGTGTTTTTTGCTTATAAGTATTTTACTTCCGAAGAAGCAGACGACGAACAATTGACAATTGACAATGAACAATTGACAATTGACGAAACAGAACCCGACGTAGGGGACGACGCCCTCGGCGTCCCGCCCGAAGAACCCGAAATCCCCGAACCGCCGGTCATGACCAAAGCCGTTACGACGCCGCCTTACGCGGAAGAAGCACCCGAAATCGTTATTATTCCCGATTATACAGACGAATTTTATGAAAACGCTATGTTTATCGGCGACTCGATTATGACGGGGATTCATCTTTACGGGCATATTCCTGCGGGCAACGTCTTCGCGAAGGTCGGTGTTAACCCCGACAGTGTCATGGAAACTAAAATAAGCGGGCAGACCGCGCTTGAAATGGCGGTGGATATGAAGCCCGCGCGCATTTATATCATGCTCGGCTCGAACGGAATCGCGTTCATGTCGGCAGGCAGAATGGTTTCAGATATGGAGGAATTTATCGCCGAGCTTGAAAAGGCTGTGCCGAATTCCCAAATAATTCTGCTGACGATTCCGCCCGTAACCGATGAATACGACCGTGAACACCCCGAAACTATAGAAAAAATAACCGCTTATAACACGTTACTGTTAGAAGCAGCAGAAAGAAACAATTATTTTATTATAGACACAGCTTCGATTTTAAGCACAACCACAGGCTTTCTCGCTCCGGCTTACGCCGAGGTTGACGGCTTGCACTTCCGCAACGCCGCATATAAAGCAATTCTGAGCTATATTCAATTTACTATTGAAAATGAATAATTGTACATTGACAATTGTCAATTGTCAATTGTCAATTGTATCGTCCCGCCGCCTATTACAACATCTTCGTCATAAAAAACCACGCTCTGCCCGGGTGTTAACGCCCTTTGCGGGCTGTCGAAGGCAACGTGAACGCAATTCTCGCCGGTAGGCGAAACAGTGCAGGGCTGTTCCTGCCCTGAATAGCGCGTTCGTGCAGATAAGCGCAGGGTTTCTTTTAATTCAGGGAAGGCAATCCAGTTGAGCTCGCGGGCAGTCAGCCTGCTTGAAAACAGTTCGGAGCTTCCGCCTGCAGTGACTGTGCCTGTTTTTGCATTTTTTCCCGTTACGTAAAGCGGCTCGGGCGCGGCAAGCCCTAAACCTTTGCGCTGACCGATTGTGTAGTTAATTATTCCGTTGTGTCTGCCGAGAAGCTTGCCATTTTTGTCAATAATATCGCCGCTCTGAAAAGATTTTCCGATGAAGCGCTCGATATATCCCGCGTAATCGCCGTCGGGAATGAAGCAGATGTCCTGACTGTCGGGCTTGTCGGCGTTTAAGCCGTGCTCGCGTGCTAACTCGCGCACCTGCTTTTTGTCCCCTTTCAAATCTCCGAGCGGGAAAATTATACGTGACAGTTGTTCTTGCGATAATCCGTAAAGCACGTAAGACTGGTCTTTTGGTGATAATGCTTTTTTGAGCAGAAAACGTCCGCTTGCCTTGTCGAATTCAACCCGCGCGTAATGTCCTGTCGCGAAATAATCACAGCCGAGCGATTCCGCGCAGTCGAGGAACGCGCCGAATTTAATATGTTTATTGCAAACTACGCAGGGATTCGGGGTTTCGCCGCTGATGTATGAATTTACGAAGCTTTCGATTACTTTTTGCTTGAACTGCTCTTTTAAATCGAAGACATGGTGCGAGATTCCGAAGCGTTCGGCAACTGAGCGCGCTTCGTCGCAGGCGGCTTCTGCGCCGTCATAAAGCTTCATAGTCGCGCCGATAATATTATATTCGTTTTTAAGAAGCGTCAGTGCGACCGAGCTGTCAACGCCGCCGCTCAAAGCAAGCATTAAATTTTTCATGTGTAGCACCTCACAAGATAATTCTACCATATATTTACGTAAAAAACAAGATAAATCGCTTGCAAATAAGCGCGGTTTGTGATATAATTAAACTTAAATACTACTTGGAGGTAACATTTTGCCTTTATTCGGTTTTTTTGACTACGGGAAAGCAGGCAAGGGAATTGCGAAAGACGCGCCTGTGAAGCGTCCTTTCTTTAAGTTCTGGGAGCTTTTTGCGCGGAAATTCTGGAAGTTTTTCTTTATTAATTTTATTTATCTGCTCTTCTGTCTGCCTGTTGTTACCTTCGGGCCTGCGACGGTCGCGATGACGCAGGTGATGAGAAAATTTTCGATTGAACAGCCGATTTTCATTTTTGATGAGTTTTGGCGGGCGTTCAAAAGTAACTTTAAAAAATCCTTTTTCCTTGGCATTGTGAATATTATTTTTATCGTTTCTTTTGTATACGCTTATGTTTATTACGATATTTTGACAAGCTTTGAGCCGTCTTTCTTTAACTTGGCTTTGATGTCTATGACGATTGCGGCGGGGGCGTTTGTGCTGATGATGCATTTTTATATCTATCCGCAAATCGCCTCGCTGACGCTGAGCCTGCATCAGATTATAAGGAACTCGCTTCTGTTGGTGGTGCTGGGGCTTAAAGGCAGCTTGGTGACTTTGGTTGTTACGGTTCTCGCTTTTATTCCTATAATTCTTTACCCGTTTATTTCAATTTTTTTGCTTCCGATTCTTCCGTTTGCATGGCTTAATTTCCTCATGGTTTTTAATACCTATCCTGTGATTCAAAAGTATATAATAACGCCGTTTTATGAAGCTAAGGGCGAAAAAAACCCCGAAATCCCCGACTATTCCGGCGATGAGGGTGACGACGAGGTGCTCTTTGAGGACTTCGGCGGGCGCGAAGCCGCGATTAAATCCAAACCCAAGCCGAAAGGCAAAGTAATAAAATAAGGAGAACGGGCATGAAAGCTGACTTACACTGCCATACTACATTATCGGACGGTTCTCTCGGAATCGAGGAAACCATCGCCGAGGCAAAACGTAAAGGTATTGACTGCATTGCGATTACCGACCATGACACGCTTTCGTCGCTTTCGCGCTCGAGCGTGCTGGGACAGCGTTTCGGCGTGACTGTGATTCCGGCGGTTGAGTTTTCTGCCTTTGACGGCGCACGTAAATCAAAGGCGCATATCATTTGCTATCTGCCGAAGAAGCCCGACCGCCTTGAAGGGCTTTGCATGAGGACGACTAATTTCAGGAAGAAGCGCGGCATAAGCATGGCGCGGAAGGTAATTGAAAAATACAACATTTCGCCCGACCATATCGCGCGGTATTCTTCGGGGAGCAACGCAATTTACAAGTGCCATATCATGCACGCGCTCATGGATTACGGGCATACTACGCGGCTTTACGGCGGGCTTCACAAGAAGCTTTTCAACGCGGAGGACGGGCTTTGCGCTGAGGAAGTGAGTCGCGAGATTGAGGAATATCCCGAGGTTAAATTCGTGATTCAGCTTATCCGCTCGGCGGGCGGGATTGCGGTGCTTGCGCACCCGCGGGTTTATAACAACTTCGATTTAATAGAGGAATTAGCCGAGAAGGGCGACATCGACGGCATCGAAGTTTGGCACCAAAGCATACGCGACAACGACGAAAAAAATCTGCTCGAAATTGCAGAAAGATATAATCTTATAACCACAGGCGGCTCGGATTTTCACGGGTTCTATAACCACAAAGCAAAGCCCTTAGGCTCGAATTTAACCCCCGCCGCTTCATTGCAAAGAATGCAGAATTTTCACAGTAAAAAAGAAAAGGAATTGAAAATATAAATGAAAACCTACGAATATCAACCTAAAAACATCTGCGCGCAGAAGATAACCTTCGCGCTTGAAAACGGCGAAATACACGACGTTAAGTTTCACGGCGGCTGCAGCGGCTTCTCGAAAGGCATGACGAATATGCTCGAGGGCGCGAACGCCGAGGAAGCAATTCGCCGCCTTGAAGACGTGACCTGTCAGAACAGGGGAACATCTTGCCCTGCGGAGCTCGCAAAAGCTTTGAAAGAAGCGATTGCAGAATAAGAAGTAAAGCCGCTCTATGAGCGGCTTGTTACTACTTTATTTCTTCCTGTTTCCTTAGCTTTATAAAGTGCCTGGTCGGCTTTGTTTACGAAGTCTGCGATTTGCGTTTCGTCATCGGGAATAATGGTATTTACACCGATACTGATTGTGATTTTCGTTGGTCTGCCGTTTTCGGCGGGGATTACTAAAGCTTCGACTTTTTTGCGGATATTCTCAGCGATTTCTGCGGCTTCCTCCGAGCCGGTTCCGGGGAGAAGCATGACGAATTCTTCGCCGCCCCAGCGCGCCGCGCAGTCGGGGTTTTCCGCTGATTCCTTAAAAACATCAGCGATTGCTTTAAGCAGAACGTCGCCCTGCTGATGCCCGTAAATATCGTTGTAATCCTTGAAATTATCAGCGTCAATCATTAAAAAGCTGATTTCATAACGCTTTTTAATGGCCTTGCGCCATTCGGTGTCGAAAAGCTCGTTGAACCCGCGGCGATTGGAAATCTGCGTGAGCGGGTCGGTGAGTCCGATGCGCTCAATTGTACGCATTTGCTCGGCGATTTTGAGGTGAGTGTTTACGCGGGCTTTAACAATCGCTTCCTTGAACGGCTTAGTAATATAGTCAACCGCGCCGAGACGGAGCCCTGTTTCTTCGTCATCGTCGCTCGTTAATCCGGTTATGAAAATAACCGGAATGTTTTTCGTGAGCGCAGAGGCTTTCAGCTTTTCAATGACGTCAAAGCCGCTCATATCGGGCATGAGAATATCAAGCAGAATAATATCGGGCGAGAGCTCCTCTGCGAGCTCTAACGCCTGCTGACCGTTATCGGCTGAATAAATTTTGTAATCGCGGCTCAATATATTCGCAAGTGCTGTTATGCTTGTTTCCTGGTCGTCTACGATGAGCACGCTGTTTTTATTAATTTGATTCATTTATATTTTATCCTTTGCCGCTTTTATTTCTTCGTGAATTGAATTGAAAACATCTGCGATTTGCGGGTCGAAATGCTTTCCCGAATCCTCCATGATAATTTCAACCGCCTTTTCATGTGAGAAGGCTTTTTTGTAAGGCCGCTCGGAAACAAGCGCGTCATAAACGTCAACAATCGCCATAATCCGCCCGTGGAGCGGGATTTCCGCTTCCTTCATGCCGTATGGATAGCCTGTGCCGTTCCAGCGTTCATGGTGATAAGCCGCAATCATCTTGGCGTTATAGAGGAATTCCGCACTGCCTGTACGTTCGATTGCTTTTTCGATAATCTGCTCGCCTTCCGCAGAGTGCGTCTTCATTATATCGAATTCTTCCTTTGTGAGTGCGCCGGGTTTGTTTAAAATGCAGTCGGGGATTACGATTTTCCCGATGTCGTGCAGACGCGCCGAGGAAATCACAGACTCTAAATCCCAACTGCTCATTTCGTCGGAGTAAACGCCTTTTTCAAGCATTGCATTAATTAATATTTTCACGTAAACCATCGTGCGGTCGATATGCCCACCGGTGCTTTTATCGCGGTTTTCAACTAAGTCTGCCATTGTATAAACGATGCCGTTTTGAAGCAGCTCGAGTTGATTTGTGCGCTCGATTAATTGCGCTGTGCGCTCGCGAATCAGCTCGTCGATATGTAAGTGGTTTTTAATCCGATTAAGCAGAACAGCTTCGGAAAACGGCTTCAAAATAAAGTCAACTGCACCGAGCTTAATGCCGTAAGCCTCGCTGTCAACGTCGGTTCTGCCGGTTAAAAAAATCACAGGAATTTCCGCATATAACGGATTCGCTTTTAAAAGTTTCATCGCCTCAAAGCCGCTCATTTCCGGCATTTCAACGTCTAATAGAATTAAATCCGGCGCGAATTTTTCCAAAGCCTTGAACATTTTATCCGCTGACGGGAGCGCGATACAGCGGTATTGCTTCGCGAGAGCGTCCTCCGCGGTGGTGAGATTTGTCGCGTTGTCGTCTACTAAAAAAACAGTTTTTTTCATATTTTTTCTCCAATTTTATTGAACGTAATTCTTAACACTGCTGATAAGTTCTCGCGGTGAAAACGGCTTTTTTAAGATTCCGAGTGCGCGGGTTTCGCGGGCTTTTATTTCACATTCCTCGTCACTGCGCCCCGTGAGAAATACAACGGGAATACTCTGCCAGTCGGGGTTTTCGCTCAGTTTCGCAATCGCCTCGAAGCCGTCCATTTCAGGCATTTCTATGTCGAGCAGAATTAAATCAGGCTTCTTCTTTTCCAAAAGCTTAAATAATTTTTCCGCGCTCGGCATTGTCAGCACTCTGAAGTCACCTTCAAGTGCGGAAGCCGCTACTGTTAAATTAGAATCATTATCATCTACAACGAAAATTAATTTTTGCATAACGCTCTCCTGTTAAATGTTTATTTTACTTTGCGGAGCCGCCGCCGCAGGATATAATCTTTCAGGGTTGAAGACACTTTATCGCGCAGTATTGCATTATCTATGGGCTTTGTTATATAGCCGCAGGCACCGAAGTTTATCGCCGCCGAAACAGTGTCGAGCGAGTTTTCAGAGGTTAAAAACATAATCGGTGTTTCTTCGTGTTCCTGATATTTACGGATAATCGGAATTAAGTCAAAACCGCTTAATTTCGGCATTTTGCAGTCGAGAAGAAACAAGTCGGGAGCAATCATTTTTATAAGCTCCTCGCACCTTGTAGAGTCGGGAAGGGTGTAAATCGTGTATTTGTTACCGAGCAGCTGCTTCACCGAAGTTAAAATGCTCGCGTTATCGTCGATTGCAAGGATTATCGGTTTGTTTTTTTCTTGTATTTCTACATCAAATTGATACTCGATACATTCGATTAATTCCGCGTCGATAAAAGGCTTTTTGATAAGGTCAGCCGCGCCCGATTTCATCGCGCCCACCACGGTTTCCTTGTCGTTTTTTGAAGTGAGAAATATGACAGGAATATCAAGAAATTTAATGTCTTCCTTCAGCTTTTTTATGATTTCAAAGCCGTCACAGCCCGGCAAATAAACGTCTAAAAGAATCAAATCGGGCTTCACTTTTTCGAGCAGCTCAAATAATTCTTCTCCGGACTGAGCGGGGAAGACGTCGTAGTGCTTTTTGAGGCGTTCCTTCGTTGACATCAGATGAAAGCTGACGTCGTCAACTAAAACTATTTTTCTGCGAGTGCTTTCGTTTGTTTGCTCCATAACTGTAAACCCCTTTGCTTATTGAATATTTGAAAGTTTTTCAACGATTTCATTGAATCTCATCATGTCAAGATTTTC
>WQYC01000011.1 GCA_009781425.1 Oscillospiraceae bacterium
TGTCCGTCCGCGCACTAAGATTAACTCTTCCATGAACGTATTCTTGACTATGCGGTCTTTGCGGTAGCCGGGGGTGTTGATGTTCATGACGTTGTTACTGATTGAGTCAAGCTCGCGCTGCTGGTGAATCATCGCCTGCGCCGCGTTGTAGAATCCTCTAAGCATTTTTACTCCCTTCGTCGCCAATTGTCAATTGTCCATTGTCAATTGTCAATTGTTCGTCACATTTTAATATAATCTTCTAACATTCTTTTTAAGTACAGCATTGATTTTGAATGGATTTGGCAGACTCGTGATTCGGAAACGCCTATGACCTTTGCGATTTCCACGAACTTCAGCCGTTCATAATAATGCAGTGAAATGACCTGCTTCTGCTTGGGGTTGAGCGTTTCGATTGCTTCAGTGATAATTTGCCGAAGCTCGCGGTCGTAAATGGTTCTGTCCGCTTCGTTGGCGAGCGCGCTTTTGTTGCTGAAGTTATCTTCATAGAGCAGCTCTTCAAACGAAAGCGTCATGCTTCCCGCCGCGTCTGCCATGTATTTCGCGAACTTTTCTTTAGTAAGTCCCATTCGCTCGGCGATTTCGCTGTTAGTTGGAGACCGCCCGAGCTCGGTGTAAAGCAGATTGTACGTCTCTTCAAGCTCCTTACCGAATCTGCGCACCTGCCGCGGAATCCAGTCCTGCTTTCTTACATAGTCGATAATCGCGCCTTTTATTTTTAAGTTTGCGTAGGTTTCAAATTTAACGCCGCGCTCGAGGTCAAAGGTTTCGACTGCGCTGATTAAGGCGATTACGCCCTCGTTTACAATATCGTCAACGTCGCCGTATTTGGAATAAACATTACGCAGGGACATGGCAACATATTTCACGATATTCATGTAAATAAGAACCAGCTCGTTACGGATTTCGACGTCGCGGGTTTCTTTATATTCACGGAATAACGCTAAGCTATCCACTGCCATAACTACCTCGCGCGTAGGGAACGTATTTATACGTTCCGTTTTATCAACGTTTGTAAACTTTACCGGCGTTGGCGGAATTCCGGAACGTATAAATACGTTCCCTACGCCAACGGTCACATCGTGATGTTTCCTACCGCCTGTATCTGCGTTGTATTATCTATTTCATTATATGAAAGCACGGTGAGTCCGGGGATATATTGGTCGATGAGTCTCTTAAAGTATACGCGCACTATAGGCGATGTCAGTACAATCACGCTCGGAAGTACGTCCTTGACCTTTTCGACTTCCTCTGTAGTCTTCGCGATAATCGTCTGCGCCGCGTCAGGGTCGGGAACGTAAACGCTTCCTCTGTCAGTCTTCTTGATATTAGCGATAATAGAATCCTCAATCCGCGGGTCAAGCGTAATCACGCGGAGCGAGTTCGCTTCTGCGAATCTTCTTGTAACTGTACGCTTGAGCGATTGCCTTACGTATTCTACGATAATATCCATGTCTTTAAGCGCAGAAGTATTTTCCGACAGCGTTTCGAGAATAGTTTCCATATCGCGAATCGGAATCCCCTCACGAAGCAGCATAGCAAGCACGCGCTGCAGGTATCCGATGCTGACAATCTGCGGGATTAAATCCTCGATTACGCTTGGGTTGGTTGACTTCATGTTGTCTACCATGGTCTTTACGTCCTGACGAGAGAGAATCTCGTGGCAGTGCTGTTTTATAATCTCAGACAAGTGCGTAATCATAACAGAAACAGGGTCAATCAGCGTATATCCCGCAACGTCAGCCATGACCTTTTTGTCCTCGCTTATCCAGCGCGCGGGAATCCCGAACGCAGGCTCAATAGTGTCAATGCCGTCAACGTGCGACGTTACGTCGCCGTTATCAAGTGCAAGATAGTGGTCGGAGAGAATCTCGCCGCGCGCGACTTCCTCACCCTTGATTTTGATTACGTACTGGTTGGGGTTGATTTCGGGGTTATTTCTCATTCGCACGGACGGGAAAACCATTCCCATGTTCATAGCGAAGTCCTTACGGAATATAACAAGGCGTTCAATAAAGTTCCCGCCGCTCTTTTCGTCAACTAAGTGCAGAAGACTGTAGCCGAATTCCATTTCAATCTGGTCAACCGACAGAAGCTTGAATACATTGTCGATGTCGCGGTAGTAGCTTTCGCTTCCTGCCGCCTCTGCGACTGCCTGCTCCTGTGCTTCCTGCGCCTGCATCAGCTCCTGCTCTTCCACAAGAATTGCCTGCGCGAGCTTGTTCCGCCGCAGATAAAAGCCGAGCGCGATAAGTGAAGCGCCGAGCACGAAAAGCACCATTCTCGGGAAGCCCGGAATCGTCATGAGCGCGAACATAACCATGCCCGCAATGAACATAACTGTCGGGTTCTGCCCGAACTGAACCCTCAGTTCAGAGCCGAAGTTGCCTGTTGACGCTGTTCTCGTTACAACCATACCTGTCGCGAACGCTATCAGAAGCGCGGGAATCTGCGAGCTTAATCCGTCACCCACTGTCGCTAATGAGTAGGAAGACCAAACCTCGCCGAAGCTCATGCTGCTGCCTATCATTCCGAACGCCATGCCGCCGACTAATGTTATAATCATCGTTACAATCGACATGATTGCGTCGCCCTTTACGAACTTAACCGCACCGTCCATAGCTCCGAAGAAGTCCGCTTCGCGCTGGATTTTAACACGGCGAACCTTCGCTTCCTCGTCGTCGATTGCACCAGCCGCTAAGTCAGCGTCAATCGCCATTTGCTTACCGGGCATAGCGTCAAGCGTGAATCTCGCCGCAACCTCGGAAACGCGCTCCGCACCCTTGGTAATTACAAGGAAATTTACAAGTACAAGAATAACGAAGATAATAAAACCTACTCCGGCGTTGCCGCTCATGACGAAAGCCCCGATGGCTTGAATTATATTCCCCGCCGCCGCGGTGACTTCTGCCGCGTTGGTACTGGAGAGAATCAATCGCGTGGTCGATATGCTTAGTGCTAATCGGAAAACTGTGGTAATCAGCAGGATTGACGGGAAAATCGAGAATTCCAGTGCCTCGCTGATATAAAGCGTAATGAGCAGAATAATTATAGCTAATGCGATATTTGTTGCAATCAGAAAATCTATGATAGTTTTGTTAAGCGGAATAATCAGCGCAAGCACGATGACTATAACAAATACCGCGAAAACGTTGTCAAGCATTCGTTTCAGCATAAGTGCTCAGGCTTCCTTTCTGTGTTATCTGTAGGGGACGCCCTATGTGGCGTCCCGTATTTCGGGCAACCACGCAGGGTTGCCCCTACGTATCGGGGTTCGTAGGGAACTGCATTTAGCGTTTTCTGCGGAAACCGCTATGCGTTCCGATTTGCGGAACGGATTAATCCGTTCCCTACATATCATCTTTGAGGTTAATCTTTTGCTTGATTGTATCGAGCTCTGCGAAGATTGTCGCGACCGCTGTGAACAGCTCGTGCGGGATTTCCCTGTCAAGCTTAACTGTGTCGTAGAGAGCTTTTGCGAGCGGTCTGTCCTCGGTGACGGAGACGCCGTGCTCCTCGGCGATTGCGATAATTTTAAGCGCTAATTCGTCCTGCCCTTTAGCTACGACCTTGGGCGCGGAGATTAACTTCCCGGGGTCATAGCGGAGTGCGACTGCGTAGTGCGTAGGGTTTCTGACTACTACGTCAGCAGTCGGAACCTCCTGCATCATGCGGTTTTGTGCAACCTCGCGCTGCTTTTGCTTGATTTTGCTTTTAATCAGCGGGTCACCCTCGATTTGTTTATATTCGTCCTTGACCTCCTGCTTGGACATTTTCAGCTTCTTTTCATATTGCCACCACTGATAAACGTAGTCCAAAACGGAGACAAAAGCGAAGAGAATAACGATTAAAACAACTATTGAAAATACATTTCTCGCTGTAAACGCGACGCCTTGAACGAGCTCCATCTGCGGCAGTCTGCGTATTTCGGGCAGGTAAGCCATCATGCGGGAATAAACTATGGCAACGATTGCACAGATGACGATAATGCCTTTGATTACCTTTACGAACGACTCCATTGAGAAGAGCCTTTTTATGCCTGTAATTGGGTTCAGCTTTGAAAACTTAGGCTTAAGCGGCTTCATCGTGAAGAGCCCTTTGGTTTGGAAAACCGACGGAATAACTCCGACTAACAGCGCGACGCCGAGCAAAGGAGCGGCAATTATTGCGATGAACCTGATTATGCTGAGCCCCATCCAGGTGAAAAATTCTTGATTTATAACGTGGTCCTCGCCTGCGCCGCCAATGAAGAAGCGCAGAGCCGCCTGCAGCTGCGAGTACATAAGAGGTCCGAGAATCGAAAGCGCGACGAACATAACCAAAAGAGAAATCGCGGTGTTTATTTCCTTGCTTTGCAGAACGTTGCCTTCTTTTTCGCGTGCGTCCTTACGCTTTTTCGGCGTGGCTTTTTCGGTCTTTTCCTGTCCGCCTCCCTGTGCCAATTACCTCACCTACTTTTAAATTCATAATGCATAATTCATAATTCATAATTAAATATGCATTATAATAAATGGCTAATTATGCATTATGCATTATGAATTATGCATTAAATAAACGTATTCAGAAAATAATCCATTGTTCCCCACATATTTGTGAGGAGCGCGTCTATGAAGTTTGAAATCGGGCGCGCCAGCGAAAACACCATGAAAAGCCCGAAGATGATTTTAAGCTGAATATTTATAACGAAAACCTGAATCGTCGGGACAGCCTTCATGATTACACCGACGCAGATTTCAACCGTGAGCCCTGCGGAGATTACAGGCAACGCCAACTTCGCCGCTAATACGAAAATTGTACCGAAATACATTACGATGTTGTGTGTTAAAGCTAAGGTGCTCGCGGTAAACTCAAAGCCCATCGGGATTATGCTGTACGACAGCGCGAAAAGCTTTATATACTCGAGGTGTCCGTTCGTAAGAAAAAAGTAAATAACAAATATATAGTAATAAACAGTCGCGAAGACGGGCATTTGTATTCCCGTTCCGGGGTCCATGACGTTCGCCATCATCATACCGATTTGCCTGTCTGTGGCTTCACCCGCGAGGATTAAAGTGGTCAGAAACATATTAGTCAGTACGCCGAAGACAAAGCCGAAGAACGCTTCCGAGAGCAGAACAAGAACAAAATGCGGGATACTCTGCGGGATAAAGCCTGTTGAGCCGCCGGTTACAGCGAGCATACAAACTGCGAACGCCATCGACATTGCCACCCGCACTCTCATGGGAACATTCTGCCGCCCGAAAATCGGATTAAAGGTGAAAATCCCCGTAACCCGCGCAAAAACAAGCAAACAGCCGATAAAATTATAAACGATTAAATTCCAAAGCTGTTCCATTATCGCAGTCCTGTTTGTGACATTAAGTCAAAGATATTCTCCATGAATTCGATAATCCTGT
This sequence comes from Oscillospiraceae bacterium, assembly GCA_009781425.1. GTDB lineage: Bacteria > Bacillota > Clostridia > Oscillospirales > Ruminococcaceae > Ruminiclostridium_E. The sequence continues at coordinate 5,397 of WQYC01000011.1, forward strand.
TAGTCATCCACGGCCCTGCCGCGAGCAGCGCGAGCGTGATTGCAACCGCCTTAGGCACGAAGGTCAGCGTCTGCTCCTGCACCTGCGTCGCCGCCTGCAGAATAGCGATTACCAAGCCTATAAGCATAGCAAGGAGGAGCATTGGTCCCGCCAAGCTGAACGCAAGCCCGATTGCCTGTTGGAATATATCCATTACTAATTCTTGAGTCATAAAATCGCTCCGCTCTTAATTCATAATGCATAATTCATAATGCATAATTATTTTTTGACGTTTTAACTATGCTGTGAAGAATTTTAAGCAATTCTTGACAATCGGTGTATATACTATTAAATTCACCTTTGTTTAAATAATCTGTTTCGTGTAAAATTTCCAACCAATACTCTGTTTCTGATATTTCTTTCAATGAGATGTTCATTTTTGCTATAAAATCCGCCTTGCTCTGACCTCTGATAGCTTCTTTTATATTTGCACCAACGCTCGTTCCGCTTCTGAGCAATTGTTTGGATAAAACGTATTCTTTCTTTTCTTCGCACAAAAATTTATATAATTTAACAATTCGTATCGCAAACGCTTTACTTTTATCACGCACTATATTATCGTGCTTCATATAAATTTCTCCCCAATTATGCATTATGCATTATGCATTATGAATTATGAATTTGTCAGGGGTTGAACGAAGCCGCTATGCTTCCTACTACCATTTGCCAGCCGTCAACCAAGATGAACAGCATGAGCTTAAACGGCATTGAAATCATTGCGGGCGGGAGCATCATCATACCCATAGACATGAGCGTACTCGCCACAACTATATCAATAATCAAGAACGGAATAAACAGCATAAAGCCCATTATAAACGCTCTTGAGAGCTCACTAATCATAAACGCGGGAATCGCAACCTCAAAGCCGAACTGGTCGGCGAACTCGTCAAGGTTGGATTCGGTGGTGTTTACATCAACGGGAACAGGGTTGTCCGTGCCGAAGGTATCAGACGTGTAAATCGTAACGTCAGCCAAATTAAGGAAGAAAGCCATTGTGCTTCTTGAGGTTTGCTTGAGCATGAAGACCTTTATCGGTCCGCCTGCCCGCTCAACAGCTTCCCATGTTGTAATCTCGCCGTTTTCATAAGGCTTGTACGCAACCTCGTTAACCTGCATGAACACGGGCCACATCAGAAACATAGTCAGAAACAGCGCGAGAGAAATGACCACCTGGTTCGGCGGTGTCTGCTGTGTCTGCATGGCATTGCGCAGAAAACTCATAACGATGACAACCCGCGTGAAGCAGGTCATCATCAGCAGAATCGACGGCGCGATTGAAATGATGGTTATTAATAATAGTATCTCTAAAGGCTGCGAAGCGTCCACGCCTATGAGGTCGAAGAGCGCGCTTGTTTCCGGCGCGAGAGTCGCGTCGGGGTTCGCCGCGTTTACAGCCGTAGGAGAGTCTGCTATGTCAAAGTTGGTTACGGGGACTAAAGGCTCGTCAGCCGCAATCGCGTTTAAACTAAAAACGACGGTGAACAACGCCGCTGTTAAGATAAGAGACGCGAAAAAACGGATAAAGAGCTTGGTTCTCAGCGATTTAAGTGTCTTCGTTCTGGTTAAACCATTCTCTTTCATCGCTTTTTTTATTATCCGGTTCAACGGTGTTATCCTCCCTCTCGGGTTTTCTTTCCGTCCTTTTATTTGGGTTCATGATATTGCTTAGTATATCGGAAAATTTAACGCCGGGCTTGTCCGCGTTGTTTGGTTCAATATAAGCCGAGCCGAAATAATCCTCCTCGCTAATGCTCAAGTCGCAGAGCTTTTCAATTTTTCCCGCGCTTACGCCCACCAGCATGAGCTTTCCGCTTACGCTGACGACAAGCAGGGAAGAATCTCTGCCCGTATTCGCCCTGTCAATGATTCGCAGCTTGTTGCCGCTTGCAACAGCCTGCATTTTGCTCACTTTTCTCAGCATCCAGAACATAAAAAGTATAAGCCCTATTATGCCTGAAAAAGAAAGCACGAACCTTAACCATTCCATAAAACTCTCCTCCGGTATGTACCGGATTAACCGAGGATTTTAGAAACAGTTTGCAGGATTCTGTCCGGTTTAAAGGGCTTTACAATGAAGTCAAGCGCGCCGAGCTTAATCGCTTCGACAACCATTGCTTCCTGCCCCATTGCAGAACACATGATTACTTTTGCTTCGGGATATTTGCCTTTGATTTCAGCGAGTGCTTCAATCCCTGTTTTGTTGGGCATGGTGATGTCCATGACTACGAGGTCAGGCTTCTCCGCTTCGTAAACCTGTACAGCGATTTCGCCGTCAGCCGCTTCGAGAATAGAGGTGTAGCCGTTCTTGGTGAGTGTGTCTTTTATGAGCATTCTCATAAAAGCCGCGTCGTCTACCAACAGAATTTTCTTGTCCATAAGTGTTACCTACTCCTTACCTAATGAATCCATGAATTTGGATTTTAATATTTCAGTGATTCTTACTGCAAAGTTATCGTCGATTACCACGACGTCGCCTCTTGCAATCAGATTGCCGTTGACTACTACGTCTACAGGGGCTCCCGCTTGTCTTTCAAGCTCGATTATTGTTCCCTGTGTGAAGTCTAATATTTCCTTGACCTTGCGCTTAGCTGTACCGATTTCTACCGAGATTTGAAGCGGCACACCCATGAGAAGCTGTAGGTTCTCGCCTTGGTCGCTCTGTAAATTGAAGGTCGGAACCTCAAACTGATGAAGCTGAGCGTTTTGTATGTTTACAGAGGGAGGCGGGTATCCGTAAGCCGGCGGGTATCCGTAGCCCGGAGGCGGTGCTCCCATTTGCATTGGCGGTGCTCCGTAAGGCATTGGCGCTCCTCCTTGTGGCATCATCATCTGCTGCTGCATCATTGGCTGCTGTTGCTGCATTGGCTGTTGCATCATCGGTTGTTGCTGAGGTGCTTGCTGGGCAGGCGCGGCAGCAGCGGGCGCAGGCGCAGGTGTGGGCGCAGGCTCGGGCTCGGGGTCGGGATTAAGCATTTTGTCGCAAATAATCTGTGCTAAATCCGCGCTCATAACCGAAACGAACTCTGATTTTATGACGCCCTCGATAGTTATGTCGAAGGTGATTGCGATTACCTCTTCGTCCGTATCATAATCATGAACCTCAGATAACTTGATTTCATTCATTATATACGGTGTGGGCACTGAAATATCCACGTGCATTCCGAGAAAATTCGACAAGGCGGTAGCGGAGGAGCCCATCATCTGGTTCATAACCTCGCTCACTGCGCTGATATTAAGCTCATCGAACTCGAAATCGGGCGTAACCTCCAGCGGCTGACCCATGAGCTGATTCAAGATAAGCTGAACGTCGTCCTGCTTGAGAATCATCATGTTCGTGCCGGAAATACCCTTAATGTAGACAATTTTTACGCATATTGCAGGTTCGAGAGATTCCTTGCGAAGCTCTGCGGCTTTCTGTACGGACACGCGCGGCGTTGTAATCCACACCTTTGCGTTAAGCAGCTCTGATGCGGCTGTCGCGGCGTTGCCCATGCTTATGTTCATAACCTCCGCGATTGCATCCTTTTGCAAATCCGTAAATTCTATTGCAGCCATATTATGCGGTTATCCTTTCCCTTCGACTTTACAATTCCATACCGAAGATGTTTTCTATTTTTACTGCTTTTTTGTTGTTAAATACGCCCATTTTGCCGTCAAACCACTTTTTACCGCCGATGTTGAGGCTTATGTTGCTTTCTATGCTCTTTCCGAGCGGAATAATATCACCCTGCTGTAATCGAAGCACGTCGAGCATATCAAGGTCAACCTCTCCGAGCACCGCCCGAATGTCAAGCGCGGTATGCGTTACGCCGTCTAAAATGTTCACCTTGCGTTCTTTTTCTCTGTTGGCGTCGATTTTGCGTCCTGTGCGGGTCTGGCGCGTTGTATACTTCTGCATGATTCCTTCAAGCCCGATTGCAGGCATACAAACAGTGATTAACGCTTTTGTCTCGATTATCATGATTTCTAACATGACGATAATCATCGTGTCATCGTGCCCCATGGTGGAAATTACCCTTGAGTTGGTTTCCATGCGTTCAAGCTCGGGTTCGATTTCAACATAGCTCGCCCACGGCTCTTTCATTAGTCCGAGGAAGTGCCTTATGAGGTTTTCCATGATGCTGACTTCGATTTCGGTGAACTCGCGTTCCCCTGTGTCTAAGTGCTCACCCTTACCTCCGAGCAGACGGTCTATCATGATGTAGGTCAGCGTATTTGATAACTGCACAATCAGGTTTAAGTCCTCGACCTCGTCGTCCTTTAGCTTCAGCTCTGCCATTCCCATCATAACGTAGTCGGGCAGGGCGTTGTTAAACTCAAAATATTTCTGCTCCTCAACCGAAACAAGCGAAACCTTGCAGTAAAGTCTGAGCAGTCCCGTGAGATACGAGGAGAGCAATCGCGAGTAGTTATCAAAAATGCTGTCAAGAGTTTTTATACGCTCTTTCGTGAACTTTTTAGGCGAGCGGAAGTCATATTCCTTGACCTCAAGCGGCTTTTCCATTTCTACAACTATAGGCTCGCCCGCGCTCGCGTTGCTTAGCATGGCGTCTATTTGCTCTTGAGTTAATACATCCGCCAAACTAAAACACCAACTTTCACAATTGACAATGTACAATGTACAATGTACAATTAAATTTTAATTTATAAGTTTATTTTTTCTTTTTAACGATTACTAATTGTTCATTGTTCATCGTCAATTGTTAATTGTTCGTCGCCGTTACCGTTTGCTGTTGCGTCGTATGGCGAGGTGAAATCTTCGTCGCGCATTGTTGTGAAGCCGCCGTGCGACGGGCCTATTGAATTCGCGCCGCTTCCGGGGGCGTTCTCCCTGTAACCGTATCTTTCGGTGAGGTCTCCGATGATTCCCGCTACTACTGTTTCGATGGGCGTCCCGGGGGCTTCCATTATGTTGCCCACTGCGTCAACGTCGAACATCGGCTGGTTAAAGTCAAACTTCGTTATATCGTCTACGAAGCGGTTTTCCTCTTCGGTGAGGTCGTTGCGGTTAATGATTATTTCAACGCGGCGGTTCTGCGCGCGCCCTTCGGGCGTGTCGTTTTCTGCCGCAGGTGAATACTGCGCGAAGCCCTCGACTATGAACTTTTCGCTGTCAACCATACCTGTTGAGTTTAAGCGTTCGCCGTTGACTACGAGCGAAATCGTCATTTCGTCAAGGTGACGGACTACCGACACTGCTCTCATTGAGGACAGCTGCCAGTCGTTCATTCCTACTCCGGCTATTCCGCCTACGTCGGCTGTGTGCCCCTGCACCTGCACCGAGCGTATGTATTTTTCAACTTGATTTATAGACGGTGAGATTACGTTGAGCACGTGCTGTCCGCCTGCGTTAAGCTCGTAGCTGTCGGGGTCGAAAACCACGTCACCGTCAAGCACTACACGGATAAGCCCGGGTCTTGAGAAAATCTGAACACCCTGCAAGCCTTCATCGTCGATTAAGTCGGCGAGCGTGTTATAAAGCGCGTCGAACAGGTTCGGCTGGTTTGTGTCGCCTGGGTTGTTGCCGTCCTTTTCGCCGGGGGTCTGCGGAGGAATATGAGTGTTTCCGCTTTCTCCGCTCGGTTCAAGCGGCGGCTCGGGCGGTCTGCCCACCACGATGTTGATGTATCTGCCTGTGGTGTTCATCGCCTGTAATATATATTGGAATCTTGCTTCGTCTTGATTGGAAGCCGAATAGAGCATTACGAAAAAGCAGAACAGCAGCGTAACCATGTCCGCATATGTTGCCATCCAGTCGTCAAGCCCCTTTTTTATAATCGGGCCCTTCTTTTTCTTAGCCATGGCTTCCTCCTTTCAAATAAGTATAACATATTGTAAAGAAAATTGCAATTGTAATTTTTGTTAAATTTACAATTTATTATTTATTTTTCATATTTTTCTTAATTATTTGCCCTTACCCTTGTCGTCACCGCCGCCTCTGCCTGTTCTCGGAAGCATGAATTCAAGCTTCTCCTGAATGAAGCGCGGGTTTGAGCCTGACGCTATCGCCATTACGCCCTCTATTATTATATTCATGCAGAGCTCTTCGTTGCCGTGCGCGTGGCGCAGTGCAGTTTCGAGCGGGGCGCAGATAACGTTAGACATGATTGAGCCGTAGAGCGTCGTGATAACCGCGGTCGCCATTGAACCACCCATTTCCTCGGGGTTGTCGCCCATTACCTGAAGCATCGAAACAAGCCCAACAACCGTACCCATCATACCGAACGCAGGTCCGAAGGTAACGCCCTTCGCGAAGAAGTCCGCACCCTTTTGGTGGCGTTCAGCAGTGTGGTCAACCGCGCTTTCAAGCATTTCACGAACCTTGTCGGGGTCGTTCGCGTCAACTATAAGCATTAACGCCTGCTTCATGAACGGGTCTTTGGCTTGGTTTGCACTTTCTTCAAGCGCGAGTAAGCCCTTGCTTCTTGCTATTGTTGCGTATTCAACGAGTTCCTTTATGTATTGCTTTGGGTCGAATTTAGGAGGGAAAATAGCATATTTCATGTATTTTCCGACGCCCTTTAACATACTCGGGGTCAGTGTACCTATCATCGCAAAAGCTGTACCAACGACAACTATGAATAGAGAAGCGGGGTCTGCGAACCATATAAGTTCGCCGGCGATGAGTATGGATATGACAATCGCCGCAAATGAGCCGACCCAGCCGATAATAATGGTAAAGTTCAAGAGTTACCTCCCTGTCTCCGCCGCGACAGGCGGCGAAAATCTATAGTTTTTTTCATGATTTCGTCGAGCGATTCTGCGACGATATAGGTATGTCCGTTGTTCATCAGTATAATTGTGTCGGGCGTTTCATACGCCGTTTCTATAAGCTGTTCATTTATAAGGATTTGCTTGCCGTCAAGCTTAGTTAAAACAATCATTGGAGCTTGTCCTTTTTTATTTATCTTCGCGTGTTGCCGGCGTGCCGGGGGCGTCACGCCCTACTAAAGCTTTCTTGTAGGGCGCGATGCCCTCAGCGCGCCGAATTCACGCAAAAGTTATTAAGTTAAAATAGTACTCTTACAACCTTTATTTCTCAACTACGATTAGCGTTTGAGGTTAATCAGCTCTTCTAACATGGTGTCAGAAACAGTGATTATTCTCGAGTTCGCCTGGAATCCTCTCTGTGTTATAATCATGTTCGAGAATTCCTCGGAGAGGTCTACGTTCGCCATTTCGAGCGCGCCGGAAACTACCTCGCCTGCGCCGTCGTCGCCCGGGATTTTAACCTCTGCCTGACCCGAGGAGAGCGACTCTTTGTAGTAAGATGTTCCGAACTGCTGTAAGCCGTTGGCGTTCTGGAAGATTGCGAGGTCGATACGACCGAGGAGCAGTCTGCCGTGAACAGCGTGTTCGCCGTAGATTACGCCGCCGGAGTCAATGAAGACTAAGTCAAGGTCACGGACTGTCTGAGGCCCTGCGAAGCGTCCGTTTTCCATTACGACTGTGCTCATGGACTGGATTATAGAACGATAGAAGTTATCCTGTCCGCTGTGAAGCCCGATTCTTCTCGGGAGGTCGCCGATTACGTTTGACAACTGCTGACCTGCGGGAGGAGTAACTGCACCCGTAACTGTAAGTCTGCGGTTTTGGTTTCCGCTTTCTAAGTCCCATGCTCCGCTGCCAAGTCTCGTCATGCCTGCCGCCGCGTTAATCGCGTCCTGAATCATTTCGTTGGTTACGTTTGCGCCTTCTCTGACTGTGACCGTAAGCACATTCTGCGCCCATTGTGCGCGGACTGCGGGAGCGTCAGCATTGTCGGTGGTTCTCATGTTTACTTCAAACGCGTTTGCATGGATTCCTGGGACTACAGCAGTGAACTCAAGTCTGCCCGCCGCGCCGAAGTTGAAGAAGTTGGAAGCGGGAATAGCCTGTGTGCTGGACGGGATACTGCTGAAATCTATGTTCAGAGGGAGAACGCCGTCACCCGGGTTTACGCCGCCGACTCTGATTGCGTCGTTTACAGCCTGTTCAAAGCCGTTAGAGTTTCTGAAGTTCGTCGCAGGGCTGACAAGAGCGGCAGGGACAGCAAGTGCTGTTGCCGGAGGGGTAGCCGCCGCACGAATCGAGTTTTCTGCTGCGATTGAGGGAAGTGCCGCTGCTATAATAGCATTAGCGTTACGAACTATTTCATCAAGCTGCGCTACAGTTGCATCAGCGGGAATGGTAGTGGGAGTAATCAGCGTAAGCGGTGACGCCGGTGCAGGAGTCATGTTGTTATATGCGGTGATTGCGGTATTTGCATCGGTGATTGCTGTACCTGCGGCGGTGATTGCGTTTGTTAAATCACCTGCAGTAATCGGAAGCGTATCAAGTGTAAGCGGGTAGTAGTCGAAGTTCTGCGTTAAGTCCATTTGTATGGTAAGCACCGAGCCGTTCATAGTTGCAAAAGGAACCTGGCTGTGCGTAATATTGAGTGCGATGTTGCCGTTCGGTCCGTAGCCTGACGCGCTGAATCTGATTTCGTATTCAGAACCGTTGAATAAAACAGTGCGGTTTGAGCTTGCTTCTTCGTTCATGACGTCGGGAATGAAAAGATTGATTCTCTGGCTTCCGGGGCCCATGCCTGTCGGATCGCCCGAAATTCCGAGAACTACGTAACCGTTGGAGTCAACAAGGTTTCCTGCGTTGTCTACGTTGAAGACGCCGTTTCTGGTGTAGTAGATATTTCCTGCCGCGTCCATAACCTGGAAGAAGCCTTCGCCTTTGATAGCACAGTCATAAACGCTGTCAGAGAAGGTAAAGCCCGACTGGGTCATAACCTTGTCGATTGAACCGAGAGCAAGACCGTAACCGATTTGGCGGGGGTTTGTACCGCCGGATACGTTGTCGCCTGCAGAAGCGAAGCTTCTCGTCTGATAGAATACGTCTCTGAAGGTTACTGTGTTGCCTTTGTACGCCATTGTGTTTACGTTTGCGATGTTGTTACCTATTACGTCCATACGAACGGTATGGTTTTTAAGTCCGGAAACGCCGGAAAAAAGCGATTTCATCATAACTGATAAAGTCCTTTCTCATGCGCCGAACGACTCTCTTTTCTACCTATCAATCGGTCAAGGCAGAGAACATTCCCCGTTAGGGACCATGTTTTAATAGTTCGTCGGCTGTTATTAAATTTTAGTTTTACATGATTACTGTTGAATCAATGTTGGTAAATACGTTGCCCTTGAGCTCTTCCATTTCCATGGTTGTGATTACCTTGTTGTTAGGGACATTAACGATGAACGCCGTGGTGTCTACTAAGATTAACGTATCATTGCTTCCCTTTTCGGCGGCTACTCTGACTCCTTCATTTAGCCTTTCTAACTTTCCGTTCTCTACAATGTCTACGCTCCTGCTGTCAAGTCTGCGGATTGCGTGGTTTGAAAACTCGATTGCGCTTGTTTTTTCAAGCTTCTGCCTCAGCGCGTCCGCGAAGGACTGACCTTGCTCGTTAACCTCGGGAGTTGCAGGAACATTCGGCAATTGCGTGTCTTGCGGTTTATTAACACTTATTTGCTGACCGCGCAGTTTAAGAAAGTCATTTAACAGCATCCTTGCTCACTCCTTTCTAATAGTTAGTAAATTAGCTGATTTAATTCCTCCGTGTAATTCTCAAGGTCTGAAATTAAGTCTGATTGTGCAGATTGTGCGTCCGGGTCTGCGGGTGGATTTGCCGCGGGCGGTTCTTCTACCGAGCCTTCGCCCGTCCAGTTGTCGTCATCGCCGGGGCCTTTTGCGCCTGCACCTTCGACTCTGAGCACGCTTGACAGCGGATACGCCTTGTCGTCGATGATTATGCTGATTTCGTTATCTCTGATTTCAAAGCGTGAAACGATTCCTGTTTCGGTAACTCTGACGCCTGTGTCGCTTCTGCCTGCAATCGTGACCTTCATGCCTATGAGTGCGGCGGCGTAAGCTCCTTCGTTCCCTGTAATCGTGTAAGGGTTATGTGTCGGCAGGATTTCCATTATGCTCGAAAGCGGGTGGTCCTTGCCGTTGACTTTGAGGCTGAATTCGCCGTCCGTAACATTCATCGAGGTTACTATTCCGCTGACGAATCTTATGCCTGAGTTTCCGCTGTAGTCAGGGACTGTCACGGTTTTGCCTACTAACGACTGCGCGTAGTTCGCGTTTTGATAGTAGAGCGCGTCCTGCTGAGCCTTGAGTGCCGTAAAATTCGCTAAGCTGCCGATAAACTCTGTGTTTGACATGGGCTCGAGTGGGTCTTGGTTTGACATTTCAGCCATCAGCAGATTGAAGAAGTTTTCCATTGAGAAGGCGTCTTTGTCTTGCTTTGTAAAGTATTTCGCGAACCGTTCCCTATTCTCGGCAATATTTTGTGTACTGTTTACGCTCATGTTTTTCCTCCTTTCATAAAGGATTAGCCTGCTTGAAGTAATTCCGCGAAGCTTATGCCTTGCTCATCTTCGCCGTTTTCTTCGGATTCCTGCTGCTGCTCGCCGCGGTTGTTGCTTTGGTTCTCGCGCTGTTCGCTGTAGTCCTGCTTGTTTTCAACGTTTACGATAAAGCTTTCAAGCTTTGCTTCGCCTTTGTCGAGTGCAAGACCGATTCTGTCTGCGCTGTTTTGCAGAAGCTGAGCGGTTGCGGCTTTTTCTGCGGTGATTTCGACTGCTGTTCCTGTTGCTCCTATTACGATTTTGACTGCGATTTTGCCGAGCTCGACAGGATTCAGAATCATCTCGAAGGTAGTCGTGCCGTTGGTCGCTGTCGTTAATTTCGCTAAAACCTGCTCGCTGACCTGTGCGACTGTGCTTTGGGGAAGCTGAGGCAGTTCTGCTTTTGCAAGAATCGCGGGTTTGGGTTCAAAATAGGTTGTCGCGGATTCTTGCGGCGTGCCGGGGACGTCACGCCCTACAGGAGCTTCTGATTTTTGCGGTTTTTCAAAGTTTTCCGATTTTTCCGGATTTTGCGCCTTGAACTTTTCTAACAGTTCGTTAAATTCTTCCGGCTTCTCTTGAATAACGACGTGCGCTTTTTGCACTGTTTCCCATGCTTTGAGCAGTTCCTCGGGCTTTTCCGATTCGGCTGTCATTTGCGCGCTTTTGCCGTTTTCAACCGCTAACTTGACCTCTGCGAACTTTTCAAGGAATTCCTTGACTTCGGGCGTTAACTGCGTTACAGGGTGTTTTTCAGCGGTTACAAAGGTTTCTATGGGTTTTTCAATCGCTTGCTCGTTTAAAACAGCAGATTTCGCCAAGTGCGCTTCGGGCAATTCAGCCTGCGGGATTCCTGCGTTAATGAAGTTCAAAGCTTCTGCGTATCGCTGAATCAGTTCTGTTGTTGCCGCTTCGATTTTGCCGCCAGCTTCGAGCTGACTTACTGCCCATTTGATTTGCTCTGCCGTCAGTATTTCGTTTCCTTCGTAATCCTTACCGAAAACTAATTCGCGGATTGCATTGAAGTACTCGTAAACTACTTCGAGCGACGGGCGGTGCGAAAGGTCTTGCGAAGGCTCGGGGTTTGCAGTTATTTGCGAGGTTTCCGATTTTTGCGGTTCGTCGGGGACGCCGAACCCTACAGGGATTTCCGGTATTTCGGGGTTTACGGTGAATTCCGGCATTTTGGGTGTTTCAGTAAATTCCGGTGCGTCGGGGACGTCGCACCCTACAGGGATTTCCAACTGCGGCTTCACTGCGAGCTCAAGCTCGTTCATTTTCGGCTGTTCGTCAACTACAACGGGTTTCGCTATGCTGAGAAGATAAGCCGCCAAATGCTCTGCGTCGTCGAACTCCTGTCCGGTTTTTTGCGGCGTGACGGGCGTTGCAGTCTCGAATTGCTCCTTGCCGCCTGCCTTGAAAGCGTCTCTCATGTGCTCTGCGAAGCTTTCTTCTGTGAAGTCGCCTTCGACCTTGACAAATGCGGGTAACTGCGGGAATTCTTGCGGGGTAATGCCTGCGCCACTACATAGAATCATCTTTCCATACACCTCCTTTCTGCATGAAATTAATATATATCAAGCTTTTTTACGGCTTAATAACGAAATTCAAAAGCAAAAACGGCAAAAATGGTGCATATTTACCCACCTTCTTCTAATTATACACAATATTTGCGCTAATGTCAATAATTACTCACTCTTTTTACAAATTTTATATAAAATAATTGTCGAAATTTAACTCTTCTGCTTCCTAAAGTCCGCGTTAGTCATGAATTCATCGATAAACAGCTCGGTTTCTTTAAGCTCCAGCGCGCGGTATTCCTCAAGCTGATTTTCCTCAAGCTTTTCAAGCGAGGCGACTTCTTTCTGTAATTCCAGTACGAGTTCAAGCTGACGCGCTATTTCGTCCTCCTTGCGGACGATTTCGATTTGCTTGAGCGAAGCGTCCTGCTTGCGGGAGGTAATGAAGCGTTTGCGCACTGCTATATCAACGGGAGTAATGCCTGTGAGCATTTTCTCGGCGAGCTCGGCGTTTTTTTCTTCAATGTGGCGGAAAATATCCTGTAGCTGTTCCTGCAGAACAACAAGCTCCCGCCGAAGAATCCCGAGGTTGTTCTTCTCGGCTTCAAGCATACGCTCTTTGTAGGTTTTTAGCTTCGCTAAAGAAAACTCGAATTTTTTCATTGATTATCAGCTCGTTTATATTATTCAATAGTTGCAAATGTTTCAAGGATTCTGTCTGAGACGCTGAAGACTTCGTCGATATTCTGCGGATTTCCCGCGGCTATATACTGATATATCCTTTCTCCTGCATACCAAAAAAGCTCTCTGCTTATCACGACATCGCCGTCAGGGAAGTCAAATTCAAAAGCATATGCATAACCTGTATATTTTCCGCCGATAATGATTTGCTCCGGATTATTATATGTTATCGTAACTCCGGGGGTCGCAATCATGGCGTGGAACGTTTTAGACTGTTCCCATAAATCTTCAATATATTGCTCAACATCGCCGGTAAATACTGCCGAATCTATTGAAATAACCGCTTCTTCAAATCCGTCGTGCTCGTTGAAAAAAACAACCTCCTCGCGTTCACCCCTCTTGTCAAAAGCCCAATCAGGATTGTTAATTTCAAAAGTCATGTTCATGTACGTATCGGTATAAACTCCGCCGATATGCACCATTTCGGGCTCTTCTTCCTTTTCGGCTTCTATGACAGGCTCGCTGACGAGCTCCTGCTCGTCGTTAATTATATCGTTTCCTGCCGAGCAAGCCGCGAAGAGAAAAATAAAAATTATTAGTATACTTATTATTCTTTTCATAATATTAAATTACCACCTGTTCTAACAGCTTCACAGTCTCGTCCAAGTCAAACGATTCCTTGACTTTTTGCGTGAGGAAGCCGTTAATCGCGTTGATTTTGCCAATCGCTTCGTCAAGCGCGGGGTTTGTCCCTGCTTTGTACGCGCCGATTGCGATGAGGTCGGCGTTAGCTTCGTAAAGCGCGAGCAGATTCCGCAGTCTGTTCGACAAATCCTGATGCTCCTGCGGCGTAACAAGCACCATAAGGCGTGAAACGCTGTTTAATATATCAATAGCGGGATAATGGTTGCGCGCCGCTATTTTCCGCGATAAAACTATGTGCCCGTCGATAATCCCGCGTACAGTGTCCGCAATAGGCTCGTTGGTGTCATCGCCCTCAACAAGCACTGCGTAAATCCCCGTGATACTGCCTTTTTCAAAGCAACCCGCGCGTTCCAAGAGCTTCGGAAGTGCCGAGTAAATTGACGGCGTGTAGCCTCTTGCAATCGGCGGCTCGCCGATAGACAGCCCGACCTCTCTCTGTGCCATAGCAAAGCGGGTGAGATTATCCATCATGAGGAGCACGTCCTTGCCCTGCCGCATGAAATATTCCGCTATTGCCGTTGCGGTCAGCGGGCACTTATTGCGCATCATTGCAGGCTGGTCGCCCGTTGCGACTACGACTACAGAGCGCGCCATTCCCTCGTCGCCGAGGTCGTTTTCTATAAATTCACGAACCTCACGTCCGCGCTCTCCTACGAGCGCGATTACGTTCAGGTCGGCTTTAACTTTTCTCGCTACCATGCCCATCAGCGTGGATTTACCAACGCCCGAGCCCGCGAAAATCCGATTCTCTGCCCTTTTCCGAGCGTCATTACGCCGTCGATTGCCTTTACACCGAGCTCAATAGGCTCTGCGATTTTCGGGCGGGTCAGCGGGTTGACAGGAATCCCCGAAATAGGCATTACGCCTGTGTATTCGATTTCGCCGCCGCCGTCAATCGGGTTGCCGATTGCGTCGATGATGCGCCCGATTAGATTCTCGCCGGTTTTGACCATGAGCTTTTCGCCTGTGTTATCGACGATACTGCCCGGACCTATCCCCTCAATGTCGGTATAAGGCATGAGCAGTACATTTTCGGAGTTGAACCCGACTACCTCGGCAAAAACATGGCTGTGCATATCCTTGCTGAAAATGCGGCAGACGTCGCCGATGTTACAGGAGGGTCCGCTCGCCTCGATGGTCATTCCGATTATTTTCTCAATCTTACCCATATTACGGTAAGAATCGTAGGTTTTTAATTCTTTTACGAAGCTGTTTAAGTCCATATCTTTTCAGCGTGTTTGTAGGGAACGCATTTATGCGTTCCAGAACGGATAAATCCGTTCCCTACACGTCGTCCTCCGATTTATCGCGGAATTTCCCTTTTCCGAGCTTTTCTATCATCATCAGCTGTGTTGCCACACCTGCGTCGGTGATTTCGCTGCCGTTGTCAAGAATCAGTGTACCCTCGGGCGCGTCCTTGACTACCTCAAACTCAATATGCTGTGACTCGCGGAAAATCTCCCGCATAGCGTCCATGCCCGCTGTTCCGACCTGCTCAACGTCAAGCTTTGACAGCGTAACCCGTATATACTCGGAGTTTCTGAAGCTCTTCGCCGCTTCGCGGAGCATTTTTGTGATTACTGTCTTGTCTTTTTGTTTTAAGCTGTCTACCGTGATTTTATTCGCTATAGTAAATATAGTATCAAAAAGGCGGCTCTCGTATTCCTTAAAATATCTTTCCCGCTCGCTGTCGATTTGTGTAAGTGCGCCTATTAGCTCTTGCAATGTGTCCTTGCACTCGCCGAGTGCCTTTTCGTAGCCTTCCTTGTAGCCTTTTTCGTCGCCCTCGGACAAGCCGCGCTCAAAGCCGTCGCTATAACCCTGCTCCTGCGCGGTTTTGCGCTTCTCTGCGCAGTCCTGCTCGTTCTTAGAATAGAGTTTGCGTATATCGTTTTCGGTGGTTTCGATTAGTCTTTGCGCCCATTCCTGCGCGTCAAGCCGCGCTTTCTCGCCCTCTGCAATATACTGCTGTCTTAAAGCGTCATACTGCTTTATGATTTCCTTGCGGAGCAGAAGCTGTTCCTGCGCGTTTAAAGGCTCTTCGACTTCCTGCGGTTCTTCTTGTAACGGTGCGTCGGGGACGCCGCCCCCTACAGCAGGTACATTAGCCTTAAAACCCTGCCGCATTAAAGGCTTGGACGCAGCTTCCTCGCCGCTTCCTTCAACCCGGCGCATGACTGTACTCCCGGAAGCGGAATTTTCAACCGTATGCCCGGGAATAAAGACAAATTTGTTATTTTGCTGTAACATTCACTTCACCAGTTTTAATTATATTATCATTTCGTCGCCGCCGCCCTTGGAAATCGTCAGAACGCCGTCGTCTTCAAGCCGTCTGATTACTGCAACTATGCGCTGCTGCGCTTCTTCTACGTCGCGCAGACGAACGTTGTGCAGGTATTCGACGTCGGTTTGCAGGGATTCACGCGCACGCTGAGACATATTGCGGTAAACCGAGTCGGCAACCTCCGAGGTTGAGCCTTTGATAGCGATTGCGAGGTCCTTCGGGTCGACTTCCTTGAGGAACGCCTGTACAGATATATCGTCGAGCATAACGATGTCCTCGAATACGAACATCTTCTGTCTGATTTCGTCTGCAAGCTTCGGGTCGCGCTGAGCTAATTCATCGAAGATTTGCTTCTCCGTTCCTCTGTCTACAGAGTTTAAAACGTCTGCAATGTAGTTGATACCGCCCACGTCCATGCTTTCCGCGCTTACGAGATTCGCGAACTTCTTCTCCAACGTCTGCTCGATTGAGCGGACGACATCGGGGGAAGCCGCGTCCATCTTCGCGATTCTTTCAACTACCTCTATTCTTACTTCCTTGTTGAGCTCGGACAAAATCGCCGAAGCCTAGTCGCTTCTCGCATAGGAAAGAATTAATGCAATGGTCTGCGGGTGCTCGTTCTGCACGATTGCGAGCAGGTTCTTGTAGTCAGCTTTGCGTACAAAGCTGAACGCTTTTGTTTTAAGCTGTTTTGTAATCTTCTCGAATAACGCCGCCGCCTGCTGCTGCCCGAAGGCTTTTTCAAGCACCTCGCGCGCATAGTCCACGCCGCCCTCGGAAATAACCTTCTGTGTAAGGCAGAGCTCGTAAAAGTCGTTAAGCACTTCTTCAACGATTTCCATAGGCCAGTAGTCGTTTTTCGCAACCTCAAGCGTAAGCTTTTCTATTTCATCGTCCGAGAAGTTTTTGAAAACCAAGGAGGCATTCTCCGCGCCGATAGAAGACAGCACGAGAGACGCTCTTTGCATATTAGAAATATTTCCGCCTTCAGACATGGAATCCACCTCTTTAAAAATTTAATTAATTGTACATTGTCAATTGTTAATTGTTAATTGTCCGTCACCCACCGTCGCGAATCCAAGTGCGGATAAGCTGTGCGACTATATCGGGATTAGTTTTAGCGAATTCGCGGATTTCATTCTTGAGCAGAACATCCTTTGTATCCGTTCCGTCGCCGCCGAGCGGCATAAGAGTAAACTCTTCCTGCTCTATGTCGGGAGTTTCAATGACGTTATAGCCGCCGAGGCTCACGTCATCAAAGGCAGGCGTAGCCCCTTGATACGCGTCCCCTCTGACGCGGACGAGCCGCCGCTTCTTCGAGCCGCTTGACATAATCGCGAGCATGAAGAGTATGATTAACAGCGCGCCGAGCGAAATAATAATGAATACAAGCAGATTTCTTACAGGCGATTGCTGACTGTAGTATATATCCGAGGAGGGAGGAACGAGCAGGAAGTTGGTAGGTCTTACGGTGACGAACGCCATTTCTGTGCCTACCGCGTTTGCAATCAGTGAACGCCATGAATCTATTTCGTCCTGCGGAAGCGCACCTTCATCAATTTGCACAGCTACGGAAATAAATTCAACGTCGAAGCCACTTGACCGCGCAAAGGTATTATATTCATTTACTAAGTATTTTAAATATTCCGAGCTTTCGTAATATCCCTCGTTGCCCTCTCCGCCTATCCAAGTGGGGAAATCGGGGGAAATATCCGCGTTAGGCATAACGCCGACCAAGCCGCCGTCAATGTCGATGGCGTTCCAGGCGACAAGGCGTTCGGAGAAGTCTAAAATCCCGTGCTGAAAGCCTCGTTCGTCAACATTTGCGCCCTCGTATTCAAGCGTTGTTTTTTCCCACTCGCTGAAGTTCAGCCTTACGTTAACAGTAACGCGATAATCCCTCACAGTCCCCGAAAGAAGATTCTCAACCGACGCTCTGAGGTTATTTTCCATTGTTCTCTGGTATTCCATCTGCATATTAATTTTCTGCATTTCGAGCGCGAAGGCGGCTTCCGCACTGCCTGCGTCGTCCGCTATGAGCGTTATGCCGTCCTGATTGGCAATACTAATATTTTCTCTGTTAAGCTCCGGCACGGACATCTGAACCAAGTGATAAATACCTTCGATTTGCTTCGGGCTGAGCCGAACGCCGGGGCGAAGCGTAAGCTGAACCATCGCACGAGCGGGCTCTCTGTCTGTGTGCATTACGTATCTGTCATGCTTTGCGGGGGATATAATTACTAATGCGTCCTGCACGTCGGTTATATTTCTGAGCGTGGCTCTGATGTTCTGCTCTAACTGTTGCTTCTGAATTTCCCGTCTTTCGGCGTCTGTCGAGAACATTCCCACGCCGTCGTTCCATATATTATAGTTAAAGGTAGACTTCGGGAAGCCTTGAATCGCGAGCTGCATACGCGCGTTGTCAACCGACTCTTTCGGCACGCTGACCGCTGAGCCGTCTATCCTCGCCTGTATGCCCATTGTGCTGAGAGCGGACGAAATCTCGCTGATTTCCTCTGCGGAAACGCCTGTATAGAGCACGGCGTAATCTGTGCGGGTCGAAAGTGCAATCAGCACAAACAAAGCCACGAGCATAGCCGCCGCAACCGCAAGTGTAATTATACGCGCGCTTCTGTTCGCCGCGCTCCACTTTTCCCGAACAACGCCGCTAACCTTTACAAAGCTTTCTTTTGCCTTGCCCATTATATGTACCTCTATTTTTTACTTAAATTGACATTTTAATTATTTCGTTATATGCTTCGAGAGTTGTGTTTCTGACGTTGACTAAAAGCTCAAGCGCGACCTGCGCCTTAGTCATGTTGCTTCCGATACGCTCTAAGTCGTCAACATTGCCGAGCATGAGGTCAAGCATATCCTGCGACTTCTGTGCCTGTGTTTGGGCTGCGCCGCCCGCAATGCTCTTAAACACGTCAAGAAAGCTCGGCGAATTGATGTTCAGCTCGTCCTTCTGCGTGTTCTGATTGCCTAATAATCCGCCAAGCGGTTGAATTTGTGAATTAATTTGATTAATCATAATTATCTCCCTATAGTCAAGGCTCTTGTCGCCATGTTTTTGAGTTCGTCGAAAATTGTCAGATTCGCTTCATACGAGCGGGTTGCCGCAAGCGCGTCCATTTGCTCTGTCGCTAAGTCTACGTTCGGCATATAGTAATAGCCTTCCGCGTTTGCGTGGGGGTGCGTGGGGTCATACACAGGAGTCAAGGGTGTCGGGTCTTCCGCGATTCTCAAAACCTGCACGCCTGCCATTTGTCTTTGCCGCCGCTGTGCAATCGTCATTTCAAGTATGCTCCCGAAGCTCGGGTTTTTAACATAGTTTCTGCCGGGCTGCATATTCTTGTATGGTCTGTTCTCGCCGAAAACAACCACCTGCCGCCTGTAGGCATCGCCGTCCGGGCGGGTGGTAGATTCGTTCGCGACGTTGTGCTGAATGACTTCAAGGCGCAATCTCTGCGCCGCCATCGCCGAAACAGATATATCTAAGTAAGATAAAAAAGCCATAATTAATTTCTCCTCATTGCGGTTCTTAACAATTCAAACTCAGAGTTAAGCTGATTGATTAAAGCTTCGTAGCGGAGCTTGTTCTTGGCGAAGAGCGCCTGCTGTGTGTCGTTGCAGACGTTATTGCCGTCGGGCTGACCCTTTGTGTACTCGTCTATGTACATCGCCGTCCCCATGTGAAGCTCTTTCTTGAACTTTTCCGTGCCTCTCATGTTCATCTTCTCGCGGAGAATCCCCTCGAAGTATAAATATTTAGTCTTATAACCGGGCGTATCGGCGTTGGCTATGTTCTGGGCAATAATACGGTTGTTCTCCGCCATTATGCTTACGCCCTGCTCAACTACCCTAAAAGCTGTTGTATTGAATAATCCCGACATAAATGCTTGTCCTCCTTGCACAGAAATGCATTAAAAAATCGCATATAGATTAGTATAGCACAATATATAGATATTTTCAACCCTTTTTCGTCAACTTTTTGATAAAATTTTTATTCTTTTTCGATATTTTTCGAGCTTTTCCATTTTTTTACATTTTCTGCAGTCGGTTGAATTTCGCTAAAGCCCGTCTGCGTCTGACAAAATCGGCTTCCTTGTGTACATAAGGTTTCGGCTTCGGCGCGTCTGAAAAATATTTTTTTGCTTCAATAATATTGCTGAAAATTTTTTCCATGTCCGTTTCGGTGAAAATTTTCGGGATTCTCACCGCCGAAATATTTTTGAAGCCGTTTTCGTTATACCACCAGCTCCCGAATTCGGGGAAGCCGTCCGATAATTTATAGTTGAGCCGCTCGCTCAAGTCGCAATACTCGCGGAAATCCTCGCCCTCAAGGTAAATTCTGCGCTTCTTTTGGCTGAAGCCGATTTTTTTTAAGGAGGATAAAGGGATTACATAAAGCCTGCGGCTCACGATTCTTTTCCCGCGGCTGATATAATCGCCGTCGTAGCGGCTGAAAATCAACGATTTCTCCGCTATTTCAAAATAAGTATAGCGCGCACCCCGCTTCACAAGCTTTTCCGTGAAGATATAAGCCGCAAAGAAAAGCAATACCCCCACGAGCGCGGCAACCCCAACCCCGCGCACTGCAATTAAGTGAAAGCCTTTTTCGTGAAAGGCGCGGAAGTTAACAATAACTATGAGCGCGGCGATGAACGACGCCTGAAAAAGCGGCAGAAGCGTCAGCCATAAAATATATTTCCGCCGTTTTATGTATTTTTCTGTATCTGCATGAAAAAAACTGTGCATTTTGTTCCCCCGTATAATTATTTTTATTATACAGCTTTTTTTTGATTTTGTACAGCTTTTTTCACGAAAAAACTGCAAAAGGCAGAAATTACATTCGTTTTATTAAATTTTATCGATAAAAACTGCAAAAATATATCTAAATTCTATTGATTTATTTTTTATTTTATAGTATACTTATGGGAACAGAGATTTTTTTCATCTTAATTCATCTTATCGGCAAGGAGTTGTTTGCGTGTTAGTTCTTGATAAGGACAAGGTAATTAAATTAGAAATATGCACTTCAAAAGGGCGCGCTCTCCTGACCCTGACAAAGAATTTTATGTTCCCGCAGAGCATCGTCAGAGAGAACGAACGTTTCAAGCCTAATGAAACTGTTTTAATAAAAGGCAAAAACCTGCCCGTGTTCGCGCGCAACGCGAGCATTACCGTAATCGCTCACACGAGAGCGGGCGACAGGTTCAATCTTCCGGGGCATATCGCCGTTTCGACCGAGGTTCAGCTTAACATCACGCTGACGCAGGTGGAAGCCGAGCTGATTCCCGACCGTCGTCGCTTTTATAAAATCGCGATGGAAATCCCCTGCGTACTGACTTCAATCACCCGCGGAACCAAGCACGTAGACGTTGACCCGCATATTCCGTTCGTAATACAGGATATTAATATCGGCGGGGTTTTTCTCGGGAACAGCGAGCAGGTTGAGCTGAAGCGGGACGACATGGCGGCTCTCGTTATAACCGAGGGGCTCGGGAACATGGAGTTCGTAGCTAAGGTTTTAAGAGTAAAAAAAGACGACGACGATATTGTTTTAGGCTACGGCTGCAGCTTCCTCTTCATGAACGCACGCCAAGAGGAATTAGTTGCGAAATACATAAACGAGATTCAATTGAAGCAGCGCGCGCTCGAAAAGGCGGAAGCCGACGAAATCGTAGATGTCAGCAGATTTATCTAAATTAAGGAGTAAATCATGAAAATAGGATTAAAACCGCTGTTAAGCTTAGTTTTATTAGTCTCGATATTAGTTCCGGCGGGGGTCGCGGTGGCTGTCGGGGTTTCGGCGACGGCAGGGCAGAACAGAAAAATCATCACAGCCGAGATTGAAGCACTGAGCTATGCGCAGGCTGTCGGGCTTGACGTAATCGTTGACGAATGTGTGACGTCGCTGCAGTCGCTTGCACAGTTTGAGGAAATCAAGCTCGCCGCAACAGGGAACTACAGCGAGGTTAAGGACGAGGTCACCCGCTTGTTTGAAAGCGTGACGACTGTCAGCCCGCACCTGCTTAATATTATCGTGAGCAACGCCGAGGGTCATGTGTTTATTGACTCGTTCGGAGGCTTCGGTTATATGTTTGATGAATATTTAGAAGCCGACGCGCTGAACCGTAACGAAACCGCTATGTCTGATATAAACTTAGACGATAATACCTTTTCGATTTACACCGCTATATCCGAGGAGGAAATCGTTCACGGCTATGTCTGCATGATTTTCTCGGCTGAAATCTTCAAAAATTACCTCAGAACCAGAGGCTTGTTTGAAGATGAGGAAGGCGGAACCTTCTTCGTGACCGACAGAAAAGGCACCGCGCTTTGGCTTTACGACAACCCTGTTACGCGGATTTCGCAGTTTACCTCGCCTGTGCTTGCAGAAATTGTAAATAATACAATCACAATAAGGCGCGATGTGGATTCGGGGCGGCTCACTAACAGCACATATATCGGCGCATACGGCACAATCAACGGAAACAAAAACAGCGTAGTGAACGGCTGGTACTGGTACGGGGCGTACCCCGCGGCTTCAATCACGGCAGTTCCGCTTATCGTCGGCATGGCAGTGGTGGTTATAGCGGGAATGTGCGCTATATCTATAGTTTTCGCTTTTTCAATCGTTCGCCGCGTGACCTCGCCGCCGCATGACGTTATCGAAAAAATGCGCAGGATAAACGAGGGCGACATGAGCGAGCGGCTCGTCGTTAAGGGCACGGACGAATATGCTTATATCTCCGATTCGTTTAATGATATGCTTGACGAGGTTTTAATCAGCGGGGAAATGCACATGACTATTTCTCAGCTGTCCGACAATATGCTGTTCGAGTGGGACTTCAAGAAAGGCGTGCTCTTCGTTTCCGATAATTTCAAGGAAATGTTTGAAATCGAAACCGAGCAGGCAACGCTGATGAACGGCAGATTCATAGAAGCGATTATGGACAAAGAAGACGCCGAGCGTTATAAAGTGGATATTAACAAGCTGTTCAGAAATAAAGGCTCTATGAACGGCGAGTATCAGGTAACAACGAAGTTCGGAAGCATGATTTGGATTTCCGTCCGCTCGCACTGCGTGCTTGACCGCTCGGACGAACTGACGAGAATCGTCGGCGTTGTAACTAACATCAACAGCGAAAAGCTTCTCTCCTTGCAATTATCCGAGCGCGCAAGCTACGACTTCCTTTCCGGGCTGTATAACCGTCAGACCTTCATGCGTGAGCTTCAAGCGGAGATTACAAGAACTGCAACCAGCCGCGTAGGAGTAATATTCATAGACGTTGACGACTTTAAATTTATCAACGACACCTACGGTCACGATACGGGCGACGAAATTATCAAGCGCGTCGCAGACATTATAAAAGAAAAGCTCGGAAGCGCAGGCTTCGCGGGGCGTTTCGGCGGCGACGAGTTCGTCATGTGCGTAACAGACGAGAAGACATTAGACGAAATAGGCGAATTAGCGACCGGCGTGCTTCAGCTGTTTGATAAGGGCTATGAAGCTGTAAAATACAATGTAACTCTTAAAATTAAAGCGAGTCTCGGCATTGCGATTGCTCCCGAGCATGGCAGGGATAACGAAAGCCTGCTCGCCGCCGCTGACGAAGCGATGTACTTCGTTAAGAAAAACGGCAAATGCAACTATCATATTTATAATCCCGAGGATAGCGTGCTGACGGAACTTATGCATTCAATATAAAAAGGCGGACGTAAAATGGCGAAGATTATAGCGGTAACAAATCAAAAAGGCGGCGTCGGGAAGACGACTGTCTGTGCGGGGATTTGCGGGTGCTTATCCGCAATGGGCAAAAGCGTCCTTGCGATTGACCTTGACCCGCAGGGGAATTTAAGCTTCTCGCTCGGTGCGGAGTCGGAGGACGCCTATACTATATATAATGTGTTCAAGGGCGAGGTTGACCTTTATGACGTCATAAGGCACACCGAGAGCTGTGACGTTGTCTGCTCGAATATTCTGCTTTCGGGCGCGGAGCTTGAGCTTACTTCAATCGGCAGAGAGCATATTCTCAAAGACCAGCTTGACCAGCTTTCCGCCGACTACGACTATGTTGTAATCGACACGCCGCCCGCACTCTCGATTCTCACAATTAACGCTTACACCGCCGCGAACTGGCTTGTAATCCCTATGATTCCCGAAATACTCAGCTTACAAGGGCTTTCACAGCTTAAAGAAACAATTTTCGCGGTTAAGAAATATTTCAACAACGCGCTCGAAGTTCGCGGGATTCTGCTTAATCAATACAACCCGCGCTTGATTCTAACCAAAGAAGTTGAGGAGCTTTCGAGCCTTGTCGCAGAACAGCTTGACACAGATGTATTTGAAACGAAAATCCTCAAAAGCGTGACGCTTGCCGAAGCCCCCGCGCACGGCAAGACGATTACAGACTACGCGCCCCGCTCAAAGTCAGCGGCGGAGTTCCGCGACTTGACCTGCGAGATTCTCGGTATTGACAAGCCCAAACGCGTGGAAAAGAAATTAGGGCGCGGCAGACCGCGGAAGTATCCGCGACCTGAGGAAATTGTTTAATGTCAGAGTATTATATGAGTTTTATTCCGGACAATCCGAGCTACAAGTTAGATACAACAAGCATTGAATTAATTAAGAAGCTTAGCTTTTATTCAAATTATTATAACGAAGAGGATAATATAGTAATTGAAGTTAGTGATGTTATTCAATTTGCAGATTGCGGCGGGAATTTAGAAGAAGCTTTGTGCCCGTTTTGCAAAGTCTCCGCTTTGGACTGGTGGGGAGATGCGATGGGCTCGGTTTATTCAGAAGAGAGCGGCTTTGAAGATTTAAACGTCACTACTCCCTGCTGCCAAAAGGCTGTGTCATTAAACGACCTTGACTACAGCTTCCCGCAAGGCTTTTATAAATCTATTATTAGAATAGATTTATTGTTTAAAATAAACCTTGATTTTTCTGATAAGCAGGTCTGCAACAAAATCTGCGAAGAACTTTATAAAATAACGAATAC
Organism: Oscillospiraceae bacterium; assembly: GCA_009781425.1. GTDB lineage: Bacteria > Bacillota > Clostridia > Oscillospirales > Ruminococcaceae > Ruminiclostridium_E. Next base: position 30,022 of record WQYC01000011.1, read on the forward strand.
TACATGGCGTGTTATTCATGCGAGATATTAAATCCGAAGGTGTGTAAATGCCCAGAAACAATAAAACTTCAAATGTTTTGAAGCTTTTGAATTTAAAAGAATATTTCGACATAGGGGACGATGGCAATCGTCCCGCGCCGAATGTAGGGAACGACGCCAGCGCACTGCGCGCGGCGTCTCCGTTAAAATTTTCCGAAACCGACGGTGCGCCGGGGGCGTCGCACCCTACACTTGAACGCCCGCGCCGTCCGCGCAAAAACATAACCAAGCACATGAAGCTTGAAAAGCTGTCGGAATCCGTGGGTGAAAACCCCGCCTTAAAGGCAATCACCGAAGAAAAAAACGCCGAGCCCGAAGAAATCATCGAGCGTGTTTTTATTCGCCCTTCGGAGTCTATTTCCGAGCGGCAGATTGTCAGCGTGCCGCTTCTGCTTATATTAGAACAGCTCGGAACGGCTGTCGAGCGGTTCAACGCCTGCGCTTGCGATGAGTGCCTGCGCGGGATTACCGACAGGGCTTTAGACTTAATGCCGCCGATGTATATTCGCGTGGTTAATGCCGCAGACGAAAACGAGGTCAATCGGCTGATAAAGGAGCGGCGACCGGAGGTTATAAGAATACTTGCGAAAATCTGCATAGCGGCGAATAAGAAGCCTTTTCATGATGAGTGAATCCCTCTGTTAAAAAGCAGAGGGGTTTTTTGTGCATTTCGCCGAAATTGCAAAAATATGTAAAGTTAGCTTGACATTTCAAAAGCTTCGTGTTATTATTAATGTAAAGCAGGCTTTACATTAAATGTAGGGACGCCATTAATGGCGTCCGTTATTCCTACAAATTGCCTTGGGAGGGATTCCGTGAAAAACAAACTCGAAGAAATCCGAAAACAGCAAAGCATAACGCAAGACGAGCTCGCCTTGACGCTCGAGGTTTCAAGGCAGACGATTATCTCGCTTGAAAAAGGCAGGTATAACCCATCGATTATTCTTGCGTTCAAAATCGCGCGGTATTTTGAAATGAGCATTGAGGAAATATTTATTTTTGAGGAGGAAATGAAATGAAAGACAAAATCAAGAAAGAATTAAAATCGCTTATAGTTTTATTAATAGTCGGCGTTGTCGCCGGTGTAGTTACGGGGGTGTTTGTGGCTTTTGATATTATAGACCCGCCCGAAAATGCACGCGAAATAAATTGGTGGCTTATCGGAGGCTTGATTTTAGGCGGGGCGGTTTTGTTTATTGTTCCGACAGTTATTTTAGAGCTTGCAAAAAAGCGCAACAAGCAAATCGCAATCGAAGAAAAAGACGAACGGAATCTCGCCGTTAGAGGAATCGCCGCTTTTCAAGCGTGGCTTTTTAACATCGGGCTTATTACCGCTGTGATTATCTTCTGCGTTCTTACAGGCTATGAGCCGCCGACACTGCCGCTTTTAAGCATTATAGCAATCGCAAATGTTGTCTTTGCGCTCGCTGCTATGGTTTATTATCAGAAGAAGATGTGAAACAGAAAAACTCCGCTGAACAGCGGAGTTTTTGTTATGCACTGGTTTTTTTCATGATTTCTGCGATTTCTGCGATTTTTTTAGCATCTCTTATATATTCTAAATTATCCACAGTTTCTTGCATTTTATTAACTTTAGCTATAAGTGTATTATGCATATTAGTTTGCTCTTCTAATATTTCTTCCAACATAGATGTTATTTCTTTTCCAAATTCCATAAGATTACCCCTGCTTTGTCATTAACTAAAGTATATCATACTTTCTACCCCTTGTCAAGATACGCCTCCAAGAACCCTCTCGCCGTCCTCAGTGGTTCTTCACCCTTTACAAGCTTTACACTAACCTTATATTTCCCCGTAAAGTCAAGCGAAACCCGCTCGCCCATTGCGGCGACAGCGCGGCTCACGCTCTCCATGTCGGGCTTATCATTAAGGATTTTCAAGACTGCACCGTCTTGCAGTATTTCTTTGATTCCCGCCTCGCCCGCCAAGTTGCGCACCTGCGCGGCTTCAATCAGCCCGACTACAGACGCAGGCGGCTCGCCGTAGCGGTCGATTAACTCATCGGTAACATCAAGCGCGTCCTCGTTATTGCGGATTTCCGCGATTCGCTTATAGCACCAAATCCTCTGCGCCGCACTTGAAATATAATTCTCGGGGATAAAGGCGTCCATTTTCACATCGATTAACGCTTCTTCGCGAATTGGCGATTCCTCACCCTTCTGCTCGGCAACTGCTTGATTGAGCAGCTGCAAGTACATATCATAGCCCACCGCGCTCAAATGCCCCGACTGCCGCGCGCCGAGGATTGAACCTGCGCCCCGTATTTCTAAGTCGCGCATTGCAATATTAAAGCCCGAGCCGAACTGCGTGAACTCGCGAATCGCGTTTAATCTTTTTGTGCTTATTTCGGTCAGCACTTTCCCGCGCTTAAACGTGAAATAAGCATACGCGCGTTTGTTCGTCCGTCCAACGCGCCCGCGAAGCTGATGCAATTGCGCGAGTCCCATGTGGTCGGCGTTTTCAATAATAAGCGTGTTGACGTTCGGGACATCAACGCCTGTTTCAATGAGCGTAGTGCAAACAAGTACGTCAATCTCGCCGTCTAAGAGCTTGCGCCAGACCTCGAGTAGCTCGTCCTCGTTCAGCTTGCCGTGTGCTATGCCGATTTTAGCTTCGGGGCAAACCGAATGAATTTTCGCCGCGCAGTCTAAAATCGTCTCAATGCGGTTATGAATATAATAAACTTGACCGTTTCGGCGCAGTTCCTTGTTAATAGCCTGCGCGACAACGCCGAGGTCATGCTCGATTACATAAGTCGTCACGGGCTGTCTGTCCTGTGGCGGTGAGTTAATTACGCTCATGTCGCGGATTCCGCTCATAGCCATATTGAGCGTCCGCGGAATCGGCGTGGCTGACAGCGTCAGCACATCTACGCCGCTGAACGCTTCCTTGAATTTTTCCTTGTGATTAACGCCGAAACGCTGTTCTTCGTCGATAATTACAAGCCCTAAGTTGCGGAATTCAACATCGCTTTGCACTATTCTGTGCGTGCCTATTACAAGGTCAACTATGCCTTTTTTAAGCTTTTCGAGAATCTGCCGTATTTCCTTCGCGCTCCTAAAGCGTGAGAGTAGTTCTATGTTTATCGGAAAGCCGCTCATGCGCTTGATTGCAGTTTGATAATGCTGCCACGCAAGCACTGTCGTCGGGCAGAGCAAGGCGCATTGCCGCCCGTCCATAACGCACTTGAACGCGCCGCGAAGCGCGACTTCTGTTTTCCCGAAGCCCACGTCGCCGCAGAGCAGTCTGTCCATCGGCTTCGCAGTCTGCATATCGGCTTTGATTTCCCGGGTACAGCGGAGCTGGTCGTCGGTTTCGATATAGCTGAAATGCTCCTCGAACTGCACCTGCTCGCTGTTATCGCGCGGGAACTTATGCCCCGTGCTTTTAAGACGCTTTGAATACAGCGCGATTAACTCCTCCGCAAGCTCGTCCGCGGCGGCTTTTGCTTTTGCTTTGGTTTTAGCCCATGTGTCCGAGTGAAGCTTGTTCAGCTTCAGCGACACGCTGTCGGTATTGCCGATATAGCGCGAAATCATGTCAAGCTGCGTGACGGGAACATAAAGCACGTCTGTTCCTGCGTATTTAATTTTGATGTAGTCCTTGCTGACCTCTTCGCTCGTAAGCTTCGTTACGCCCTCGAAGATTCCTATGCCGTAATTCTGATGAACTACGTAATCGCCTGCGTTTATGTCGGTGAGACTGCGGATTTCTTCGCCGCGGCGTTTCTTCTTTTTCGGACGGTGAATTATTTCGGGCGATTGATAATCGCCCCTACCGGAAGACTTCGCCAAGCTTAACATAACGCACTTCGCGTCGGCGTAATCGTAGCCTGCGCCAACAGTCCCCGCAAGAACATACGCGCGCTTCGCGTAGATTTTCTTAGGGTCAACCGAGAAGTCAACAGGAAAGCCGTCGTCCTTTAAGTCCTGTGCCAACGTCCGCGCGGCTTTTTCAGTTCCCGCGAAGACAACGACAGCGTAGCCTTTCTTGAAATATTCCGTAAGCTCCGAGCAGAGAAGCTTATATTCGCCGCTCCAGCTTGAAAGCTGATTCGCGCGGACGCTTAGAATTTCAGCTAACTGCAATCCGCCGCCCCGCATGAACGTATCGAAATAGGCGCGGATTTTACTCTGCGAGATTTCCTTGAACTCGCCGCGCGTAAGCATGAATTTGTCTTTTCTTTTTATGCTGCCGTTTTCGACTGCGATTTTCAAGTCTTCCTCATGCCGAATCGAAGCCGCGCGATAGCTTTCCGCGCAGTTGACGCTTTCTAAAACTATGCAATTCTCTGCATAGTCGAATAATGATGACGTAGGGGCGCGCATTGCGCGTCCGTCAGCGAGGTGGTTTTCAAAACACGGCGCAATCTGTATCGGGCGGACAGGGTCGTCCGCCCCTACGCGCCGTTGCGTTTCTTTATCGAAAAAGCCTATATTGTCCGCCGTATCGCCCCAAAACTCAATGCGCACGGGGCTTTCGTTATTAGGCGCGAAGATGTCAACAATCGCGCCGCGCACCGAAAACTGCGCGACTCCCTCAACCATATCGCACCTTGAAAAGCCCATGCTTACAAGCTTTTCTTTTAAGTCTTCTAAGTTTATTTCATCGCCCTGCTTGATTGAAACAGTCTGCGCTTTTAAGTCTTCGGGCGAAATTGTCAGCTGCCCTGCGGCTTCAGGCGTGGCGATGATTATTTTAGGTTTATTGCTCAAAACGTGCAATCTTCTGTATTCGTATTCTTTTGAGCCCGTTTCAAAAGTGCCTAAGTTCAGGTCTTTTGCGGGGTAGACAAGTGAAGTTTGCGCATTCGTGAAGGTGTTTATATCCTCGGAAAGGCGCATTGCTTCGCTTTCGGTTTCGGTTAACACCAGTAGGGGACGGCGTCCTCGACGTCCCGTAGATTTTGCATTTTCGATTTCATTTAACGGGACGTCGAGGACGCCGTCCCCTACAGCCAACGCCGCTAAAAAATGCGCCTTGTGAATGTGCGAAAGCCCCGTTGCCAATGTAGGCAGGGGGTTATCACTGTTAATATTACGAGCTAAGTGCCGGAATTCCGGCACTTGCTCGGCTACGTTGCGGAAAAAAGTCATGTTAAATTTTATGTTACCCTTCTGTCCTGTCCGTATTCAATCAAGCGGACAATGACGGGAATAAGCACAAGATTGAGCCCGAGCTCTACAAGGAAGTTAATGCCGACCATGCTGAAGAAGATGAAGGTCGTGCTGCTTTCTATTCCGCCTGCCCACTCGGAAATAAGCGGCAGGAAAAATAAATACGAGCCGACAATGAAAACACCTGTGTTTACAATCGGGCAGATTATGCCCGCGCACGCCGCCGCGACTGTCTTGCTTTTGCTTGCGAGCAGCTTGTAAACGAAGCCTGCCGCTGTCCCTGCGAGCAAGCCCTTGGCGAGGACGACTAAGATTGTTCCCGGTGCGTTGAAGACTAAAAACAGATTCGCGTCGCCCGAGATTAAGACAGCCGCTCCGAAAGCAAGCCCGAGCCACGCGCCCGCGTGCACGCCGATGATTGCCGCGCCGACTGTTATCGGAAGTAAAACGAGCGAAATAGTAAATGCGGGGAACATAGGTCTCATTGCGATTGCAATGATTTGCAGTATGACGACGATTGCCGTCAGTACGCCGAGCTGTACAAGCATGAGCGTACGTTTCTGAATCGCTCTGCTGTTTTCTTTGTTTGCCATGTTTGGTTCCTTTCTTGCTGTCGCCCCATTAAGGGTGCAACGCGTTTTTTTTATGTATAATTCGCAGTCCCTGTGAAACAAGGTGCGGATTAACCTCGAAGCTTCGCTCACAATACGGCTTTATTACCGCGGCGTTCCCGCCTGTCGCAACGACTGAGCAGTTTTCGCCGATTTCTTTCTCAAAGCGAGCGATTAAACCGTCTAACATACAGCCCACGCCGTTCAACACGCCCGAGCGGATACAGTCAACCGTGTTCGTGCCGATAATGCTTTGGACAGCAGTATCAGAGCCGACGAGCGGAAGCGCGGCTGTCCCTTCTGCCATAACCTCAAAGCTGAGCTTTACACCCGGCGAAAGCGTCCCGCCAATTAGCGCGCCGGTTTTGTCAAGAGCCATTACTTTTATAATAGTCCCCATGTCTATAACTATGCAGGGCATTGCATATAATTCCTTCGCCGCCACCGCGCCGCAGGCAAGGTCCCCGCCAAGGCTCGAAGGGTCGTCGATTTTAATGTTCAGCCCTGTTTTTACCCCGGGCTCAATCAGCAAGGCTTTAAGCCCGAACAAGTCCTCGACAGCCGCTTTAATCTGCGTGGTAACAGGCGGCACAACAGAGGAAATAATCACGCCTTTTACGCAGTCCCGGTCAACGCCGCGCAGCTTGAAAATATCCATGAGCGTAATAGCATACTGGTCAGCCATGCGCGCGGAATCAGTGTTTATACGCGCCTCAAAGACAGGGCAGTCGCCGTCAAAAACCGTAAAAACCGTATTAGTATTCCCAGCGTCAACAGTTAAAAGCATATATTCTGCCTTTCAGAGTTAATTAATTGTACATTGTACATTGTCAATTGTTAATTGTCAAAGCGTGCCCGGTCCGAACGGCGGCGTAAAGTTAAAGCCGTCATCGTCTTCTTGCGGGACGCTGAGGACATCGTCCCCTACAGCGGATTCGCTTTCATCAATTGCGAAGTCCTCTTCCTCGGCGAATTCATCGAAAGTTCCCTCGAACTGCGATTCTTCCGTTACAGTGAACTCAAACTCCTCGAAAACCTCGTCGTAATTCCAAGGCGGAGGAGTGTGAAGGGAGGGTTCAGACGGGACGCTGAGGACATCGTCCCCTACATTAGGTTCTTCTTCTGGCACAAGGAAATCCTCAAGCTCCTCTTCAAGCGAGAAGAGCGGCTCTGCCTGCGCTTCAGCGACTACGGGCTGTGCGTCTTCTATCGGCGTGACCTCGGTGATTTCAAATTCTTCTTCATACGAGTCTGATATATCGCCCGAGAAGGACTGCTCAAGCTCCTCGCGTTCCTGCATTAGCTCTAACTCTAACGCCCTTCTGCGCGCCGCGAAGTCAATCTCTCCCATAGTAGGCGGCGGGGGCGCGGGTTCGTCTTCCGGTAAGCTAAGGTCGATTTCGGGCATACTTAAATCGTCAAGCTCTATGTCGGGCTCTTGCGGGACGTCGAGGACGTCGTCCCCTACAACGGGAAGCATATTAATTTCGGGCGGGACTAAGTCGTCAAGCTCGATGTCGGGCTCTTCCTGCGGTTCAACGTCAAGCGTTACCTCCGGCACAGGCAGGAAGCCGTCGTCTATTTCGATGTCGGGTTCATTCCCCTCTGTGGAGGGGTGCCCGAAGGGCGGGGTGGTTTCAAATTCATCTTCTTCAAGCGGGACGCTGAGGACATCGTCCCCTACGTCGGGTTCTTCTTCTTGCGGGACGACAGGGTCGTCGTCCCCTACATCGGGTTCAGCGTTTATTTCCGCGAAGTCAGCCGCTATGCTTTCAAAGGCTTCATCACTGCCTAAAATCAGTTCTTCCTGTGGTTCTTCTTCAATTGTCAATTGTCCATTGTCAATTGTTAATTGTTCGTCGTCTTCCGCGAAGAAGGATTTCGGCATGAAAGAAGCAGGTTCGGGCTCCGGCTCGAGCACGGGCTCAGACGGAATCTCCCCGAAGAAGTCGTCGAGTTCGGGTTCGGGTGTAGGGGCAGACGACTCTGTCTGCCCGTCATCAAGCAGTTCTATTTGCGGGACGCCGAGGACGTCGTCCCCTACATTAGATTCTTCCGCTATTTCAAATTCAAACTCGTCAAAGTCTTCAATCGTGAGCTGTTCATTGTCTTCTTCGTCTTGCTCCTCGTCTTCTGCTCTTGTTTTCTTCGTCTTTGTATAAATCACGCAAAGAATTATGAAGATAATCAAGCCGCCGCCCGAAAGGAACAGCGCAATCGGATAGCCCACAGCCGAGTATTTCATTTCAATTACGTGCGTCCCTGCAGGGAGCTGAATCCCAATTAGCGAGCCGAGAACCGTAACGGGCTTGATTTCCCGCCCGTCAATCGTAATCGTCCAGCCGGGCTCAGCAGGAATCGTAGTGAGCAGTAACCTTTCGGTATCAGCGAAAACGTCGATTCTTAGGTTATTTGCCGAGCGCATAGTAACAGCAGTCTGCGAATTGAGTGCGTGCAAGGAGTTAATCGCCGCGCCGTAAAGCTCGCTGTCCATATAAGCGAACTGCGCGGTTTTATAATACAAATCCTCTCTGTGAAGCGTTAGCGTTACTGTGAACAGCTCGCCCGCGCTGAATTCGCCGAGGTTCATAATGCAGTAGTCGTCGTATTCAAAGTAGCTCCCGCGCCAGTCGTTGTGAACAACTGCGCCTTCCTCGTCTATGCGCTGAACCAAGACGCTCGCGCGTCTTTCGTGCGCCGTCGGTAGCCACATGAACACCGCGCCGTCAGCCTCTGCGGTTATGTTGTAATGAATCTTCGAGCTTTCAAAGGGTGTGCCTGTCGCGTGATAGGAGACGTGCCCGTCGGTTGTCCCGCCCTCTGTGATATTCTCGACAGTCTTTTCGATGTTTTCCGCGCCGATAGTTCTGATATATTCAACCACTCTCGGCTCGCCGAGCATAGTTGAAAGCAGGCGGTTCTGCCGTCTGAAAAGGTGAACATCGTCAGTCGGGTATTCATCAAGATTCAAGGTCATCAGCCTTGTGTCTGTAAGATAGGCAATCGGCAACGCGGTTTCGTTGTGTGTAATCGTCAGCACGCCGTCAGCGAGGGGCTGTCCGTAGCTATAGCTGCTGTGCGACATGATATAACGCACGCCGAATAAGTCATTAACAAGCGGCGTTGCGCCGCTGTAGCGCGTGTAATGCCCGCGCGAGGTCAGCCCGAGCTTGCCGAGCAGGTTAACAGGTGCTTCGTTAAAGGTACTCGCGCTGTGCGAAAAGCCGTACATACCAAGAGCAATCGGGTCATTCACCATGCGGTGGAAGTCCTTTTCAATGCGATAAAAGCCGTCGTCAGCCTCTTTAATTTCATTTACCGCTTCCCTCATCGGAATCACGAAATCCGTGTAGGTAGCGCGGTCAGAATAAGATATATCCTCGTCCTGCTTATTTAAGCTCGTGTGCGTATTATAGAAAAGCTCTAACGCGACCACCACGCCGACTGTAACAGCGAGCGCGGTTTTCCCGAAGCGCTTGTTCTTGTTGCAGAGCAGAATGATTGTCAGAACTACTATGATTAACAGCGCGGGAATGACTACAGTTGCGTTGTCGAACAACTCACGTCCGCCGTTGCCGAGCGTCGCGTCAAAGGTATCGCGGCTCTCAAACAGCACTAAAAGCCCGAAGATTCCGAGCGCGGACATTCCAATCGTGCGCCGCGAGAACTGCCGAAGCTTCTCGAAAACCTCCGCGCCCCACGTTATAAGCAAAAACGAAAGCATAAAGCTGTAGCGGTAAGGGAGCCAGTTTGGAACTTGAAAACCGTGCATAACAGTGTCAACCGGCGTATAATACATACTCAGAATCAGAACTAATGCTAAAACCGCGCCCACTGCTCTTTTTCTGACGGAAATTACTTTTTCTTTTCCTGCAAAGAAGAACAAAGGCAGAAGAATCAGCACTAATGTTCCGCTGTAAATCGCTGGCAGGCTTTCGTTGCGGACAGTATCGTAAGTATTCGGGAAGACCTTACGCGCAAGGTCAGCAAGAATGAAGTTCGTCTGCCCGAAGAAGTCGGTGTTAAGCTCGCCGCCGGGCGTCATGAAGGGCGAGGTGAAGTCGGATTTTCCAAGCTGCAGCGAGCTGTAAACCGGAATAAGTATAAAGCTCGCCATAAGCACGGCAGTCGCCGCGGAAATAGCGAACAAGCCTATTTTCATAAACACTGCGCCGACGTCGGGATTGCTGTTAACAAGCGTGCCGTCCTGCTCTGAGTAACGCGAGGAAATCAAGAAGCAGATGAAATACAACGCCGTGAAAATCCCGAGCATATACCCGATATAGAAGCAGGTCACAAAGCTGTAAAACAGCGCAATTATAAGCAGTCTGTACCGTCCGTGCTTGACTAAAGCTTCAACGCCGTAAATCACAAGCGGCAAGGCTAAAACGCCGTCAAGCCACATAGGGTTCATCGTCTGCACGATTACGTAAGCACAAAGCGCGTACATCATCGAGAAGACAACCGCAGTCCCTGCGCTGTAATTCCTTCCCCGCTTGAGATAAACCGCCATACAAACTCCGATAGTGCCGACCTTTGCAATCAGCATGGTTAAAATGCCCTCGGTTATGTATTCGCGCGGAAACAGCCAGACAAGAAGATTAAAAGGACTCGCTAAGTAGTAGCCGAAAATACCTAAGAATTCACCCGAAAGGCTTCTGCTCCAGGAATAGAAAAGGCTCTGACCGCCTGCAAAAACATCGTGCATATAATCGAAGTAATAGACATACTGCCCGTTTAAATCAAGCGCAAGCACCGAAGCCTCGCCGAACGGATAAACCTTGAACAGCGCGTAAGAAACAAACAGAATCACAGCCGGCAAAAAGAACGCCGCTAAATAAAACGGGTTCTCCTTAAACAGCCACTTCAGCGGGTTTACTTTATTTTTCATCGGCTTTATACCGTCCTCGTTATCGGAAACAAGGACGCTCCCTTTCTCGTTAAACAGCCATTTTTGCTTTTGATTCTCACTGTTCATGTTTTTCAAATCCCAATTCCTGCGTTACTATAAAACGCGGTCTGAACTTTATTTCCTCGTAAATCTTGCTGATATAATATCCGATAATCCCGAGCCCGAGCATAATCACCGAGCCCGTAATTAAAACCAAAATAATAACCGTCGTGAAGCCCTCGGCGGAAACGCCGTTTAGGTACTGCACAATCGTGTTAACGCCGAGCCCGAGCGCGAAAACAAAGAAGATTAAGCCGAGCACCGTCATTAACTGCATGGGAAAATAGGTAAAGCTCGTAAGGTTCGACAGTGCGAACTTGACTAATTTGCGGAAGCCCCACTTGCTCTTGCCGTTTTCACGCTTTTGCACATCAAACTCAATCGCAGTGCGGTTAAAACCCACCCAGCTTGACAGCGCACGGAAAAACGTCAGCCGTTCGGGCATTTCGAGTAGCGCGTTTATAACCTTGCGGTCAAGCAGCTTGAAGTCGCTCGCCCGCGCCAAATCTATGTCGGAATTCGCTTTCATCGCGCTGTAGAACATTTTCGCGAAGAGCTTGTAGAACAGATTTTCGTTTCCCCTTGTCCGCTTCACCGCTTCAACGACTTCAAAGCCTTGCTTCCATAATTTGCACATTTCGGGGATTAAAGCGGGCGGGTGCTGTAAATCGCAGTCGATAATGACTGCCGCTTCGCCCTTTGCGCGCTTCAGCCCTGCGAAAATCGCGCCTTCTTTCCCGAAGTTGCGGGAAAATCGCACGCCTTTTATGCAATCTTCTTCGGTTGACAGCACGGAAATTTCACGCCACGTCGCGTCTGTTGAGCCGTCGTCAACGAAAATCAATTCATAATCAAGCTTTTCAGCGGTCAGAATCGAGCTTAAAACTCCCGCCGCTTTTCTTATGTTTTCTTCTTCGTTGTAGGCGGGAATGATTACTGATAACATAGTTCACCAATTCATAATGCATAATGCATAATGCATAATTAGTTTTTAATTTAATTATGAATTATGAATTATGAATTATGCATTTTACTGTATTGTTTCATTTCGTTTATAAAATTCAAGGTTTCCGCTGCTTGTCCGCACTGTAAACCTTAACGGGTTTGCGCCTGAAACTAAGTACATATCGCCCTCATGAGCGTGATATTCTCTGCGAAAAAAGTCTGATGTAAGCCTGCCTGTATCGGTCAGAAAAGTAAGATTAACAGCGGCTTTTTCGGGCATTGTAATGCGAACCTCGCCCGACTCGGCTTCAATTGCACAGGCGTCGGTAAAGTTCGCGAACTCCGCGTCAACACTGCCCTGCCGCGTGCTTACGGTAATCAGCCCTTCTATTCTGTGAAGCTTTATATCGCCCGAACGCGAGGTCGCGCTCATAAGCTCTGTGTAAATATTCTCGGCGTAAATCCCGCCTGAAGCCGTTGTCAGCTTGATTTCCCTGTAGGTCTCGCGCGGAAGCCAAACGGTCATTTTGTAGTTCAGAACATCGCGGCTGAACAGCGAAAGCGTGAAGTCCTCGACGCGGCTGATTTGAATTTCGTACTCGTCGTATTCGATAATCAGCGCGGTTTCGCCGATGTATTCAACGATGATTTTCTCGCCGCCATAGGTGTAAACCTCAAGAGGTATATCCGCCGCGTTAACGCTGATGAACAGCGAGGTTAACTCGATTTCCCGCCGCTCTCTGTGAACAGTTGAGCTCCAGCCGAACAGCGGCTCTGCAAACAACTGCATAAACAAAGCCAACACACCGCAAATTACTGCAAGGCAGGCGAAAATCCAAAACAGCTTAACAGCCGGTCTTGCTTTGTTTAAGCCTTTTATATGCATGAATCTTATGCGTTTTATTAAGTTTTTCACGAGAAAATCTTCTCCACAGATGAATTAAAACGTCTGATTATTTTAGGGCAAAGAATGAAAAGCGCGGAAGCAATTGCGAGCGCGACAAAAACGCCGAAAAGCCCCGTAAACAGCATAGCGTGCGGCGCGAGGTCGGTTGCTATATTACGCAGAATCCCGACTATGCAGCCGAGCGCAATCAAAACCGAAAGCGAGCCCGTCGCCGATAAAACAATCACAAGCAGGACAGCCGCCGCAACCAAAAGCAATACAAAAACCGCTGATAGCACGGTTTTGACGAGCATGAAGCAATTCACAATACACGTCTCCTCATTATTGCTTTTATTATACTATATTTTAATGGGGTTTGTCAAGTAGGCTACATCCGCAACGCGTCAATCGGCTTCATGTTCGCGGCTTTGAGCGCGGGGTAAACCCCGAACAGCCCGCCGAGCAACAGCGAAAACAATACAGGTGACAGGAAACGCCAGGCATTGAACTCAAACATAATGCCGAGAATTCCGCTCCCTGCGAGCGAAACCAACAACGCCGCTACGCTTCCCGCCGCACTGCCGAATAGTGCAATCAGCGCGCTCTCGGACAGGAATTCCCGCATTATATCGAAGTTGCAGGCACCTACGGACTTCTTGATTCCTATTTCCCGCGTGCGCTCGTTTACGCTGACAAGCATAGTCGTCATGACCGTTAAGCCTGCGACAAACAGCGAAATCCCTGCGATTACCGACAGCGCGAAGGTCACTGTTCCCATTATGCCCTGCAGTTGATTTTTCTGCTGTAATAAATTCGACGCGATTAAGTCCTGCTCTGTGTTTAAGCCGCCAAGCTTGGCTTCAATCCGCTCGGTCGTAGCCGGCTGAACGCTGTCAGCCTCGGGCGTTAAAAGCACTGCGATTTTGTCATAGGTTTCCCGCCCTGTAAGGCTTTGCATAGTCGAAAACGGCAGGTAAACAAAGTCGGGGATAATCCCCGCAAGTGCAGATTGAAGCACGCTCAGCCCCGAATTAGCCACGCCGACAATCTCAAACTCGCGGTATTCACCGCCGACGAGCAGGCTTATATTTTTGCCGACAATATTACTTCTGCCGTAGGTTTTGAGCGCGATTTCCTCGTCGATTACGCAGACGAAGGCGTTTGAAATTATATCCCGTGCGTCAATCAGCCGCCCGTGCAAAGGGTTCAGCGAGATGATTTCCCGCGCATCGCTGTTAATTCCCCAAACCAAGCAAGACAGATTTTTTTGCAGAATTTCCGCCCGCCCGTTAGCGGACATCAGCGGCATAGCCTTGTCTACGCCTGTGATTGCGCCGAGCGCGATTATGTCGCTGTCGTCAAGGTTTGCGGCTGTGTTCGTCTGCCGCGACTGCACTAAAACCGTGTTGATTCCCATGTTTTCTAAGATTTCTGAGACCTGCCCTGCGCCTGTCGCGCTGATTTGTGAAATCAGCGCGACTGCGAACGCACCGACGGCAATCCCTGTCATAGTCAGGGCTGAGCGGGTTTTACTGCGGAGGATATTTTTGAGTGCGGATTTGTTTATGAGCATTAAGATTCCATCGCTTTCACCAGCATATTTTCCGAATAGCGTTCCGGTCTGACAATCAATTCATCGCCCTCGCGAATCCCCGCGAGCAGCTCCGCGCCCTCCGCGAGCTCGATTCCCGTGAGAATATCGCGCCTAAGCGCAGTATTCCCCGCCAAAATAAAAACATATTCGCCGCGCTTGTCTTGATTAATCGCGCTGTACGGCACGATTAGCATTTCCCGCGACTCGCCCACGTTAATCACGGCTTCTGCAGTGTATCCCGCACGTATAAACTCGTCGGGGTTGACAGCTATTTCGTCTATGTTATTGAGCTCAAGAATCACGTCCACGACCGTTTCTGTTATGCCGCCGATTTCCTGCTGACGGGCGAAGTCTGCGATTTCCAAAACCTCGGCAGTGTAGATTCCATCGCCGATTGCCGCGCCGTAAAGCTCGGCAGGTTGACGGATTTTCACGGCGTTAATATCCCCCTCGCGGACGGCGGCAGAGAGGAAAAAGGTGTCCCCCGCGCTGTAAATTATTCCCGCGCCTCGGACTACCTCGCAATGACTTACGACGCTCGGGAAAGTTGTTTCAACCTCGGGTAGCATATTAAAGGTTGCCTGCGGCGCAATCACCGCCGCCCATGCGCCTGCTGTAACAAAAATGCCGAGAAACGCCCATTTGATGTATTTTTTCATGTAATTCACCCCCATATAATAATTATTTTGGCTAAATTTTCCCGAAATATTATGCGGATAATAAAAAATTTTCCGTTAATAATATGTATGAAAATGTAGTTTGAGGAGATTTTATGAATTTGATTATATGCAACGAAGCCTGCCGCCATCAGCAGGACGGCTACTGCGCTCTTGAGGGGAGCTCGCAGATTACCAACGCGCTGGCGTCGCCCTGCTGTTATTACGAGCAAACAAAACCAACATTAAAAGGAAAAACAGATGATAAAAATTCGCGATATATATAAAAGGTACACGATGGGAGACGGCATAATCGCCGCCCTTGACCGAGTAAATCTCGATATAAAGGGCGGCGAATTCGTTTCGATTACGGGCGCGAGCGGCTCGGGCAAAACCACGCTGATGAACATATTGGGCTGTTTAGACTCGCCGACGGACGGAAGCTATATCTTAGACGGCGAGGACGTTTCGCGTATGTCGAAGCGGCGTTTAGCCCGCGTGCGCAACCTTAAAATCGGCTTCGTTTTTCAGGGCTTCAACCTTATTCCCGCGCTGACCGCCCGCGAAAACGTGCTTCTGCCGCTGATTTACAGAAAAACGCCCGCCAGACTTCGCGAGAAGTTAGCGGACGAGGCATTAGAAATCGTTGGTTTAAGCAAACGCGCGAATCACCGACCGAATCAGCTTTCGGGCGGACAGCAGCAGCGAGTCGCAATCGCGCGGGCTATCGCGGCGAAGCCGCCGCTGATTCTTGCGGACGAGCCCTGCGGAAGCTTAGACAGCAAAACAGGCGCGGATATAATGAAAACCCTGCGCGGCTTAAACGAGGCAGGGCGCACGGTTGTGCTGATTACGCATGATGAGCGGGCGGCGGAAATGGCGGATAAAATCATACGGATTTCGGACGGGAGAATAGTTTAGGGGCGGTTAAACCGCCCCTTATAATTTACTTACGCAAACTTCAGCCTTCCTCTCGGCTGTGGAATTTCCCGTCCTATGCTCTTAGCTGTTTCGAGCCATTCGTTAATGATTACTTCTACGTTTTTTAAGGCTTCTGAAGGGGTTTCGCCGTCAGAGCTACAGCCTGCAAGCTCGGGAACCTCCGCTATAAACGCGCTGTCTTCCTCGCTCCAGTAAAGAATAATTTCGTATTTATGCATCACCGCAGCCTCCTAACTTATACTTTATAATTATGTTGCTTACGTCTTTTACCTGATATGGTTTAGCTTTACCGTTTTTTGATTGTATATTAATGATTTCTTCAACGCCGTCTTTATAAAATATATGATGACTTCCTTTAATTCTTTGGTTGAATCCAAGGCTTGCGATTAAATTACACAATTCGTCAAATTGTATGTTTTTATCACTTGTACCGCTTAGTATTTTAGATATGAATTTACCACGCTGACCCATTTATACCGCCATCCTTTTATATTCAATTCCTATTCTTCCGTTGCCCGTTTATGTATTAAGGTATCCTAATATTATTATCAAACTCAATCAGCGTTTCCGCCGCTAATCCTACCTTATTCGCTGACCATGCGTTGAAGTCAATCTCGTAGTACTTGGTGATTCTTTCCCGCGTTGTAAAATCGCTCGTGCGGACAAGCTCGTTGAACTCCGCAATGTCAGCTTCATATTGCTCCATCGCTTCTTCAAACGCGCTGAACGGAGCTTTCCCCTCTTCAAACTCGCGGAAATACAGATAATGCCCGACCTCAAAGCGCAGAACAAACCTGAACTTCCTTTGCAGCTTTATAGACATTCCCTCGTTGTGCTTGACATAAGCCTTGATTTTATCGGTCATTACAGCGAGCTCGGCAGTTTCTATTTTTGACAAGCCGTTGTCGTCTATAATTTTAACCCGCAAATCAAAAACATCTACAGGGAGGTCTTTGTTGAACTTTCTCCTGTATTTTATGTCATCTAAGAAAACCAAATCTAAGTTTTTGATTTCAAATTCGCGCGATATATTTTCAAATTCACGCATAATCGCTTCGACAATGCGTTCATATGCCGCTTCCATCTGCGCCATTTGGTTAATATCCATAAAAACCTCACAAAAACATACTTATATTCATGATACATTATATAATTCGTATTGTCAAGACATTCGGTGAAATTATACAAAAAAGCGAGAGGTTATTCAAATATTTTTAATTCGGGAATTTTTTCAGCTATGTAATCAAAATCGCGGTCATTGTGTAGCAGCGCCTCCGCGCGCATGGCTTTGTAGTCATAATTATCCGCAATTAACTGTTCATCGCTGTTAAAAAGGTCATACAAATCTTCTTGTTTATCTTTAGGTTTTATTGTTTTCATAATCATAACCCTCCTTAACAATTATACCGCAAATAATCAAAGAAGTCAACAAATCGAAAGCGGCTAAGCTTTTTCGTTTTCTTCTTTATAATTATCCAAAGCATATTCACAGCATTGCAAAACAAGCGAGTTAAAAGAAACGCCATATTTTTCTTTAAACGCCATCATTCTTTCAAGTAATTCCTCGTTAAACCTTATTGGTTTCAAGATGTTTGGCTCTCTATATTTTTTATTAATCTTAAACATTTATTTTCACCTCCTGCTATATTGACAATATAACATATTTATGATATTATTTATATTATATATTAATGCTATCTTTTTATGTTATCTTTTTGTGGGAAGGTAAAAACTATGAACATACAAAAGCAGGGTGACGAATTGCTTGTTTTAATGGGGAGCATGGTGAGAGAGAAAAGGTTAGAACGGGGTTTATCTTTAAAAGAGCTTGCGGGAAAAGCTGATATTAAAGTTAATTTATTATCTGAAATTGAAGAAGGCAGAAAAGGAATGTCGATTGAAATTTTCTTTAAAATAAAACAAGCATTAGATGTTTCGTTCGGGTTTTTATTTGGCGAAGATTAAAAAAGCGAGAGGGTTAATTCCCTCTCGCCTTTTGGTTCTGCTGTGTATTTTGTTTTTCGGGCGCGTCTGCCTGCTTGTTTGCGTTATTAGCGTTGTTGCGGTTTTCGGCGTTATTGTTATTATTGCCGCCTTTGTTGTTGCCGCCCTTGTTCTTCTTAGCCATACGTTTCTCCTTGTTTAAACAAAAATAGTTTCAAGCAAATGAAACCTGCTTAAAACTATTTTTACCGTAATTTTCAAAATTATTCATCAAAACAAAAATACATACGCAATCGCCAGCACAAGCGGCAGCTCCGCGCCCTCGTACAGCAGAACTATAAGCAGCAACGCCATCAGCATTAAATCCTTGTCGCTGAGAATCGCGTCAATACTTAATTTGCTTAGTTTTTTTTGAAGTCTTTCCATGAGAATCCGCCCGGCACGCCGCCGCTTCCGCCCGTTGAGAAGCCTCTGCCGTCGTCTCTCGGGGCTTGCGCGCCGCTTGTTTTGTTGCAATTCGGACGCTGATTGTTACAATTGCGCTTATTATGCTCGTTTATGAATTTATTGAAGTTTGGCGGCTTTTGCCTGCCTGCGGAATTTTCACAGCGGCGGTGGCTATGCGCGGGTCTGCCGCTGCAGGTGTCCTCGCAGGTCTTGAAGTTTTCAAAAGGATATTCGGTTTCTTCTTCCTCCTCCGCGCAAATCCCCTCAATCATCTCTTCATCGGGGAAGCTGAACTCTTCGGGCTCTTCGATTTGCGGGACGTCGGGGGCGCCGTCCCCTACATGAGCGATTTTTTCTATAATTTCTTTACCCTTTTTCACTAACTTTTCTGCATCTATATTTATATCGACATCGGCATTGATTTCGATTTTCTTGCTTTGGTTCAACGTTATTTCCTGTTTGTTCTCGACTATAACAGGTTTTTCTATAATCTTCTCGACAACCACGGGCTTCTCGACGATTTTTTCCACAACCACGGGCTTCTCTACGATTTTCTCGACGACTACAGGAACCGGAACTTTTTTTTCGACGATTTTCTTGACCGGTTTAGGAGTTTCTTCTTTTTGCGGGCGGACAGAGACGTCCGCCCCTACAGGCGGTTCGGGTTCGGGCGCAGGCGCAATTTTTTCGGCTGCAGGTGCAGGCGCGGGCGCGCCGCGCTTCGCCATATCCATCGCCGCTTTCATATAATCCGACTGCTTTCTTTCAAGCTCGGTTTTGTTAATGTTTTCACGTTTCCATTCCATTTGAGTAAACCTCCATGTAATCTAATTCATAATGCATAATTCATAATGCATAATTTTGCTTTTAATTTTTTAATTCATTATGCATTATGCATTTTGAATTATGAATTGCCTAAAACATTTTATCAAACAAGCCGCTTTCGCGTAAATACGGCAGTAGTGCAGTGATTTTCACTATTTTGATTGCGGTTTCGATTTTATCTTTGTTTTCTTCGCGCAAGTGCGGCTTCAGCGCGCGCAAGAGGTCGGTGTTCTTGTCGGGGCTGTTGTAGCGGGAGAACATTTCGCCCGCTTTCATCAGCATATCGAAGTCGATTTTGTCAAAAAAACTGCCGAAGTCGAAGCCCGATTCACCTGTAGGGTCAGACGACCCTGTCTGACCGTATTCCTCATCTGTCGGGCGGACATGTGTCGAATCCTGCGAGGGGAACTCCGCCCCTACGTCATCATCATTGTTCAAGGCAGAAAAAAGCGACTGCAGCATATCCGACATATTATTCTGTGCCATGCTGCCCGCCTCCCCGTTTACCGTTTCATTTGTTTCATCATTGCGGCAGCCCCCGGATTGCTCATAATCATGTCCAAAGCCGTGCCGTTTTCAAGAATGGATTTCATTTTCTGCTTGTCTTCGGGCTTCATGTTCGCTAAAACGCTGTTCATGTCCCCTTTTTCGAGAGCCCTCATGAGATTCTCGGGGCTCATGCCGAGCTTCGCGCAGGCTGTTTTCATTAATTTTTCCATACCGTTCATACCTATCGCCTCCTTACAGTTTATTAAATTCATAACAAAAATAGACTAATTTAAGAACTTAGAAACTTTTAATATAAAATAGATTGACTTTTCGGAATATTTTGGTTATAATATAATTTACAGATAGAATTAATTCGGGGAAAGGAACGATTCAAGAAATGAAAATAACAGTAGTGGCGGACTCGCATAAGAACTTTGAAGTCCTCAAGAGCGTAGCAGACGCTAACACTGACTCTGATTTATTCATTCACCTCGGTGACGGGCAGTATGAGTTAATCGACGTTGCGAACCTGTACCCGAACATGAAGTTTGTCTTCGTTAAGGGCAATGTAGACTTCGGGAGCATAAAAGAAGAACGCGTGCTGAACTTTGAAGGGCACAAGATTTTCTGCGCTCACGGGCATACGCTTGATGTTCACGACGGTGTCGAGGCGCTTTTAGATAAGGCGATTTATCACGAGTGCCAAATCGCGCTCTACGCGCACACGCATATTTTTAATACAGACTATATTAACGGTGTTTATGTAATGAACCCGGGAAGCATATCCGAGCCGAGAGGTAAAAACCCGCCTACATACGGCATTATCGAAACGGCAGAGGACGCAACAATCAAAATGAAAATCGTCGAAATATAATCCGCCGCACAGCGGCACAGCAATTGTTCATTGTCCATTGTTATTTGTTCATTGTCTATATTATGCAAAGGAGACTAATTCCGTGAAAGATGTAATGATTAATGATATTCTCGACGAAGCGCGGGACCTCGGCTGTTCTGACCTGCACTTCACCGCCGGCTTGCCGCCGATGGTGCGTCTGCACGGCAGAATTCAAAAGCTCAGCGGCTACCCCGACTGCACGGAACCAATCATAGTCAACGTAATTAACCAGATTACAACTTTAAAGCATAAACAAATCATTCAGCGCGGCGAGGACGCTGACTTTTCCTACGTCAGCTCCGCGGGGCACAGACACAGAGTTAACGTCTACCGTCAGCGCGGCTATCACGCGATTGCGTTCAGGCTTCTGCGCAACGATATTCCGACGCTCGCGGACTTAATGCTTCCGCCGCTCTTAGCGGAATTCTCGCTCAAGCCGAGAGGACTGATACTTGTAACAGGCCCTACAGGCTCGGGTAAATCCACCACGCTCGCGGCGATGATTGACCATATTAACAGGCACAAAAATTGCCATATAATCACGATTGAAGACCCGATTGAGTACTTACACACACATAAGCAATCTATGATAAACCAGCGCGAAATCAACGTAGACGTCAGCAGCTTCGCGCTTGCGCTCAGAGCCGCGCTTCGTGAAGACCCCGACGTGATTCTTGTAGGGGAAATGCGTGACTTTGAAACGATTGCCGCCGCGGTTACAGCCGCGGAAACCGGACACCTTGTTATGTCTACCCTGCATACCACCGGCGCGGCGGAAACGCTCGACCGTATTATAGACACCTACCCCCCTCACGCACAAGGGCAGTGCCGCTCGCAGTTAGCTAACAACGTCGTAGGCATTGTTTCGCAGACGCTTGTTCCCACAGCAGACGGCAAGGGGCGCGTCGCGGCGATGGAGCTTCTTAACTCAACCGACGCTATTGCGGCTTTAATCCGTGAAGGCAAAACCTATCAGATTCCGAGCTCGATTGCAACAGGGCGCGCGAAGGGAATGTTCACGCTTGACCAGGACTTAGCGCGGCTGACCGCGCAGGGCAGAATCGCGAGAGAAGAAGCCCTCACCCGCTGTCAAGAGCCGAACGAGTTTATCAGATACCTTGACGCGGCTTATCTCAACCTCAAGACTAACCAGCCAACCGCAGTAAGCGCGAAGGCGGGAGTGCGCAGGTCGTTAGACGAATCGACTATGCGGGAACTGAATTAAATAATAAAATCCCCCGTATAATTAATACGGGGGATTACTATAATATAGATTATTTGCTTTTTTATTTACTATCAGCCTCGTCCATAAGCTGTTCGGTTTCGATAAATGTTTCCTTGCCAAGAACGACGAATATTAATTTATATAGCTCGTCGCCATTGATTTCACCGCGCTTAAATTTAACAACGGGACTTGCCAAGCTTCTCTTGAAAGCCTTAAATTCTTCTAAAGTCATGTTGCTTCACCTCCTGTTTTTATTATACTATTGTTTTATTAAAGTGTCAACCCCCGTATAATTAATACGGGGGCTTATTATGAAAAACATGAATAAAACGAAAAGCAAAAGCTTAAACCCGTGCGAGCTGACCGCTGCCATAACCGCCGCCGCGAACTTAATCGCCAAGGACTTAAAGGACGGCGAGCTGAACCTGCTTTCTGCGGCTCTTATGCAGCTTGCGGACACGCTTGCGACGATTGCGGTTGTGCGCGGGATAAACGCGGAGAATTCAAAAGACGACGCCGAGGTCAGTCAGCCGCAGAATTAGAAGAGAAGAGACGGTTTATGTACGGCGTTTTCAGCAGAATCACCGCGCCTATGGTTGTAAGGATAATTTCCGGGAACATAAACGCGCCGTTGTAAAGCAGTGAGTAGAGCGGGACGCTGTTCTGCGACCAGTCATAATAAGCGGCGTATTCACCCCACAGAACTATTCCCGAAATAAAATGCGAAGCAAAACGCAGAGTTATCGCTCCGACCACGCCAAGACTCTGACCCTCAAAGCCCTGCTTACGGAAGAAGCCCGCCAGCCCGACAACAGTATAAGCTAATAAATAGTCAAGGAAAACCATGCCGACGAACACAGTCGGCGTAAGCCCCCACGCCATCACCCTGCCGAACGCGAAAAAGAACTGCGCCAGCGAATATAAAAACGCGACGGAAAGCCCCCACTTCAAGCCGTGACGGATTGACACAACGGCAATCGGAAGCATCGACAACAGCGTCACCGAGCCGCCCCACGGCATTTGAATAATTTTCACCATGCTGAGCGCGAACGCCAAGCCAAGCATAATCGCGCTTTCCACAAGAATCAAAACTTTTTTATTTTTCATTAAAAAAGCCTCCTTAAAATATTACAAGGAGGGTACTATTTCCCTGCGATAGCATTATCTACCGGGTTATAGGTCGAAGTGTCGTTCCACTTCCTCTCAGCCGAAATATCAGCTCCCTGTATTACCCATTTTAACATAAGCTCCATTTTTTGTCAACCCTTGACAAAAAAATATTTTTATGCTATACTTAGTGCACCTATATGCAGGAGGTAATTTACATATGAAATTAGTGAGAATTCTCATTATAATTATCGCTGTTTTTCTCACAGCGATTCCCGCAGGTGCGGCGGCTATTTACGTGCAAAAGAATGAAGGAGACTTCTTGACTGCGCTGATTAACACGGAGGAGCTCGGGCTCGCCGCAGGGCAGACCTACGCGCTGACGGTGGAGATTGAAGCGGGCGGTACCACAGGCTACAGAATCAGATATACCGACGCTAACTACAACAGCTTCGGCGATACTGACAATGACGCGCTGAACTCTGCAGCCGCAATGGCGAAAGGAACAGAAGCGACTCAAATTCCCGCGCGCTTCGACAGCGGGACTATTTTAAACGGCAACACAGGCAGAATAGTCATATTCTTTACGCACGGCGTTGACTTGCCCGATGTTGTTTATGACCCGAGTTTATATTATATCGGTGTTTACGGGATTCAAGGCGGCAGTGACTACACAGCGGCAGGCGTAATGGTTTCTGACGCTAACGGAAACGTGCTCGAAGCCTACGGCACACTCGAAGGTGAAGCCGCTCCCGCAATCCCCGAGAACCTTATAGGAACTGCACCTCCTCCGACGCCCGAGCCTGAGCCTGATGCCCCCGCTCCTGTTGATACTCCGCAACAACCCGAAGCTGAACCGCAAGCCCCTGCCGATACTCCGCAAGACAACACAGGCGATGTTCAGCAAGATAACGCGCAAGAAACGTCCGCTCCCGCAAACACCACCGCTCCTCAAAGCACAGGCAAAACCAGCCCTCTGCTCGTTTTCCTTATTATAGCTGTTGCTGTTATTTTCGGCGGCGCAGTCGGCGGTGCAATTTTCCTCAAAAAAGGATAAATTGTGCAATTTGCCAATTGCATTTAGTCTCTGATTATGTTACAATATACAATATATTGTACATAAAGAGGTAAAAATGATGTTAATGAACTTTTTTGCGGCAGTTGAATCGGAAATTATTGAAGTAATTAAAAGCGGTGCTGAAACAGGCGTAGCCCCCGCCGCTACAGTTATCGGAATCGCGGTGGTTTCCGCGATAGGCGTTTTCTTCTCAGTTAAGAAAAAGGATTAATAAGCATAGCTTAAGCCCCCGACTTTAAAAAGTCGGGGGTATTTATTATCTCTTTCTGAACGCGCTCGGCAGGCACATCAGCGCGCCGCACAGAATCACAACTGTTATAAGAATTATGTATTGATTCAATGTTTCGTTTATGTCGAGCTCGTTGTAGGCTTCGGCGAGTGTAGGGTGAATATCTTCTATATCAATCACAATCGGCGGCGGCGGAAGCGGTGCAAAGGTATGCACGACCTCGGGATTCTCCGCTATCATGAGGTCTTTTATATACTGCTCGACAGACATTCCGAGAGCCGTGCCCATGCGGTCAAGATAAGTGCTGTTAAGCATTAGCTCGTATTCCGTCGGATTGCACATAAAGCCCATTTCAAACAGCATTGCCGCACCGCCCGTATAGCGGGACATAGCAAAATTCTGCCGTCTGTGCCGCGGCTCGGGCGCGGCTTGCGTGAAAATGCTTACGCTGTCGTTAATGAGCGTAATCATACTGTCGGCGGCGCGCTCCGAGGTATCAAGCGTGTAAAACATTAAAGGCCCCGAAAGGCTCGAAAAGTCAGACGAGAGCGGCGCGGAATTGGCATGAACGCTGATGATTACATCAGGCTCTAAGGAGAAAAACTCAACCCTGTCCATGATTTGCACAAAGTAGTCAATGTCGCGAATCAGCAGGACTTCAACGCCGAGCGTCCGCAGATAGCTCTGCGCTGTCTGCGCTACGTATAAGTTAAAATCCTTTTCCATAGAGCCGAATTCACCGGGAGGACCCAGCGCGCCGGGGTCGCCGCCGCCGTGACCGGCGTCAAGAAGCACGAAGGTTTCAGTAAGGCAGGTCGGCGCGAAGCGGAAGTCAATGTTCATCTTGCCGTCCGCGAAGCGCACGATGTATCCCGTCGGAATCCGCGCAAACTCGATGTCGTAAATTATTGCACTTGGCGCGAACTGCACATTTTTGCTTATTTCAGTTACATAAGACGCACCTGTTTGCAGGTTGCTCAAGTCCCTGTCGGCGTAAAGAATAAGCTCTGCGCTGTGCTCATTGAGCGTTATTTCATAAAGCGGGTTGTCCGTTACATCGAAGCTGACGGTGATTTTATTGTTGCGGAAGCTGATTTCCCCGCCCGAAACAGTGAGTGAATTAATCGTTCTGCCGAGCTGATACACATGGTTCTTGAAAACCGCCGTATCGTCTGCAAGGAGATAATAGTCGCCGCGCTCGCCGATAATTTTGAAGGTCGTTCCGCTCATGAGTGGCGTTTTTCCGTGCAGGTCATCGTCGAAATAAGCAAAGCGCGGGATATAATCCGCTTCAACCGAGCCGAAAATCGCTGTTGAATAATAAGTTGTTTCGGGCGCAGTCCAGTCGCCTGCCGCTTCCCGCGTTATTGTGATTATTTCCGAGTTCGTGCCGTTCACGAGCAGAAACTGATTCTCGCCGAGCGCGAGCTCGGCGTAATAAGTGAAGAAGCCGTTCGGCGTGGTTTTCACTTCCTCGCCGTTTATATAAAGCTTGTGCCGCGAGTCTGAGTCACCGAGGAAGCTCATGCGTGAGGACGTCGTAACTCGGCTGTTCTCGGCGGGGTGAGTTATGAACAGTGCTTCGCGGTCGTCATAGAAAATACGGCTTCTCGCAGAGTTGCTGACAGCACCCGCAGAAAAACCCATTAAAAAAATCATAAGTAACAGCGAAATAACAATTTTTTTTATAATTCTCTTTGTTTTCATAACTATAGTATAACAGAAAGCGCAGGAATTATCAACAGGAAAATAATTTATGTCCTATTTCTTTTTCTTATAATAAGCACCGCGGCACCTGCTAAAATCAGCACTCCGGAAACTGCCACGATTATAATGGGGTTGCTGTCGTCTTTGGGCTCGGTGTCAGCTTGGATAACAGGTGTTTCGCTGTCATCAGACGGGACGCCGAGGACGTCGTCCCCTACATCGAGTTCTTCTTCAACAGCAACAGGAACAGAAATCACAACGCCCTCGCGCGGGTGAAAAACAATATCTGTAATTATATATTCCGCATCGCCGTCAAGGTGCTCCATGTGAATATAAATCGAGATTTCAAGCTCGCTCTCGTTGTCTAATTCCGCCGCCGCATTCGGGTCAAGCTGCATTGTTAAGGTTGACGGGGCAGAAGTCGTCGGCGGCAGAAAATTATTACCGGCAAGCGAGACGATTCCCTCAGTCGGAATATCGCCCGTTCCGTAATCGTATTCAAACTCGAACGGCAGTCCCGCGCTTCTCGGTGCGGCAATCACTGCCATCTTTTTACCCCAGTAATCCGCGTTTGTTTGGCAGGTGAACGAAACGCTTTCAAAGTCAGAAATCCGCAGTCCGTCGTGCAGAACAAGGTCGAATCTTGCGTAGGTTGCGCTGTATTGCAGTCCTCTGCCGTACACGAAGCGGAAGCCGTTGCCCGACGGTTCAATTAAAGCGTCGCCGTTTGCATTTCTTGAAACTGTTGTCGCAATTGGCACGTCGCCGAGTCTGATTTCAATGTTAACAGTGTTGTCGGGATTCGCACCTGCAGGCTCTGCGTCAGCTTGCGGCTTACCCTCGGCGTAAACCTCGGCATTAGCTTCGGAAGCGAACACGGTGGTTTTTAAGCTTTCGAGCGTAAAGTCCGCTAAAAACTCTTGTAAATGCACAGGGAAGTCGCTGACGTTGAATTCTATCCCGTTCCAGTGCCAATCGAGATACGCGAATAATTTAACCAAGTCTTCAAGCTCAATCGAGTGCCCGCTGAGGTGCATTTGAATCGCGAGATTGTCCTCTAAGCCGAGCAGCTCAAACGCGGGTCTTGATTCTTCATAATTGTACCACATTCCGGGCGGCGAGTTCCACATATCGGAATTTATTCCCGTAATCATGAACATATAGCGACCTTCCATAGCGGTCAGCGCGGTAAGGAAATGCTGGTCAAAAGGGCAGTGGTTATAAGCGTCGAAACGCTTGTAGGTCTCGTTGAACCAGCCCGAGCCTTGAAGCCCTTGAATTCCCTCTGTGCCGCCTGTGCTCGTCCATTCTGCGAGGTTAGAAACGCTGCTCGCTTGCGGGTCTTTTTCAAAATCGGGCAGTAAATTATAGGTAAGATTATTCGATTTATAGCGTCCCATAGTCAGCCCGCCGAAGCCCGAGCAGGACGGCATTGTCACCGCGAACCTTGTGTCAAACGCACCTGCGACCGCCGCGGCTTTACCATAACGCGAAACGCCTGTTATAATAGTTTTTTCGGTGCTGATGTTAAGCTGTGCACCTGCGCCTTGCTCAAGCGCGTCAAGCACCTTGCTCGCGCCCCACGACCAGCCCATAAGCACGCCAGACTGCTCCTCCCAGTTCCAGCCGCAGTAGGGATAAAGCTCGTAAAATATCCCGAGCCGAGCCGCATTATCCGACGCGATTACGTTCGGGTTGAAGGTAATAACGGCGTAGCCCTGCGACAGCGCGTATTCAACGTTTGACGGCGCAGTTCCGCCGAAAATAACAATAACAGGAAATCCGCCGACAGGCGCGTTCCCCTCGGGAAGCGAAACCTTCGCGTCGAAGTCAACTGTTTTGCCGTCATATGTAACGGAAATGTTCAGCGTTTCGCCGCTTATGGCATAGCTTAAAGCCTCACCCGCTCCGTCGCGCCAGGGTCCGTATATGTAATATTCAAGTATAGCACGAATTTCCTTCTGCCGCTCCGCCCACTGCGCCGCGTTCGTTACCGCTGTTCCGTCCCGCATGGTCAGCAGGTCGGGCGGCAGGATTTGCCGTTCAAGCAAGGACGGCGCGGGGAAGTCGTCCGCGCTCGCGCTCGCCATAAACGGCATTGCAAGCAGAAGCGAAAAAATGATAAGAAGTGAAAGCGTATTTTTAATTTTCAAGGGTATTTCCTCCTGTTTATATGTTTACTTAAATTATAATATAAATTTACCGCACAGTCAAGCCCGCCCCTCACGGGGCGGTTTTTACTTTTCTTTTATTTTCCAAGAAGCTTAGTAATTAATTTAACTAATTCTTCTACGCTTACCATAGTTTTATCAAGATTTTGCTTTGAATTATTTTTATCTTTTAGCATTACGCTACCTTTTTCACTGACAATGTGCTTAGCTATTTCCTTATTTAAAAAGTGCTTTAATTCTTCTTCATCTTCGCCTAAGCCGTTGACAAAAGCATAAAACGCCTCTAAATCCATTTCCTTGTTTCTTGTATATCGTTCGATTGCTTCTTGTTTACTTGCTTGACGAGCGGCATATATCGCGATTGCCGCTAATGTCGTTGTCGTAAACACCCTCGAAGCAAACTGCACCCAATCCGCCCCCTGAACGGGTTCAAGAACAAAGAAATTAAAAGCTATAACCACAGCCACCAGCATAACAACAATAGCCAATATATGCCAAAACCATGCTATTTTATTAGATTTGTTTGCTTCATCACGAAATTTGTATGAATAAGTACCTGCTTCCATCTGCGCTAATGTAACTTTCGCTTTTTCTCTAATTTTATTAATCTCTTTTTCTTTCTCTTTAATATTTGAACTCGTTTCTTTTATTGAATTAAATATGTCATTTGTCTTCTCAACAATTTCTTCTTGTTTTTCCAATAATTCATCAACTTCGGCTTTTGCGGTATTTATATGTTCTGAATATTCCTCTATATCTTTATTCAGAAAGTTTATTTTAAACATAATATTTAATAAAATATCGACGTGTTTTTTTATTGTAGAAGTTATTGTGTCTTCATCGAGACGCTCATCTTCCTGATTGTCCTGATATACTTCTATCAATTCTAAAAGAAAATCTAAACTTTTTTTGGCTTCATCTCTCCAATCTTCTAAAATTAAATGCGATTCTGTTGAATCTAAAATTATTTTGAAGTTCGTAAGAATTAATTTAGTTGTCATGAGAATATCTCTAACTCTCTTATTCTCTACTTTGTTTTCTTTTAACGCTTCGTCAATAGCATCTATAATGCTATTGATTTGTTTCCAATGATGAATTAATCCAAAATCAAAATCAAAAGAGAAATCGGAATACTTTCTTTGGGAATTATCAACAGGTCTTGGTTCAAGTTCAAAAGGGAATGCAGAATGCTTTTTTTCGGAATTATCAACCGTTGTACTCATTTTTAACGTCCCCCATTAATCGTCAATTTTTGTAATTTATATAATTATATCACATATACTTTCAAGTTTCAACATATTTCGCAACAAAAACCCCGCCTTTTTCAAGGCGGGGTTAATTATTCACTTCTTTAAAAAATCACCGGCTGCAGCTGCACTCCGCGCAGCGCGCTTTCGACCGCCTCAGGAATCTTCGCAAAGTCCGAAATAACCGATGTCGGCTTGTTCTGCGTGTCGTCCTGCCTGAGCGGCACGAAGAAATAATTCCGCAGGTTCATGAGGATTCCTATGTTCTTGGCAGAACCCGCGAGCGCGTCGTTGGTGGCGGCGCAGAGGAGAGCGGGGCGGTTGTTGCGTATGTGCGATTTTACTGCCATGGTTACGGGGGTGGCGGTAGCTTAGTAACGGAATACTCTCCGAATTAAAAAAGGCTGTATTGACCGCGCTTTTGACGATTTCGTAATAGGGCAAATTCACCAGTTCACTATGAGTATTTGCCCACGAGAAAAAGAGAGGCTTTTTCCCCGTCCCAGACTGCTTTTGAGACGCATTTTTTGATATAATCCCGCTTCTCCGCCACAGAAAGCTTTCTGAACTCTTTTTTGAAGCTTTTCATAATGTCTTTGAGGCTTCCGAGCTCGGCTTGCAAGTCGGTTTTAACTTGATTCGCGAGCGCAAGCTTGTCATGCTCTGCTTGTAATCCCTTAATCTGCGCGTCAAGCTCGGGAATCCGCTTGTCGATGTAGGCTTCAGTGGCTTCATCAGGGCGTTTTGCAAGCTTGTCAACAAGTGAATTAATTTCTGAATTCTTGCCGTCAATGCTCTTCTGAATCCGCTCCATGTTCTCGTCGTAAGCGTCGCCCATTGACTTAATCTCGTCGCGCAGGGCTTCGAGCTGACCGCGGATATTCGCGTTAATTTTATTATAATTAAGCAGTTCTGTGCAGACAAGCTCGTCTAAAGTATTGCCGTTGACGTTGGAGTTGTGGCACTTTTTGCGGCGGGTTTTTTCTTTCGTTTCGCACATATAGACGAACGTGCGATTGCCGCTCGCGTCGACCCGCGTGTACTTCGGACGCATATATGAACCGCATTTGCACCTGACAACCCCTGAAAGTAGACAGTCGGAATTATGCACCTTCCGCTCGCTGAAGCTTTTATTTCCCTCAAGCGTGGCTTGGACTTTCAGCCAGTCGGCGGAGCTGATAACTCCCTCGTGTGTCCCCACTGCAATTAACCATTCGTTCATGGGTTTCTTGTTACGCTTGTCGCTGCTGTCGGTTCGGTTGAACGGCATGAAGCCCGATTTGCCGTCAAGCTCATCAGATTGACAGCACAAAACGCAGTCTTTGTCGGAGAAATACTGATATGAGGCTTCGTCGGCGGTGCAATAAACAGGGTTAGTAAGAATCAGCTTTATAGTGAAAAGCGTTAGCTTTTTGCCGTTTTTGCTGTAGATGTCGTTGACTAAAAGATAGCGTTCGACCTGCGCGAGCGAACGAGTTTCAAGAAACTTTTCGTAGATTAATTTCACAAGCTTGACTTCCTCGGGATTGACCTGCAACCGCCAGCAGGAGCGGGTTTTGCCGTCAAATTCTATGTTGTCAACCTTTACGGGTTGAAAGCCTGTGGGGGCGGTTCCGCCGAGCCAACGCCCGTCACGGGCGAGCAGGTGGACGTTGTCGCGGACGCGTTCTGCGATTGTCTCGCGCTCTAATTGCGCAAAAACCGAGGCAATATACATCATCGCACGCCCCATCGGGGTCGAGGTGTCGAACTGCTCTTTTATGCAAATGAAGCTGACTTTTTGGGCATTTAATTGTTCAATCAGCGTCGCGAAATCGCCGACATTGCGGCTGATTCGGTCAAGGCGGTAAACGACGATGTAGTCAAATTTTTGCTTTTCGTTGTCCGCAATCATCTGCTTGAAGCGCGGGCGGTCTAAGTTTTTCGCAGAATAGCCCTCGTCCTCGTAGACGATGATTTCGGCGTTCTCGGAGCCAGAAATGTGCATTTTTATGTAAGCTCGGCACATCTCGATTTGGTTTTCGACGCTGTCGCCCTTGCCGGTGAATTTAGATTTGCGGGAGTAGATTGCGATTTTCATGAGGTTCACCTCCTTCTGATTTAATTATAAAGGGTGAATTTGGGGTTGTCAAGTGACGGTATTTCTTTTTATGATAAAAAATGTTGACATTTAATAAATATAGAGATATAATAAGTATTAGTTGTTAGTTGACAACTAATATTTACAGAGGGGAGAAATCTCATTGCCGGTAACCACAATTAAAAAGAAAACTCTTGGCAAACAAATAAAAAAGCAACGCGAAAAAGAAAAGCTCTCGCAACGGCAGGCTGCATTAAAATGCGACATTACTCCCGCTTCTTTTCATGATATTGAGAAGGGTATTATATTTCCAAGCGAAAAAACATTTCTTAATTTGATTGAAAAATTAAATTTTGATAATAAACCTAAAATATGCGATATATATGCAAAATTAAAAGAAACAATCCCTCCGGATGTTGTTAAATACTTATATGAAAACCCTTCGGTTGTGGATGATATTCGGCAACGAATGAAAATTCAAGAAGAAAAGAGGTAAAAACACTGTGAGCATTACAGAAGTAGCCAATTTTATATGGAGCGTAGCTGATTTATTGCGCGGCAACTTTAAACAAGGCGAATACGGAAAGGTAATTCTTCCGTTTACGGTGCTGCGGAGGTTCGACTGCGTACTCGCTCCTTCGAAAGATAAAATCCTCGAAATGAATAAAACTTTAACTGTCAGCAACAAAACACCAGTTTTCAAGCGACTCACAGGGCATGATTATTACAATGTCAGCCGATTTGATTTCGAGAAGTTGCTCGACGACTCAAACTCGATTGAAACTAACCTGCGAGATTATATTAACAGCTTCTCGGAGGACGTGAAAGAAATCCTTGATAATTTCGAGCTGGGCACAGTTATAGAGCGGCTCAAAAAAGCTAATCTACTTTATCTGATTATACAGAAATTCAATGAAATCGACCTTGCCGCCTCAACCGTCGACAACCTTGAAATGGGGTATATGTTCGAGGAGCTTATCCGCAGGTTTTCGGAACAATCGAACGAAACCGCGGGCGAACACTTCACGCCCAGAGAGGTCATAGAGTTGATGGTAGAGTTGCTTGTCGAGCCAGACCTGACAGACGAACTCACTAAAGACGGTATAGTTAAAACCATATTCGACCCGGCATGCGGCACGGGCGGAATGCTCTCAGTAGCACAAAACATGATGCGGGCTGTCAACACAAGTTTGACAATTATCCCATTTGGGCAGGAGCTGAACCCCGAAACCTATGCGACCTGTAAATCGGACATGATTTTGAAAGGTAATGATAACAGCAAGATTGTACTGGGCAACAGCTTTTCGGAGGACGGCTTTATAGGTCAGACCTTTGATTATATGCTGACTAACCCACCTTTCGGTGTGGAGTGGAAGAAAGTCGAGAAGTTCGTCAAGGACGAGGCGGCTAATCTCGGACACGGCGGGCGTTTCGGTGCAGGGACTCCGAGGATTTCTGATGGCTCGTTATTATTTTTGCAACACATGATTAACAAGATGACTCCCGCCGATAAAGGCGGAAGCAGAATTGGTATCGTCTTTAACGGCTCTCCTCTGTTTACAGGGGACGCAGGTTCCGGGGAAAGCGAAATCCGCCGCTGGATTATCGAAAATGACCTGCTTGAAGCAGTCGTTGCACTGCCAGACCAGCTTTTCTACAACACGGGGATTAGCACATACATCTGGATTCTTACCAACCGCAAGACCGCCCGACGCAAGGGGAAAATCCGCCTTGTGAACGGCGTGTCGTTCTATGAGAAAATGCGGAAATCCCTCGGAAACAAGCGTAATCTCATCGAGAAGTCTATGCGTGATGAAATCGTGCGGCTGTATTCCATGCACGAACCCGACGAGAACTACATCGACTTTGATAATGCCGACTTCGGCTACAACAAAATCACCGTTGAACGCCCTTTGTTGGACGAGAATGGCGTGGCTGTTACTGACAAGAAGGGGCAGGTCAAGCCCGACTCCGCTCTCCGTGATACCGAGACCGTTCCCCTCGAAGAAGACATTCACGCTTATTTCGAGCGGGAGGTGCTGCCGCACGTCCCTGATGCGTGGATTGACGAGAGCAAGACGAAAATCGGCTACGAAATCCCGTTTACCCGCCACTTCTACAAGTTCACACCGTTACGCCCGTCTGCGGAGATTATGGGCGAGATTAAGGCTTTGGAAGCAAAGATTGCGGCGGGACTGGCGGAGGTGGGGGTATGAAGCGATACGCGGAATACAAAGACAGCGGAGTTGAGTGGATAGGCGAGATTCCTGTTGATTGGGATAGGACAAAGTTAAAAAATTTACTTGCTACACCGATAACAGACGGGCCACATGAAACACCGGAGATACTTGACGAGGGAATACCGTTTTTATCAGCAGAAGCTGTAAAGAATTTGAAGTTGAATTTCGATTTAAAGCGTGGTTATATCTCGCAGAACGAACACGAGCGGTTTTGTTTGAAGTGTAAACCTCAACGCGGCGACATATTTATGATTAAATCGGGAGCGACTACTGGCAATATCGCGATGGTTGAAACAGACGAAGAATTTAGTGTATGGTCGCCGTTAGCACTTATTAGGTGCAATGAAAATAAGATTGATAGATACTATATGTTTTTGTTTCTGCAATCATTTATATTCAGGCGGCAGGTTAAACTTTTTTGGAGCTATGGGACACAACAAAATATCGGCATGGGGGTTCTCGGAAATCTATTCGTTGCGTATCCAGATGTTGAGACTCAAAGGCGTATCGCCGACTACCTCGACCGCCGCACTTCTGCCATCGACACTCTCATCGCCGACAAACTCCGCCTCATTGACCTGCTCCGTGAGAAACGGCAGTCGCTCATCAGCGAGGCGGTGACTAAGGGGCTCGACCCGACTGCGGCGATGCGGGATAGCGGGGTGGAGTGGATTGGGGAGATTCCAATGGGGTGGGAGGTTAAGAGGTTGAAATTCGCCGTTTTCCTGCGGAATATTAAGTCTGCTGATATGTCGTTGCAGTACATCGGATTGGAGAATGTTGAGTCGGCGACGGGAGCTTTGCAATATAATGAAGCAGCAGAAACCGAAGAAGATATGAAACAAGCGAATTTGTTTTATACGAATGATGTTATGTTCGGAAAACTGCGTCCTTATTTAAGAAAGGCATTTGTTGCTGAATTTAATGGGCAGTGTTCAGGGGAACTGTTGGTTTTTGAACCTAAGATATACACGTCAAAATACTTGCTCTATATGGTGCTTTCGCACGGATTTATTAACTGGGTTGATTCGTCAACTTACGGCTCAAAAATGCCTCGTGCGAGTTGGGATTTTATCGGAAATATGGAAACTCCCGTCCCCACTCCTCAAGAGCAACAACAAATCGCCGACTATCTCGACACGAAAACCGCCGCGATTGACACGCTCATCAGCGACATCACTACCCAAATCGACAAGCTCAAAGAATACCGCCAGAGTGTGATTAGCGAGGCGGTTACTGGAAAGGTGGAAGTATAATGGCGATTAACACAAAGGAAATCACTTTCGAGAATGAAATTGAATACTGTCTGCTTGAAAACGGCTACATCAAAGGCAATCCGCAAGACTTCAACCGCAAGTATGCGATTGATACGGCGGTGCTGTTTCGGTTCCTGCAGGAGAGCCAGCCGAAAGAGTGGGAGAAGCTCGTTGCCAAGCACGGGAGCAAGGTCGAGGAGAATTTCCTGCGGCGGTTAGACAAAGAACTCGAAAAACGCGGAATTATAGATGTTCTGCGTAAGGGGATAATCGACTCGCCTGCGAAGTTCAAGCTGTGTTTCTTCCGCCCTGCAAGCGGCATGAACCAAACCGACGCGGCGGACTATGAGCGGAACATTCTGTCGATTACTCGGCAGGTGCGGTACAGTATAAAATATGAGAACTCCATCGACGTGGTTTTATTCGTGAGCGGCTTACCCGTGATTACTATGGAGCTGAAGAACCCTATGACGGGTCAGACGTTCAAGCACGCACAGCGGCAATACATTGAAGACCGTAACACTCCCGACACGCTGTTAGCGTTCAAGTCGAGGTGTTTGGTACATTTCGCCGTGGACACCGATGAGGTGTATATGACTACTAAATTGAAGGGTGAGGACACACGCTTTCTTCCGTTCAACAAGGGGGACAGCGGCGGCGCGGGTAATCCTGTCGGCGACGGTAACTACCGCACGTCGTACTTATGGGACGTGGTTTTGCAAAAGGATAGTTTGCTTGACATAATTCAACGGTTTATCCACCTTGAATGCAAGACCGACGAGGACACAGGCGAGGTCAAGGAGTCGATTATATTCCCGAGGTATCATCAGTTAGACGTGGTTCGGGCTTTAATCGCCGACGTGTATAAAAACGGCACCGGGCAGAATTATCTAATTCAGCACAGCGCGGGTAGCGGTAAGTCTAATTCAATTGCATGGCTGTCGCACCACTTGCAAAATCTGCACGACAGCGATGATAAGGTTATTTTTAACAGCGTTATTGTAATCACCGACCGTCGAGTGTTGGATAAGCAATTACAGGACACGATTTATCAGTTCGAGCATACTGACGGTGTAGTCAAGAAAATCGACCAAAAGTCGGAGCAACTTGCCACTGCTCTGAACACTGGCAAGAAGATTATTATTACCACGTTGCAGAAGTTCCCTTACGTGGTTGAGAAAGTGCATGATTTATCGGGGAAGCGGTTCGCAGTTATCGTCGATGAAGCTCATAGTTCACAGACTGGCGAGGCTTCCCGTAAACTCAAGGCGGTAATCGGCGACGAATTCGCAGAGCTGCCCGAAGAAGAACGCTTACAGAAAATCGCCGAAGCCGAGGCGAAAGAGGAGAAGAACGTCCCCGACCATGAAGACGAGATTGCAAAAGAGATGTCTACTCACGGGCGGTTGGCGAACCTGTCATTCTTTGCTTTCACGGCAACTCCTAAGCCGAAAACGATTGAAATGTTCGGGACGACGCAGGCAAACGGAACTCCGCGTCCGTTCCACGTGTATTCAATGCGTCAGGCGATTGAGGAGGGTTTTATTCTCGACGTTCTGAAGAATTATATGACTTATGAAACCTATTTCAAAGTCGGTAAAAGTATTTCCGATGACCCGCATTATGAAAAGTCCAAAGCTAACAAGGCACTCGGCAAGTTCCTAAGTCTGCACCCGCATAATCTGGCACAGAAAACACAGATTATGGTGGAGCATTTCCGTACAGTTACACGACTGGAAATCGGCGGACGTGCGAAAGCGATGGTTGTTACTGGGTCACGGCTTCATGCGGTGCGATATTACTTGGAATTCGAGAAGTACATCAAGAAAATGGGCTACGAGCGAGAGATGGGGATTCTCGTGGCGTTCTCGGGGACAGTCAAGGACGGCGAGGACGAGTACACCGAAGTCAAGATGAATAATAACATAAGAGAGTCGGAGCTGCCGAAGAAGTTTTCGGGCGGTGAGTATCAGGTTTTATTAGTGGCGGAGAAGTATCAAACAGGGTTTGATGAGCCACTTCTGCACACTATGTTCGTGGATAAAAAGTTGTCGGGGGTCAAGGCAGTGCAGACTTTATCCCGCCTAAATCGCACCCATTTCGGTAAAGAGAGTACGTTTGTGCTTGACTTCGTGAACAGTGCCGAGGATATTCAGGCGGCGTTCGCTCCGTACTACGAGGAGAGCGTCATTACCGAAGAAACCGACGCGAATATCGTCTATGATTTGAAGTCAAAGTTAGATGAGTTCCGCATTTACTGGGATACCGAGGTTGAGAGTTTTGCAAAAGTTTTCTTTAAGAAGTCGAAGAAGCAGGGTAATCTTGACTTTGCTATGCTTAACGCGTACATTGACCCGGCGGTGGATAGGTTTAAAGCGAAGACCGAGGACGAGCAGGAGGAATTCAAGTCAACGCTCACGAAGTTTATCCGAACATACTCTTTTATCAGCAACATAATAAAGTTAGACGACGCGGAAATGCACAAGTTTTACGCGTTCGCGAAACTGTTGCTGCGTAAGCTCCCGCATAAGCAGGGTGAGCGGGTTGACCTTGATGATGAGGTGGTGTTGCAATATTACCGGGTGCAGAAAATTTTCGAGGGTTCTATTGCGTTAGAGTCAGGAGAGAACCCGTTGAAGAGCTCCATGCACGCGGGCGGCAAGAAGAAAGACGAGGAGAAGTCGCTGCTGTCGGAGCTGGTTGACAAACTTAATGAGCGTTTCGGAACGGAGTTCGGTGATATGGACAAGGTGCTGGAACAGTTCATCGCTGATATGGAGCAGGACGAAAACCTTCGGACACAAGCACAGAACAACTCAAAAGAGCATTTCCGTTTCCCCTTTAACGACGCGTTTATGGGGATTGTTGTTGACCGTATGCTGCAGAACAAGGAGTTCTGCGAGCGGATACTTGATGACGAGAAGTTCGGCGATACTGTTCGTAATTTGATGATAGATTATGTTTATAAACGACTTAGAGCAGATTAACAAGAAAAACTGTTGCATTGTTGAAACCTGTCGAAACATTCCGCCGCAATCCCCATTGACAAGCCTCATTTCATGTGCAATAATTAAACTGCTGTCCATAAATAATTTATGTGCGTGCGGAAATAATTTATGCACAGTTGGAGGTGATGTCAATGGGGTTTTTAGGTATAACA
>WQYC01000012.1 GCA_009781425.1 Oscillospiraceae bacterium
ACACATGACGAGCGCAATATATTGATAATGTTTAGGCATTATGCAAATTGCCGAAAATGCAAAAATATGTTAGAATTAATTTGTATAAAATGAGGAAATACAGAAAATCTGAAACTTTTTTCGTCTTTATATTGTTTTATATATAAGACAAAATAGTAAAAATGGAGGAATACTTAATGAAAATCGGGAATTTTGCGAAACTAAAGAGAATCTCGGCGGTGTTTACCGCGCTGGCACTTGTACTTATCATGATTCCGACTGCGGCGGCGGAGGATTTTATACCCGTGACGGATATTATGGACGGTCCCACCAACGCAGTGACGGGCACTCCGCTCACGCTGAACGCTACAGTTTTTCCTTTTGAGGCGGCACAGGAGATAATCTGGACTGTCAATAATGCCGGAACGACAGGCGCAACGATTAACGGTGCGATTTTTAATGCGACTTCGGCGGGGACGGCGGAGGTAACAGCGACTGCGGGAGGGTTCAGCAAGGTTTTTCCGATTACGGTTGAAGCCGCGTTTGTTCCTGTGGCTAATATAGCTAATATTCCCGCGAATCAGACAGTGGGAAGCTTTCCGCTTGACGGCGTTGTCGAGCCTGAGAATGCGACAAACAAAGGCATTATATGGACAGTTGTCACTCCCGGAACAACGGGCGCGTCAATCGCGGGTACAACGCTCACCACGACTAACACGGGAGATGTTCTGATTCGTGCGTCAATCGCAAACGGATTAGCGAATGATGCGGCTTTTGTAAAAGAATTTTCAATTACAATCGGCACGCAAACTATAACAAGCGCGTCTGTTCAGGTTTCTGCACCCGAAACCTTCGGGAAGCGTCCTGAAGCTGCCACTACGCCGACAAATGCGAATTATACAGTAAGCTCGGTTACCTGGAGAGTGGGGTCGACGGCGTTCTCAGGGGCTTCCTTCGTGGGGAGTACCCGCTATACCGCCGATGTAAGAATAGCGGCGAAGCCCGGCTTCGTTTTTGCGGAAGGTGCAGCGTTTACAGGAAATATAAATTCTAACCGCGCGGCTTTAACCCGCAATAACGACGGTACGATTACGATGGCTTTTGAATTCTCCGCTACCAGAGCGGCAAGCGTTCTGCCTACCGCTCCGCAGAACTTTAAAGCCGAGGGCGGGAATAATCAAGTCCGCCTTACCTGGACTGCACCTACAAACAGCGGCGGCAGTTCTATAACGAGATACCAGGTTTCATACGGGCTGTCTGCGAATTACGTCAGAAACTGGGAAGATATACGCAATTCTAACGCTGCAACAACGTCGTACACTGTAACAGGTCTTGAAAACGACATGGAATATACCTTCGAGCTGAGAGCGGTGAACAGCCCTTACGGCGGCGGGATTGAAACGCCTGCAATTAAAGAAAAGCCGATTGGAACGGCGACAGTTCCGCAGAACTTCCGCGTTTCTCCCGGTAACGGAAATGTTTTGATTTCATGGACACCTCCGTCATTTACGGGCGGGACAATTACTGCTTATGAGTTTTCATACGCGCCGGCGGGTAGCTACGCCGAGGAGTGGCAGGAGGTTCCGCGCAGCGGCTCGGGCTCAAGCGTACCGCTCAGCTATCTTCTTACCGAGGTTACAAACGGCGTTGAATACACCTTCCAAATCAGAGCGGTCAACGCGAACGGCGAGGGCGTTGCTTCCGAAAAGGTTAACGGTATGCCTGCAGTAAACGTGCTGTCTGCGCCGAGAAGCTTCACTGCAACAGCAGGGAATGAGCAGGTTGTGCTTGCCTGGACTGCTCCGCAGAGCACAGGCGGCAATAATATAACAAGGTATCAGTATTCACAGCTGACAACCTCGGGAACTCCGGCATGGAAAGACATTCCCGATTCAGGTGCGACTACGACTTCGTACACAATTACGGGGCTGACCAACGGAACTACTTATTTCTTTGAAGTCCGCGCAATCAGCGGAACGACTGTTCAGGGCTCGACATCGGGCGTGAGACTGGCGACACCTGCCGCGCCGATTTCCAACTCAACTACATCTGTGGATAACAGAGCCTCGGATATTCAAACAGCGGCGAATAACAACACCGGTCAGAATATCACGGTTGCAATGACTGCGGGCTCGAACTCGATTTCTAAAGCTGTTCTTGATTCAATCAGAGGTAAGAACGTAAACATTATTCTTGATTTCGGCGCAGTGGGCAGGGTTTCGATTAACGGCGAAAGTGTTAATAATACTAACGGCGCGGCGACGCTGAACTTGAATCTTCAGCGCGCTTCCGGAACTACCACTATGCTGACCGATTATAATATCCCGAAAGCCAATATTGATGCGCGGAATCCTTTGCCTGTTCATCAGCTTAAAATCGGTACGGGTGCGGCTGTCGCGATAAGCGGCACAGCTACTGTCAATGTCGGTGACGCGAACTCAGGCAGAAATGCAATCCTCTGCAAATATAACGCAGATACAAAGGAGTTTGAGGTCGTAAGCTCCGCGGTAATCACTTCAAACGGAAGCGCGGCGATTAACTTTACATCAACAGGCGATTACGTGGTTATTGTTCAGCGTGACGGCGACGTGACGGGAACGGGAGCGGTTGAAACTGGCGACGCGCTCGAAATTCTCAGAGCTGTGGCAGGAATCGTAAAGCTTGATTCTGTTCAAATGCACGTGGCGAGCTCAAGGCGGGACGGCACGGTTACTTCAAACGACGCGTTGGTTATTTTGCGGCGCGTTGCAGGATTTATAGAAATTACATAAGAATATTTAAAAAACCGCCGCTGTTTTCATAACAGCGGCGGTTTTTATGATTATTACTTTCTATTCTTCCTTGTAATTCACCGCGTCATAAAACGCATCAGGTAAATCCCATCTGCGCCATGAATTTTCTGCCGCGCTGTAGGTCTCTCCCTTGTATTCCACGTTTTCGAGCGATGAGCAGTCCATGAAGGCGTTCATGTTTATACCCGAAACGCTGTCAGGAATTACAATGCTTTTTAGTTTTTCCGCGCTCATAAACGCGCTTCCGCCGATTTGCTGAACGCTGTCAGGAATGGTTACCTGCTCGAGTGACGAGCAACCGTTGAAAGTACCGTTGTTAATTATAGTCACGCCGCTCGGAATTATAAAAGAAGTAAGCGACGCGCAGTTTTGGAACGCGCGCTCTCCGATAGTGACGACGCTTTCGGGAATGTTAATATTTACAAGCTCTGTGCAATTTTCAAAAGCGCGTTCGCCGATTAAAGTAACGCCGTCGGGTAAAACAACAGTTTCTAATTTTTCACAGCCTAAGAACGCTTCGGGGCTTATAACCATAATCCCGCTTGGAATAGTGATTTTCGTGAGCGATGTACAAAGGCTGAGCACGCCGTATTCAATGCCGGAGAGCTTTTGCGGGATTGAAACGGCTTCTAAGCTTTTGCAGCCTAAAAATGCAGTTTTGCCGATAGTTACGACGCTTTCGGGGATTGTGATATGTTTAAGTTCCGCGCAAAGACTGAAGGCGCCGTCGCCGATAGTTATAACGCCGTCCGGAAGAATTATATCGGTGAGCTCTTCTAATCCGAAAAAAGCAGTGTTTGCGATACCCGTCACCGAGCTGCCGTCAATTTTATCCGGTATGCGGACTTGT
This sequence comes from Oscillospiraceae bacterium, assembly GCA_009781425.1. Taxonomy (GTDB): domain Bacteria; phylum Bacillota; class Clostridia; order Oscillospirales; family Ruminococcaceae; genus Ruminiclostridium_E. The sequence goes on from WQYC01000012.1 coordinate 3,622, forward strand.
GTAGCTTCTCCTGTGTATTTGCATATTTCTGCGCTTCCTGCGGCTGTGACATTGATTTCAAAGTCGCTTTCGGCGTTGAAAGGGATTTTTGTGATTGTCATGTTTTACTCTCCTTTATATTTAAGCATAAGCATTGTTATATCATCGGCTTGCGGGGCTTCCCCCGCGAACGTATCAATCTCGGATTTTATATGCGTTGTAAATTCTTCAAGGGTGTTATATTCGCATTTATTTGCTTCCTCCAACAGGCGCGGGTCGCTGAATAAGTTATCGTCAATGTCATGCGCCTCGGTGACGCCGTCGGTATAAAGGAAGATTTCGTCGCCGGGCTCAAAGGTAATTTCGCCTTCCGTGAAAACCATGCCTTCCATTCCCGCAAGCACGAAGCCAACTTTTGTTTCAAGCCAGTTGAATTTGCCGTTATGCTTTAAGACAGGTGGGTTATGCCCTGCGTTCACGAAGGTGAATTTCCCGCTTTTTATATTCAAGTAACCCATAAACGCCGTAACAAACATCTCCGCGTCGTTATTTTCGCAGAGCATATCGTTTGAAATCATGAAGACCTCTTTAGGGGATAATCCGCGTTGAGCGTTAGTTTTTATCAGAGTCTTTGCAATAACCATAAACAGCGCGGCAGGGACGCCCTTGCCGGAAACGTCAGCCATTACGATAGCAAGCGTGTTTTTATCCACAAAGAAAAAGTCATAGAAGTCGCCGCCGACTTCTTTTGCGGGCTGCATGGAAGCGAAGATTTCAAGCTCGTTAAGCTTAGGGAAGACGCGCGGAAGCATACTCGCCTGAATCTGCGTCGCAACAGTCAGTTCTGCGCCTATACGTTCACGCTCGGCGGTAACTGCCGTCAGATTGTCAATGTAGGTAATCATGTCCGATGTCATTTTTTCTATACTGTGAGAAAGCGTTTCGATTTCGTCTTTGGTTTTAATCGAGCTGATGATAGGCTTGAGCTCTTCGTCGGGGCTGTGATTTACGAAGTTTTCTGTATTAAACGAAAGATTTTGTATCGGGGCAGTGATTTTTCTTCTCAAATAAATAATCGTCAGCGATGTAAATATGAACATGATTACAGCCGCGCCGATAATAACGGTGATTACATATCTTTCGACAGTCGAAATGATTGTATCCATGTTTATTTCCGCCGCCAAAACCCCGATAATATCGCCGCTTGAGCTTCTGACCGCGCGATACGCGCCCATCATGTATCCATATTCGGACACAGTGGGAATATACCATATATCGTTATTTGATAAGCTGTTTATCCGCTCGTAAATCTCGGCAGGGAGCGGGTCTCTGTTGTTCAGAGAAACGATGAATTCTCTTTCCTGCAGAGCGTTTACCTCCGCTTGTGTAAAAGCATTTATGTAATAAATCATTTCGTTGCCGTCGGGCTTAAAGAGGTACAGAAATGTAATTCCTGTTCTTTCCTTGATGGCGTTGAAGCCCGGCTGCGATACATAATTATATGTATCGCTTTTTTGATTTGTTTTAAGGCAGTTCACCATATCGTCGGCGTCAACATAAGCGTCAGCAAGCATCAGAGCCGCCGCCGCGAATTCGCGGTAGCGGTCTAATACTGCGTTCATGTAGGTGTTATATCCGATGACGGCAGTGGAAAGGCTCAGCGCCACCGAAAATACACACATTATAATTATTAATTTTCTGCTCAGTCCTCGAAACATATTATTATTAACCTGCCTTTAAGCTTATAAGAGCTTGAATTTTCTTCTTTTCGCCGTAATAGCCGCGCCTGTGCCTATCGCCGCACCTACTCCCACAATGGAAGCTGTTACTATTAACGCAGTGCTGCTCGTGCCGGCGGCTTCGCTTTCAAAAATTCCCGCTCCTGCCGCAACAATATCATCAAATACGCTGCTCGCTTGATTATTATTCTGAACAGCCTGCTCCGTGTGAGGCGGAGCTATAACAGCGACAGGTGATTCATTGCTGAAAACATAGAAAGATGCGTTGTTGATTACAACTGTGACAGAGCCGTCTGCATTTATAACGAATTCGTCCTTTTCAATAATTTCTCTGTTGCCGCCGACATAGTAAAGCTTTGCGGAATCTATGCTTATCCCGCTTGCTTCCAATTGCTCAACTGTAAAGTTAAATTCAATGTCAAAGCCGAAATATCCGCGGTGGTTCGGTATAATTAACAATGAATCGGCAGAAATCGCTACATTATTGACAGTTTCGGAAGTCTCGGTGATAAACACGTTCACGTTCAAATCAAACATATCTGCTCCGAATTGAATTGAAGAGTTTATAATTGTATACGAGAAGCCGTTATCAAGAACAACTGTTAAGTTTTTACCGGATATATAAAGCGCCATAAGCATTTCCGCAGTTAATACAGTTCCTTCTGTTTCACTGAGTATAAGCGTCGGATTGCTTGAACTGAGGATTTCATTGAAGGCTTCATCTTCTATTATCTGATAATCCTCCGGATTACCGATAATTCCTATGCTTGTGGTTTCTTCGTCTATACGCTGAACCCGCGAGGGAGCGGAAGAGCCGGTATCCGAATTATTGTTTTCCGTTAAATCCGAAGTTGTATTATTTGTAATCGGGGGAGGTAATACATCGGTGTTAATCGGCGGAGGAAGAATATCGCTGCTGCTGTTATTATTTCCCTGCTCTGAATTATTCGGAGCAGCTTCCTGTGGGGTTATTGAATTATTATCCTCGGCAGGAGGCGAATCGGGGTCAGCGAATTGTGTGCGCGAGGGTGTTCTGCCGCCGCCGCCGGAGTTGTTGTTATTACCGGGGTTATTATTGCCTGGATTATCGCCGCCGTTGCCCGGGTTATCGCCGCCGTTGCCCGGGTTATCGCCGCCGTTGCCCGGGTTATCGCCGCCGTTGCCGGGGTTGTCGCCGCCGTTGCCCGGGTTATCGCCGCCGTTGCCGGGGTTGTCGCCGCCGTTACCGGGGTTATTGGGCGTAGAGCTTGATTCGAGAGCACTCTTAGGAATTAAAAAGTAGTTCGAGAACTTGGATAACAGCACGGTAATATTTCCGTCCTCGCCAACAATCGGGTCGGGGTCAATACGGACATACTCGTATTGCGGCGGGTTTGTGCCGGGTTTTTGATGGATTCCGAAAACCGCATACGGCTCGCCCGCGTGTTCCGTTCCGACGTAAATAGACACAGAAATCGCGTCTTCTTTGTCAAGCTCAGAAATGTTAACTATTTTATTGGGGTCAACAGTATATTGCAATTTAATGTCATAGCCGAGAACAGCTATGTTTTTTATTGCTTCCTCGTCACCCTCAATCCCGCTGATTAAGTCGTCGATAATATTTTCGGTTTCGTTGCCGAAATATTTGTTCAGGAAGCCCGATAAATCTTCCTTTTTCTCGGGCGCGTTATTTATTTCGTTTACGTTGAGCAGCAAATAATAAGGCTCGTTTAACGCTACATTTTGATTGTTGTTAGCTTTAACAACAGCTCCTGCGAGGATTTCAGTTAAAACGCTGAAATTCTCACTCAGTGCGCCGCTTGTATAAACTTCATTTACGTCAGTTTCGCCGTTAATATCACCGTAGTTGATTATTTGACCGTCTCCTACGGTGACGATATTTCCGATAATCGTGCTGTTGTTGATTAACTTGCCGGAAACACTCACTGTTGCGCCTTCTAATATAGTTAACACAGAGGGAAATTGTATCGTGGTGTCGCCGCCAAGTGTAATATTACCGTTGATTATAAGTTCAGGGACTCGTATGGCACTTGCATGAATAATACCGCCGTTAAATTCTACTATAATATCCTTGCCGTTAGTACCGATACCGGGATAAAAGTTTCCGGCTCCGTCAAAACGAGAATTATAAGCAAAAACTTCCCCGCCGTTTATTATAATACTACCACCTTCGCCGCCGCCGCCACCGCCGATTCCTACACCACCAGCTACTCCATGAGATGTAACCTTACCCCCGTTAATTGTAATAATACCGGCACCACCCCATTGACCGCCACCGATTCCCGCTGCATCCACAGCATTAAAATCCCTGTGGATATATACTTCGCCACCGTTTATAGTAATTATACCGCCACTGCCGCGAATACTGCCGCCAATGCCTGCTGCCATGCTACCGCCGACGGTCGAAACATTTACGATTGCGTTATTTTCTATGGTAATTATGCCGCCGTGTCCATCAATACCATGATTATTACCGCCAATATTAAAGTGGCTTCCTGCGCCTATTCCTGCGGCATTTCGAGCACCAAAGACCGTTACTTTAGCATCGCCGCCTATATTAATCGTTCCGCCTGTTCTGAAAAAGCCGCCGCCGATTCCTGCGCCAGTACGAGTCACCCATTGGTTATCGTAGCCGCCGCCGTATGCGTTGACAGTACCGCCGGTTATAGTAATTACACCGTGATTCGTGTTATCGGTTTCGCCTTGACCGCCGTTACTGCGGCTTCCCGAGCCCGCGCCAATCCCTGCACCACTGCCGTCAGCGTGATTGGCAGCTTCAACCCAACCGCCGTATGCGTTGACCGTGCCGCCGGTTATAGAAATATTGCCGCCGTGGTTGTTTCCGCCTTCGCCGCCGCCGCCGATTCCTGCCGCACCTCTGCCGCCTGTTGCAGTGACGTGTCCGCCGGTTATGGTGATATTCCCGCCTGTTCTGCTTCTTCCGCCGCCGATACCTGCACCGCCGCCCCAGCCGCTGTTTGTGCCGCCGTTAGCGATTATCGTACCGCCGCTTATAGTGATGTTACCGCCATTTTCGTTACTACCGATTCCTGCGGCACGGTTATTACCCGTAGCTGTCAGCTTGCCTGTACCGTTAATTGTAAGCGTTGTACCTTCGGTTGCGTGTATACCCGCACGGTCTTCGCCTGCTGTTAATGTATTTACACCTGCAAGTGTGAGGGTTAAGTTTGCCGCATTGTTCAGCATAATCGGTGCTTGAGCATAGCCGAGTCCTGTTATCGAAGCGTTGTTTAAGGTTATGTTTGCCGTTCCGTTTACAGTAATACGCCGCTGACTGTCTGCGTTGCTTCCCGTAACTGTTACGTCTGCGCCGCTACTGACAGTGTAAATATTGCCTGATAAAGACCAACCCGTTCCTGTAGTACGATTTGGGTCGTTGAGGTTGATGTAATTTGCAGGAAAGACGCAATTGCAGTTATGTTTGTCGCATAATATGCACGGAAGACAAAAATTACAACAATCCGCGCACCCGCCGCAACCGAGACATTCGTCCATGCAATCCTCGCAGACCTTGCACTTTACGCAACCGTAGCCGTCCGTTGAGGGGCAGGAACTGCATTTAATGACACAGCCGCAATCTCGTATACAGCAGTTATCACACATCGCCGAATCATCGCATAAGCCGCTTCCAAACTGCCAGTATAAGCAGTCTGAGCAATAGCCGCAGACGCCTGCACATATAGCAAAGCCGTAATTGTGACCGTTTTCGCACATTTTATCGACGCAGGTACAGTCATGACACCAGAACTGGTTACAGTCATAACAATGGTCTTTCCGACATTCATCACACCAGCCGGGACCGCCGTAGTCATCGTCGTCGCATTCACAGTAATTGCCATCGCAGTCACAGCCGTCACATTCTTCACAAAATGCATAGTCACATTCATCGCAGAAGCAGTCGGCGGCGTCACAACAATCTGCGCACTCGCCATGCCACCAGCACAAACGACCTACACAATATTCGCAGTGGTCACAGGTTTCGCACATCGCATCGCCGTATATATCCCAACAGCAATCTGCACAATCGCCGCAATTGGGACATACGATGTCGTGCGGATTAGGGCAACAGTCCCAATCAGCCGACGCTCCCACTATCGGCACTGCAGAAATAAGTAAAACTACCCAAGCGAGTATCGCCGATAATATACGTTTCTTAATTTTCATGTCGTTGCCGCCTTTCTCTGTCAGCCTGTTTCTTAATTACTAAAACATTGTTGGTTCCGTACCTTTTGTATTCAACCGAATCCATTAAATTCTTAACCATGAATATTCCGAGCCCGCCTATTTCCCGCTCTTCCGCGGAAAGCTCAATATCGGGGTCTTCGTTGGTGAGCGGATTATACGGGATTCCGCAGTCCTCAAACTCAATGGCAATCTCATCGTCAACCTTGATTCTCACGGTAACACCGCCGACCATCGGGTTATAAGCATAAGCGGAAATATTGGCGAAGATTTCGTCAACTACTATCCCGAATTGATTTTTAAGCTTAGGTGTGCAGTGCTCTATGTGCTTGTTTACAAATTCAAGAACAGTGTCTAAATTTTCGGTTTTTGCTTCTACAAAAAGTTCATGCATATTTTTGCGCTCCTTTGTTTATATCTTCCGTTATAACATATATACGGAGAATTTTCTGTTACAGCTCATTAATAATAACAAACCCGACGGGCAGCTTAAACCGGTCGGGTGATTCGCGCTTTAACGAGGCTTTTGCCCCCTTGCGGCTTTCATTTCTGTTTTATTTATGTACATACGCTCGTCCGCGAGCTTTAAGAGCTCGTCAGGGTCAAAGCCCTCCGCGCCGAACGCCGCGCCCGCCGAAACTGAGCAGTGTATCCCGTCGTCGGCTGAATTGAGCACGTCCAAGCCCTCGCGCCATCTCGCCATGAGCTCGTCGATGTCGCTTTCCTTGCAGTTGGTAATCACCGTGACGAATTCATCGCCGCCGAGCCGATACGAATGTACGTTCCCGCCCGAAACCATCATAAGGCTCTCCGCCGCCTTTTGCAAAAGCAGATTACCGGCGTGATGCCCTTTGTTGTCGTTGTAATATTTTAAGTCGTTAACGTCAAAGAAAATGATTCCCGCTGTTGCTGCGCGGTTTTTTATGTCCGCGATAAAATCGTGATACTTGTTACTGCCGGGAAGCCCCGTCAGCTTGTCAAGCTCAAACCGTTCAAGCAGCTTGCGGTAATAATTAATTGTGTCTGTTGCTTCTTTAAGCAGCAGCAAAACATCTGCGCTGTCCGAACCGAGTTCTGACAGGAATTCCTCTGCGACATTCATTGTTATGCTCCCTCTATCCGTAAAACATTAGCAAAGCCCGTCATATTAAAGACTTCCATAATCTCCTCAGATACATTGATGAGCGTCATGGTTATATCCTTAGATTTCGCAGTCTTTTCACCTATGAGCAGAACTCTCAGCCCTGCTGATGAAACGTAGTTGAGTTCTTCAAAATTGAGTTCAATATCCTGCCCGAGTTCAATTTTCGCCAAAAGCTCCTTTTGAAGCTGAGGCGCAGTTGTTGTATCAAGTCTTCCGGACAAGCCGAGAACAATCTTGTTGACGCTTTCTTCTGCTGTAATAATCATAATTATTTTCTCCTTACATTAAATAATATACATATATTGTATTATATCACTGAATCGAAGCAATTGTATATAGCCCGTGGGGGGTATGTAAAATTTATAGTACTGACTAACAATTACCAATTGAAATTTACAAGGAAAGTTAGTATAATGTATACAATGCCTTTGAAAAGAAAGGAACAGAAAAAATGCTGACAGATAAAAAGACCACCGAACCAAGGACAAAGCTGATGGAGCTCCTTGACGGAATATCCGAGAAGCGGTTCGTTTATATACACGCGCCGGCAGGCTTCGGAAAAACATTTTCTGTTCGCTTATGGTTAGAACGCAGAAGCGAAGCTTCTGCGTGGGTTGCTTTAAGTAAGGCGGCGACTTACAGCTCGTATTATTTCTATAAAAAATGCGCCGTAGCGTTATCCTCGCTTCAACCTGGCAACGAAGAGCTGAAGGATTTAATCACACATAAATCCTTTAACGCTGCGCCTTATGAATTTATGGAGCATATACTTTATTCGTTTAATTCATATGCCCGCGGAAAGGGAGAAAATTATATCTATGTTATAGACGACCTCCATTTTGTAGAAAACGCAAATTTATTAAATCATTTTTCTGAGCATATCCGTGACCTTTCCGAGCAAATGACGGTGTTTATTATCAGCCGCACGGAGCCGCCCGTAAGCTTTTCGGAATATATATTGAAGGAAAATCTTACGGTTGTTAATGTTGAGCACCTGAAATTCTCGGAAACCGAAATAAAATCCCTGTTTACTTCAAGAGGGCGGAAGCTGACGTTTTCGCAGATTCAGGACATAGAATTTGCAACAGGCGGCTGGGCAATCGGCTTGAATGCGTTACTGCTGTCTGAAAGCTCGCAGGTTGTTCCGAAGCAGCTTTCGCAGTATCTGAAAACGTTTATCAAAGAACAAATATGGGAAAAGTGGGATAAAAAGCGCAAGGACTTCATACTGCGTATTTCAGTTGTTGAGGACTTCACTCCCGAATTCTGCAAAGGAGTGACGGGAAGAAAAGACAGCGCGGAAATCTTAGATGAAATGGTGCGCGAAAACGCTTTTATCAGCGCGGATAATAATACATACAGATTTCATCATTTGTTTCAAGATTTTTTGCTCGATATGCTTGTGCAGGAGCAGCACTTCAAGGATTTTTATCAAACCGCGGGCGACTGGCTTTATAAGCACGGAGACTGCTACAAAGCGGTTGAATGTTACATCAAATGCAGTAATAACAAGGGCATAGCTAAAGGGCTCAGCCTGATGTATAACTATAATTCACCTTATGCGTCAATTGAAGATACCGTGTCAATTATCCGTCAGTCGGTTGACCAGTCTGTCACGAATGAGTATCCTTTCTTATTAGAAACGCTCGCGTGGTCAGCGTTTGTTGAGGGTCGCCACTCGGAAATGAAGAGCTACCTCAAAAAATACTTCAAGCAGCTCCCTAAGGTTATCTTACAAAATCCCGCTTCGGCATATACTTCTGTTTTGATGCGCGTTGTGGACAGCAGCGACATAGTAGAAGTGGCAAAAAGCCTGAAAAAACTACCTCTTAAATTTTTTTCCAAGGCAAATACGCCCTCAGTTACGCAGAATTTACCGTTTTTTCATCGCGCCAGTATTGATTTATCCGATATGCTGCTTGATGAAAAAAACAACTTCAGCTTATTCAACAAAACAATAGGTGTTCTGTTCGGCGAAGAGCTAAGCGTAATCGAAAACACAATACGCGCGGGCTTCGCTTATGAACGGGGAAACCTTGACGAAGCATACGATTTTGCTATAACGGCGAACACTACTTTTAAAAAGTCGCACTCGGCGGAGGTGAAATTCTGCGCGCTGATGATTTTAGCTTCAATCATGGACGCGCAGAGGCACAGCGAAGATGTCGTCAGAATCCTCAACAATGTGGAAAAGATGATTGAGAATGAAAGAGCGTATTATTTAGATGTGAATTACCGGGCTTTTCTCTGCCGGATTAAATTGAATAACGGTGAGAAGGAAGCGGCACGGAGCTGGTTGAAAAACCATTCAATATCAATTATAAACGACTTGCAATTTTATAAACTTTTTCAATATTTTACCACTACCCGCGCGTTTATCACGCTCGCCGATAATAATACGGCGATTTTGCTGCTTGAAAAAATGCTGATTATGTGTGAGGAGTATTGCAGACCGTTAGATATAATTGAAATTAAGGTTTTGCAGTCGATATCCTTATGGAAGAAGGGCGGTTCCTCGCGGGAAAAAGCACTCGATACAATGGAGCAGGCGATTGCGCTGTCTTTGAAATACAGATTCACGCAGGTTTTTGTTAATGAGGGTGCGGAAATCACGAACATACTTCACCGCTTCCAGAAACGTACACAGCAGAAGGATTATAAAGGAAATATCCCTCCCGCGTACGTCAAAACCTTGTATATTCACGCAATGACGCGGGCAAAAAGCTTCAAAGGACTGACAGGCGGACAAGCAGCAAAGGAGGTCAGCTTCACTGAGCGGCAGAAGGAGGTCATGAGGTATCTATGCGAAGGATTGACGCAAAAAGAAATCGGCATGAAAATGAACCTCAAGGCTTCCAGCATAAAATCGCACATGATACTCATTTATAACAAGCTTGACGTGGCTAACGGTGTCGACGCGGTTATTAAAATTAATGAAATGAAGCTATTAGAAAATTGAGGTTTGGGGTAGAAATTACGCCTTAAATATCCACTGATACCCCCCACGGATACTTTTAAATTTACTCGAAGCTGTGTTATAATTTGTAATTGAGAATAAATACGGCAGGAGGGGAGCACGGGAATGGATTTAGCGGCAGTATATGAAGAATATTTCCCCAAAATATATAATTTTTTCTTCTATAAGGTGATGCATAAGGAAATCACCGAGGACTTGACGAGCATTGTTTTCCTGAAGGTAGCTGAAAAGCTTCATACTTATAATCCCGAAAAAGGCGCGGTTTCAACATGGATTTACGCAATTGCGCAAAACGCGCTTATCGACTACTTCCGCACCCGCCATATCCCCGTCAGCCTTGATGAGGCGACGGGCGACCTCGCCGTCAGTGTCAGTTTTGAGGAGCAGTCGTCTCTGATTGAAAACGAAACACGCAGAGAGCTTTACGGCGCGCTCTCCCGCCTTGATGACCGCACGAGAGATATTATTTCGCGGAAGTATTTCTTTGAAAAATCAATACGCGAAATCGCGGCAGAAAAGAACATGAACGAGAGCACGGTTTCGACAATACATAACAGGGGACTCAAGCAATTGCGAAAAATAATGAATGGTTTTGAGCTATAACAGAAGACGCGCCGTATATATTTTTGAACGAAACAATACACATTCAAAGTGAGGGATTATTATGCTTGACGATAAAAGATTTGATTTTTCGCTCGAATCAAACTTAAAAGAGCGATTATGGGAGCAAATGCTGGAGAAAACAAAGCAGACCTCGGTTAAACGAGAAAAAGTCAGCTTTGACAGCTTAACAGCAAAACCAAAAACCGCAGAAAAACCAAGCGCGGGGAAGGATTCACCCCGCAAGGATTTAGGTAAAATGAAATAGGGAGGCAGTTATGGCATACTTTGATAAAGGCGATAAACGCGAAGCATGGAAAAAAGAGCTCGAAGAGCTGAACAAACAGCGCGGACAGAAGCCGGAAAAAGCAAATGAAAGCGACGAAGTTAAAAAGAGTGCAGAACCGATAAAAGAAAAAGAAGCTGAAAAAACGGCAGAAGAAAAGCTTGAAAAAAAGGCTCAAAAAGAAGCGGTAGCTGCGAAGCCGCTCTCTTCAAAAAGAGTTGCTATAACCTTTGAGCAGCTTGAAGCTGATGCGTTCGGGAAGTCCTCAAAACCGAAATTAGCAGAAAAAGCTCCGGCTCTAAGCAAAACCATGTCCAAAACAAAGTAAAAAAATAATTTTGGGGGATAAAAAGCGTGCTGAAAAAGATTTTAGGTTGGGGTTTTCTCGCGGTATTAACTGTAACGGTACTGGGTTATTTCGTTTCCGTTTTGATTGAAAACGGCTCTGAAATACTTGAAGCTAATGATTATTCACTATTATGGGAGCCGTCGCTTCTGTTTGAATTAAATACTTACATATACGGTGGGGTTATCGCCGGGCTGTTGATTGCGCTGTATTTCATTTACGGCAACGACAGTGCGCGCCGCGCCAAGCGCATGATGAAGGGCAAAGCAAAAGGAATAGAAAGTGCATTGGAGAATTCTCGCTTTATGACTGACAAAGAGCGGGATTTTAACTTTTCACTTTTCGATTACGGGAAGCTAAAGAATATTAACAAGGACGGCGTGCCTGTCCGCGCGGTTATGCAGGGAGGTCATTTAAAATGCAACCTTGCCTCGCCTATGCACGGGCTCATAATAGGTGCGACGGGAAGCGGTAAAACGACGACCTTTATAAATCCCATGATACAAATATTGGGTGAATCAAAAGCGGGCTCATCCATGATTATGACTGACCCTAAGGGCGAGCTTTTTCAAATGCACTCGCAAAAATTAAAGGAAAAAGGCTATAAGGTAATGGTTCTCGACCTGCGCGACCCTTATTCCTCTTATCGCTGGAATCCTCTTGAATCCATCTTTAAAATGTATCAGGAATACATGAAGCACGGGCAGGGGATATTCAAGCGCAACGACGAGGTTTCGGAATCGGGATTAGAGCTTTACAATCCTGCGGAAAGCTTCGAGGAATTCTGGTACGAATATAACGGAAAAGCCTATTCTTCAAGCAGAGAGCTATGCGGAATTATCAAAACGACACGCCAAAAAATTTACGATGAAATGTACGAGGACTTGAACGACTTAGTCGGCGTTCTCTGTCCGATTGAGTCGCCCGACGACCCTGTTTGGGAAAAGGGTGCGCGCTCTATAATCATGGCGACGCTTCTCGGTATGCTTGAGGACAGCGAGAATCCCGAGCTTGAAGTAACCTTAGATAAGTTCAACTTCTTCAACCTTAATAAGGCTATTGCTAATTCGGAGGATAACTTCGCGGCTTTGAAGAGATATTTCGAGGGACGTAATCAGCTTTCCAAGGCTTCAACGCTGTCAAGACAGGTTATGGCGGCGGCGGAGAATACGCTGTCGAGTTATATGTCGATTGCCTTTGACAAGATGGCGATGTTTAACGACGAGGGAATCTGCGCTCTGACTGCCGCAACGGATATAAATCCCGACGACTTTGCCGACGGACCCACTGCGCTGTTCATGAAAATACCTGATGAAAAGGACACCCGCCACGGATTAGCGGCGGTTTTTGTGCTTTGTATTTATAAAGCTTTGATTAAAAAAGCGTCGGCACGTGAGGATTTATCGCTTCCGCGTAATGTTTATTTTATCCTTGACGAGTTCGGGAATATGCCTAAAATAGACAAGTTCGACAAGATGATAACAGTAGGACGAAGCCGCAAAATCTGGTTCAACATGGTTGTGCAGTCATATGCACAGCTTAATAACGTCTATGACGATAAGGTCGCAGACATCATTAAGAGTAACTGCGGAATCAAGATGTTCATCGGTTCAAACGACATCGACACCTGTAAGGAATTCTCTGAGCTCTGCGGAAACATGACGGTTTCAACAAGCAGTGTTTCCAGCTCGACGGGCGACAAAGAGGGTAACTTATCAGTTTCTACGCAAATGCAGACGCGTCCGCTGATTTATCCGTCTGACCTGCAAAAGCTTAATAATAAAACCAGCACGGGTAACTCAATAATCGTTTCGTTCGGCAACTACCCGTTGCAAACTAAGTTCACGCCGAGCTATCTTTGCTCACATTATAAATTCGGCACAATGGACTTAACGGATATACGCAGCAACGTATTTTTCAGCGAGGAAATATATTACGACCTGGCTTGGCGCAATTACATTGTTCTTGACAGGGATAACGAAAACAACAGCGAAAATGAAAGCGAGAATGAAAATGAAAGCGAATAAAAACCGCATATTATTTGCGCTCATCTTATGCGTGGCTTTTTCAGCGGTTTGCAGCTTGAACGTTTTCGCTGAAGCTCCGCCTGCGTCCTCGGAATCACAGGAAGGAAGTCAGCAGCGGGAATTCCCGCGATGGTTTAAGGCAATCAACGATATGCCTGCTTGGGTTTTTGATGTTGATATATTTCCGGACTGGTTTTACGACTTGCCTGCCGAGCCCGCATGGTTCAGAGAAATCAACAGGATACCTGCATGGTTTTTCACGCTTGAATCTATACCGGGCTGGTTTTATCCCGTGCCGGAGGAGCTTCCCGAATCGGATATAATTCCTGCGCCACCCGAGCCCGAAGCCCCGCCCGTAACCACGACGCCTCCGCCCGTGAGCACGATGCCGCCCACGGACTTTCCGCTTCCGCCCGACGTTACAATCAGCACGCCCGGGTCTGATGAGCTTGATTTTTCTTTTATTGACCCGCCTGATTGGATATATGATTTTGACGACGAATATTTCTATCCGTGGCTTGAAGACGATTTACAATCAGCGTTTTTCCGCTTTGACATTGACGGCGGCAGGCTGTATATGAATATCCCTGACGGATTCATAACCTCGGGAGATGTTGTTTTTTCAGATTATGAAGAGCAATTTTATATTACGCACGACGGTGTGCCTTATGAGTGGTACGGAGGCGTTCTGCGCGAGCACGGCGAATATGCGGTGTATTCTGAAAACGATTCTGAAACCCCGCTGAGTACCTTCCGAATTGTAAAAAATCCTGTGAACTCACTTGAATATTTACTTCCGGACGGATTTATAATCAGAAGCGTGAGCTATAACGGTGAATACAACGTATTAAATAGTAACAGTCAATTTACTGCAGAAGCCGAAAATGAAGGCACGTATATAATAAATGTTTATTGGGCGCAAGACCCTGCAGTTTCATGGGAGAATGTTTTTGTTTTGAAAACGGCTGCGCCTGTAGTTTATTTTGACGGCTTGCGGGAGAATATGACCTCCGAGGAAAGCGTTTTATTTTGGAGTGAGGAGCCGAATGTGCGCTTAACTCTAACACATAACGGAAGCGTAATCAACACCAACGGCACAGCCTCCGAGCCCGGGCATTACGTTCTGACAGCGGCAGACGAGGCGGGAAACACATCGGTATATAACTTCAGAATCTTTTACACGATGAACGTTCCGACGGTTTGGGTTATAATTTTCATAGTATCGTTTATAGGCGCGGTTGCGGGCTATGTGTTTTATTGCAGACATAAAACCCGTGTTCGCTGATAATTCGTGATTTTAGGAATTATCCTTAATCTAATAAAAATTCACATTAATAAGAAAAGGAGGTGTCACGAATGTTAAATTATTTCCAATTTTTAGCTAATCCGCCGACCACTACAGCAGCAGCCGCAGACTTAGGTGCTGTAACAGCCCCGATAATCAGCCTGCTGAACAGCATTTTCGGCATAGCTATTCCGCTCGTGGGTGCAATTGGTGCAATCTTCTGCATATTCTTAGGGTTAAAGCTCGCAAAAGCAGACGAACAGCAGGAGCGCGAAAAAGCAAAGAGCGCGCTGAAAAACGCAATAATCGGCTTCGTACTTATTTTCGTGTTAGTAGTAGCATTGAGAATCGGTCTGCCGATTATGGAAACATGGGCAAACAGTCAATCAACTTAATCAGCTTCGTTCAAGGGTGGCGTAAATATTCCGGCTATCGGAGAATAAAATAACACCGAAAGCCGGAATATATAATGCCTCCTTTTTATGTTGCGCTTAATTAACAAGGTGATTAAAATGCGGAAATTATTTTCAAAGCTTCGTTCAGGGACGCGGAAATTTGCTTCCCCGAACTCAAATATAATATCAGTACCGATTATTTTTTTACCGTTGACTAAGCTCGGATTAGACGGGCTTGATGGAGATAAAACCGGTATTACGGATATGGTGGCAGATTTTGTCAACGGTGCATGGGATATTTTTTTAGATGTAATACGGACAATTCTTTATGCTTTGCTCGTCGTTCCGCTGATGATAACGAGCGCGCTCAGCGACGCAGTTGACGTTGTATCCGGAATCAAGCCTGTATATACCGAGGAAGAAGCTATTTATGTGCCCCACGCCGGAACATATCCGCTTTGCAGATACGATGATTTCATAGTGTTTGACACTTTTTATTTTGTAGAAAACGGCGGCGCGTTTAAAAATAACAGAGACGGAACCCGCAACGTAAAAAGATTCGGCTTCAGAGAAACCGTGCCCGGACCTCTTTTCGGAGACTGGGTAGCATACAGAGAGGTTCCCAATCATACGCAGTTAGACGAAATGTACTGGCTGTTTGGCTCCGAAATGAGAAACGGCACTTTCATAAATGATTTTTTAAGAAATGCGCGGCAAAGAGACAGAATGCTGAAAATCGATGGGACAGCAACAACCTTCCCTGCACCTTATGTCCATGAAGGTCAGACATATTACGGCAGAAGCTTAGATGGCCCGAACGTGGGCGTCTTGACAAGACCCGCCAAATGGAAAGGCGAGGACGAATACCGTTTTACGTCCAATCAAGACTTTGCAAGCTATTTCATAGCGCACACGCTTTACCGCAACGGCTACGAGCCCGAGAATTATGATTACAGAAACAACCATGACCTCTTGCCCTATTATATGACACAGGTTGACGCGTTTAACCTGAGGGATAACAAATTAAACAGGCATTTTAGAAGCAATACATCTCCGGGCAGAGGCAGATGGCAGTTTAGCGGCTATAACCCCGAATTTTTTGCACATATACAATGCCGTCAGCAGTATTATTACGTAGAGCAATACGGCGGATTTGTAAGAGGCGTAAAGAACTATTATTCAATTATGTACTTATACTCTGCGAAGCCTCTGTGGCGGGATTATATTGACCACATGGAGGGCGTTAAAGCAAATGGAACTTGGACGCCGGAATTTCTTGAATATCTTAAAGAACATGACTTAGCACCGGGAAGCGAGGAAATGTACCGCTTTGTTGCTAATCAAATTGCGGAGGGTATTCAGATTTATGCTCCTGTTGTTAATTCAGGTGGGGGGGAAACTCTCCTTTCGATTCTGCTGGGGCAAAGCATAATCAGCTATGCCTTCTGGGGAATCACCTTGATTTCCGCCGCGCTCTGTTTATTATTCACAATCATCGCAGTAACCCGCTCTATGGGCGATTTAGAATTGAAACGTCCTATCGGAAAGGTAATGGGTGATACGGCAAAAGCCATGCTCACCTTCCTTTTAATCCCGATAATGATGATAGTCGCGGTCAATCTTTCTATGACGGTTCTGCGGCAAATAAATATGGTCATGGACAATGCCATTGTGGGAGATGACGCCAACCAAAATATAAACATGGCGACAGCTATATTCTATACCTCGATGACAAAGGATTCCATGATGTTCACGCGGGAATTAGACGCGCTCATCGAAGTATCAGACACCGAAGAAGCCAGAAGATTACAGCGGGAGGGTTACAGCCCGACCGAAGCCGAAAAAGTAAACAAATTAGCAACTACAAGGCAGGCACTGCTCACGGGCAGATTAAACTGGATGTCGCTCAATACGGCAACACACGACGTTGACCCGTTCTTCATGAATTACCTGCCCACGATGATAACCGCGTGGTTCAGCGTAGTAATCATGACGATGATACTGCTGTTATTTATACAACGAATATACGATATGCTTCTGCTATATTTAGCCGCGCCGTTTTTCGTTTCAGCTATACCTCTTGACGAGGGGCAGAAGTTCAAGTCGTGGCGGGAGATGTTCATCGCTAAAACAATAGAAGGCTTCTCGTCGATTATCACGCTCAAGCTGTTCCTTATCTTCATGCCGCTTCTGTGGAACGGGACGCTTGCTTTCCATTATAACGATGTCTATGACCTGCTGATAAAATGCTTGTTCATGATTGGCGGACTGTACGCTACATATAAGTCGCACACACTAATTACAGGGCTGTTCAACAAACAGGCGGAAGCTATGGAAAAAGAGACCTCGGCAGTCGGTCAGCAAATCGTCAACGCGGCGAAGGATACAGTTATGGCGCCCCTCAACATGGTTAAAGAAAACATTCAAGACGATGTAAATAAGAAAATCGGTTCAGCGCGTCAGAGCGCGGCTCACGGGCTGAGAGATTTCCGTAACAGTGCGGTTGACAAGACCTTCGGTGCGGCAGGCAGAGGAATAAAGAGTGCCGTAGGCGGTTTAGTCGGCAAAAAGTAACACCCGCGAAGCGAAATGAGGTGAGCAGAGTATGAGCTTTTTAGACAGTGCATTTGATATTATATTAATTATAGTACGCGCTTTTCTGTATATATTAATTACTCTGCCGCTCATGCTTATTGAAATGATTGGCGACGCTAACGATATAATGGTGGGAATACAAGACACCTATCCCGGGCAGACAATCTACGGCGTTGTGCCGCCGGGCGTACCTCCGCCGATTGAATACGACGGCTATATCTGCTTCGATATTGAAAGAATGAACCCTGACGATAAAAGCAACTCCCGCGCACATTACACCAGAAGCTACGAAATAGAAATGAGTTGGGGTAGAGGACTCGAACCGTTCGCGTCTTGGAGAAGTTTAAATGTTGAAATTCAACGACCGGCTCATTTTGGTTTTTGGATGCTGCGCGAATGTACTCCCGCCGCGTTCTATAACAGAAGCCAGAGCGAACACAGGGTTCGTAACTATGTTGAAAATTATGTCAGAGCGGCTTATCCTGAGGACGGGCGGAGACCGGGCGTCCTCACTATCTATGACAGATTGGTTTATCCGGAAACATACGAGCTTGAGGGGGAAACCTTCTACTATATTCCCGGAGATGAATTCAGCAGAACCTTTCAGCATATGAGTGCGCAGGAAGCAATCGATGATTATACCCGCAGAAACTTTTACAGAAAAGCCGATTTTGTTGATATACTTCCTGCTGCCAGCATAGATATTTTGGGTTCAAACGGGTTTGAAAAATTTCTCGGGCCGCCGATAACTCTGCTGACTCAGGCGCAGGTTGCCCGCCGTGCTTCAGGCGCGCGTTATTATAAATCGGACTGGGGTAAGCCCATTCCCGAAAATCATAAAGACTTTCATGAAGGGACGAATATAGCGAACAGGATAATGGTTGAGCAGGGCTACGCTGATTTCAATTATTATCGCGGCACCCCTGTGTTCGTAAACTTGAAGTATTACGCATACTCACGTGCGGCAGGAAAAAGTGCTTATGGTGTTCATACGTTTTCGTTACAGTTTTATTATTCGGTGAAGCCCTTATGGCGGGCGTTTATAGATAACAGTTCGGATTACATAGCGGATTCAAGCAGGGCGAAGTCCGACTGGAACCGTTATACTCCAAATACGCAGCTATGGATGCGGCAGAACGGTGTAACCCCGGGCACAGAGCCGATGTATGCGGGAATCGCGGCAATCATTAACGACGGCAGAGACTTAGAGCCTATAAGGTATATTCCCGACAGCTATAACGTAATGGAGATTTTCCTTACAAACAATGTAATTAACTATGTTTTTTGGGGAGTTACGCTGATTGCACTTGCTTTGTGTTTGGCTTTTTCGATTTTTGCCGTTATACGCTCAATGGGTGACACAACGCTGAAGAAGCCTGTTGGAAAAGTCATGGCGCAGACAGGCAAGGCGATGCTGATTTTCCTTACAATCCCCACTATGTTAATCGTAGTATTAAATTTAAGTGCAGTTTCGCTGAAAGCTACAAGCGATGTACTTGACTCGGCTATTGCACAGGGGAGCGGCGGGAAAGTAACCTTTGCCACTGCGATTCTTTCATCGGCTTTGACAGAAGACAGCCAGTATGTAACTGCAGCTGATAACAAAGGTGCAGTTCTTGCTACCCGCCGCGCAATGCTTCTTTCGGGAGAAATAAACTGGCAGAACATGGACGAATTCCTCAAATACTTCGACCCGCTGAGAATGTATTTTATTCCTGCTGTTGCAGTTGCATGGTTCTGCGTAGTGATGATGGTGTTTATACTTTTGATGTTTGTACGCAGGCTGTTTGAAATTCTAATGCTGTACGTTGCCGCTCCGTTTTGTGTCGCAACTATACCGCTTGACGATGGCGAGAAGTTTAAATCATGGCGGAATATGTTTGTATCAAGGGTGATAATGGGATTTTTTTCGTTAATCTCATTGAAAATCTTTATGATTATCCTGCCGCTCATCTGGACCTCCGGCATAAGATTTGCGAGCAGTGCCTTCTTTGACTCAATATTTAAGCTTGTTTTCATGGCGGCGGGAATGTATACTGCTTATAAATCGCAGACATTACTGACTAATTTAATCAGCGCAGAGGCAGGCGAAGCGGATAAGGAAACCTCAACTTCTGTAGCGGGTAAAACGGTTAATAAAGCTACCGGCGCGGCTAAAAAGATGTTTAATTATGTAAAGCAGGAGCGGCGGAGATTCAGGTCAGCTTATCAGAATACCAGCGAAAAGAATCAGGAAAAAGACAAAAAGCTCACTGAATCCTTCGGCGGTGTAAAAGCCTCCTCCGCAAAGAAAACAACGCTCCCGTCGCGCAAGCAGTCACAAGACCTCGAAAGAAAAGAAAGAAGCCTTGCGCGCAGACAGGAATCCTTCGATAAATTTAAAAAGGATATAAGTAAGCTTAAAATGGAGGCGGGGCATAAAACCCAAAGTCTTGAAGACTTCCTTAAATAATGCTGAATAATGCGAAAGGAGGGGTGGCAAAGTGGAACGGATTTTTAACTTTTTGCTCGGTATATTAAATGTAGTTTTAGAGTTGTTGCTTGATGTGCTGAGATTTGCGCTGTACGGGATTATGACTCTGCCGCTTCTTCTTACCGATATAGTCGGCGACACGATAGATATTATGGCAGGAATAAGCGAAATACCTGCAGGAGAAGCTATCGCAGGCTACGATATTTACTGGGGCGCGCCGAATATTGATTACGACGGATACATCTGCATTGACTTGGAAAGATTATTTATAGACGAAGAGGTCGGAAATCATAAGCTGCATCAGGGCCGCTATTATAACACTCACGAAGCGACAATCTGGGCGATAGATATGTATGACTATTCCCGTCCTTTTAACGACTTCGGCGATGACCAGTTTAACCGCATGGAAAATCTATGGTATTCGGTTCCCGGTCACTTCCGCAACGGCAGAAATGTCCGAGGGGATTTTATACAGAGATACGCCGACGCCGCGTATACTGCTGACCCATACGCTTCAAAGGTTTATGACTTGAAAACCGGACGGCTGATAACTCCTGTAGCTTATTCTATTGAGGGGGAAACATACTATTACATACCGGGCAAAAACGAACAGGAAAGTAAGTTTTGGCGTTATCTTACCCCGCATGAAGCGGTCATGGCGCACTTAGAAAAGGAAATGTTTTTCTTACCGGAAACGCCTTTTATTTGGATGCCGACTGACGCGAATATTATTGACGGCGAGCGCGCTTCACATCGCAGTGTGAGAAACGACTATACAGAAATGAAAGGCAGACAGGACAGATATGACGACTTAGGTGCGTCTGTATGGCTGCTTTCGGCGGCGGACTGCCATACAATCAGACAGCGGGTAAGATACAGACCGACAGAAAATATGCAGCTTCAATACCGCTTTATTGAAAGAGGCGACAGAAGATTAGACAGCGCATGGCTTACAAGAATGAGAAACGCGCAGTTTGATTCTGCGAACCGAATGAATCAAATAATGAGAGACAGAGGGTATTCCGATTTTAACAATAACGCGGCGGGCGCGAATCAATACGCTAACTATAAATACTGGCTCAGCCAGTATAAATGGTTCGCGGCATCGAGAAATATCCTGCACCATTTTATGTCTATCCAGTTGTTTTATTCCGTAAAGCCGATGTGGAACGCTTATGTTGATAACAACAGCTTGTTTATAGAGGATTTCAACAGAGGCAAAACCGACATGAGCCGCTATACAGAAGATATGCAGTTGTGGCTGACGGAGAATAATATACAGCCGGGCTCGGAAAATATGTACAGAGAACTATCCAAGCTCATACTCGAAAACGAGGTGTTGGTTGAAAATAACGAGTCGCATTATTCTTCGGTGCTTGACATTTTTCTCGGACAAAGTGCAATTACGCGCGTGTTTTGGGGAATCACTCTGATTTCAGCCGCACTGTGCTTCGCTTTTACAATCTTTGCAGTTTTGCGTTCTATGGGGGATACAAGGCTGAAACGCCCTGTCGGTAAGGTTTTGCACTACTTTGGGAAGGCTATGCTGACCTTTTTGATTACTCCCGTATTTATATTAGCTGTAATAGCCTTGGTTTCTATGGGCTTCCGACAAATTAATCTTGTGCTTGACGCGGCTTTAGCCGGAACTGCCGCAGGACAGCCCGTTACTACAGGCACAGCGATTATAACCTCGGCGATAACGCCTGAAAGCTTAATAAATCACAGCGGAGCAACAGAATTAACACTTGATTCCTATCGCCAAAGACTAATGAACGGTTCAATTAACTGGCGGGATTACGCTCAGTTCAGAATGCATTTCGATTCCTTCAAGATGTATTTAGTTCCCGTGCTTGCGGCGGGCTGGTTCTCTTTAATTATGATGATTTCGATTCTTTTTATTTTCATGCGGCGGGTTTTCGATGTAATTTTAATGTATGTATCTGCACCGTTTTTCGTTTCGTCGATGCCGCTTGACGGCGGCGCAAAGTTCAGAGCATGGCGCGAAATGTTTATTTCAAAAGCACTGATGGGCTTTTCGTCGATTATTACTCTTAAAATTGCGTTGATTTTCAACCAAATGCTCTGGGCGGGCGGCTTGCGCTTCTCGAATTATGCGTTGTTAGATATTATATTCAAGCTTTTGTTCATGATGGGCGGCTTCTATGCCGCGTATAAATCTCACACCATGATAAGCGGAATACTCAACGTAGGTGCGGCGGCGGCTGAAAGAGAAACCGCTACGTTTGCACAGACCTACACTACATCAGTCGCCGGTAGAGCCTTAACTGCACCGGGCAGATTTATAAAGAACCAAGCTTCAGGCATAGCCGGTGAAATATTTGAAACCGACCACAGAAAACTAACATTAGGTATCCGCAACACAGCCGAGAAGATTGCGGATAAAACCGTCAATACAGCAAGCAGGGCCTTCGGAAAGGATTATCATGTCAGATTTTCGCAGGAAACCAGCGTCGCGCAAAGGCGTGAGCTGAAAAAATACAGCAGGCAAGCAGCGGCAGATGATTTCAAACGGCGTGAAGCTGAAAATATACTCGGAAACAGGAAACTGAAGAGAGATATTAAAGATGAAATCAACGAGCTGAAGGGCTTGAGGCAAAAACGCTTAAAAGAACTCGGCTTGGAAAAACCTCTGCCGCCTGTTCCGAAAAAGCCGTCGGATAAGCCTTTACCGCCTATTCCGAAGCCTCTTCCGCCTATTCCGAAAAAAACCTCGGATATACCTCTCCCTGCTATTCCGAGAAGACAGGAAACTAACCCTAACGCTAACAACGATGATTAAAAAGTATTATTAACAGGTATGACTTATGAAAAAGCTTATTGCGTCGGTTCTTATATTATTAATATTTCTGCCGTACGCGACTGCTTTTTCAAGCGCAGGTGCGCAGAGCGCGGGCGACGGAACAGCCGCAAATCCGTTCGTAGTTCACAACGAAGCAGATTTACGCGCTGTCGGGCGCGGCAGAGCGCACAACGGCAGTACATGGGGGCTCAACCACCACTACAGAATGATGGCGAATATCACCCTTACGGGTGATAACTGGACGCCAATCGGCGGAAGCTTTACGGGTGGGTTCGACGGCTTCGGATATGCAATCTCAAACATGATTGTAACCGGCGGTGACGGTCGGGGTATGTTCAATGAAATCGGCAGCGGCGGCATGGTCAGAAATGTCGGCATATACGGCTCAGTCAGCGGAAACAGCCGCGTCGGCGGCGTAGCGGGCGGGAACAGCGGGCTTATCCTTGACTGCTACTTCAACGGCGACATTGTCGGCACAGGACAGCACATCGGCGGCATTGCAGGACAAAACAGAGCAGGCGGAATCGTCGAGAACTGCTACGCTAAAGGCACAGTTACCGCGACGAATCATGATGCGGGTGGGATTGTAGGCTTCACGAACAGCGGCGGCTCAACAAGAATCGAGAACTGCGCGGCTTTGCAAACAAGTATAAACGGAAACTCCGTCAACCGAATCACAGGCGGTACTGCGCGTAATAATAACTTTGCGTCTGCGGAAATGCTTGTAAACGGCAGCAGAATCACTACAGGCACACGGGATAATCAGCACGGCGAGAATATCACAAACGATAATATCGAAGAGGTAGAAAGAATTTTAGCCGGAGCTTCAAGGATTTTCGATATAAACGGCTTTGTAACTATGCACGGTCAGGGAACGCAGGCGAACCCTTTCCGAGTTACGCAGGAGAATATAAGACATTTTAATACCTATGCAAATACGACAAACGGATTGTCAGCGCATTATGTGCTGATGGAGAATGTTACGCTCGGAAGCGGAAACTGGACATCAATCGGCACAGCCGCTGCACCCTTCAGAGGCTCGTTCGACGGTAAGCGGCATACAATCAGCAACATAAATATCAACTTAGGGGGAACAAGCGGTGTCGGTTTTTTCGGGCATACCGTGAACGCACTGATTGCAAACCTCGGGCTTGTTAATATAAATATCCGCGCTTCAGATGATATCGGCGGGCTTGTAGGAATCAGCGGAACAGGCACTGTGATTCGTAACTGCTTTGTTACGGGAACTATTACGAGATGGCAAACATGGAACGCTAACGCCGGCGGGATTGTCGGACTCAACAACGGTATAATCGAAAATTGTTTTGCTGAGGTTACTGTAAGCGGCGGAAACCGTACAGGCGGCATAGCGGGAACTCACGCAGGCGGCGCGATTTTCAACACTGTTGCATTAACCGAAAGCTTGTTAGTGGCGAACAACGGGATTGGGCGGATATACGGCGAGCTTCGCAATAATGCGGAGGTGCTGAACAACTACGCCTTTGCAGGAATGTTACTGAACAGCAGCAAAGTAACCGACGGCGCATTAAACAACAGGCACGGCGCGGATATTTCAGATGCGAATGTTTTACTTGTTCAAGCGATTTTAAACACAGCATCGGCGAGTCCGCCGAACGTAAATGATTATATATTCGCTGACGGCTCGAAGAATAATCCGTTTTTGATACGCAATGAAGCCGATTTGCGTGCTGTCGGGCGCGGAGGAATGCGTGACGGCGGCGTTTGGGGGCTTGACGGCAATTATGTATTAATGGCGGACATTACGCTCAGAGACGGGAACTGGACGGCAATAGGTACGTCTGCCGCGCCCTTCACCGGCGAATTCAACGGTAACAGGCACACAATCAGCAATATGAATATCAACATAGGCGGCAGTGAACAGGGCTTCTTCGGAGTTATCCGAAACGCCGTAGTTGAAAATCTCGGACTTATAAATGTAAATATTTCCGCAATCAGCAATACCGGCGGTATAGCCGGAGTAAGCGAAGCTGACAGCATAATACGAAACTGCTTTGTTACAGGTACAGTCGAAGGCAGGGTGGACTGGAGCGTAAATATCGGCGGTATAACAGGCTTTAACAATGGTATAATCGAAAATTGCTATACGACAGCTACTGTTATCAGCGGAAGCGCACGCGGAGGCGGCATAGCGGGAACTCACGCAGACGGTTCAATACGTAACACGGTTGTTTTAAGCCTGAGCATAGATGTGGCTAACAGCGATATCGGGCGTATATTCGGTGACCATCGCAATAACGCGGAGGCTTTTAATAACTACGCGCTTGATGACGTGCTTTTAAACGGAGAATTCGTAACCGACGGCACATCGACTAACAGACACGGCGAAGATATTTTCACCGGGAACGCATGGGCGGCGCAGATGATTTTAACCTCCGCTTCTGATAATCCGCCTGATTTAAGAGATTACGGCATTGAATTCCCTTTGACCTTAGAAGAGTTAATAGAGCTTATCGAAGACGCATATTGGCTCGTGGTTGACCTTGAATGGAAAATAAACCGCGGGGTTCAGCCGGAGGTGTTAGAAAGAGCAGAAGACGAAAACATTCCATTTGAAAGCATCAGAAATTTTTATTTTGACGGCTTCGAGATTTTCGGTGCTGACTGGGATAAAATGTTTTCCGATAAAGTTTTCAGAGATGCGAGCATCGGGAGTTCGCGAAGCGGTAACGCGGAGCTGATAGACGAGTATTATTTTAATTTTTATGAAAATATAATCGGAACATGGGGCGTAAATAGAGCAGTTCCTGATTATTCAAGGCAGATGTCAGAGCTTGAATCGTATAACCGCGAGCTGCTGCTCGAGCTTCGCAGAGAATTAACAGAATTGAGGACGCAAATTTCACAATGGGAGATTGAATTATATATTCTTGAAGAGCGCGAGTTTCTTGAAATATTTGAAAAAGAAGTTGAGAGAGACGGCTGGCTCGTAAACCATTTTAAATGGGAAGCGGAGTCATTAAAAGAGCTTTTTTCCTTGTCCTCAAGATATGAATACAAGCCCTTTGAAATGCTGGAAACGATGTACGCTCAGAATTTACGAGCATTCGGAGAGGATTGGGAGTTTATTCTGAATAATGAAAGCTTTAGGGACGATGTCAGCTTGCGTGCTTTAATATGGGGAAGCGAATACAACAAAAATTTATGGAATGCGTACTCGGATTATAATGCGTTGTTTGTAATTATCGGCGAATATGCAGAAATGGTTAATGCCGCTGTGTTGCCACTTGAATATGAATATAATTTAGCCAAGCTTCCGTATTTGCATCTTTTAATGCGGCTTAACGATTTTTATGAGCAGAGGGGAGATGAAATCAACCCTGCTGAAAATATTTTCCTCTTGCTTGACAGCTACAGAGCCGAATTATTTATTTTAAGATACGAAATAAGAGATACAGAAAAGCTGTTGGAAGAAGTAGAAAAAAAAGCTCTTGCCGGATATGAATGGCTTGAATCAAACTTAACCTTCAGAGAATTGGATTCACTTTTCAACTATCGTGATGGTTTTGATTCGCATTACTCTAACGGCGGTTTTGAAAAAAACCGTACTCTTCGTTATGACGAGGTGATAAGACAATATGACGAATATATAATAACTATAGCCCGTATTGATGAATTAAAAGAACCGATAACCGGAAAGTTAGACAGAATCGACGAGCTCGAGGAGCTAATCCGCAGATTAACTCGCGGTATCGAATACAGAAAAGCTATTTACGAACAAATTCTTGAGCTTGTTGCTATTCTTGATGAAGCGGCGGAAGCGGCGGGGCCGTATTTTAACAAAATCTACAGCTTCCATGCGGGAATGATTTCTTCGCTCGAAAACGCTCTTGAAACGTATGAATCCTATTTACCTAATGCAATTGATGAAGAAGATAAAAAGGAGTTTGAAGAAGCCGTTCGGATACTGCGCGGGGCATTAAACATTTATCGTGATTATCCGGAGCAGTTAGTTAGTCTGCTATGGGAGCTTCTTGACGATTATATTGAAGAATGTGCATTTGCAGGCTTAGAGGGACAAATATATCTCGACGCACTTGAAAAATATCTTCCGTTCCTGTCGTTTGAAGAAATGCTGGGCTTGTACTACGCCGTTTACATCAAAGGATACACGGATACATACGGGTATTTAATTTTCAGAGGCGGAGGCGATTCATTTAGAATGACAATGCTGAGTAATGATTTTTTAGAAATATCCTTCGCGATTAGAGGATATTTATTCAGCTATGTTGTTGATAAACATGATAGAGGAAATGTATTAATCGGGGATGAGCTCGCTTGGTATGGGTTTTATTTATCCCAGTTTCCGGTGACGCCGACTCTCCCTGATGCGGAATATTTAAACAATCTTCCTTATCATGTGAATGTTGCTTTGCTGACCTTCGCCGAATCATTAATCGGTTTTTTTGAAATCGCGGCAGGGACAGCGGTAATGTCCTACAACGGGACGCCTATGAAGCTTTTTGATGCGTTTTTCCGCGCGCCCGCAATCGCGGCGGCTTTCTGGGGTATATTTATTATCGCGCTTGCTCTTGCCGTATTCTTCTCGATAATTGCGGTTACAAGGCACGCGGGTGATTTAAAAGCGGAAAAATCAATGGGTGCGATACTTACGCAAATTGGAAAGACGATGCTCATGCTCCTTATTATCCCCGCTGTAATCATAGGCTCTGTTCAGCTTGTTTCAACAGTTATGGAGCAGACAGACCGCCTCTTTCAAATGGCAAACGGTACGGATTCCGTGACGAAAGCTGTGTTCGCTATGTCAACGCTTAACGCGGGAATCGGTGAAAAGGAAGGCTCAAGCGGAAGCATAAACGCACCAATACGTCAGAAGTTCCTCACGGGGGAGTTAGATTATAAAAACCAACAGCAGGTCGGGCGTTATTTCCGCCTTAACGACATAGATATAGGCATGAGCGTGATGGTTTCCGTTATATTAATTATTATGTACATTGCGCTGATTTGCATATTTATACTTCGTATATTTTATTTGATATTACTCTATATAATAAGTCCGCTTTTCGTTTCGTCAATGGTTTTAGACGACGGTATGCTCTTCAGAAAGTGGCGGGATTTATTCATTTCAAAGCTGCTGACGGGCTTCGCGCTTGTGATTTCGGTTAAGATGTTAGTTTATATTGTCCCCCCCGTGCTCACGGGAGGAATTCGCTTCGGACCTGACGGCTTCGCCAGCGTAATTATAAAATTCCTGTTCATAGTCGGCAGTGTCTATGCGGTTTTAGCATCGGGAGGAATGATTACTAAAATCATATACCCCGAGGGTGAGGCTGACGAAGATATGGTCATAGGCGAAATGAAAGAAAAAGCTCTGTGGGCAGCCAACAAAGCCAAGGAAGCGGCAAAAGCCGCAGTCGAGCTCGCCGTAAATACAGGCAAGCTGTTAATCAGCGGCGACGCGTCAGGGTTAGTTAAGCAGGCGGCGCAAACAGCGAAGAAAGCCGCGGAAGCCGCCGCCGGTGCAGCCAAGCAGGTCGTTGAGGGTGGAGATAAAAATCAAAAATAAATATTATTATTTAGGAGGAAAAAATGCGAATTATCCCAAAAAACACTCGTGTACGCATAGAATTTTTCAAGGGACTTGATTTATCGGACGCGATAATCGGGTTGGTCGGCGTTGTATTTTTAGTAATTCTGTTTACATCGAATATTCCGTTCAGATACTGGATGATGCTTGGTGTAGTGACGGTGTTCGCTTTCTTGATGCTGAGAATGGATAATCAAAAGGTCTACGTCATGGCAATCCATTTAATCAAGCACTTAGCTTTGCCGCGGCTGTATGAGAAAAACGCCGCAAAGAAGAGCAACGACATGAAGAATATTATTCCGTTCACGAAAATAGAAGACGGCTTTATTGAATACGGCGGCGATTATTTCGCGCAGGTGGTAGAGGTTCCGTCAGTAGAATTTCGCTTTTTCAGTCAAGCTCGGCAGAATAACGTCATAGACCGCGTTCTCGGTGCGGTACTGCGGCAATCCGGCGACTTAATGGTTAACATCGTTAAGATTGACCGTCCGCTTAATTATGACGCGAGCATAGCCTCCGAATACAGTAAAATCGAAAACCTGAAGAAGTCTTACATAAACGGTTTGTTCGATGAAGATGAGCTTACCCGCCGCGTTGAAATCCTGTATGAGCGCATAGAGGACTTAGAATGGCTCAACAAGGAGGAAAAAGTAATTTCCCCGCACTATTACTTAGTGTTTTACGACAGGGATAAAAAAACTCTTTCTGAATTAGCCAAGTCAGCGAGCGATATGCTTTCGTCCTATGATATGAACACGCATATTTTAAACGACGCGGAGCTTGCAGCTTTTTGCAAGTATAACTATACTTATGATTTTGACGAACGCGAAGCGGAAAATCTTCAGACTGATGAAATAATCGACTGGATAATTCCGCAGAGAGCCGAGCTGCTCACCTTGCGTCAGATAATAGACGGCGTGAACATAAGCACGCTCCATGTTAACAATTATCCTACTGCTGTCACTAACGCCTGGGGATACAGAATATTTAATATCCCGAATACAAAAGTGATTATGAAAATAAAGCCTATGGATAAATTCAAATCGGTGCGCCGTATCGACCGTGCCATCGACGAGCTGCGCGGTCAGCGGGATACAACAGGGAAAACCAGCCGTTTAATAGAGCTTGACGAGCATATAGAAACGCTTACCGAGCTGCTGTCTTTACTGCAAAATGATACAGAAACGCTGTTTGAAGTAAATATGTTTGTAACTGTTTACGACCGGACTCCGGGCGAACGGATTTCCGCCAAGAAGAAGGTAAGACGCTTACTGAGCGAGGAAGGCTTCCGCTGTAACGATTTAATGCTCAGGCAGTTCGACGCTTTCGTGGGAAGCGGGATTTCCGCTTATGACCCTATTCATAAAGAATCACGCGGAATTCACTCAACAAGTGTCGCCGCGGTTTTCCCGTTTGTTCACAGTCAATTGCACGACCCCAAGGGCGTTTTGATTGGCGACAACGGAGAAACGCCTGTCTTAATCGACTTTTTCAAGCGTGACCACAATCACGTAAACAGCAACATGGTCATTATCGGGAAATCGGGAAGCGGTAAGAGCTTCGCGACGAAGACGATTCTCGCGAACTTAGCCGCTGAGGACAGCAAGGTGTTTATACTTGACCCCGAAAATGAATATTCGGGAATCGCTAAAAAAATGGGTGGCAAGGTCATTGACGCGGGTAGTGCGAAAACAGGGCGATTGAACCCGTTCCATATTGTGCCGAGCGTAGATGAGGAAGACGACGAAAGCGGCGAGTTTTCAAGCTTTTCAGCTCACCTGCAGTTCTTAGAGGAATTCTTCAAGCAAATTATTCCCGATATAAATGCAGACGCTATGGAAACGCTCAATACAAGCATAGCGCGAACTTATGAAAACAGGGGAATCGACAGCGAAACCGACTTAGCCGCGCTGTCGCCGAGCGACTTCCCGACGTTTGATGACTTGTACGATATACTCATGATTTCGTTCCAGTCGAACAGCAGTGAATACGGCAAGCAGAACCTGCGCGTGCTTTTAACTCACGTTTCAAAATTCGCGGGAGAAGGGCGCAACGCCCGTTTATGGAACGGTGAAGCTACTATTTCTACTAAAGAAAACTTTGTTGTGTTTAACTTCCAGTCGCTTTTAGCGAACCGCAACAATACCGTGGCTAACGCGCAAATGCTTCTTATTTTGAAATGGTTAGACAATGAGATTATCAAAAACCGCGATTATAACCTGAAGTATAACGCCGCCCGGAAAATAATCATCGTAGTTGACGAGGCTCACGTATTTATAGATACGAAGTTCCCGATTGCGTTAGACTTTATGTTCCAGATGGCTAAGCGTATCAGAAAATATAACGGTATGCAGATTATAATTACGCAGAACATAAAAGACTTTGTAGGAAGCGAAGAAATCGCAAGAAAATCGACAGCAATCATAAACGCAAGCCAGTATTCATTTATTTTCGCGCTTGCTCCGAACGATATGCATGACTTATGCAAGCTTTATGAAAAAGCGGGAGCAATCAACGAAAGTGAGCAGGAAGAAATCATAAATAATCCGCGCGGTAACGCATTTGTTGTAACCAGTCCCATGAACAGGACACGAATCAGCATAACCGCCTCGGAAGATTTACAAAAACTATTTTAAAAGGAGAATCATCATGGGAAATAAGTTAGTTATCGAAAAAACAGAGGAAAAAACAAGAATCGTTCTGACGCTTGAGGGCAGGCTCGACAGCGAAACCGCACCCAAGCTGCAGGAGGAGATTTTAAAAGCCATCGAAGAATGTGAAGACGGCGTTGTTGTTGACATATTTAACTTAGGCTACGTGAGCAGTGCGGGGCTTCGTGTATTTTTAATGAGTGAAAAAAGGTGCAAAGCAGCGCAGAAAGCTCAAACAATACGCGGGGCGAACGAAGCCGTAAAGGAAATTTTCGATATTACGGGTTTTGCAAGTTTTTTAAATATTATTTGAGCTGTAACTAAAATTAAAACGTATAACTATACAACACAACAAAAACAAAATTTGAAAAGGCGGTAAACAGAAATGGCTATTTCAACAGAACGCAAGCAATATCTTGATGCTTTTCTAAGTCAGCTTAAAGAAAACAGCTTTAATGAGGTTGTCAAGCAAACAGGCGAAACCTATAAAGACGTCAATAAGTTTAACGACGCAACCTATAATCGTTATAAGGGCTACATGACCGCGAACCCTTATCTCAACAACGATTCAAAAGCTATAGTAAACAGTATCTGCGATAAGCTGTGCGGGGATAAATCCGAGGAACGGTTCGCTACAGAGATTGAAAGCACGGCACTTTCTTTTATCTCGGGTCAAATTGAGTCGCATCTTAACGCGAAGCAGGGCGAGCCTTTTTACATTGAGCTAAGCGATGAAGAACGCGAGTATATCAAAAGCGAGCAGGAAAAAACTAAAGCTCAGATTGAAGCGTCGCGCGAAAAATCAAAGAAGCTTGAAAAAGAAATCGAGTCAATGGAAAACGCCGTAAAGATTCTTAACGGAAGCATTGATATTGAAAACAATCCCGGACTTGATAAGGTTTTCAAAGACCACGGAACGTCGTACAGATTTGCACGTTCTATGGGAACTTATATGACGGCTGCACCGGATAATGTTCCGTTCGTGTGCGAGAGCTTTGAGTCGGTTAAATTAGAAGGCGAAAACAGCTTCTCCGAAAAAGTATCAAAAGGAACCGCACTTACATCGGACGAAAAGCATTACGGTGTAGCAACGTTTGACCGCGCTATGAACGGCTTATACGGCGGTGAAGGCAACTCCTCAGAGCCCAAAGAAATAGACGCTAATCACCCAATGTACTTAGGTAAATTTGATTATATTTTCGTTGACGGAAAAAGCGTAAGAGACCTTTGCGCCGAAAAAATCAAGGGCATGGAGCTCGAGGAAATGAGCGACTACATGAAGTGCTTCACCTCTGCTTGCGCCGTCTCCCGCGATAAGCGCATTGAGTGCATAGTTCCTAATGTTGAGTTCAAGAAAAACGAACAAACAGGGCTCGATGAAAAAGTTTATAAATTACCCATCGAAGCGCATAACGCGAAAATCGTTCCGATTATGGCGAGCGTTGCAAACGAAAAATCGCCGTCTCTCTGGCATACTATACAGGCGTCGGTCAACAGAGTTTCAAAACAGCTGTTCGGGAAAGATGTCTTCACGCTTGACAAAACCACAAACTATGACTATACAGCGAAGTTCCAGGAAAACGATATGGAAAGAGTTGAGCGTCATCAGTCAATGAAGGGCACTCTCGCCGAAGCCAACGAAAGACAGGAGAGAGACAGTATCCGCAAAATTTATAAAGAAGCTAATGAAGCCTTATTGAAAAACACGCACCCTGAAAAATATCATGACCCGAGAGTAGGAGATAAGTCCTTAACGATAAACGATGTTCAGCTTGACGGTAAATCGGCGAATACAGGCGGCTTCAGTTACTTTGCTTCCGGAGCAGGCAGAAGAGTAGGTATAATCAATGCTTATATGTATTCGCAGGGTATTCCTTTAGATAAAATCGCCCTTGACAGCAGCCCCGAAATGGATAAATTAAGGAACGAAAAAGCTAAGGAATTCATGAATCTCATCAACAATGGCTCGCCGGAAGAAATAGCGCAAACCTTCGCGGATATGAGCAAAAAAGTAATCGAGTATGAAATCCCCAAGGACATAGATTTTACCAACCAAAAGGATTTAGCGAAGTATTACGCCGAGATGAGAGCCATAGAATCAATAGCGACAAACCTGAACTCTATTGTAGAAATGCGCATGGGAGATGACGGGAAGCAGAATGTCGGTCTGAGCACTGAAAATAAAGAAGTAAGCGCAAAATTCAAAGAAATCATCGGCGACGAAAAGAACATAAAAAAATTATCAAACGGCTTTAACAATGCTATGAATATGCTGGGCTACTTCGGCGGCACAAAGGCTGATTATATGGTAAACGACCACAGCTTTTCACCTATCGGCGGCGGACACGGCAGCATGGCTAAGACGGTTTCTACCATGACTACGGCTCATCATTCTCATGAAATACTTAACGCTATGCGCGGGAATAAGCTGTTCCAGATGGATACCTCCCAGGCGAAAGATGCGCTGATGAAAATAGACGGCACAAGCGTGGGTTCGGGAGTCCTCATGGGCGAATTTGCAAACCTTAATCCTAATGAAAAAACCGAGTTCGATAAACAAGCAAACGCTTACATGATGGGCAAAACCAAGAACGGGCCGCTCGACGATAAGGTTGTGGAAATTTTAGACAAAGAGCCCGGAGGCTTTGTGAAAAGCGAGCTTAAAATCGACCCGAAGGTTGCCGTAACAAAAGAATTCGACGATACCGAAATAAAACTCAAGGCTCCGAAAATCATAAAAAGCATGAGCTTTGACAGCTTGAGCGTAGACGCAAATATCAAGAAAAACGTAATCCCGCCGTCCAAAAAGGATACGAATGTAAAAGAACCCATCGTGCGTGAGAAGAATCACTGATTTTGACATAAGGAGCTTTTATGACGGTACTGCTTGATATAATCGCAGTTGTAATCATCGCTTGTTCTGTGCTGTACGGATTGCGGAAAGGGCTGATACTGACAGTGGCAGGGATAGTTATAACAATTGTTTCAATAGGAGCTGCATGGGGAATTGCATCAGCTTTTTCCCCGCCGCTCTCCGAAGCGTTGGAAAAAAATCTTGCTCCCGCTGTTGATGAAGTGATAAGAGCCGCCGCTTTACCTGATATAACCGCCGCAGAAGAAGCATTTGAAAGCCTTGGTTTTACAGGCAGCGGAAACAACGTACTGACAAGCGCGGTGACGCGCAAGATAAACGAAACAGGACAGACCTTCAGGCAAGCGGCGTTGTCTGCTGTCTGCGGAGCAATCGCTTTTTCGGGGCTGTTTATATTCGGATTTCTGTTCATCAGAGCAGGGCTCGAATTCGCCGCGCATTTCGTTTCCAAGCTGTTTAAGCTGCCCGGCTTGAACCTTATAAACAAAATCGGCGGTGCGGGAGCAGGCTTAATTCACGGAGTTATTCTTCTTTTCATCATCGGCTGGGGCTTGCAGTTCGCGGGAACTTGGATTTCCGGTGAAGAAATTGAGCAGACAGTCTTGATGAAAAGCTTTACGGGAGCGAGCCTGCTTGATTGGTTAAATGAATCGCTCGCTAAGAAATTATAGTTAATTGTGACAAACAGAAAGGAAGGCTGCAATCATGGCTAATGCGTTAACAAGAGCACTGGGAACATTTATTCCCTATTTTAGAGAGAAGCCGCCGCAGGACATAAGTATCCAAACTAAAGCAATCTTTGAAGCAAAAGAGGGTGAATTCTTTCACAAGAACTCGAAGGTTTTGAATAAACAAGTTAAAGACTTCGACGATAATAAATTGACAATGAGAGAGGTTTATAAAAACGCCTGCGAAAAGCCCGGTTCTTACGGTGCTTTTGAAAACCTTGATAAAAAACTGCGTAATCTTGCTGCTAATAAAAAAATGCTTCTCGTGATGGATGAGCTTGAGAAAAACCCGAGCTCTAAGGAATTCACTGATTACCTGATTAAAAACGATTATCTGCATGACCCTGCAATGCGCCTCGGAATAGCCAACGCGTCAAAAGGCAAGCACTGGAAGGTGGGCGGTCAGAACTCGGACTTCTTCAAGGAGGTTGACAAAGCGTTAAGCGAAAAGGTTTTCGCTGACACTTTTGTTCCGACAATACGCGAAGATAATCCGAGCGCAGATAAAAAAGATATAGACAGAAATTTAAGCGCGCAGAGAACCATGATGAAAATGATGCTCATGGGGCAGCTCGGCGAGTCTAATATTTACAAAGACAAGGAAAAAGGCGACTGGAACCACAGCATGACCGATATGTTTTTAAGCGGTCAGCGCGTCGGAATTATTTTGCCGGGCGTTGAGGGTAATTCAAAAGAAAACGACCGCGAAAGAGAACAGCTTATTACTGCAATTTACGGTGAAAAGCGCGGTAAAAACGACGGAAACGTAGGCAGATTCTCGGCGACACATAACGTTGACTTAAAATCAATTAGCGGCAAGGGCGACAAGCAGTTCAAGGAAGTAAAATGCGCTCCGAAAAACTTTAATATGCACAGAGTTTTTGACAGCCAGTATGGCATGAATATTGCCGCAGGCGGCTTCGGAAAAACCGTCAACGGCAAAACAATCACCAACGACGGAACCTGCGGGCATTTATATTCGCACATTAAAAAAGGCGACGCGAATCATCACGGCGCGTTACTCGTCGGCTTCGAGTCGGAAGCAGGCGGCATGAAAAACCACCTCGGTCACTCGCATAAGTTCGCCATAAAACCGAAAGCCGAGTTAGCGTCCTGCTTCGGAACACAGAAAAACAGCACCGTAGGCGACAATTACGGCGGAAGAGAAATGGACTTATCGGGGGTTAATCCGAAGGCCTTCACCGAAACGATGAAAAAGTTCGACGACTATATAAAAGAAAATCAGGAAAAAGCGAAGTCGATGAATCTTGAAGAGCGCGAAAAAGCGGTGAAAAACCTCGAAAACGTAACGACGAAGCTCATGGGTCCTAAGATGACCCCGACTGAATTCACGCAGTTCATGCAAGAAACCTGTAAGTTCGATGCAAACAAAACCAAAGATATGTTCCCGACGAGAAACAAGAGCTTTGAGAAGAACATCGAGGTTGAAAAAACACAATCAAAAGAAATAAATGAAACAAAAGAAAAGAGCAACGTAATTAATAAACAGGTTAATCTTACGAGCATTTCGCCGAAACAAAAAGCTCCCCCGCCGCCGGTACCCAAGAAGGCACCGCCGCCGCCGCCTAAGCTTGAAAAATAAGCAAAATAAAGCCCAAAGGAGATAATATAATGGCTAACGGAAAAAAAGAACTGACTCCCGAAGAAGTGCAGAGAATCAAAAGCATAAGAGATGCATGGAAGGCACCGACCGCAATTGATTATAATGTAAATGTGCCCTCGTCTATAAACATAGATGAATACAAGGCGCAAGCAAAAAAAATAGTTGATAGGAATCTTGATAAAAAACTCGCCGCCTTCAGCACCTTAGAGCAGGTTGCATTTGCACGCAATACTTACGATAAAAACTTCGGACCGAATAGCAGCTTTGGCGGTATTAATATTGACAATATAACCATCAACGGCGCGAGAATGAAGGACGTGGGTGAACATCTTACCGAGGATTTAAAAAAGTGCCTTGTCAGTGCCGCGCTCATGGACGAAAACAACAAGGTATACGTGCCGATTAACGACGGGAGCAAAACCTTCGGCAGTCTCACGGCGCCTATAAGAATTAATCCGATAATTGCGCCTGCTTTGGAAAATGAAGCACCGCAAAAGAGTAAGCCGCTTCCCGAGCCTCCGAAGAGGCAAGCCCCGTCGCCTCCGCCGAAGCCGCAGGCAGAACAGGAAGAAAAGCAAACAGGCTTCACGGAATTCGCCCAAACGCAACGCTTCGTTTTCGGGCGGTTGAATTACGACACCCCTAAGTATTCAGATAAAAGCGTTGACGGCTTCGGCGCGCGGTTTATGAACGCGCTCATGCGTAAAGGCTTCGATTCTCTTTCAGCCGAAGATAAAATATACGGAGAAGCGGCGTTCAAATCGAATTTCCTTAAAAGCGACAGGTCGTTCGGCGCGGACTTCGATAAAATCTTTATCGACGGCGTCAGCGTGAATAAAATGTGCCGGAAAGATAAAATAAATCTTTCCTCCGACCCGATAGAAGCGCAGAAGCAAAAAATGATTTTAGTAGCAGGTTATGCGGCTTCGCGGCAATATCCGATTGCAGTTGCGGCTTTCGATTATAAAGAAAATAAAGAAAAGCTGATTCCGCTCGCGGCACAGAAAGAACCCGGCGAATTCACGAAAAGAAGCACCGTTGGACATTTCTTTAACGTAGTTGTTTCAGCGTTCAAGGGGCGCGAAGCATTAAACCGGGCTTACGGCAACTGGCAAAACAAAAGCTCAAGCGAACTTAATGAACACCTTGAACAGCGTTTGCTGGAGAATTCTCGTTCCGATTCTTACATTACTGCGATTAATAAAGACATAAAGGAAACAAAGGAACATAAAAACGAAAACAAAAAACCGCTTCCGCCGCTGCCTATTTCCGATAAGGAATTATGGAAGGACACCGAGCTGAAAAAGACAATGGAGCAAACGGGAAGAGTTCCCAACGACGGAAGCTGCTTCTATCATTCAGTGATTAGGAATAGCGGACTCGAAAATCATTTCCCGACTGTGCTGGATTTACGCTCTCACACGGCGAACTGGTTGATGGATAACAAGGAAAACGACATGTTAAAGCAGTTTTTGTTTGAAAACGCTATTACCTTTGAAGACACGCTTGCTACAGTTACAGACGGTTGGTCAAGCGACGCAGGCGATATTGTTGCAACGATTGTTTCATCTGCTCTTGAGTTGCCGATTACTGTCCACAGAATGCCTGAATCGCAGACACTGCAAGCTTTAACCAAGGTACAGGGCGAACCTATCGAGGTGTACCAGTGCGGGAATCATTACGAAGCTGATAAACAATATTACGACGCTTATAACGAGCTTCACGGACTAAAAAGTGAGAAGCAGTTAGAGCAGGAATCCTTAGACTTCATCAAGAGCATGGGCATGACTAAGGAAGAGCGCGAGCACAACATGAAATCATTCGCCGTAAAAGAAAATAAAGAATCTAAAAAAGAAAAAGAACCTAAAAAGGAAAAAGAATCCAAGGAACTAAAAGCATCATCTCTCGGCGGTCCCGGGAAATAATAAAAACAAAAAAGCTGTATTTTTTAAAGTACAGCTTTTATTTTCAAAAAATTTAATTTACCCCTTGACATTTCTTTCCATATGTGTTAGAATGAGCAGGTATCATATTAAAGAAAGGCGGTGAAAAGTCAATGACAATCGGAAGAAGAACGCGCAAAAATACCTCTGAACTAAATATTGTTTTATCCGCTTTTCACCGTATTGCATAAATAATACGATGATGTACCCTGCGCGGATAAACACCGCGCGGGGTATTTTTATGCGCTAAAATAAAGAATATGACAAGCAGTTGTCATATTAGCTGTGATATATTTTATACAGAAAGAAAAAGGGAGACTATCATGCACATAATTAAAGTTGAAAACTTAAAAAAACACTACGACTATTATCAAAAAGAACAGGGCTTAAAGAACTCGCTGAAAAATGTAATTAAACGCAAAAAGCTGAAAAAGGAAGCGGTCAACGGCATTTCGTTTAACATCGAGCCGGGGGAAATCGTCGGCTTCATCGGTCCGAACGGCGCGGGGAAAACCACGACTTTGAAGATGCTGTCGGGGATTTTATTTCCCACGAGCGGCACGGCGACTGTCGGCGGCTTTACGCCGTGGGAGCGGAAAAAAGCCTTTAAAATGGGCTTCTCCATTGTTATGGGGCAGAAAACCCAGCTCAACTGGGACTTGCCGGCTGTCGAAACCTTTAATTTAAACAAATGCATTTACGAGGTGGACGACGCATCGTACAAAAAAACAATTGACGAGCTTGTCGGATTGCTCGGCGTTGAATCACTGATGAAGACGCAGGTCCGCCGTCTGAGCCTCGGCGAACGCATGAAAATGGAATTAATCGCCGCGCTCATTCACCGTCCGAAAATTATCTTTTTAGACGAGCCGACCATAGGCTTAGACTTTGCGTCGCAGAAAATAATCCGTGAATTCGTGAGGAAATACAACGAAGAAACCGGCGCGACGATTTTACTTACAAGCCACTACATGGCGGATATCGAAAGCCTTTGCAAGCGTGCAATTATTATTAATGAGGGCGTGCTTGCCTATGACGGAAATCTTGCCGATATTGAAGTGGATTCCTCAATGGAAGAAGCGATTCAAAAGCTGTATGAAAGCGGCGAAAACGGGGGTGCAAACGGGTGAAAATTGCGAAGGTTTTAAAAAAATACGCCGCCGTTTTCAAGCTTGAAATGCAAAGCAAAATGGAATACAGAATGGATTTTCTGATGAGCTTGGTCAGCGGCGGCTTTACAGTAATCATTCAGCTTTTCCTGTGGACTGCGATTTACGGCGGGCAGGCTGACGAAGAAGCCGTGCTGTTCGGCTATGAATACAGCCAGATGGTTGTCTACGTAGTCATGGCGGCAATCATGGCGAGAATCGTTGCGACAGGCTTTGAATACGACATTATGAGCGATATAATGGAAGGGAATATGAACCGCTTTTTCGTTCAGCCGATTGGACATCTGCCGTACAGAATCGTCGGCTTCCTCGGCGCAAAGGTTGTGGAAAACGTAATGGCGATAATCATAGGCGCAGGACTCTTAATTACGCTTACCTTTACGGTCGGCGCAGAGTTTAATTTTCTGAATATTCTCATTGCATTAGCTGTTGCGCCGCTGTCGCTTTTAATAAACGCTATGATGTTTTATTTTCTCTCCGCGACAAGCTTTTGGCTGACCTGGGGCTGGGGCGTTTTCAATGGCTGGGGCGTAGTTACAACGATTCTGAGCGGCGGTATATTTCCGATTAGTGTATTCGGGGAAACGGCGGTGTCGATACTGCGCTTTCTGCCGTTCCAGTATATTATTTATTTTCCGCTTAATATCGTTGTCGGCAACGCAAGTCGTGCGATGGTCTTCGAGGGAATAGCAATGCAGTTGATTTGGATTTTGATTTTCATGGGCTTGTCAAAGCTTTATTGGCGGGTCGGCATGAAAAAATACATAGCGGCACGGGGGTAATTATAACTATATGAAAGAAATAAAAAAACACTTGAGAGTTTATAAACAGTTCGCGAAAATCTGCATAATGCAGCAGCTTGAATACCGCGCAAATTTTGTCATTGGTATCGGCGCGGAATGTATGTGGCTTGCGACTAAATTAATTTACTCTTTTATCGTACACCAAACAAACACCACAGTAGGCGGGCTTTCGCCCGATGAAATCACATTATTCATAGGCACGTTTATTTTACTTACCGCGCTATATACGGGAATGTTCATGATGAATTTCTTTTTCATTCCGCACAGAGTCCGCGGCGGCGAGCTTGATTTAATGCTCGTAAAGCCTATTTCCACGCAGTTTCATTTGACAATGCGTGAGGTTGACTTTGCTATTCCGATTCCGAATTTAATCGGCGGAGTGATTACCGTTGCGGTTTCGTGGAGCAGGCTCGGCTTAGAAGCGGGGTTTGTGCAAATCGTGACATACTGCTGTTTAATCATCAGCGGCACGGTGCTTACATATTCCATTTTTCTCTTTCCGTATTTGTTCTCGTTCTGGACTGTAAAGGTTCAGGCGATTACCGATGTTGCGGACAGAATGTGGGACTTCAATAATATGCCTATGCAGATTTACGGCAGGTGGATGCAACGGCTCGGAATCTTTTTAATTCCTGTGTTTGTAATCGCGAATTTCCCTGTTATGGCGTTGTTTGAGAAGCTTCCGCTGCCTTATCTGCTTTGGGGGTTAATTATACCGATTGTGCTGTTTATCGCAGTTAAAAAGTTTTTTGGCTTCGCGATTAAACGCTACAGCAGTGCAGGGGGTTGACGGACAATTAACAATTGACAATTGACAATGTACAATTACGAAAGGATTTCAATGTAGATATGGATTTAACGGGAAAGAAAATTTTAATAACAGGCGTGAGCCGACCTATGGGAATCGGCGCGACGCTTGCTAAAAGACTGTCGGAAGCAGGCGCAGAGGTTGCCATTCACGGCTTCTCTGATTATGATTTAGTGATGAAGCATTTGACCGCAATGCCGAGCGGCACAGAAACGCTTGCAAAGGAATTGAACGTGACTTTAATCACGCCGTCAGACTTGGAAATAGCGGGTAACGCAGAAAAAGTCGTCGCGGAAGCCGTAGCAAAACTCGGCACCCTTGACGGCATGATTCTCAATCATACGAACGGCGACAGCGTCGAAATCGGCAACTGGACTCCCGAGCACATTGACCCTATTCTGAACGTTAATATTCGCGCTTCTATGATGATGCTTCAGGCGTTCGCGGCGCAGGTTGACACAACAAAAAACAGCGCGGTTACGCTGTTTACAAGTGGTCAGTATTTGGGTCCGATGGTAGATGAAATCGCGTATTGCGTTTCAAAGGAAGCATTAATTTGTTTATGCCGTCAAGCTTCTTACTTACTCGCGGACAAAAATATCCGAGTGAACTGCATAAACCCGGGCCCCGTTGACACCGGCTATTGCTTCGGAGAAGTGCACAAGGCTGTCGCTGAGATGTTCCCGTCGGGACGTTGGGGAATGCCCGATGATACTGCGGATTTGGTGCAGTTTTTGCACAGTGATTATGCAAAATGGATTACGGGGCAGGTGATTGCGAGCGAGGGCGGATTTAACCGCTACAAGTAAAATAAAAAACCGATTCGTTTATCGAATCGGTTTTTGTGTTTATAATTTAGAAGCTGTTTTCATAAATTCTCTGAACTGCGTCCTTGTCGCTTGCGACAGGTGCACAGCCGAGCAGTCCTGCAAGCCCGGGAGTGTCGAACGCGAGCTGAACAAGCTTCGGCACGTCTGCCTTTGTGAAGCCTACGTCTGCTAATGTTTCGGTTACGCCGACGGATTTCAGCCAGTCGCGCATACCCTGCGCGGCTTTTTCAGCTTCGCCTGCGTCGCCTGTGAGCCCGGGGATTATATCAGAGAGAACGTCCGCTAAAATCACGCCCGAAGCGGGATAGATTTCCTTTATAACAGCGGGGAGGAGAATCGCGAGTCCGAGACCGTGCGTTAAATCTGTCTTGATTCCGCTGAGCGGGTGCTCAAGCGCGTGCGTGAAATGCAGTAAGCCGTTGTCGAAGCTTGTTCCTGCAATCATCGCCGCATATGTAAGGAAGTAGCGCGCGGTTAAGTTCTTGGAGTCAGCAAGCGCAATCGGCAGATACTTCGCGACAAGGCGCATAGTTTCCTTCGCGAGAGTAATTGAAAAAGGATTATTGAGGACAGTTGTCGCCGCTTCAACCACGTGATTCACAGCGTCAATGCTGACGTAGCGCGTTTGATTCGCAGGGAGACCTGTCATTAAAGCAGGGTCGTCAATCGAGAAGAGCGGATAAATGCAGTCGTATGCAATCGCGGGCTTGTATTCTTTTTCGGGGATTGTAACCACCGCAAAACGATTGGCTTCCGTGCCTGTGCCGTGCGTTAAATTTATCGCGATAATCGGAACAGCTTTTTCCGCCGCGAATTTTGCTTCGTATAAATCCTGACAGTTTTTGTCGGGGTATTCAAGCAGAATCGCCGCGCTTTTTCCTGCGTCAATCGGGCTACCGCCGCCGATTGCGATTACGGCTTTTGCGCCTGCGTCGCGGGCGATTTTCACCGCTTCGTCAACCTGCTGAGTTTCGGGGTTCGGCTGAACCTTGTTGTAAAGAACATAGCGGATTCCGTGCTTGCCGAGGGCTTTCGTGACGTAGCCCCACGCGCCTGTCGTTTCGTAAGCGGCTTTTCCCGTCATGGCGATTACGCTGTCGATTCCGCGGGCTTTCAGCTGCTCGGCGATAAAGTCGATTTTCTCAATCGCTCCCACTCCTAAAAATACGCGGCTTCCGCAGATGATTGTGCTGATGCTGTTGATGTTGATTTTGTTTTCCCAAGCCATTTGTGCGCCTCCTCATATTGTTTATTTTGGACTTATATTATACCACATTGTTTAATTTTTGTCAACCAAAAGCCGGATTTCTTTTGCGACATCTTTCGGCATTAATACTTTACCGCTTGGACAGGCGGCGAGAAGCTCGTCTTCGGTAAATCCGCTGTTCATCGGGCTTTCGACCGCGCCGGGTGCAATGTAGTGCACGCGAATCCCCGACGGCTTGACCTCCTTCGCAAGTGCCTTCGAGAAGCCAATCAATCCCGCCTTCGCCGCGCTGTAATGCACCTCGCAGGACGCGCCGACTTCCCCCCAAATCGAAGAAACGTTGACTATAACGCCGCTTTTGCGGCTTATCATAGCGGGCAGAACTGCCTGCGTAACATTAAACGCGCCTGTAAGATTCACGGCGAGCATATGATTCCAGTCCGCGCTCGTTATGTCCGTGAATAATTTTATATCGGAAATACCCGCATTATTAACGAGTAAATCGAAATGCGGGTATTCGTTTATTAGTTTAAAAACAGCTTCGCGGTCGGTGATGTCGAGCTTTACGCCTGTTGCACCGATTTGCGTTGTTTTATTATTCAAGTAGGTGAAAATTACTTCGTAGTCCGAACTAAATTCACGCACCAAAGCCGCGCCGATTGCGCCCGAGCCGCCTGTGATTAACGCTCGTTTTTTCATACGGTTTTCGGTGCTTGCGCAGGAATAACCACCTGCACCTGCGACACATAAAACCGCTCGCCATCGGAGGAAATATGGATTTCTCCAAGCCCAGCTTCGCCGCTTTCGATTATAAGCATTGCGATTTCGTCCTCAAGCTCCTTGCGGATTACGCGGCGAATATCGCGCCCGCCGTACTTGCCGTCGAAGGATTTTTTCGCAATCAAATCATAAGTTGAGACGTCGATGTTAAGCTCAATATTCTTTTCGCGGAGCGGCTCGCGCATTTCCTCAAGCATGAGCTCGGCGATACGCTTGTAGTTTTCTTCATCAAGCGGTCTGAACACCACGACCTCGTCCACGCGGCTGAGAAACTCGGGACGCAGGAAGTCTTTGAGAGCCTTCATTGCTTTTTCCTTTGAAACCTCGCCGCTTGTTTTCGCAAAGCCGACGCCTGTTGACTTATCGGTTGAGCCTGCGTTCGAGGTCATGCAAATCACGGTATTCTCGAAGTTTATCGAGCGTCCGTGCGCGTCGTTGACCTTGCCCTCGTCAAGAATTTGAAGCAGAATATTCATTACGTCGGGGTGCGCTTTTTCGATTTCATCGAATAGAATCACCGAATAAGGCTTTCTGCGGACTTTCTCGGTAAGCTGCCCCGCTTCGTCGTAGCCGATGTATCCGGGCGGCGAACCAATCATGCGGGAAACGCTGTGTTTCTCCATGTATTCCGACATATCAAGTCGGATTAAAGGCTCGACAGAATTGAACATCTCGCCCGCCAAAACCTTAACGAGCTCAGTTTTTCCCACGCCTGTAGGGCCCACAAAGATAAACGAAGCAGGTCTGCGGCGGATATTTAACTGCACGCGCGAGCGG
The DNA here is from genome assembly GCA_009781425.1 of Oscillospiraceae bacterium. Classification (GTDB taxonomy): domain Bacteria; phylum Bacillota; class Clostridia; order Oscillospirales; family Ruminococcaceae; genus Ruminiclostridium_E. The sequence continues at coordinate 48,274 of WQYC01000012.1, forward strand.
CGGATTGCGGAAGCTACGAGCCCTGCGGCTTCGTCCTGTCCGATAACTTTTTCTTTTAAGGCGGCTTCTAATTTGCCGATTTTGCCGTACTCGGTTTCCATGATTTTCGCAGCGGGAATCCCCGTCCACAGCTCAATCACGCGCGAAATATCCTCGTCAGTTACGTGAATATCCGACACAAGCGGCGCGAGTTCCTCAATTCGCTCGCTGTTTCTGGCGTGAGCAGTTTTTATCTCGGCAATGCGTTCGTAATTGATTGAGTCGCCCGAGCTTAAAATATCGTTTTCTTCTTTTTCGAGTGCGGTGTTTTCAGAGGTAAGCCGCTCGTGTTCAGCTAAGTCCGTGCTTTTTATGCTTGCGCACGCCGCCGCCTCGTCTAATAAATCTATCGCCTTGTCGGGCAAAAATCTGTCGTTAATATACCGCTCGGATAAAACTGCACAGGAGTTAATAATTTCGTCTGAAACATGGATTTTATGATGCTCTTCGTAATATTTTTTGATGCCTTTTAAGAGCTCAATTGTCTCCTCAATCGTCGGTTCAACGATTGTCACAGGCTGGAAGCGGCGTTCAAGCGCGCTGTCCTTTTCGATATGCTTGCGGTATTCGTTGAAGGTTGTCGCGCCGATGACCTGCATATCCCCGCGTGAGAGCGCGGGCTTGAACATATTCGCAGCGTTCATGGTTCCCTCGCTGTCGCCCGTGCCGACAAGATTATGCACCTCGTCTATGAAAAGCAGTATGTTCCCTGCATTTTTAATTTCCTCAATCAGCGACTTCACGCGGCTTTCGAACTGCCCGCGGAACTGCGTCCCTGCGACTAAGGAGGTCAAGTCAAGCAGATATAATTCCTTGCCTCTGAGTCTGAAAGGCACATCGCCTTTTACTAATTTTTGTGCGATTGCCTCGGCGATTGCGGTTTTGCCGACGCCGGGTTCGCCGATTAAGCAAGGGTTGTTCTTCGTTCTGCGCGACAGAATTTGAAGCACGCGGTCGATTTCCTTACTGCGCCCGATAACCTTGTCTAATTCGCCTTTTTTTGCGCGAGTGGTTAAGTTAGTGCAAAAAGTATCAAGGAATTTATGTTTCTTTTCGGGCTTATCTTTTTTAGCTTTGAGACGTTCGCGCTTGCCGCCCGAAGACGAAGAAGAATCGCTCGCACTGCTGTTAAGCTTGGGCGGAGGAGCGGGCTTGCTGTTCTTGAAGTCGCTGTTAAAAAGATTCTGCAGGAACTGCGGCATTGTCCCCGCGCCGCCGACCTTAAAGCCGCCGACATCGTCCTCATCATCGTCGAAGTCGTCGATTTCATCAAGCTCATCATCGCCGAAAATAGCCTTATAGCTTTCCTCGAAGTCCTCCTCGGAAAGCCCCATCTGTTTTATATATTCGCTGACCTGCGGAACGCCCAGCTCCTTCGCGCAGACAAGACAGAGCCCCTCGTTACGCTTGTCATTACCCTGCATGGTTGTAATAAAAACCACCGCCATGCGCTTTCTGCATTTTGTACAAACCATCATAATTAATGTATCCTTTCTAATTTAAGAAGCAAAACTTAAAAACTCAAAGTTATATATATGTCTGAAAATAAAGCTTTCCTCAATCGTCATGGTGTTAATAAAAATAATATTATTTCCTGTAATCGTAATCAATATGTTTAAGCCGATACAAACTAAAAGTATAATCACAGCCGACTTCAAGAGCCCCGTCAAGCCACCGAGAAACGAGTTAACCCCTCCGACAAGCGGAATACGGTTGATAATTTCTAATTTTTTCGCGATAAATGACGTAACCAAACATATTATAACAAATAATATGAAGAAAATCAAGGTGCGCATCGGAATTAAAATCACAGGCTTGATAATATTGTCCACAAGTGCAGCCGAAATGCCGTCTCTTCCCGATTCGATAATAGTCACCATGACCTGTGTGATTGCGTCGTTCGCCGCGCCGCTGAAGCTGCCGGAAATCTGCGGAACGAAGTCCCCGACGGCATTTACAGCGCCGACAAGCGCGTCAAACTCTGCACCGTTTTGCAATGTGTTTGTGAGCAGCTTCGCAAGCACTAAGGTTTCAAAGTCGTTATTCACGAGCTCAGCCGCTGTAATCGTCGCTCTGCCTGCGTTTATGGAAGACAGGTCTTCTATGTCTATTCCTAAAAATTCTAAGTCAAGCTTGTCGATTCCTGTTCCGCTTAAATCCACGCTGTTTAGATTCACGTCGATTTTACCTACTGTGTCAAGCGTTTTGTCTATATCGGACAGCGGCGTACTGCGGATTAATTCGCCCGACTGGCTGACCTCGTTAAGCATAATCTGCGATAAATCAAGCTCGGGAAGCATTGAAAGCGGCGCAGTGTCGGTTATTCCGCCGAGGCTTTGGTCTATGTAATCAATCGCGCGGTTTCTGATTAAGCCGTTGTAAATTGCACCCGCTGTCAGTCCGCTGAGGAACAGCGCGAGCAAAAACGAAACAATAACCGCAACCATGCCGACAACTGTAGATACGAAGCCTCTTTTAAAGCATCGGAAGGTAACTCCGACGACGACAATTATTATAAGTAAATCGTAAAACCATGAAAATTGTGTTCCCATAAAAACTCCTTTAATTTTCCGTCAATTCTATCCTTTCGATTGTCTCGTAGCCGAGAATCATCGCGTACTGACCGACTGTGACGAAGTCGCGGAATTCGTCCTCGAGCTCGATTAAACCTAACTGATTTAAGTGCATATCGTGCATCATCAAGCCTTCTCCTGTTAAAGTATACACTATTTCGCCGAAGATTTCAACCTGTTTTTGCTCAAAGGGCATAATTTCCGTATTTATTACGTTGCTTTGCAGGTCGAGCGTGATAAAAAGCAGCTTCCCTGTGACATAATCGCGCAGAATCACTAAGTTAAATTCATCGCCGTAGATGTCTTTTACGAGCTGTCCCGAATCAAAATTATAGCTTCCTGCGGGCTGACCTGTGTTCGCGTCGAACGACATGAGCATATTATCGGCGAGAACCGTGACGTAGCCGCCGTTTTCACGTACCTGCAACGCCCACGCACCTCGCGGTAACGCTCGCTCCCAAATCAAATCGTCCTCGGTATCGGTGCGGAAGCGGTAAAGCATACATTCGACGTCGCCGTCTCTGACTGTTGAGGTTGCGACGAAAATCTCGTTGTTCCTTGAAGCGAAGGTCAGCGCGTTTACTTCCTCGTCGATGAATCGCTGCCTGTAAACCCAGCTTCCGCTGTTGTTATAAATATGCAGAATATTCGAGAAGGCAGTCGAGGTCGTTACAACCGCCGCCATATCGTTCTCCCCGAGCTCGGCGAGAACAATCCTGTCGTCAAGCTTTACCTCATAAACTCTGCCGCTTCTGTTAAAAAGAGAAAACTCGTTTCCGTTGAAGTTGTAAACAAGGATTCTGCGGTTGGTTGCTCTTTGGACAGGGCGGGAATAATTGTGCCTGTGCGCGAGCAAATGCCCGCCGCGGCTCGTAAAGGTATACAAATATGTATCGGAAAGGAGCAGAAAATTATTGTCTGTGCGGCTCATTGAAAAGCTCGCGCTCCCTGAAAGCACAATCGGGAAGCCCTCGTTGATTCCTGTAGTGTTCATGCGGTTTGCAACGCCTTGAAGAGGCGCGAAAATATTCTCGCGGAACATCCAAACGGCGAGAATTGCTAAAAACAAAACAGCCGTCACGAGAACCTTATTCATGTTGCTTTTCCGCTTTTTTTCCTTGCGGTAAGCGGTTATATCGTTAGGATTACGCATAAAACACCTCGTTTAAATATAGCCCGTGCGGCGGTAAGGTTTTGCCCGCTTTTTCGCGCTCGCCTGTCTTAAAAGCTTCCAAAATATCATCAGCGTTTCGCTTGCCCTCGTTGACATAAATCAGCGTCCCCGCTAAAATCCGCACCATGTTGTATAAGAAGCCGTTCCCGCGGATTGCAAACTCAACGAAGCCGTCTTTTTCTTTCACGTTGAACGAATATATTTCACGAATTGTACATTGTTCATTGTTCATTGTACAGTGCTTATGAAACGCCGCAAAATCATGCTCGCCTATGAATAATTGTGCAGCTTCCTGCAATAATTCTATGTTTAATTCGTGCGGATAGTGATAAGAGGAACAAAAAACATCGCGCTGTTTTTTGTTGTTGAGCAGATAAATATATTCCTTGCTTTTTGCAGAGAAGCGCGCGTTGAAGCCTGTGTCCGCTTCCTCGCAGGAGAGAATAACTATGGCGCGCGGGAGCCTATCGTTTAAGGCTCTGACTAAATTTTCGCAGGGGATTGCATTATTTATATGCGCGTTAAAGCAGAAACGCCGCGCATGAACGCCCGCGTCAGTGCGCGAACAGCCGCTAATTTTAATAGCTGCTGTTTCAACTCCGAGGACTTTATGAAGCGCGGCTTCGATTTCACCTTGGATTGTCGGCACGTTCGGCTGACGCTGAAAGCCGTGAAAATCCGCGCCGTTAAATGAGCAAAAGAATTTTAAGTTTTTCATATAAAATCTTCTTCAGTGAATTCAACATGACCCTGTATTTCAACAGAAGTGACAACGTCATTTTCAAAAGTAACACCTATTCCCGGTCCGTATTCAACTGTTGGGAAATCGGCATAATGATACTGTATAAAAATATTTTTCTCGGTGTAAAACATCAAGCGGGGAGATGAAACAGGAAATTCTTCAATCGGGAGCTTTAGGTAATCAGCAATTTGTGTTTCATTTATGCCGAATTCAGCAGGCTTTTTTGATAATTCATCTTTTATACTTTCAATAGCTTTGTTAAAATAATCGTCAATACTGTTTGCAACTTGCAAAATATATTTAAAATTAAACTGATTAATATCATTTTTGTCTTTTTTACTATCAGCGTATAAATGAACCGGAACCTCACCATAAACAGAAGAGTAAATTTCATCTGAATAATGCCACACAAATAAACCAATATTTTTTTCTGTGCTTTGAATCCAGTTATTCTTGTCTAATATTTTATTGTTCATTATGGGTATCCTCTCATACTAAGTAATATTATTAACCGATAAATTCCCCGAATAACTGCCGGGCAACAACTTTGTCATATTTATCCTCGCCACGCCAATGTGTTGCGTAAGTCCAATCGTGCTTACCTTTTTCGGGGCGATTATAAGAAGCGGGTTTTAACACGCCGATACAAGCTAATAATTCTATCAAAGTTGAGAGTTCATCTTTATTAGATTTTAAACCTGCAATATCTTTTAATCGGTCACGCAATTTACTTGGGTAATCGCCCTCGTTGCTGTCATCAATCGTTTTCAAAATAGCTTGGAAGATAGCAATGCCTTCATCGGTAGGATTAGAAATTTCTTCTTTTTGAAATTGCTCTAAATCGAACAGGGTATATAACAATTCTCCATGCCGAACGCCGCCCCATTTAATCCGTTCAAAATTTAGAACACTTAAATCTTCGTCCTTGTAATAATCCCACCCAATAACCCCATACATTATATCCTTGCAAACTCCGCAAGTGTAGCTTGTATGTGTTACTTCTCCATTTCCATTATAAGATTGCCCTGATTTAACCGGCGTGTATTTATGAGCAGTGAATTGCTTTGCAACATACCACGAAGCAATCCCCGAACGTAATTCCAACCGCCTTGCAGAAAGACTGCTGAGAAAAGCACGGACGATTTCATCTTGCGAAATTTCTTTTGCAAGCTCAATAATACGTATTACGCAATCATCATGAGAAATTGAAAAAGGCTCAAACATCACCCCTTTTTCTTTGGCATAAAGAAAATTTTCATGCGTGATTTTTCTGTCTTTTTTATCTATCCAACCATTCTTCCAATATGTTTGAAATAGAATTTTCTTTGCTCTTTTATCCATTATGTCAACCTCCGTTAATCAAAACACAAAATTGTTAACAATAATCAACCCGAACACGCAAAGAATTAACCCCAAAGCTAAGAAGTCAATCGCTGAGCAGGTAAGCTTTTTGAGCCTTGTGCGACCCTCGCCGCCCCTGTAACAGCGACACTCCATCGCCATTGCGAGCTCGTTTGCCCGCTTGAACGCGGAGATGAAAAGTGGGATTAAAATCGGAATCAAAGCCTTTGCTTTTTTGATTAAGCCTTTAGCGTCAAGGTTCGCGCCGCGCGCTTTCTGCGCCATCATGATTTTGTCGGTTTCTTCAATCAGCAGCGGAATAAATCGCAGCGCAATCATCATCATCATCGCCAGCTCGTGCACTGGAAAGCGCAGTTTTTTGAGCGGCGCGAGCAGTGCTTCAATCGCGTCGGTGAGCATTATCGGCGACGAGGTATAAGTCAGCAGAGACATTCCCGTAATCAGCGTGATAATGCGAATAATCATGAACGCCGCGATTCTCGCGCCGTCGGCGTAGATTTTGAAAATCCACCACTCGGCTAAAACCTCTTCGCCTTTGATGAAAAATAAGTTCAGAATCCCTGTGAAAATGAGCAGTGGAATGATGGGCTTGAGGCTTTTTAAAATCATGCGGAAGCGGATTCCGCTGACCGCGTAGCACATGACTATGAAAACCGCCGCGATACCAAGTCCGATGAAATTTTGTGCAGTGAAAAGCATTGCCGCCGCCAAAATACTGAAGATGATTTTGAAGCGGGCATCAAGCCTGTGAATTATGGAATCGCCGGGAAAATACTGACCGATTGTGATGTCTTTAAGCATTAATCAGAACTATCCTTTTTCTTGTTTTTGATTGAATAAGCTATAGAGGAAATGATTACATAAGGTAATGTATAAAATCCACAATAAATTAACACAATAAGCGGCGCCCACTCAATTTCTATAAAAGCATTTTCGATTCCATATTTCATTATATTACCTATTATACCGTATGGAATTATTGTGAAAGGCATTAGTATAGCACCGCCTAATAAAAAACCAAAATTACAAGGTTCACACGCAAAGAAAAGAATGATACCTAAAATCATAATACAATATATTAAAATTAATCCCATAGGATGTGGCAAATCTGCTCCCATTAAAAATATTGAAATAGCAGGATAAAACAAATATAAAAGCGAAAATAAAATCCTACTTTTTTTCATTTTTAAGCACCTCCAAAACCCGCTCCTTCGCCCTTTCAACCGTATAAACATCATCGCCAATATCTATTCCCTGCGCCTTTAAAAGTCGCGCTAAGCGCGTGATTTGCGGAACATCAAGTCCGATTTCAACGATTTCATCAGCGTGCGAAAAAACCTTGTCGGTTTTTTCATAAAGAAATACGCCGCCTTTGTTCATGACGATGACTTTATCGGCGTATTTCACAATGTCCTCCATCGAGTGCGAAACAAGCAGAATCGTGGTTTTATACTCGTCGTGGTACTTTTTAATCTGGCTTAAAACCTTGTCGCGTCCGTAAGGGTCGAGCCCTGCCGCAGGTTCGTCAAGTACAAGAATCTGCGGCTCCATAGCGATTACTCCCGCGAGAGCGACGCGGCGTTTTTGCCCGCCCGAAAGGTCAAACGGAGAACGCTCAAGCCAGCTGTCATGCACGCCCATCGCCTGTGCGGCGCGGGTTACACGCACAGTAATTTCTTCTTCTGACAAGCCGATATTCTTCGGACCGAACGCGATGTCTTTGAACACAGTTTCCTCAAAAAGCTGATGCTCGGAATATTGAAAAACAAGCCCGACTTCAAAGCGGATACTGCGAATATCCACGTCCTTCGACCAAATGCTTCGCTCGTTAATTATAATCTCGCCGTCAGTGGGTTTCAGCAGTCCGTTGAGGTGTTGCATGAGTGTGGATTTCCCGCTGCCTGTATGCCCGATTATGCCGATGAAATCGCCCTTTTCGATAGTTAAGTTAACGTCGTCAACCGCCTTGATTTCAAAAGGCGTTCCGATGCCATAGCGATAAGATAAATTTTTAGTTTCAATTGCTGTCATTGTAATAATTTCACCAATTCTTTCACACATTCTTCCTCGTTGAGTATGTCTGCGGGCAGGTCAACGCCCGCTTTTCGCAGTTCATAAGCGAGCTCTGTCACCTGCGGTACGTCTAATCCTACCGCTTTTAATTTTTCAACTTCCGCGAAAATTTCGCGCGGCGTACCGTCCATAATGATTTCGCCTTTGTCCATTACAACCACGCGCCGCGCCTGCGCTGCTTCTTCCATGTAGTGCGTGATTAACACCACTGTTACGCCCATTCCGTTCAGCATTTTTATGGTTTTCATTACTTCTTTTCTGCCCTTCGGGTCGAGCATTGCGGTGGGCTCGTCGAGCACTATGCACTGCGGGCGCATGGCGATTACGCCTGCGATTGCGACGCGCTGCTTCTGTCCGCCGGAAAGCCGATGCGGAGCGTGTTTGTGGTACTTGTAAATGTCAACTAATTTCATCGCTTCGTCGATTCTTTCGCGGATTTCAAGTGGCGGAACGCCCAAGTTTTCAAGCGCGAAAGCCACGTCCTCTTCGACAATTGCGGCGACAATTTGGTTGTCGGGATTCTGAAAAACCATGCCGACAGTTTGACGGATTTCGTAAATTTTACTATCGTCGGAAACGTCGATGTTGTTCACAAAAACCTTGCCGCGAGTAGGCAGAAGTATGCCGTTTAAGTGCTTGGCGAGTGTGGATTTCCCGCTGCCGTTGTGACCGAGAACAGCAAGGAATTCACCTTTTTGCACAGTGAGATTAACTCCGCGCAGTGCAGGATTGCACTCGCTGACTTGTCCCTTGTCATCAAGTATTTCGTAGTCGAAATCAAGGTTTTCTGTTTTAATTATATCCAATTTTCTTGCCTTTCATGGAGTTTATTTTTCGCAGTTTTCTGCTTATAAATGATAATATAACAGGAAGTGAAGGTTCATGATAATCGCCGTCACAGAGAGCGCAAAACAAAGCTTCGGGTGTTTAATTTTTTCGTTCTCTTTAATCATTAAGTACTTCACGAAAATCGCAGTGACAGTCAGTAAAAACAAATGAACGTATACATAAAAATGCGTGTATCTGTGCGTGAAGTCATTTACGGCTTCGGTAAACATTCCGACTCGTGGTTCTTCCGTGGTGATTAAAAAAGGGAACAGTGCTGAAAAAATCAAACCTGAATAGAAAAATATCAGCATAAAACAGATTATTAAACCGGGATAAAAAAGCACGAATTTATTAAAGTAACGCAATCTTTTTTTATTCATTGAAACCTCGCGATAGCCGTATTCCCGCAGGGAATCGCAAGCCCCGTTACTGTCACCGGCAAGCATATTTCTTCTGCAGAAATTTCCGCCTTGAATTTCCGCCCGATTGTCATTTTTAGCAGATACGCCATCACTGACGGCGACAAGCCTGTTGTGTAGCTGTTAAGCAAGACGAACAGAGGCTCGTCCGACAGAATTTCGGCGCAGTCGAGCATTAAATCATGAATCGAATCTTCGAGCCGCCACATCTCGCCGTTCGTGCCTCTGCCGTAGCTCGGCGGGTCAAGAATAATCGCGTCATAGCGGCTTCCGCGCCGCTTTTCACGCGCGATAAACTTCATCGCGTCGTCGGTAATCCAGCGGATTTTTTTGTTCGACAAGCCCGACAAAGCCGCGTTTTCGCTTGCCCATTCCACCATGTTTTTCACGGCGTCAAGGTGGCAGACGTCTGCGCCCGCTTCTGCGCAGGCAAGCGTCGCGCCGCCGGTATATGAAAAAAGATTCAGAACTTTTATGGGTCTTTTTGCACCCTTGATTAAGTCCGCGCATAAATCCCAATTAACCGCTTGCTCAGGGAATAAACCTGTGTGCTTGAAGCCTGTGGGCTTGACCTTGAAGCGCAGATTTTTATAATTAATTTCCCAACTTTCGGGGAGTTTTTTGTAAAACTGCCACTCGCCGCCGCCTGCCAAGCTTCGCAAATACCGCGCATCTGCGCTGTTCCACAGCGGTGAAGGCTCGGGATTCTGCCAAATTATTTGCGGGTCGGGGCGGATTAAAACAGCTTTGCCCCAGCGTTCGAGCCGCTCGCCGCCCGACGCGTCAATCAACTCATAATCGTTCCAATTGCTTGCTATTCGCCTTATTTGCATAATTCATTCTCAACTACTTCTTTAATTTTTTCAACCCAATTATCAACGTCGTTTTTAATTTTTCCCTCAATCATAATCCGCAGAAGAGGCTCGGTTCCGCTCGCCCGAACAAGCACTCTGCCGTCACTTCCGAAGAAGGTTTCCGCGTTTTTAATGACTTGCATAACTTTCTCATTTTTGTCCCAATTTGCACGCGCGGCAGGAGTTGTTTTCACGCCGATAAGCACCTGCGGGTAATCGTTTATAGCAGAAGCTAATTCAGAAAGCGGCTTGCCCGATTCCTTCAGCAAACGCAGAAAACGCGCGGCTGTGAGCAGTCCGTCGCCTGTCGTTGCGCAATCCGAAAGTATAATATGCCCCGAATTTTCGCCGCCTAAATTATAGCCTTCTTTTTTCATTTCTTCATAAACATAGCGGTCGCCGACCTTCGTGCAAATCGTTTTTATGCCGTGATTATGCAGGTATTCGTGGAAGCCGAGGTTAGACATAACAGTTGCAACGACTGTGTTTTTTTTCAGCAATCCGGCGTTTTTCATCACGACGGCAGTCAGCGCGATTATTTTATCGCCTGTGATTTCGCCGCCTTTTTCGTCAACCATGAGGCACCTGTCCGCGTCACCGTCGAAAGCGATTCCCGCGTGATAATTTCCCGCGCGAACCTGCTCTGAAAGGCTGTGCAAATAAGTCGAGCCGCAGTTATTATTTATGTTTTGCCCGCTCGGATTATTACCGATAAAGTCGCACGCTGCGCCCATTTCGAGGAACACGCCTGCGCAGGAGCAGGCGCTTCCGTTCGCGCAGTCAAGGAGCAGCTTCATGCCGCTTAAATCGCCGCCGCCGCAGTTAATTATATGATTCATATAAGCGTCTTTCCCGCTGTAAAGCGAGCGGATTTCACCAACGTCTGCGCCGCTTTTAAGAAGCATTTTTTCGGGCTCGTCAAGTATATATTTCTCGATTTTTTCTTCAGTTTCATCAGGCAATTTTTCGCCGTTTGCCGAGAATATTTTTATGCCGTTATCTTCAAAGGAATTATGCGACGCGGAAATCATAATTCCCGCGTCCGCTTCAAATTCGCGGATTAAAAAAGCCAACGCAGGAGTCGGCACAACGCCGAGCAGTTCAGCGTTTGCGCCCACTGAGGTAATCCCCGCAATCAGCGCGGCTTCAAGCGTGTCGGACGAAACGCGGGTGTCCTTCCCGACGAGTATATTAGATTTTTTTCCGTCCTTAGCCAACACTAATGCCGCCGCGCGCCCGATGTTCATGGCGAGCTCGCAAGTGAGCTCGGTTATAGCGACACCGCGCACGCCGTCAGTTCCGAAAAGTCGTCCCATAAAGTTCTCCTTTTTATATTATATCTATAAATCTTCTAAACACGGAATATCACTGATAAATTCCGATTCAATACCTAACTTTTGAAAGTAGTTACACATTGCAATACACGCGTATTTTTCTGACGAATAATGAGTGCCTCCGAGCAGATTAATGCCGTTTTCTTTTTCAAAATTATGCGCTTCTTCCGAGTATATGCTATGCCTTGAAATGCCGACTATATGCGTGTTTACGCCGAACGCGACAAGCTTACTTACTATTTCCATATCATTGCCGCCGCCCGCGCAAATACTGACTCGATTATCTTTTATTTCGTCGCTTCCGTATTGATAAAGCTTCGTTTCATGACCTACAACCTGCGAAAATCTTTCGTTTAATTCCTGCACGGTTTTGCAATCTGTTGTGCCGATTATTCCGCACTCCGCGCCGAAATAATTGCCGAACGCTTTTTCGATTTTCACGCCGAGCGCGTCCGCTAATGTCTTGCTTGTCGAGTATTCGCTGAAGTTATCAAGCGGTAAATGATAATTGAAAAGCGAAATGCGCCGCTTTTTCAATTCTTTGAGCAATTCAGCGTTAATTTCATAAAACACACTATCGGGATTTTTACGATTTATACTTAAATCCCAAACTAATGGGTGATGCAAAAATAACATAGCGTCTGTTGTTTTATCGTCTAAAATTTTCTGTAAAACATTGTCTGACGGAAAAACAGCAGTGTAAACTTTATTAATTTCCACCGCAAAATCACACAGCAAACCGAGACTGCGTTGCTTGAAATTATCGCAGATGAAATCTTTCGTTTCCCAGTTGTCGTTGTACCAGTCTTCGGTGAAATCCGAGGTTATAAAATCTTTTTCTAACGTGTTATATAATTCTGTTGCTTTCATGTTTTTCACTCCATTTTTTTAGTGGCAGATAATACTTATTATCCGCTAAGTGCCATTGTATTTGTTATATTATCAGGAATATCTATTCCTGTTGCATAACAAAAAGCGATAATTTGACCTATGTGCATTTGCTCATGTCCTATCATTGCCGATATGTGTTGATGTATGTTCCATTCATCTCCGAACCACACGTTTTTTTCACAGCCTGTAAATTGTTCAAGCTGTGCCTCTAAT
>WQYC01000013.1 GCA_009781425.1 Oscillospiraceae bacterium
AAACGTCATGAACGCAAAGCTGTGCAGTCTGCATTTTCCCCGTTTCCATGCGGTTCAGCGCGACTGCGTATCCGTGTTTGGCAAGCTTTTCGGGAAATGACGCCGTGTGCGAATCAAATTCCGTACCGCTCGTCCAAAGCCATTCAATATTGCTCATAATACATCTCCTAAATCATGGATTTTTCCCAAGACGCGGGGGGAGTAAGCCCGAACATTTTCGCGAGTGTCGGCGCAACATTTGCAAGCCCGTAGTCGCCGCCGAGAAGCTTATAATCGTTGTCTTTATCGTAAATAATGAAGGGTACTTTATTAAGAGAGTGCGCGGTGCGGAGCGCGAGATTGCCCTTCTTGTCTTTTTCGAGCATTTCGTCGGCGTTGCCGTGGTCAGCGGTGACTATGAGCGTCACGCCGTGTTCTTCACAAACAGGAATCAACCGCGCCAAAGCTAAATCTACAACCTCCACGCCTATGATAGAAGCCGCCAAGTTCCCCGTATGCCCGACCATATCGCCGTTCGGGAAGTTACAGCGGATAAAGCCGTATTTCCCCGACCTTATAGCTTCTATCAAGTCGTCGGTTATCTCCGCCGACTTCATCCACGGGCGCAGGTCAAAGCTGATTTTATCGGAAGGAATCTCCTTGAAGGTTTCAAGAGTTTCACTGGTTTTCCCGCTTCTGTTGCCGTTCCAGAAGTAGGTCACGTGCCCGAACTTCTGCGTTTCGGAAACCGCGTATTGATTAATATTATTCGCGACTAAAAGCTCGGAGAGCGTGTCCTTAATTTCGGGCGGGTTCACTAAAAACCGCGCAGGAAGCTTCAAATCGCCGTCGTACTGCAGCATACCTGCATAGCAGACCTTCGGTCTGCGAACTCTGTCAAAGAAATTAAATTCATCATAGTCGAAAGCCATTGAAATTTCAATCGCTCTGTCGCCGCGGAAGTTGAACAAAATCACGCTGTCGCCATCGTTGATAGTTCCGCACGGTGAGCCGTTTTCCGCGATTACAAAGCCGGGTAAGTCCTGGTCTATTATGCCCGCGTTCTCGCTTCTTAATGTTTCGATTGCTTCCTTCGCGGAATTAAACTTCCGCTCATCGCCGAGCACGTGCGTTTTCCAGCCGCGCTCAACCATCGCCCAATCGGCTTGATACCTGTCCATCGTCAGCTTCATTCTGCCGCCGCCGGAAGCGATTTTACCGTCGAAGCCGCTGTCGTTCAATTCAGCAAGAACATCTTCTAATTTTTCAACGTAATCAAGCGCGCTTGTCGCGGGGACATCGCGCCCGTCGAGTAAAATATGTACGCGGGCGCGTTTAACGCCGCTTTTCTTGGCTTCACGCAGCATATTAAATAAATGCGCTATGTTAGAATGAACGTTTCCGTCTGATAAAAGCCCAATAAAATGCAACGTATTGCAATTATTTACGAGCTCGCCCCACGCTTCTCCCGCGAATAGCTTTTTGCTTTCGATTGCTTCGTTCACGAGCTTCGCGCCCTGCGAATAAACCTGCCCGCAACCGAGCGCGTTATGCCCGACCTCCGAGTTGCCCATGTCGTCGTCGCCGGGCAAGCCGACGGCTTCGCCGTGCGCTTTAAGGCGGGTGTTCGGGCTTTCGGCTAAAAGCTTATCGAGAACAGGCGTGTGCGCCATTGTCACAGCATCGCCGACTCCTGTTTCGCTGAAGCCGATTCCATCCATTACTACGAGTAGAATGGGTTTGTTTTTATACATTAAGTAAATCTCCCGTTAGTTATTTGCGGCGTCGATTATAGTCCCAAAATCCGCCGCTTTCAGCGACGCGCCGCCGATTAAGCCGCCGTCCACGTCTTCCTTCGCAAGAAGCTCTGCGGCATTTCCTGCATTCATCGAGCCGCCGTATTGAATTGTGATTGAATCCGCCACCGGCTTGCCGTAAAGCCCGCTAAGTCTGTCGCGGATAAGCTTGCAGGCTTCCTGCGCCTGCTCGTTTGAAGCGGTGAGACCCGTGCCGATTGCCCAAACGGGCTCGTAAGCTATAACGATTTTCGCAGCGTCAGCCGCGTCAATCCCAGCGAAAGCAAGCTTAATCTGCCTTGAAACGACTTCCTCAGTGATGTTCGCCTGGCGTTCCCACAAATGCTCACCAACGCAAACAATCGGGATTAAACCTCCCGCTAAAGCCGCTTTAGTGCGTTTATTTACTGTTTCGTCGGTTTCGCCGAAGTACTGTCTGCGCTCGCTGTGCCCGATTATGACGTACTCTGCGCCGATGTCTTTCAGCATTGCAACTGAGATTTCCCCTGTGAACGCGCCGCTTGCCTCAAAATGCACATTCTGCGCGCCTACTTTTATGTTTGTGCCACCTACTGCTTCAACCGCTGTCGCGAGCGACGTAAACGGCACACAGACTACGACCTCGCAATTTTTATCTGCCGCAATCGGCTTGAGCTCGTTTATAAACAGCTCCGCTTCAGCGCGGTTTTTATTCATTTTCCAGTTGCCGGCGATTATCGCCTTTCTGAGCTGTTTGTTCATAATTATAATTAACCCTTTTCAACATTTTCAAAGAAATGTTTAGTCCTTTCGTCGAATTCTTCCTGCGTGAGAAGTCCGCTGTCCAAAAGGATTTTCTTGTTTAAAATCCCCCCCGCTTCCTCCATGAGAGCTTCGTATGTAGCGTTTTGGTCTTTGCGCTGGTCGCAGATTTCAATTACGCGCGTGGTAAGGCTGTTCCAGAAAGATTTATACTTGCTTTCTTTCAGGCACTCAATGCACATCCAAACGTCGTCGGTAATTTTCATCAGCTTTTTATTAGTTTCGCAGCGTATGCAGGTCACTGACAAAAAATTAAATAAACCTTTCATTTTTTTTCCTCCCGTTATTATCCCGAAGTATATTTATTCTTCTTTTTGTGCAGTCTTTCTCTGAATAATATGTTCTCGTCGATTCCTATGCGGACAGCTTCGCTCAAGTCCTTGAAGGAAACGCCGTACACGAACATTCCCTCCTCGTCGTCGGTTTCCTGTCTGCGGATTGTGCCTTCGATTCTTATTTGGCGGTCGGTCAGAAACTCAGGCATATCAAGGTTAAACCACAGATTCTCACCAATGTCAAACATTATGTTGGTGACAATCTTGAGTCCGCCTGCCGAAATATCAAAAACCTCAGCTTCATCCCATCTGCTGCCGTCCATGCTGACTTTTACCCTTGAGCGGTGACAAATGTCGCGTCTGTAAGCCCTTCTGTTAGTACTATCCATGATTTATCCCTTGTCCTTTCCGAACTGTTATTTCTTGTTGTTTTTCGTTTATTTGATGTTATTTATCTTGAATTACTTTTATGCCGGGGAGAACCTTGCCTTCAAGGTATTCGAGCGACGCGCCGCCGCCTGTTGAGATATGGCTCATTTTATCTGCGAAGCCGAGCTGCACAACCGCCGCAACGCTGTCCCCGCCTCCGATAATAGTAACTGCACCGCTCTCCGTGCCTGCGTCTGCGACCGCCTTGGCGATTTCTAACGTACCTGCGGCGAGCTGCGGGTTTTCAAACACGCCCATAGGTCCGTTCCAAACAATGGTTTTCGCAGTGCTTAACGCCTTTTTGTAAAGTGCGCGCGTTTCCTCGCCTATATCGAGCCCCATGTATCCGGCGGGGATTTCGTTTGAAAATATAGTTTCTATTTCAATCGGCGCGTCAATTGGGTTCGGGAATTCCTTCGCTACTACGTTGTCAATAGGGATAAGCAGTGCTTTCCCGAGGTCGCTGGCTTTTGCCATCATTTCCTTGCAATAGGCGAGCTTTTCGTCGTCAACCATTGAGTTTCCGATGTTTCCGCCGAGTGCTTTCATAAAAGTATATGCCATGCCGCCGCCGATAATCAGCGTATCGCACTTGTCAAGCAGGTTTGCAATTACGTTCAGCTTATCCGCGACCTTAGCGCCGCCGAGAATCGCCACGAAAGGACGCTCGGGGTTTTCAACTGCGTTGCCTAAGAACTCAATTTCCTTCTCCATGAGGTAGCCGACAGCCGTCTGCCCTTTCACGAAGTCGGTGACGCCCGCTGTTGAGCAGTGCGCGCGGTGCGCGCTTCCAAAAGCGTCATTAACGTAATCGTCGCAGATTTCCGCAAGCTCCTTGCTGAACGCTTCGCCGTTCTTAGTTTCTTCCGCGCGGAATCTCGTATTTTCAAGCAGAATTACGTCGCCGTCGTTCATAGCGTTAATCGCCGCTTTCGCGTTTTCGCCGATTACAGCGTCGTCCTTAGCGAAGACTACGTTCTTGCCGAGCAGCTCCGAAAGTCTCGCGCCGACGACTGCGAGCGAGAATTTATCCTCGGGTCCGTTCTTAGGCTTGCCGAGATGTGAACAAAGAATAACCTTGCCGCCGCCTTCAATCAGCTTGTTGATTGTCGGGAGCGCGGCTTGGATTCTCTTGTCGTTTGTAATCGCGCCGTCCTTAATAGGCACGTTGAAGTCGCACCGAACCAATACTTTTCTACCTTTTACGTTTAAATCTTCAACGTTTTTCTTCTGCATATTTGCCATATTTCTGTTCCTTTTCTGTTGTAAGATATACCTATTTTCTATTTTACCACTTTATTTAGAATTTTTCAAGTGCTTTTTGAAATTATTTATAATTATATTATCTGCGAGGTTTTCCTCTGATAATTACGCCGATTGCCTTAGTCCCCGCGTTCGAGCCGACAGCCGAGCCGACGAAGCTTTCCATAGCGGGCGGCTTGCCTGTTTTCTTGGTCATGAGCTCAATCATGTAGTCCTCAGCTTCGGAAACAGTAGTGCGAAGCATACACCAGGGCGTTCCGGGGGTCAAACGCTCCGCCATGACCTCAACAGCGGCTTCAACCGCGCTCTTCTCGCCGCGAGCCTTTTTAATCACAGTAGTCTTGCTGTCAATCATGGAGATTACAGGCTTGATGCCCATGAGTCCACCCACGACGCTTGCTGCGGCTGTGATTCTGCCGGACTTTCTCGCGTGTTTAAGGTCAAAGGTCAGCAGATATATTTCCACGCAGCTGAACCAGTCTTCAAGGTAAGCCACAACGCTTTCCGCGCTCTGCCCTGCCTTGATTTTTTTCGCGGCTTCCACGACTGCGTAGCCGTAGCCGATAGAGTAGCAATGGCTGTCGATAATATGAACCTTTGTGTCGCCGAGCTCGCCCGAGTCCGTCATGTTTTGCCTCGCCTGAAGCGCGTTGTCGTGCGTTTTAGAACCTACGGAATTAATCAGCACTATTATAATATCCTCTGCACCTTTTTCCTTGCACTCGCGGATTTTCTCCTCAAAGCGGGGCGCGAAAATCTGATTTGTTGTCGGGATTCCCGAATAATTATTCGCGAGCTCATAAAATTCCTGCGGCGTCAAGTCTTTTCGCTCCCAGTATTCCTTGTCGTCAATCATAATGCTGAAGGGCATTATGTCGATGTCGTGGGTTTCCTCCCAGCCTGCGGGAATGTCGCAGCCGCTGTCTGTTATCAGCCATGTTTTTTTGTTCATTTTTGTTCTCCTTTGTGGTATTTTATATATTTTGATTACTTAATTCGCCCGAATTTTGCAGCTTAGGATAGCCCCACTGCCTCAGAACCTCATAGGCGCCGACTGCGACGCTGTTTGACAGGTTTAAGCTTCTCGCGCCGCTGTCGCCTATCATGGGAATCCGCACACAGCGTTCAATATTCTCGCGCAAAAGACTTTCGGGCAGACCTTTATCCTCTCTGCCGAAGATTATATAAGCTTCGTTGGGGTAAGCTACATCGGAATGGGGGCGCGGCGACTTGGTTTCAAAGTAGAAGCACTTGTCCCTGTTCAAGCCGATTCTGCTCAAAAAATCATCGAAGGAGTCATAGTAAGTAATATCAAGCAAATTCCAGTAATCCAAGCCCGCGCGCTTGAGCTTCGCGTCGTCAATTTCAAAGCCCATCGGCTTAATCAGGTGCAGTCTCGCGCCCGTAACCGCGCAGGTTCGCGCAATGTTGCCTGTGTTCTGCGGAATCTGCGGCTCTGCGAGTACTATATTTAATATATAATTCATAATTATTCATTTTAACATATTTTCAAGGAAATTTCAAGCTAAATTTCTTCAATTTCCAAAAAATCTTGTCCGGAAACGAGCGTGTGCAGAAATTCCTCGAAAACAACGCCGTTTCTCGGTGGTGTCTTACGCTCAAAGGTCGCGCGGATAGCCGTCTGCGTGAAGCTTGCCGCGCGGCTGACCGCAACGTGCAGCTCGTCGCCTTTGAGCAGTCCGCCTGTCAGCACGGCGGTGAAAATATCGCCTGTGCCGGGATAATTCTGCGGGACGTAATCGCATTTTATGAGCTTCGCGCCGCTTTTGTCGGCGCAGAGGTTGGCGATAATTCCTTCTTCCAAAGGCACTCCTGTCATTACGACAGCAGGTGCAAGCTTCAACAACCGCTGAAGCCAGTCTCGCGCGGCTTCCCGCGTTAAGCTCTGCGGGAATTCCTCGTCGAGCAGAATCGAAGCTTCTGTTAAGTTCGGCGTGATTATATCCGCGATTTGCGCAAGCTTGCAGATTCCCGCACAAAGCTCCGCTGTGTAAGTGCTGTAAATCCTGCCGTGGTCGCCCATTACGGGGTCAACGACTTTCAGTGCGGCAGGGTAGCTCTTGAAAAATTCAAGGCAATGACCGATTTGCTTTTCTGAGGCTAAAAAGCCGCTATAAACCGCGTCGAAGTCTATTTCGAGTTCTTTGTATTTTTGAAGCGCGGCGGGTATGAAGTCTGTTAAATCTTTAATTTCAACCTTGCCGAAGCCGCCCGTGTGCGTAGGGAGAACGGCGGTAGGGACGGGGCAGGCTTGAATTCCCATTGCCGAGAGAATCGGCAGGATTACAGTCAGCGAGCAACGCCCGAAGCCCGAAAGGTCATGAATCGCCGCGACTTTTTTCTGGTTTTGCATTTATTTCTCCTGTCTTTTGCAAATAATTTTATAACGCGGACAACGACTGACAATGCCTAAGAACGGCATTTGCTAATTTTTCACAAACCTCATGCGGATTCATAACCATAAACATATGGCTGTCGCAATCAAATTTAATTCTTTCTTTGTATGGCGCTTGCAATAATTCAAACACCTTCGCCATATATTCCTCTGAAAAAAGCCCGTCCCCGCTTGCGGAAATAAGATATAACGGGCATTTTATGCCTCCGTCTGTCAAGCCCGAAAAATATGTAGTAAACAGGCTTACTAAAAAATGAACTGAATAGCTTCTTAGGTTATATTTATCCGCCATAGCCATATTCCAAAAGTCGCGATTCGGGCAAACCCGCCTGTATTTTAAATAAAGCCCTATAGGTATTTTTACGCCCGGAATAATTTTAGCGTAAAACTTCATTATACCTTTTGTGGGGCGGTGTACGTGCCGCAGAAAATTCGGAAAGCGTGAGATTTTCACTGATTCGGGTAATTCCGACAAAATGACATTATGTGAAAAAACAGCAGATACCTTTTCGTTTTCTATGCTCATCGCCGCCGCAACAAGTCCGCCTTGACTTGAACCCATGGCAATGATAGGTAATGAATAACGCTCGTGTGCAAAAGATATTGCGTCGCGTCCGTTTTGAACAATGTCTTTTATGGTGTAGCGTTTTATATTCCGCGGGCTTTTTCCGTGACCGACAGGGTGCAACCCCACGACAGCAAGTCCTCGCTCCGCAAATCCCGACAATAGCGGTTTATACATAAGCGGGTGAATCATTGTAGCCGGAACAAAAACAATAACTGCTTTCGGCTCTTCAGGCTCCCAAACTGACAGGACAACACGCGCTTTCCCGCTTTGGATTTCGTGTTCAGAATATGTCACGTTTTCCATATTACAACCCTCATACTAAATAAATTCTCTACAACGTAAATTTATAAACCACCGCGTCATCATCGCCATAATAACCCTTGCGAAGCCCGACCTGCTCGAACCCTGCGCTCTTGTAAAGCGCGATTGCAGCTGTGTTTTTCGAGCGGACTTCAAGGAAAACGTCGCTCCTGCACTTCTCCAAAAACTGCGCAAGAATCTCCCTCGCGAAGCCCTGTCCGCGGAACTGCGGCAAAACTGCAATTCGGTACAGCTCAGACTCGCCGTCAAGCTTCAAGCCTGTCGCGTAGCCGGCGTGAACGCCGTTCACGGTTTTTATTACAGTTGCAGAATTTATTGAAGCAAGCTGTGCTTTTATCATTTCCAAGCTCCACGGCTCTAAAAAGGACTTCTTTTCTATTTCAAAAATAATTTCGTCAGTGAGCATCATACCAAGTTTCTCCACTACTTACGTCCGCTTTAAGCGGCGCGGTAAGCACTGCCGCGGCTTCCATTTCTTCCTTGAGCAGTTTTTCAACCTCGGGCAATTCTTCAAGCGGTGCTTCGACAATCAACTCGTCGTGAACCTGCAAAATCAGCCTTGCTTTCAGCCCGCGCTCGTTAATTTTGTTGTACACGCGAATCATCGCAAGCTTGATTATATCCGCCGCCGTGCCTTGAATAGGCGTGTTCTGCGCGATTCGCTTACCTGCAGCTTCGATAATTTTATTACTCGAATTTATTTCGGAAATATATCTTTTTCGCCCGAACATAGTCGAAACAAAACCGCTTTTTTTCGCGGCGGCAATCGTTTCGTCCATGTAGGTTTTCACGCCTTTGTATTTTTCAAGATAGCTTTGTATATAGCTTTTCGCCTCGCCAACGCTGACGCCGATGTCCTTCGCGAGCGAGAACGCGCCGATTCCGTAAACAATCCCGAAATTGACCGCTTTTGCCGCGGTTCTCAGCTCGGGCGTGACCCATTCGGGCGGCTGATTGAAGACCTGCGCCGCCGTAATCGTATGAATATCCGCGTCCTCCGCGAAGGCTTTTTTCATGATTTCGTCATCGGAAATATGTGCAAGAACGCGCAGTTCAATCTGCGAATAGTCAGCGTCCGCCAGCGTCGCGCCCTCTTTTGCTCTGAAGAATTTCCGCATCTGCCGCCCGCGCGGAGTGCGAACGGGAATGTTCTGAATATTCGGCTCAACCGAGGAAATCCGCCCCGTCCGCGTAATCGTCTGCATGAAAGTCGTGCGGATTCTGCCGTCGCCGCAGACTTGATTCAGCAAGCCCGCAACGTAGGTGGAATTCAGTTTTGTAAGCGCGCGGAACTCGATTATAAGCGGGATTATCTCATGCTTATCCGCTAAGCCTTCGAGCACGTCGGCGTTGGTTGAATAGCCTGTTTTGGTTTTTTTGCCGTGCGGAAGCATTAGCTTGTCGAAGAGGATTTCGCCGAGCTGTTTCGGCGATGAAATGTTGAATTTACAGTCGGCAAGCGCGTAAATCTCGCTCCCAATTCTTTCAATATCTTTTTCGAGCTCCGCGCCGAACGCCTTGATTCCGTCCTTGTCGAGCTCGATTCCCTCGCGCTCCATGCTGACAAGTACTTCTGTCAGCGGGATTTCGATGTCGGTTAATAAGTCCTGCATATTCTCGCTGTGCAGCTTTGTGTAAAGCCACTCGGGCGTGTGTTCATCGGGGTTTAAGCCGAGCAGATACGCCGCCAGGGTAGTATCAAAAACCACGTTTTTGATTTTTATGCCTCTGTCGAACGCGTGGCTCCAGAGTGCTTTTAAATCGTGGGTTCTTTTCTTTTCGTCGCCGCTCAAAAACTCGTCGGTGCTGTCGGCAGTTGCTTCGGGTAACTCTTGAAATTCAACGGAATTCCCCTCCTGTGGAGGGGTGGCGCGAAGCGCCGGGGTGGTTTGCGGCGCAGTTGTTACAATTGCGTCAGCGTTCACATTAAACTTTTTCATGAACGAAAACATTTCAAGCTCGTTTAAAATCCGCGCAAGCTCAGCGTCGTCGCGCCCGTGCAGTACGTAATCCGCAATCGCCGTCGAAACAGGCACGTCGAGCGCGATTCTGCCGAGCTCGCGGCTTAAAAAGCAAAGCTCCCGCCCGTCAGACAGCTTCTTTTTCACACCTGCCGAAGCCTCAAGCGCGTCAAGATTTTCGTAGATTTTATCAATGCTTTCGTATTTTTTTATTAAGTCGAAGGCGGTTTTCTCGCCTATTCCTTTTACTCCGGGTATATTATCGCTCGAATCGCCCATAAGAGCCTTAACTTCAAGCATTTGCGCGGGGCTGATTCCATAGGTTTCCCGAATTAATTTGGGCGTGAAAATCGTATCGTCGTTAGTTTTAGCAAGGTTAACACTGACTTTTTCGTTCACAAGCTGAAAAGCGTCGCGGTCGCCTGTCGCTAATACGCACTCGTTTCCGCTTTCGCTTGCCGCGTTCGCCAATGTCCCTAAAATATCATCGGCTTCAAAGCCCTCTTTTTCAAGCACAGCTACGCCGAGCGCGGTCATGAGCTGTTTTATATAAGGAAGCTGTACAGCCAAATCGTCGGGCATACCCTTGCGGTTCGCTTTATACTCTGAGTATATCCCCGTGCGGAATGTCGGCTTCCGCATATCAAACGCGACAGCGACAGCGTCTGCGCCAAACTGCTTCTGAAGCTTCAGATAAATGTTCAGAAAGCCTGTCGCGGCGTGCGTCGGCACGCCTGCCTTGTTTGAAAGCGGGCGGATTCCGTAGTAAGCACGGTTAGCTATGCTGTTGCCGTCGATTACCAAAAGTTTCATTAAATTTCCTTTTTCATAAAGCAGACAGTGAACGGGAAATTCGGGAATATTTTGATTCCCGTTTCCTCATAACCGAGGAGCTTATACCATTCTAAGAGCAGTTTATTTTCGTAAATAATCCCGATTGAAATTATTTTTCCGCCCGACTCTCTGATGTATTCCTCGGCGGCTTTCATCAGGTCCTTGCCGCCTCTGCGGTGCCTGAAGGAGGGCAGTACAGCAAGCTTTTCTACATAATAATTCTCGCCGTCCTTTGTTTCAACCGCGACGAAGCCGACCTGCTTTTCCCACTCGAACAAGCCGAGCATTTTCACGCCCGCCTCAAAGTCACCGAGCAGCTTTTCGTCTTGCAAAAACGTGCCGTGCGTGGGCGTGTTTTCCTCGGTAATGCCGAATTCATCGGCGATTGTCTGAAAGGAGCAGCGTATTATTTCCGCGCTCATCGGAATTTCTTCCTTCGTAATTTCTTTTACGTGATACATTTCGGTTTTCCTCCTGTATTACCTTGAACCATAAATAATTATTCTTTTTCTGTCAGCGATAACGCTGTTTTTATTAAAGCCGCGAAGAGCGGGTGCGGCTTGTTCGGGCGGGATTTGAACTCGGGGTGGAACTGCGCCGCAATGAACCACGGGTGCAGTTTTTTGTCAAGCTCGATAATTTCCACAAGCTTCCCGTCGGGCGAAAGCCCCGACAAAATCACGCCTTTCTCCTGAAAACGGCTTCTGAATGTGTTGCTGAATTCGTAGCGGTGACGGTGGCGTTCGTAGATTAAATTCTCGCCGTAAAGCTCGCGCGCAGTCGTATTTTCCTCTAACTTACAAGGGTGCAAGCCAAGGCGCATTGCGGCTTTTTCGGCTTTGTCAGCGTCGTTCTGACCGGGCATGATGTCGATTATATTTTCGTCACCATTGTCAAATTCAATTGAACTCGCGCCTTCAATTCCGAGAACATTCCGCGCAAATTCAATCACAGCCGCCGTCATTCCGAGAGAGAGCCCGAGGTATGGAATCTTCTGCATACGCGCGTAACGCGCGGCTTCAATCATGCCCTCAACCCCGCGCTCGCCGAAGCCGCCCGGCACAACAAAAGCCTCGCAGCCGCCGAGAATTTTTGAAACATTTTTGCGAGTAATTTCTTCCGAGTTTATAAATTTTATTTCAAGCTTTACGTCGTTTACAATGCCGCCGTGACGCAGTGCTTCCGCCACTGAAAGATAGGCGTCGGGGAGCTCGCAGTACTTCCCTACAAGCCCGACTGTGAGCGTCTTTTCGGCGTTTTCGTGCCTTTTCACCATCGCTGTCCATTCGGTTAAATTAGCGTCGCTGTTCTCCATGTTCAAGTGATGGCAAACAGCATTCGTAAGCCCTTGATTTTCTAACATTAACGGCACTGCGTACAGCGAAGAAGCCGTTAAATTCTCGATTACGTCTTCCTTGCGGACGTTGCAGAAGCTTGCAATTTTTTCCTTCATGTCAACGGGAATTTCGCACTCACTGCGGCAGACTAAGATATTCGGCTGAATCCCGAGCGAGAGCAGGGTTTTCACGCTTTGCTGTGTGGGTTTTGTTTTCAGCTCATCGCTTCCGGGAACAAAAGGCACAAGCGTAACGTGAATATAAAGCACGTTTTCTCTGCCTTTATCAGACACAACCTGTCTGATTGCCTCGAAGAAGTGCGTGGCTTCAATGTCGCCGACAGTGCCGCCGATTTCCGCAATTACAACATCAACCTCGCCGTCCGCGCCGCTGGCAACGCGGTAGATTCTGTCCTTGATTTCGTTTGTAATATGCGGAATAACCTGCACGGTTCCGCCATTATAATCCCCGCGCCGCTCCTTATTTAAAACCGACCAGTAAATTTTTCCTGTAGTTATACTGTTATTAATCGACAAATTTTCGTCAATGAACCGCTCGTAATGCCCTAAGTCTAAGTCAGTCTCCGCGCCGTCGTCAGTCACGAAAACCTCGCCGTGCTGATAGGGGCTCATCGTCCCGGGGTCAACGTTAATGTAGGGGTCAAACTTCTGAATAGTGACCTTGTAGCCGCGGTTTTTGAGCAGACGCCCGAGCGAAGCCGTCGTCAAGCCTTTGCCTATTCCCGACACTACGCCTCCTGTTACGAAAATGTATTTTGTGTTCATAATTATATCCTTTCAATTAAATCAATTACCTGTTCAAATTCGGGGAAATCCCGTCTAATCCGCGCTTTACACCGAGCGTTGAATTCCCGTTCGTACTCGGGATTTTCCCGCATTTTCTGCTTCTCACCCCAAAGGTGCGTGTAGTCGTCTTGCAACTCGAATATTTTATCCTTTTCAAGCAAAGTTTCGACCGGCTGTTTAAGGTAATCCGCGCAAAGCGCGAGCAGACGCTGTTCCGCGTAAACCATGTATTTTATGTTATCGTTGCAATCATGTGCAGACTTCATAAACTCAATCGCCATATTCACGTAAAACTGCTTGAAGTCTTCATCGGGCAGGTATAAAAACGCTGTATTGAGCGGCAAAACCGAATAGTCAAAAGCAGGATTAAATGTATATTCGGGCTTCATTTGAAAGTAGCTGACGTCGGGATAAATATCGCTGTGCAAGTCTTCACGGTGCGCGGCTATGATTGAACTTCCTAAGTCTAACTTCTTCCAAACAATGAAGTCCTTATCAAGCATGACGACGGGCGAGCTTACTTCCCGCAGAGCCAACAGCTTCCCTGCCGCCCAAAACATCTGCGGGTTTATACCCTCCAAGTCATCGGGGATTAGAGGCTTCACCGCGTCCCAAACGCCGAGCTTGCTGTAGAACTGCGCAGATTCACTGTCGCAGATATGAACGATTTCGCCGTTATATTTACGCCATGTTAAGGCAGATAAAACCGTGTTATAAAGGTCAAATTTTTCTTTTCGCGGCGTCAGCGAGCTTACATGAATCGCCTTCATATGATGTGCAATCCATAGCCGAGCGAGCCGGAGCTTGAACCTGAGCCGCTTCCGAAAGAACCGAAGCTTCCGCTTGAGGGGAACGAGTCCCTTTTTGCGCCGACAGATTCTGTCAACGTGGGGCAAATTTTATCAACGTTGGTAAATACAGTCGGCGCAAAAAGGGTCTCGTTCCCCGCTACTCCGAAAGCATATTCAAGACTTCCTGTTTCCTCAAGCTTCTTCGCCTCTTCCTCGCCGTCATTGGCTTTTAGCCAGACCAAAAGACTGCCGCCCAAATAGTAACCGCGAAGTGAGGTCGGGTCGAAATTATTCTTTATATCCCGGGCGTTCCAAACCCTTTCCCCATTAAGCCAAAGGCAGCACTTCATTTTTTCTTTCCTTTTTACTTTACAATTATATCTCTCATGATTTTTTCTGCGGCTCCGAGGAGCCGTTGCCGCGTGTTAAACGCGGGTGTTTCTATAACCATGTCTAAAAGCCGCTCTAATACTGTGTTCGCGTGCTCGTCGTTGCGTACCAAACCGCCTTGAATAAGGTCGTAGCGGTTGACTGCAAGCTGGTGCAGGGTATAGCATTCCTTTAAGGCGATGATTTCGTTAACAGCGTCAATCTGCTTTTTGCAAGCCATTGCCGCTCCCTCAAAGTCGGGCGAGCGCGCTTTTAAGTCCGCGTATCTGAATTGTAGTATTGATTTCAAGCGTTCGGGCGGCATTTCCCGCAGTCTCAGCTTTAACGAGCGGCGTTCGTTCGTTATTTCAACGCTTTGGTTTTTAATAAGAAAGCCGACTTCCCGCGTTTCGTCCTCGGAAAAGCCCATGCGGCGCATGATTTTCTGCGCGTACAGGAACGAACGCTCGGCGTGACCGTGAAAATGCCCTTTGCCGCTCGCGTCCTCGGAGAAGCAGTCGGGCTTTCCGAGCGAGTGCAGAAGCATTGCGTACCGCAAGGTCAGCACAGGCGAGGCGTAGCCCACGCTTCTGAAGGTATGCGTGAGCGCGTCACAGCTGTATTCGGGGCGTTTGAGGCTGAAGTCTGCAAGCGCGGCGAATTCCGGAATCAGCGCGATGAAAACCTCGGCATATTCCTCTAAGACAGTGCTTGCGTTTCTGCCATGCAAAACCCAGCTCAGCTCTGTCCGCAGGTCTGCGGGCGCGGCATCGTTCAGGTAGTCCTTATACATGAAAATCGCTTCCTGAGTAGCAGGTGAGATTACATAATCGCCCGACGAATAATAGCCGAGTGCTTGCAGAATCGACACAGGATTGCGCTCGAAGGTCGCGGGCTCGTCTTTGTTTTTTTCGTCGTCGTCCGCAATTTTTATCACGTCCACCACCGCCTGCTCACCAAGCAGACAATCAACGCCGCCAAACGGGTCAACGAAGCCCTCGCGTGGGTTGTAAGCAATCGCGTTAAAGGAAAAGTCGCGCCTTTTCAAGTCTTCAATTATACTGTCGGTATAAATCGGCGCACCTTTTTCGGTAAAGCCCTTTCTGTAGGGCGCGATTAGCACCGGCATACCCTGCACAGTAACGACTACCTCGCCTTTTGTCAAGTTATCAATATTAACATTGTAAATATCGAAAATCGCGCGGATTCTGCCGACCTCCGCGTCGGTAATTATATCAAAGTCAACGGTGCTCGTGCCGCCGATAAGCTCCCGCACGCACCGCCCGACGATATAGGCGCGGTAAGAGTAGGCGTGAAGCCTGTTCAGCAGCTCGTTCACCTGGTTCGGTATTTCTATGCTTGCTTTTAAATTATGCTCAGCCAAACCGTCACCTTCATTCTTTCGTAATTGTACATTGTACATTGTCAATTGTTAATTGTCCGTCACCAGTTATCTACGCCGCTCTTTCTGAGCGCGCCGAAAAGTCTAAGCTTGAATCCTCTGTCCTCTTTTTCGCGGGCGTCGAGAAAGTCCTTCACCCGCTGTCTTTCGGTCAGCTTGTCAACAGGACAAGGCGATTTTATAATTTCAAAGCCGCTTTTGATACAAGTGCTAAGCACTGTCGCTTCCGGTGCGAAAATAAGCGGTCTAATCATAGTCAAATCCTTGCGCGAGAGATAGCTCTTCGGCGCGAAGCAGCCGACTCGCCCCTCTCTGAAAAGATTCATGATGAATGTTTCTATCACGTCGTCTATATTATGACCGAGCGCGATTTTGTTACAGCCGTTTTCCTTAGCCGCGTCGTGGAGCGCGCCGCGCCGCATTTTCGCGCATAATGCGCAGGGGTTTTTCTCCTTGCGAATATCAAAAACGATTTCCGCTATGTCGGTTCGGATTAGCGTAAAAGGCACGTCAAGCTCGTCGCAGAGCCGCTGTACAGGGGAATAGTCGCCGTCTTTTTTGTCGAAGCGCGGGTCTAAGCTGATAGCGTGGAGCTCATACTTCGCTTCAAAGAACCGCCGCATTTTCGCGAGCGCGGCTAATAAAACAATGCTGTCCTTGCCGCCCGAAACGCCGACTGCGATTTTGTCGCCGTCTTCTATTAAGTTATATTCTTGGCACGCTTTACGTACATATCCAAGTATTCTTTGCATTTTCTATAGTCCTTTTTCCTCTGTTCACTACATACATACTATATCATAACATTTTTTAAAGAATTTTTCAACCTTTTTTTGACAAAAAAATGTAAGGGCGGATTAAAATCCGCCCTGCGCCTGTCTATTTCTTTAATTTTGTATGTCAAACTGCTTGCCTTTTTCGCCTTTTCCGCCGTCTGCGATTCTTGTGGTCTGATAAAAATCTAACTTTTTCTTTTCACGCTGAAGATTTTCAAGCTCGCCGCGCACTTCGTCGTATTTTCTTTTGTAGCGCAGCTGATTCCCGACTTCCTTTTGCATGATTTCGCCTTGAATCAGACGCAGGTTGATAATTTTAACTTGAATTATCTCTTCTTCGCCTAAAAATTTGTCTGTGACCTTCTCGCCGACGAGCATTTTGCGGATTGTCGCCGCTTTTTCGGGAGTCTGCTTGTCAATCAGCTCGGTGATTTCCGGCTTGAGCGTTTTGATTTGCGTGATGATATTTTCGCGCTCGTCTAAAACAAGCTGCGTTTCGTCCACGAGCTCAAGGTCTGCCGTTGAAAGACGCTCGGAAAGCGCGTTAAAATCAAAAAGGAGGCTTTCGAGACTACCGAGCTTCTCCGCTAATAAATCAACGCTGATAATCATTTCTTATGCCTCCTAAATCTTACTGTAGGGTCAACCCTGCGTGGTTGACCGATAAGCGGGACGCCACACAGGGCGTCCCCTACGAATTACATTGCTACTGCCGAAGCAGAGTTCTGCATTGCCTGCATATGAATCTGCTCCTTGGGCATTCTCGAGATTTGCAGGAACGCGTCCTTTAAATCTGCAACCATCGGCAATAATGCTTTGACTTTTTCTGTGTCTTTTTTGATATTCGCTTCGATGAGCTCATGCGCGAAGTATTCATAAAGCGCGTCTAAGTCCCTGCCGATAGCTATGTCTAAGTCTAAAACCGAGCGGAGCGCACCTACTATTTCCATTGCCTTCATGAGCGAAGTATTGGTGTTTTCAATATCCTTTTTCTCCATGAAAAACAACCCGCGGTTCATCTGCCGTTCACATTCGTCGTACAGCTTGATTACTATTTCAATAGGAGTCATGGTTGTGACCGCTTGCTTTTTATAACTCGAATAAACGTTTCCTGGTATCATAATCGGTTCCTCCCTATTTGTTGTTGCCCCACATATTATTCATGCCCATCTGTGAAACAAAGTCGCCCTGGCTGTTAAGCTGACCCATCTGCTGTTCAAGGTTGGAGAAGATTTTCCAGTATCTGTCCTGCTGCTTCTGATAACGTAATTCAAGGTTCGCGATTACGCTGTTAAGGCGTTTGATTTGGTCGTATATCGCGTTGCTCGTTGCAGACGATTGATTCGCCATGCCTGCTCTTTGAATTAATAATCCTCTTTCGCCGCGGTCGCCCGAGGTTTTAGTTGCGGAATCAATAATTCCTCTGAGCTTCGGCATTATGCCGTCTTCGCGGTTGGTGAACAGCTCGGTGATTAAGTCTATGTCTTTTTCGATTGCCGACATCAGCTTCTGCTCGTTGATTACGAGTTTACCGTTGTTGAGCCAGTTATCCGAGGTGGAAATCCCCATGCTGAACAGCCCGAACTTCGTTCCGTCGCCGCGGTCAATCCCGGAGAACATCGCGACTCTCATGTCGCCCATTAATTTAATCAGCGTGCGGTCGTTGTAGAGCAAGCCTTTCATGGCGCGCTCTTCCCACTTCTGCTCTTGTCTGTCGGTCATGCCGAGCTCTTCTCTGTCGGTGTCGGTGAGCATGAAGTATTCTTTGTCCGGCTTTTCGTTTACATAGCCGAAAACGTAGTCTATCAGCGCGTTGTAGTCCTTTACGAAGTCCTTGATTAAATCGAGCATTGCCGAGGTATCGCGTTCTACAACTATTTCAAACGTACCGTCTGCACCTAAAACGGCGTTCGGCCCTACAGTGATTTCCATGCCGTTTGCCGAGTATGAATTTGATGCGGTTTCAACAGTCTGACCGTTAATCGTAAGGCTCATGTTCTGCCCGTTTGTGCGGGTGTAGTCACCTGCTCCGAAGCCTAATGCAGCAAGCAGTCCCTGTTCGCCGTCAGCGAAGGTGAGCTCTGTATCTGCGCCGAATTCCTTTGCTTTGATTTCAAAGGTATTTGTGAGCGTCGAGAAGGTCATTTCCACGTTAGCTTTGGTGTTGGTGTTTACTGCAGTCATCATTTCTCTGATTGTCGTATTCGCGCCGAAGGAGAAATTCTGACCGTTGATTGTGAAGGTATAGTTACCTTGAGCGTTAGCGGTGAGCCCGAGTTCACTGAGTTTTGTGCTTTGGGAGACAGTGCTGACGGTATTAACCTGTGTTTGAATATCAGAACCGAAGCCGCCATCTGCGTTTGCGCTGCTTTCGCTTGTGAAGACGCCGAGGTTTAAAGCGTTTCCGTCTTTATCGGAAGCTGTTACAGTTACCGTGCCGTCAGCGGCTATGCTTACGTTTGCTTTTTTGCCGTCTGCGAATACTGCCTGCCTTTCAAGGCTGTTGGTAATTGCATTTTTATTGAAGTGGTCAGCTAATGCATTAGCTGCGGCGGTTGCGGTTGCCGGAGTATCTCCGAATTTTGCAACCTCCGAGCCTACGAAAGCTTCAAAGCTTCTGCCGGCGTTGAAGCCGAGCGCGTAATTCGCGGCATAAGCGTTTTTCTCATCATAAGTGTTACGCAGGAAGAACGCCCTGTCAGTTTTGTCGTTTTCCGCAACCATAGATGTACGCGTAAACTCGCCTGCAATCGCATCTAATAAGAGTCCTAATTCTTCTCTCTGTTCAGTAGTCAAATCGCCATAAAAAGCCGCTTTCGTAATATCAATACGACCGTCCATTGCTGTTTGGCTCCACCAGTTCATGCCGTGGGCATCTTCCATACCCTTAACGTCCGAAGCCAAGCCCATCATTTCACGGAAATCAGCCTGAGACATATATTTCGGGTTCGGAATAATTGACGGGTTGTCTTGCGGGTGTACAGGCTGGTCAGGGTTGAAAGCAGGGTTCGGAATATTTCCGGGGAAGCCGTTATCCCTCTGCCATTTATCGAACATTGTGTTATATGCGTGGCTCATTGCTCTGCCGTATTCAATTTGACGGATATTCGCGTCTCTGCGGGCAACCTCTGCGTCGAACAAAGCCCTTTGCTCGGTTGACATTTCAGCCCATGCTTTATTGTACCACGCTTCGTTCATAGAATCGTTGATTGTGCCTCTTTGGTCGGGAGAAAGGGTGTTGATATAAGCATTTAATGCGTTATTTACAGCAGTATTATACTGTTCTGTTTCGGTATCGGGGTCAAAGGTTATATTCGCGGTTATTTCCGCGAACTTCGCCGCGTCAAAGCCTAAGTCGCTGAAGCTCTGCAAAACAGTTCTTCTTTCCTGCCATGTAAGAGTTGTGCTTTCCCAGGCGTCCGAGCCTTTCCACGCATCGTATTTATTATTGATTTCAGAAACAAACATATCAGCCATCATCTGGTTGAATATGTTAAATACCTGTCTTTCCTCTGCCTGTTTTTCATGAGCTTCTTTTAAAGCTTCCCACGCCGCTACGTCTGCCGCCGACTGAGAAGCGGGAGCGGACGGTAATGCGGCGAGCGTCGGCTGGTTTAATTTGAGCGTGCCGTCGGGATTTTGTACTGTGAAGTCTAATAAATTAGCAAAGAAATCCTTTTCAACTGTTGAGAAATTAATGGTTCGTGCTTCCCCGTCAATAAGGACTGTTATGCTGTTATTTCCTGTTTGCCAGTCGTTGATATTGCCGAGCGAGGCTGTGTTTGTAAGCTCAGTGACTACGCCTGTGGAAATAGCGGCTCTTTCGGTAGACATGAAGCCTACAGGTCCTACTGCGGTGTTAGTGTTATAGAATACACGCCCTCTGCCTGTACCCTCAACCAAGCTCCCGCCAACCATTCTGTCGTCGGTATCGTTTGTTTTACCGAAAACCTGAAGAGCTTTATTGACGTTTTTTACAACCTCATCAGCGTTCGCGTTACCTTCAAAGGTTATCCACCTTTGGGTTCCGCCGACAGCTATAGACATCATGTGCGTTCCGCTTGTAAAGTCCTCGGGCTTGAAGGAGGTCGCTGTTAACGAATCCGTTGCCGCTGACGTGATTTTCGCTTGTGTTGCATGGTTATTCACGGTAACTTTATAGTTACCTGCTGTAGCGTTTGAGCTTGTGGAAACGTTTACGCCTGCGATTTTCGCTTCGACGCCGTTCTGCGTGATTTTCGCAGAGTGACGATTGAAGGTGTTCCTGCTCTGCAACCATGTGTTGCCGTTCAGAACGTCAAAATATTTATCTCTGAAGCCGTTGAATTTTTCAATAATAGAACGGTAAGCCGTCTGCTGCGCCTCAAGCTTCAGAACCTTTCTCTGGTTGGTGGTGATTCTGAGTTTTGTTGACGCGGACATAGCGTTTACAATAGCCTCGGTGTCTAATCCCGAATTAAGTCCGCCGATTCTGAGTGAGCTCCCTCTGATAGTTGACATAATCGTATTCCTTTCCCCATGCTGTATTTTATGATGATTTATTACTGTTTAAGAGCGCAGTGAGCGCGTCTTTTGAAATTACTTCCGCTGATTCGCGGTTGGCGTTCTGCGCGGTTACAAGCTCGAATCTGATGATTGTCACGTCTCTTGGTGCGCTGACGCCGAGCTTTACTCTGTCTTTTGAAATTTCAAGTACGGTTACTTCAATGTTGTCCGCGATGAGCAGACTTTCATCGGTTTTTCTTGTTATTACGAGCATTAAACCGTACTCCTATCCTTTGTATATCGGAAGTCTGAATGTATAATCATTCGGAAGTATAAACTGCGCGCCTGCGCCTGTATCGCAGTTTATTACAATCGGAGACTTCATATTCACCGTTGTTTCTTTGAAATTTTGAGGTACCTTTGCGATGACTAAATACCGCAAGCTCGTGTCTTCTTTTATGTCTAACAGGGCTTTTTCGCTTTTGCTGAGTGTAACCTCGTAGCTCGCGTCTATAATCGTCGGGTCGAAAACTACGAAGCAGGGTGTTACGTCGTCGGCTGACTGTAACCACATCGGGTAAACGTCGTCACCGAGCGGACTGATTAAAGCGAAGTGCCGAGTGTCCTCGAAGGCGAAAACACCGCCGGGAAATTCAAATATACTCTCTTCGTTTATTTCAATTTCACCGAAGTCACGGGTGTTAATTTTAATAAGTTTCTCAGTCATTTTTACTCCTGCGTGCGGTACGCCTGAGGATAGCATCTTGCCACAGCAAAATGCGGCGCACCCTACATTCTATATTTATACTTTAGCGTTGTAATACGGGTCTGCGCTCGGCGGTACGTAAATCGGTCTGCCTGTGTATTCGATTATAATGTCGGGATACTGCGTGATGTTAACCTCGACTCTTCCGGGTATGAACCTCAGCGGTACGGCTTTGAGGTTTTCCCAGCCTATATCTAAGTCCTTCATTTCGTAGTTGATATGCAGCTGTCCTTTGTCAAAGGTTACGTCCGCGCCTACTTTAGGAATGTGCTCCATTACGGTTTGGATAGTTTTCCCCGCGCTGTTGTTTCTGATTGCGAGCTGACCCGAGGTTGTTCCTCTTGCTAATGCGTTGCCTTCGCTGACGATTCTCGCTGTGCCTTCATACGAGAAGCTCCAGCCCTTGTCTGCTTCTTTTTTCTTCAAGTCCGCGAAGTTATAATTACCGTAGCCCATGCTTGAGCGTGCCGCGTAGGTGTCAATGTTTATAGTGGCTTTTTCAGCCTGTACCTGAATCCCGCCTTCGCCTGTTGAAATCCTGATTTGCGGCTTAGGGGCATTGGGATTTTGCAATTGACCCTTCACTACACTTATTTCTACGTTTATGGGTATTGTGGTAATACTGAGCAAATTATGATTCATAATCCCGCCTCCTTAGCCAAGTAATAATTAATAATTAACAATGAACAATTGTTGTGCCGCTTCGCGGCGGTTTTTAATTTATAAAGTTGAAGATGGACATGGGCAGCAGGTTTGCACCCATTTGCAGCTGCGCGCTGAATAATGCTTCGAGAACCTTTATCATTGTGATTTGCTCTTCGGGCTTCGAGGCCTCAAGGTCTCTCTGCTGTTCTACGAGCGACATCATGTTGTTTGTGGTTCTGTCTAAGTTAAACTCAATGAACTCCTGCATATTTCCTATTTCGGCAAGTGTCAGCGAGATGTTAGTCTGAAGCGCGAAGAGCGCGTCTGCGTATTGCGCTGCTAAGAGTCTGTCGTCGTCCTTGAGTGCCTGCGCCGAGTCGAGCGTTAACTGGATTACGTTTGCAGAGAAGCCTGAAGCAACTTCGCGTATGTCTGCTTGTGTAAAAACCGGCTGACCGTCTCTGTGAGGTGTATTGGTTATTGTTATTTCGGGTCTTCCTGCTATATGGTTTGTGATTACTCCGCTTTGTCCGCCCATGCTGAGACGAGTTCCAAACGCGCTGTGAAGCGCTTGGTTTACTGCCGAGGCTTTTTGAGCTTCGGTTGCCGCGGGAGGAATCGTAAAGGTGATTGTGCGTCTGTTTGTTCCTACGCTTACGTCAAGGCTGTAATCGCCTGCATTTAAATTATTGAGGTTAATTATTGTTGTTTTGCTGTCGAGCCCGCTGCCTGTAATTTGCGCGCCGTTGAAGGTAATCGGAATCGCCGATTGCGGGTCGATTCTGCCGTCGTTACCCATTCCGAGTCCTATGCCTATGTCGGCGTAGGAGACGCCCGAGAAGGGATACAAGCTCGGGTCTTGGTGGCGGTTAAGCGAGACGCCGTGATAATAAGCGGTTTTTGTTCCGTCCTGCCCCTGCGATAAGCTGAAGGCGCGGGTCGCGTTATTAACACCGCCGAAAATCCTTCTGTCAGCAACCACGATGTTCATGAGCTGAACCATTTCTTCTGCGAACTTGTCAATCGATTCGGCAACAATCCCTGCGTCGTCGCTGTTGAGCGAGCCGTGCGCACCTTTGATGAGGTGCTCGTAGGTCGATTGAATCAGTGCGGAAATTTTCATGACCGAGCTTTCCGCGTTTTCATAAATCATGTTAGCTGTTTTAAGGTTATCCTGGTAAATATGAATATCGTTAATAGCCTTGCGGACTCTGAGAGAGCGCGCCGCTACGATAGGGTTTTCGCTCGCTCTGTTGAAGCCGCGCCCTGAATAGAGCTTGTTCTCCTCGCGGTTTTTGTTACCCGCATTGCGTTCAAGGTTGTGCATATATCTTCTTAAAACTGTTCCGCCCGCTATTCTCATGATTTTTACTCCTTATAAATCTGTATTTTATTTATCGGTGCGCCGAGGACGTCGCACCCTACAGTCCTACTCTGCCCATGCCGTTTATAACTCTGTCAAGCATATCGTCAAGCGCAGTCATCATTCTCGCCGCCGCGTTGTACCATTTTTGATAAATCAGCATATTAATGCCTTCTTCGTCTGTGGAAACGCCCATGATTGCGTCGCGGCTGTCGAGCAGATTATTCGTCGTTACCGACAGCGTATCTATTTGCTCGTCTATGAAGTTCAGCCCTTGCCCGAGTCTGTTTGAAAGGAACGAAACGTAGTCAAACATTGTCCCGTTGAAGTCAAGTGCGCGTCCGAATCTTACTTCAGCTCCGTCAAGCGCGAGCATTAATCTGTGCGCGTTGTGACCGTCTAAGTTGGTGGAATATGCCCAGCCGCCGCTCAGAACGTCTTCTCTTTCTGTGTTTACGGTTATGTCGGCGTTTGTGGTAGAGACGAAAAATGTATCCTCTGCATTAACGGTGGTTATTACTATGTTTCCGTTGTCTACCTCTGCGAGCAGCTCACCCGGGAACGCGATGTCGAGCTGTGCCTGAAGGTCTGCTACTGTTCCGTCGAAGGTGACTGCCGAGGTTGCGCCGTTGACGGTTATATCTAAGGTATAGGGCGGTGTAACACTCGTGAAATCTGCCGGGAAGTTATAATTTACTACTCTGCTTCCGAGCACTTCGTTGTACACTAACCCTATCATCGTAGCGTCTCTCATCCACTCGTCGGAAATCCTTATGGTTTCCGCAGTAATCGGTCCGCGTTCAACTATGCGCCCGTCTACGTCATATACATCAAGCGTTGAGCCGAACATCGACCTGCCGCAATCGAGAGGAGTTACGCCGTTTGTCTGGTTCATCAGCCCTGCGAACGCTTCTGCAAACGCGTCCATCGCCGACAGATAGTAGGGGATTCCGTATGCGGAGCTTTGGTAGTGGTTGGCGTAGGGCCCGTTGCCGTTTACTAAATCTAAGTAAGCTTTGAGCTCGCCTGTTCTTATGTTTATGTCCTGCCCGTTCGATACGTAAATCACCGCTGCGTTGAACTTGTCGAACTCGTGCATAACCAAAACTTCATGGTTTCTTGTGCCGTCTATCATGAGCGTATCGCCCATCATAACGCTGATACTGCCGTCTACGTTTTCGTCAACCTTGATGTTTATGTAGGTCGAAAGCTCGTCAAGGAGCAGGTTTCTCTCGTCCATGAGCTCGAGCGGTCCGTAGGGTGAAACGCCTCTGCCTGTGTCAATCGCGCCGTATTCGGTCGATTTATACTCTTTAACTATAGCGTTATTAAGCAGAACGATTTTTTCTAAAATTGTATTGACATAATCGACTGTCGCGTTGAGCTCAAACACGTTCTCTTCCAGCATTTTCTTCAAGTCTCTGGAGTAAGAGTTAAGCATTTTTGTAATGTCAAACGCGCTGTTTCTTACGATACTCGCGAATTCGGGGTTGTCGGGAGAGTTGGTCGCGTATTTGAGAATCGCGTCCTTGAACTGTGCTAACTTCCCTTCCATGCCCACGTTTTCAAAGTTATCCAAGGCTGTTTGGATTTCTTCAAGAATCGGAGCTTTTCTCTCGTTTTCTGCGAGCTGACTGTTCATTTCGCGGAAACGCTTGTCAAGGTAGAAGTTTCTGATTTGCGCCACGCCGAACGCGCTCGCGCCCTGCCCTGCCAAGGACAGGCGAGATTGCTTCGTCTGCCAGCTTTTATACGAGCTGATAAACATTGCGTTGACGTCCACTCTCTGCCTTGAGAAGCCGGGCGTCATGGTGTTCGCCATGTTGTTTGTAGATATATCAAGCGCTTTCTGTGATAACTGAATCGTACGTTTGGACATTTCAAGTCCTGCAAAAGATGAACGCATATTTTTTACTCCTTCTTATTTATCTGTTTTATCTGCGGAACGCATTAATGCGTTCCCTACATTACACCGAGCCTATAATGTTTCCGTCGTCGCCGTTCATTTTTCTGATTTTCGAGCCTGTGTTTGTGTAGGTGTCGCTTCCTGCGATGAGGCTGTCTTTCATTATATCCGCCTGCGCTTCTAACTTTCGCCGCGCCAGCTCTAAAATTTCCTCGTTTGTCGCTTTTATATAGTTAACCGATTCTTCAATCGAGTCTGTTACGAGCTTCATTCTGCCTTTGACTTCCTCGGGGCACGCTTCAATCAGCTTTTCTGCGTTATAATCGCCTGCTCCGTGCTCCTCGAAAATCAGTTTTCTTTTGGCTTCGAGTGAGTTGCCGCGCATTATGTGCTTCTGCTCCTCTGCGAGCGATTCCAAAAGCCACGCTACGTCGTCTCCCGCTACCTTTTCTTGTTTTTCGTCTATGAAAGAGCGGAGTTCTTTAAAATGCTCACTGTAATTGTCTAAGAATTCAAGTATTTCCACTGCCGAGTTGTAATTCATGAAAATATTTCCTTTCAAATGGGTTTTGCCGAAGCGATTAACCTGTAATCGTTTCGGCTATTTGTCCTGCTGTCGCAGGCGTATTGTCACCCTCGTAAGCCGCCTGAAGCTGCTGAATACGAGCGATATTGGCTTCCGCTTCGAGAGCTGACGCCATGTCGATTTTCGCGGCTTGCGTAGCGCGACCGAAGTCAAACTCGATTTTATCGAAGTTATCGCCGCCGGCTTTTCCCGCTGCTCCCGCAGTCGTGTCTTTGCCTTTGGGCGCGGCGCTTACGGTTTTGTACGCGCTTATCATTCTGTTGTTTAAATTTTTAATTTCCATTCCGATGTCCTCCGTTACATATATAAAACAAAATTCGGGCTTTGTTTTTTGCTCTGTATATAATATCGCACAAAGAGGCAAAAACTTTAGCTCGAATATGATGTTTTTATGAAATTTATGTGTTTTTTATGTGATATTCGCTTTAACAAGCAGACAGACTGCGTTTGCGCCGATTCCTTTTCCCGCAAGCCCCAAGCCTTCCTCGGTAGTTGCCTTAACGCTGACCGCGTCAAGCGGTATTTTACAAGCTTCTGCGATATTTTCACGCATTTGAGTTATAAAAGGCGCGAGCTTAGGTCTATCGGCGATTATAGTTATGTCTATGTTGGAGGGCGCGTAACCTTTTTCGCGTATTAGCGCGATAACGCGCTCCAGTAGCTCCACGCTTGAAATGCCTTTGTACTGCGGGTCGTTGTCGGGGAAGTGCTTACCTATGTCGCCGAGAGCAAGCGCGCCGAGCAGCGCGTCCATCAGCGCGTGAACCGCAACGTCTGCGTCCGAGTGACCGAGAAGTCCTTCATCGCAGGGGATTTCAACCCCGCAGAGGATTAATTTACGATTCTGTGCAAGCTTATGCACGTCGTAGCCCGTGCCGATACGCGGCGTTGAATCCGGTAAATCGTTTTTTGTTGTTATTTTGATGTTGCTGTAATCTCCCTCAGTCACAAAAACCTCCATGCCTACCCGCTCAAACAGCTGCGCGTCATCGGTGAACGAGCGGTCGCCGCTTATTTTTACAGCTTCCATGTACTTTTCAAACAGAAAAACCTGCGGGGTCTGCGCTAAGTAAAGCTCGTCGCGGTCGGGGGTGGAAATTATTTTCTCGCCCCGCACGACCTTGACGGTTTCCTTGACCCTTACCACAGGAATCACCGCGCCTTTTTCTCCTGCGAGATTGACGAGCCTGTCGATGAATTCGGGCGTTATGAACGGTCTCGCGCCGTCATGAACAGCGATTATATCGCTTGTATTTGCTTTTAAAGCGTTGATTATTGTCTGCTGGCGAGTTTCCGCGCTTTCAGTTATAATTAAAGGCTTTGAAATGCCGTGCTCACTGCACAGCATTTCGATTTTTGGTTTATTTTCAAGGCGAGTTGCAATTATTATTTCGCTGATTGTTTCCGCTCGCTCGAAGGCTAATACAGCGTGCATGATTACAGGGATTCCGTTTATTTCGGCGAAAAGCTTGTCCGTGCCGTTCATGCGCGAGCTTGAACCGCCTGCCGCGATAATGGCGGCGGTTTTTCCTTTTTTGGCGTTATTCATCATCGTCGTTTTCATCAAGTTCGGGGTTAGTATCTTCAATCGTTTCAACCGCGAGCGAATCGGGGTCAACGCCGAGCGAATAATAAACCGTGACGATTTCGCCGCGTTCTATATTAATGATACTGCCCGCGTAAACATCATTATCACCGACACTGCACCGAATGACGAAGCCCTCAGCGACTTCATCGCTGTATTCGCCAATGTTGTTGCCGTATTTAATCTTCGCGTCGCTCAGAATCCGCTCGAAGTCCGAAAGCTTCACACCCGCGTAAACAGGCAGCTCGACCATTGCCGGACCCAAGCTGACTCTCAGCATAATTTCCGTGCCGGAGATTACGTCCGTTCCCGCTTCAATATCCTGCTCGTATATAACGCCTTCATCATGCTCGTAGCTGAATTCATAAACAGGGTTAAACACTA
Organism: Oscillospiraceae bacterium; assembly: GCA_009781425.1. Classification (GTDB taxonomy): domain Bacteria; phylum Bacillota; class Clostridia; order Oscillospirales; family Ruminococcaceae; genus Ruminiclostridium_E. The sequence goes on from WQYC01000013.1 coordinate 27,842, forward strand.
AAAACTCAAATGAAACGTTGGTTTGAATAAGCTCGAACCTGCGCTCAAGAAAGTCAGGGATTGTATAGAGCGGCTCGTTGGATTCGGGCTGTGTGGGTTCTGACGGTTCCGGTGCCTGCGTTACAGGTCGTGCGTGGATAACCTCCTGCGGCGGCGGCATTGCCGCTGAACCGCGGTTGTCAGTTACGGCAGGCTCGTTGCCGCCTGTAATCAAGTCGGGGTTAAACATGACCGCCATAAAGCCGATTATCGCAACTAAAAGCACGACGATTCCTGTTATCGGCAGGATATACGAGGTGCGCGAAACGCGCCCGTAATTCCGCGCAGAGCTCCGCCCCTGCGAGTTTGATTTTCTGCCTGTTTGCCCCTGCTCTTCAAAATCTATTTTGCGGACAGGCTTTTTTATGAGAATTTCGTTGGTTGTATCGGGAACCTTAAGCGGCGAAGCTTCAAACAAGCCGCGAATAAGCTCGTCTACCGTCTGGGTTCTCGCGTCAATATCAAGCTCTAAGCCTTTCATAATCGCCGACGAAACAGACGGCGGGATATTACGGTTAATCAGTGCGGGCTCAGTCAGATGGTCGTCTTCCTTGCGCGCAACTGCATTCGGCGGCATCTGCCCTGTCAAAACTTTATGAAGTACAGCCGAAACGCTGTAAACGTCAGTACAGCTTCCCTGCCGCTCCTTGCTGTTATACTGCTCGGGCGCGGCGTAGCCTGTGAAAACCTCGTAGTTTATTTCCGAGCCGTAGGTCCGTGCGGCTGTAATGCCGAAGTTGATTAAAACTAATTCGCTCTTGTCATTAAACAATATAGTCGAAGGCCCGATTCCTCTGTGGACTATTCCTGCGCTGTGAACGATGTTGAGCGTAGTGAAAAGCGGCGTGAACAGTTCCTTCACCTGCTCCCACGGCAGAACGCCGCCAAGGTTCGACAGGTAGGACTTCAAGCTGATGCCTGTAATATATTCGTAAACTGCATAAGCAGTGTTATTCTCGGTGAAAACGTCGGAAACGCGCTGAACCTGAATCGACCGCCCTATGCCCATGAGCGAGCGGTTGAGCTCGATGAATTCCGATAAATAGGTCTTGTAAAGTGCAACGAACTGCTGATTTACCTCAATCGCTTCCTCGCCCTTGCCTCTGCCGCAAAGCGTATCGGGCATGAACTCGCGAATCGTGACCTTGACCTCGTTCGCGGTGTCATAAGCAATGTAGTACGCGCCCTCGCCGTTGTACGAAATCAGTTTGCCCACTATGTACCGTTCCGCCAAAAACGTCTTCGGTGCGAGATAAGACGACAGAAACACGCCGTTTTCGGCGTAACCGCAAACAGCGCAAATCTTGGTATTTTCAGCGTTTTTCATTTCCGCCATGCAGCCCATGCATAGCGAAGTTTCCTTCTTCATAGCCGTTCCCCTACGACATATAGTATAGTACGATGTCTTCTATAACATGATAACTTATTTAAAGGGGAATGTCAATAGTTTTGACAAACTGTAATAAATCTGTAATATTTTATAACTCTACCACTCAGCGAATCCGTAACGCCGCAATGCTTCGGGGTCAGCTTCGGCTATGCTTAATATTCGCGCCGCCGCTCCGCTCGGCTTACCGCGCCCATATTCCCACGATTCAACAGTTTTCTTTGAAACGCCTATAACATCAGCGAAAAAGCCTTGCGACATTTTCAAGTTATCGCGGATATGCCGGATTTCATCGGCTGTATATTGTTTCGGCGGCGTAGCCGCTACATAGCGCGATTTTAACTCTGTTTTGCCTTGTGCGTGTTCAAGCATTTCCTGTAATCCGCGCATAATGCTTCCGGAAACTTCACTCATGGCTTTTTCCTCCTAACTCCTTTTGGGTTTGTTCAATTATCTTTTTAATAACTGTTTTATCTGCTGATGAAATATCCTCTTTTTGACTTTTCGGATATGTTGTAATTAAGTAAACCCGCTCAAACACTACATAATCGACATACAAGGCGCGAACACCACCGCTTTTTCCTTTGTTTTCCGGTGCAAATCGGATTTTACGCAAGCCGCCTGTTCCCTGCACGACAGTTCCCGCTTGCGGATTATTAACAATTTCGTTTTCCAATCGCCGTAAATCGTCCATGTCAAGCCCCATTGCTTCCCATCGCTTGTCAAATTCGGACGTTGAAAAAAACATTCTGCCTTTTATTTGTGTCACCTTCTTTATTATATCCTATTAAATAGGATATGTCAATAGCTTTGAAGATGTAAATTTCTTACATCTTCCGCACAATACAAAGCGGCGTCTGCTGGTCGCTCTGGTCAAGCGGATTATCACTGAAAACCTGCTCTGCGAAGGCTGTCGGCAGGTCTTTTTTGCTTTTGCCGAGGACGGTGCAGGCGATGTCGTTCGCATCAACGATGTAAATATCGCGCCCGATATGCGCCGAAAGGCGCGCGGCTTCTTCATCGGGCTTGTCCGGTGCCATTTTTGCGTAATTATTGTACGGCGGAATGGTATAATCGCAGGGCCCGTCAATCGCGCGGGCTTTCATTCCGCAGATTTTATAGAAAACTCCGCGCTTCCCGAAAAGCTTGCCTATTGCCGAGCAGAACGCCGCGAACAAGACCTTCGGGCGACCTATTTCGCGGATACAAAGCTCCATCGTTTCGGGGCGACCCAGCCCGATGCCGTAATCGGGCTTGTACACGAATTTGCACAAAAAGCGGGCAAGCCGCGAGACTTTTATTTCGTCAAGCGGAAATGCGCGCCCTTGCGTAATCGCGACGATTTTTTCAGCTATGAACAGCGTGTCGCCGTCCTGCATAAACTCGCGGACATACTTGTCGAGCACGTCTTCAAGCACGTCTTCCCGCATGATTACGTGAGTTTTTATCGGGTAGCGCGCGAATTCGCCGAAGTCGGTGGTAATTTTGAGACTTTTGCCTTCGTTTGGAGTCATTTCTGATAACTGCATTATTTTTTCTTCCTTGAAATTATAATTATGCCGCCTGCGATAAGGAACGGCGTTAAGCCGAGCGTAATGCCCGCGCGCGGGTTTTCTTCGCGCGGTGAAGGTTCATTTATTATTATGGGAGCTTCTGCGGAGCCGCGGCTTCCCAACAGAACAAACACATTATAAACCTCCCGATAAGTCAGTGTTCCGACTGTTGCGTCCCATAACGCTTCTCTGACAGCTTCTTCGTCCAACTCTGTTAAATTTAAGTATATATTATTCTCGCGTACACTCACCCAAGCGTTCTCGACGGAAAAACCTTGTTCCCGCAAAGCGGAGAGTGCAATGTCTTGCAAATTGAGCAATGTGTTATAAGAGTAATTAAAACCCGTGGTTTCATAAATTATAATATCCTCATAGCCCTCGAAAATATTAATACTGCCGCCATGATACCATGAGTTATCCGTTACATTTGAAGTAAGCGCAATGTATAGATTTTCGCCGTTAATCCATATACCCGCAAAAGTATCGGGATAAATAAATCTCATGTTATCCACATCTAAATTAAGGTTTTTCAAAAAAAGCTCGTGTGCTTCCCTCGCGCGTGCCGATTCGGCACCTAACGGACCTAATGCCGCTTTTGCTTCCGCTGCGATTTCCGGATACAGGCTGGGACGGGGAATTACTTCTTCTGCGCGTTCGCGCTCTGCCGCCGCCGATACGGGAATCGTAAGCATCATTACCGCGAGCAGAATCAACAATAATTTTTTCATATTATGCTCCTTGTTGTTTGTTTTTATAATTATAACACGAAATTGTTGACAAATCAAGTCTTATATAGTATACTATCCTTTATAGACTTTGTAACCAAATTGTAATAATTTCGGGAGAGCTTTTAATAATCATGGATAGTACTAACAAAACCGACATTTTATCGGGCGTCGAGGTGCAAACCGCGAGGCCGCCTTTACATATATATTTATTTAATGTGCTGATAACGTTTTTTCACGACCTCGGCAAGAGCGTCTGCGAAATTCTCGGCGACCTACTGAACGCCTTTTTGCTTTTCGTGGGGCATTTTCTCGGCTTTATTTGGGTTAAAACCGAGAAGTTCCGCGAATACGCCGGCGGCAAGCTCAAGTATTTCGGGCTGTATGTTTTTTCGCCGTTCTTGAAATTCGGGACTGCGTTTATCACTATGCGCAGAGAAACTAAAGCCGCCAACCGCGAGCACGGCATGAAGGGCGCGCTTCCTGTTTTCTTCGGGCATCTTGCCGCGTTCATCTTCGGCAAGCGCGGCGGCGGCGCGGTGACGACGGCTTTTAATTACGTTATTCCTGTGATTAGCGTGATTTTCCTTGTCAACTTAATTTCTTATGCTTCGGATATTCAGTACGCTGTCCGCCTCGAAGTAAACGGAACCTTCGTAGGTTATATCGAAAACGAGCAGATTTACACCGAGGCTGAAAAGATTTTTGAACAGCGCGTAAACTTCCTCGGAAGCACCATAATGGCAGAGTTCAACCCGCGCTTCACGATTGAAAAGTTAGGCTATTCAAGTATGCTGTCCGCTTCGCAGGTGACGAATATACTGCTTCAGCAGTCGGGGATAGTCGTTGAATACGCATACGGAATAATAATAAACGGCAGCTTTATAGGCGCGGTCAGAGATAATACTTCTATTCTTCATACCCGCGACGCGCTTTTGAGCGCGCACAGAACAGGCGCGGAGGACGAAGTAGTTGAGTTCGCTGTTTCCTTTGAAGCCGAGCAGGGCGACCTTTATCCTGTAGAGAGCATCATTGAGCCGCAGGCTATAATAAGAAGCATAACAAGAATAGAAGAGGAAGCGCAGTTCTACACCGTTTCTGAGGGCGACAGCCATTACACGATTTCGGAAATGCTTGACGTTTCTGTGGCTCAGCTTGAGCGGTTTAATCCCGGCTTCACCGAGCAGACGCTCCTGCCGGGCGACAGAATAAAGTTCAGCCCCGAGATTCCGTATTTGAGCGTTGCTGTGACAAGGACAGAGATTTTTGACCAGGAGATTCCTTACGCTACCGAATACAGGGACGACGCTTCGTACTTTATCACTACGCAGAACACTACCGTTCGCGGGCAGAACGGAATCGACAGAATCACTGCAAGGGTTACTCTTGTCAACGGCGTTGAAGCAAGACGCACTGTTACGAGCAGAGATGCTGTTTCCCGCCCTGTTAACGAGGTTATTTCGATAGGCACGCGTCCGCTCCCTAACGCCGGGATTTCCGGTGAAACTGCGGTCGCCGGCAAGTTCATCTGGCCCGTTCCGCCTCAGCATAAAATCTCCGAGTATCACTGGACTGACGGCGGCTATTGGGGGCACTCGGGCATAGACATAGGCGCGCCTTACGGTACGCCGATTTACGCGGGCGACAGCGGTACTGTTGTCTTCTCGGGCTGGAACAGCGGCTACGGAAACACAGTAGTTATCGAGCACCCGAACAGCGGCTTGCGTACCTGGTACGCTCACGCCAGCGCGCTGAACGTAGTTGAGGGACAGGAAGTCTCGCAGGGTGAAACGATTGCGTGGGTCGGAGCGACAGGACGAGCTGACGGAAATCATTTGCACTTTGAGGTGCGCGAGGGGACAAGTATTCATAATCCGAGGTTCTACCTTGACATAGAATAGAATAATTCGACATTATAGCTGTTTAAGTTACAAGTTTCACTATTTTTCACTCTTCTGCATATAGTATAATGCAGAGCACTATAAAACGTGACGTTGAATACAAAAGGCTCTTCCCCCGCTCTGCGCGAGCTGCTCCTTGGCTCGTCGGGAATTAAGCCGTATCGCTTCTGTGCAGCAGCAGAAGACGATTAAGCAGGAATTTAGAATTAAATTCCTGCGTTACATAAAAAACAGGAAGTTAAAAAGAAAAGAGGACAAAAAAATGAAAGTATTATTCATTGGCGGCACAGGGACAATCAGCACAGAAATATCGAAGCTTGCAGTAGCTTCGGGCGCGGAATTATATCTGCTCAACCGCGGCAACAGCAACTCGCGGCTTGACGGACTTGAAGGCGTAACTCATATTCAAGCTTGCATGGGAAATGAAGAAGACGTAAAGAAAAAGCTCGCGGACTTGAACGTTATGTTTGATGTCGTTGCGAACTTTGTTGTGTTTCACCCGTCACAGGCAGAGCGCGATATTCGGCTGTTTTCGGACATGACCAAGCAGTATATTTTCATAAGCTCGGCATCGGCGTATCAAAAGCCCTTGTCCGACTATTTAATTACGGAAAGCACACCCTTGCACAATCCGTACTGGGAATACTCCCGCAACAAAATTGCCTGCGAGGAAACCTACATAAAAGCTTACCGCGAGCAGGGCTTCCCTATTACCAACGTCCGTCCGAGCCATACTTACGATAAACATAATATACCCTTGGCGGTTCACGGCGAAAAGGGCTCCTGGCAGGTTTTGAAGCGCATTATCGACGGCAAGCCGGTCATCGTTCACGGCGACGGAAGCTCGCTCTGGACTGTAACGCACAGCAGTGACTTTGCCTGGGCGTTTTACGGGCTTATGGGGAATATCCACGCGATTGGCGAGGCTGTTCATATCACGAGCGACGAGTCGCTGACCTGGAATCAGATTTATGAATGTGTCGGCGCGGCTGTCGGGAAGAAGCCGATTTTGAAGCATATTTCCACCGACTTCTTAGTTAAATGTGACCCGAACCTTGAGGGCGGTCTTCTCGGCGATAAGTCTAATTCTGTCGTATTCGACAACAGTAAAATTAAGCGGCTTGTGCCGGACTTTGTAGCGACTACACGCTTTGACGAGGGCGTGCGCGAGAGTGTTGCGTATTATCTCGAAAACGAGCATATGCAGGTCGCTGACCCTGCGTTTGACGAGTGGACTGAAAAGGTGATTAAAGCGTATGACGGGGCGGTAATATAATCATGGAGCATAATGATTCTAACTTGGGCGCGCAATTATCAACATTTGAAACTAAAAAAAGCTCGTTAACTTCTTTGAAAGTCTGGGCGGTTATCAGCTTTGCCGTGCTTGTTGGACTCGGAATAATTCTGCTGTTTGTTGAAGACGACCCGGACATAAGAATATTAAGCTTCCTTTTGTTCGGCTTAGGGATTATTCTCCCTGTTATGCTGTTGTTTTTATCGAAAATGCTTTATCAGCAGGTTATTATTTTTGAAGAGGGCGTTGTTGTTAAAGAGCGCAAAAAGGTGCATAGCTTTCACTTCAATGAAATTGCCGGACTGCGCGAAAATACATACGATAACATGAATACCGCAGCGGGCATAGGAAGTGCAGGCGGAGCTGTCGGCGGGCTGATAATCGGCACAGTTTTTTCAATCATGAATTCTGCTTCTGACAAAAGCAAGAAAAAGCACAAGCTTCGTAGCTTATTCATCGTGCCAAGCGGTTACAAAGCAAAGCCTGTAGGTGTCGTGAATACAGGCGGCAACGAGCTTTCAAGGGTTTACACAGGCTGGCTGATTAGAAAAAATGGGGTAAATAAAGAAAACTTGAATTCGCTTTCGCTGTCTTTCGGGCAGAAATTAGAGCTTAGCGGCGGCGCGTTTATTCACAAGAAGCGCAATAAAGAAGTGAAAATACCCTTCTCAAAAAACGTTAACATAGATACAAAATCATCTGCGAACTACGGCGTTTTTACGCTTGTTGAAACTGACGAAAAAGGTAAAGCGAGAAGCTCTGTCGCTCTCGATGCCGCGAAGGTTTTTAACATTGATTTGTTGAATTATATTTTTTATTTAATACATTCGTAGGGAACGGAGTTCCGCAACGGAACGCATAAATAATTTACGGAGGAAAAATGACCGAATTAATTATTCTCGCGATTATCATACCGATTATAGTTTTGTCAGCATATATAGGAATTCGTATAGGTAATAAAATGGTTCGGAAAATGCCTTACTATGTAATAGGTCTGCGGAAAAAAAGCCGCGTAATATTACGTGACGAACGCCTTTTCCCTGCATTTATGAAAATGAATACACGGAGAACATTAACCATAATGGTGCCGAGTGCCGCGCTTGGGGCTGTCAGTGTTTTTGTGGTAAACGGTTACGACCGCTTTATTATAATCGGATTTTTATCAATTTCTATAGTTTTCACGCTTATTTTTGCTGTGTTATGGTATAAAAGCAAAGTGGAATTTTACAAACAAAAGGACGAGCTGGGAATTGTTTTTGAATCTGATGAAACTGCAGTAAAAACCGCACAAAAGAACAGCGCAGAGATGTATTATAAAAAGTTTTTTAAATTGTTTATAATTCTTGCGGCAGCAACCACTATAATTTCAATTGTAAACATTATTCAAAATAATGTATTTGCCGGTATAATGTCTGCTGTCTGTGCGTGTACTCTTATAATGGGGCTTATCCATTATTTATACTTGCGCCGAAAAAAATAAGTATTATCTGCACTTAAAAATAAACCACGGAGGAAAACTACATTATGGCAAAAATTAACAAAGGCTTTTTAAATTTAAAAGAGAATTATCTGTTTATCGAAATCGGGCGCAAAGTCCGCGAGTACGTTGAAGCGAATCCCGACAAACCGATAATCCGTATGGGGATTGGCGATGTAACCCAACCGCTCGCGCCCTGCGTGGTTGAGGCTATGCAGAAAGCCGCGGCGGAAATGGGCGTGAAGGAGACCTTCAAGGGCTACGAGGACTCCGGGCGCGGCTATGATTTTCTGCGCAGTGCAGTCGCGGGATATTATAAAAGCTTCGGCGTTGACGTTGAAACCGATGAGATTTTCATCAGCGACGGCGCGAAGAGCGACAGCGGAAACATCACCGACATCTTCGGCGAGGATAATATAGTAATGGTCAGCGACCCTGCTTATCCTGTTTATGTTGACAGCAATATCATGAATAATAAGCAGGTGATTTTCGCTGATGCGACTGAGCAAACGGGCTTCGCGCCTGTAGTTCCGAGCGGTGTAAAAACGGATTTGATTTATTTATGCTCACCGAATAATCCGACAGGTGCGGTTTTCACGAAAGAACAGCTGACCGACTGGGTTAATTACGCGCTTGAAAACAAGGCGGTTATTATTTACGATGCGGCTTACGAAGCGTTTATTTCTGACGACAGCCCGCGCAGTATTTTCGCTGTAGAAGGTGCAAGAAGGTGCGCAATTGAAATCTGCTCGCTTTCCAAAACTGCGGGCTTCACAGGCACTCGCTGCGGTTATACGGTAGTTCCGAAGGAGCTTGAATTTTACGATGATAAAGGCGCGGTTTACAGCGTGCTGAAAATTTGGGCAAGACGGCAGGGCAGTAAATTCAACGGCGTGCCTTACGTGATTCAACGCGGCGCGGAGGCTGTTTTCTCGCCTGACGGCTTAAAGCAGACGAAGGAAGCGATTGACTATTACATGGAAAACGCACGGATTATGTCGGAGACGTTCAGTGAGCTTAACATCAGCTACACAGGCGGCAAAAACTCGCCTTATATCTGGTTTAAGTGCAATATGCCGAGCTGGGATTTCTTCGATATGCTGTTGTCGGGGAAGCAGGTCGTCGGGACGCCCGGCGTGGGCTTCGGCAAGAACGGCGACGGCTGGTTCAGACTAACCGCGTTCAACACGCGCGAGAATACAATCGAAGCCATGAAGCGGGTTCGGGAATTGTTAGCGAAATGATTGAAGAAATTGAACAAATCATAAAAGAAGAAGCCCGAGGGACTTTTAAGAAGTTTTTAATTATTTCTGTAATTTGCCTTGTTATGCTGATTTTGTTTTTATTGCAGTTCGCTTTAATGACGCCGGGTCATACCAACTATATAGTAGTGCCTGTTGTTATTTTAGCTCCGCTTTTTATGATTCCTGTTACTGTTAAATCTTTTTTTCTTATGAAGAATCCGAATGCGAAGAAAACCTTCAAAAAATTCTGTAATGCAACTGCGAGCCCGAAGACGACTTTAGCACAATTGAAAGATACATGGAAGCACGGCTTAATGCCGGAGGTTGACGAGTCAGCTTCTATATCGCCCGAAATAAAAGATATGGTTTCGGATTTCTTTAAAGCTAAAAGCTTTCAGGGCTTTGAATTTCCGCAGGAGAAAAACACAAGAAAAATCCCGAATATCCGCTTCAGCAGGGAGTTTATAATCATAGCTGTCGGCTTGAAAATAAAAATTGTTCCTCTCGAAAATGCTGTTTGGGTGTATAAATTCAAAGACAATTTTCTGTATATTCATTTTGCTGACGGCGGCTCATACAAGCGTAAAGGCTATTATTTTCAGAATATTCAAAATATAAGCACTACAGATTTCATAGCAGACTGTATTTCGCTTAATTGCCCGGATATTGCTGTCGGTTCCTGCAAAGAGACGAAAGAACTTTGGAAGGGGAAGAATAAGGACATCAGCGGGCTTCGCGCTTATGCGCGCAGGTATTACAAAGGAGTATAGAATGAGCAACATTACCTACAAATACATAAAACAAAACAGCGACGTAAAAACCTACATTGAACACGCCGACAAAGCCCTTGAATCAATGGGCTACACCGAGCATTGCGGGCCGCACGCGGCGATTACCGCCGAAGCCGCCTACGATATTCTGCATACGCTCGGACACCCCGAGCGCGAGTGCGAGCTTGCGCAAATCGCGGGCTATATGCACGACATCGGCAACTGCGTGAACCGCGCAAACCATGCGCAAACAGGTGCAATCATGGCGCTCAATCTGCTTACTCAGCTTGCCATGCCTGCAGAGGAAATCGCAGTTATAATTTCCGCAATCGGCAACCATGACGAGAACACGGCAACACCCGTAAATGCAATCGCCGCCGCTGTTATTCTTGCGGATAAGATGGACGTGCGCCGCTCGCGCGTTCGCGGCGAGGGTGATATAAACGATATTCACGACAGAGTAAATTACGCCTGTGTGCAGTCGCGGTATTATTTTTCGGAGGACAAAAGCGAGCTGTTCCTTGACCTCATTATCGACAAGGAAATCAGCTCGATTATGGAGTATTTCGAGATTTTTCTGCAAAGAATGTCGCTCTGCCGCCGCAGTGCAGAAAAGCTTGGAATCAGCTTCCGCCTTGTCATGAATAACTCGAAAATCGTGTAAAATGCAGAGGGCAGGATAATTCCCGCCCCCTGCGTAGGTGTTATCGCCTTTGTCTGCACGCGACGCCGGCTGTAACCTTAACACTACGCATCAAAAATAAAAGTTGCAAAAAAGCTAAAGTTTTTTTAAAAGCTTACGATAATAAATATAAGCAACTTTAAACATTGAAATATATCAAAAGGAGATTTTATTATGTCAACTATTCACAATATGGTTACGGGCGGCGCGATTGTCCCTAAAAACGCTTCAAAGGAAGAAGCGCAGGAGCTTCAGGCTCAGCGTCTTGCATCTATTCAGCAGAGCCAGAGCGGGCTTTTTTCGTCGCTCGGTTCTAATAATAACAACGACAGAAACCAAACCGGAATGGACTTTTTCTTCGGTGCGGGTTCGGCTATGTCTTCGGTTACGACGATGAATTCGGCACGCCTCGGTATTGAAAACCGCGCGAGAACTCTGCTTTCGGAAATCCGCATGGACCAGCTCCGCGGCGTTGACACCTCGTATAAAAGAGAGCAGTTAGAAGCTTTAACAGGCAACTTAGACATCATGAACAAGAATCTTGACAACAACGTAGGCAAGGCTTTAGACCCTGCGAAGCCGAGAGAAGCTGCTACGCCGATTATTGACAAAATCAACGCACAGCTCAAAACCATGCAGGAAAAAGAAGAGAAGAAGGTTCAAGACAAGTACGGTAAGCGCGACGAGCCCAAAGAACCCGTCGGCGAAAACACCGAGCCCGAAGCAACAACAGGAACAGAGACCGAAGAATAAGCATGAAAAAAACTATTTGTTTATTACTTTCTATATTTATTATCTCCGCATTTACGGCTTGCGGAGATAATAATGCGTTACAGGAAGAAATTCCGTACCCCGAGGTTCTCGAAGAGTCGGAAGAGCTTGAAAACGAAGAACCTGCCGAGCCGGATTCCGGCGAATGGATTTCAGAGGGCTTTTTCGTGATAGGCACAACGCTTTATGACGCGAAGGGCGAGCCTTTTGTCATGCGCGGAGTTAATTATCCGCACACATGGTTCAAAGACCAGTTAGACACAGCTTTGCCCGCAATTGCACAAACAGGCTCAAATACAGTCAGAGTCGTCCTTGCGAACGGCGAGCAGTGGCGCAGGGACAGCGTGGAGGACGTTCTGCGGATTATCGAGCTTTGCAAGGAGCTTGAAATGATTGCCGTGCTTGAGGTTCATGACGCGACCGGCAGAAACGACGTTGATGACTTGATGAAAGCTGTTGAATACTGGATTGAAATAAAAGACATATTAATCGGCAACGAGGCTTATGTAATCGTAAACATCGCGAACGAATGGTTCGGCAGATGGGACAGCGCAGGCTGGCGCGACGGCTATCTTGAAGCTATTCCCGCGCTGAGAGAAGCCGGAATCAGAAACACGCTGATGGTTGACGCGGCGGGCTGGGGGCAGTATCCGAGAAGCGTTCACGAAATGGGGCGTGAGGTTTTTGAAGCCGACGAGCTCGGAAACACGATTTTCTCGATTCATATGTACGAATACGCGGGCAAGGACGAAAAAACCGTGAAAGACAACATTAACCGTGCGCTTGCTGTCGATGTTCCTGTTGTAATCGGCGAGTTCGGGCACAGGCACCATGACGGCGAGGTCGCGTTTCTGACGATTTTGTCTTACTGTGAGGAAATCGGCGCAGGCTATCTCGGCTGGTCGTGGAAGGGCAACAGCGGCGGCGTGGAGTATTTAGACATCGCGCTTGAATGGGACGGAAGCGTTTTATCCGCGGACTGGGGAGAAATTCTAATCAATTCCGAGTTCGGAATCAAACGCACAAGCAAGAAATGTACAGTTTTTGCCTGATTTTAGTCAGGCAAAAACTTTTTGAAAAATTTTAACAAAAAGGCTTGACATATCTCAAATAAACGTGTATAATATTAAAAGTCGGCGTTTGCGGAATTAGCTCATTTGGTAGAGCGCCACCTTGCCAAGGTGGAGGTAGCGAGTTCGAGCCTCGTATTCCGCTTTTGAAATAACCGCTCTGTGGGCGGTTATTTCTCATTTATGCGAGTATGGCTTTTAATGCCGAAAACACGATTATCGCCCCAACGGAGCGAAGAAACTACAGGAGTGATTAAATGGCTATAAAGTATGATAAACTCTTTGCTTTGTTGAAAGAAAAAGGCTATAATACAACGAGAATAAGACGCGAGAAATTAATAGGGCAAGGCACATTAACAGCTATAAAGAACGGTACAGGTGGCTTAGACGCGAAAACTATATCTAAGCTATGCAAGCTCCTCAACTGCCAGCCCGGCGACATCATGGAGTATGTGGGGGAGGAGGGCGAAAACGTATGATAGATTTCAAAAATGTAGACAAGCTAAAAGCTCGACTTTCGGCACTGCGGCCTCTCAATTCGGGAGAGTTGAAGCGGTTGCGTGATGATTTTAATATTGAATATACCTACGACACGAACGCTATCGAAGGCAGTACGCTCACACTGCGGGAAACTGCGCTGATACTGCAGGAAGATATAACCATAGCAGAAAAGCCCCTGCGTATGCACTTAGACGCAATCGGGCATCGTGACGCTTTCGAGTACGTTATATCAATAGCCGACACAACCGACCTATTGACGGAGCAGCGAATAAAAGAGATACACTCGCTTGTATTAATGAGCGACACGGAAAACAGAGGTGTTTATAGGAGCGTTCCGGTGATGATACAAGGAGCAGTACACACACCGCCACAACCTTATCTCATCGCGCCGCAGATGGAAGCCCTGCTTGCTGAGTATGAGGACATGAAGCGCGACAAGCACATCATAGAAGCTATTGCAGAGTTTCACTTGCGCTTTGAGGGCATACACCCTTTCATTGACGGTAACGGACGTACAGGACGGCTTATAATCAACCTTGAATTAATAAAGGCGGGGCTTTTACCCGTAAACATCAAATTCACAGACAGGCGCAAGTATTATGACTGCTTCGACAGCTACTACGGAAACGGACACAAGCCGGACGCACTCACCGAATTAATAATAGGCTACGAAGTACAGGAGCTTGAACGGTATATTAAAATCATCGAAAATAAGAATGGTTCATAGGTGGTGACAAATATGGATAAATACCAAATAGGCAAGCTAAAGTCTGATTTTGACAGTATCATGCATATGTCTGAAGACGGTATCGAGTTTTGGCTTGCACGAGATTTACAGGAAATTTTTGGTTATTCACAATGGCGGCGATTCTATGATACTATTGAACGTGCCAAAATCGCTTGCGAAACGAGCAGCAATGATGTTTTAGACCATTTTGTCGACGTTGGCAAAATGGTTGACATAGGCAGCGGTGCAGAACGCGACATAGGCGACATAGCCCTCACTCGCTACGCTTGTTATTTAATCGCTCAAAACGGCGACCCGCGAAAGGAAGAAATTGCCTTTGCGCAAAGTTATTTCGCACTTCAAACGCGAAAGCAGGAGCTTATTGAAGACAGAATTAACCTAATCACTCGCATGGAAGCAAGGGACAAGCTGAAGGAATCAGAAAAACGGCTCTCGCAGAATATATATGAGCGCGGCGTTGATGATAAGGGATTTGCGCGTATTCGCTCTAAAGGCGACCAAGCTTTGTTTGGCGGTAATGATACAGCCTCGATGAAGAACAGGCTCGGCGTTAAGGATAACCGACCGCTTGCAGACTTTCTACCTACGGTCACCATTGCCGCTAAAAACCTTGCAGCGGAAATGACTAATCATAACGTTGAGCAGAAAGACCTACAAGGTGAATTCAAAATAACTAACGAGCATATCCAAAATAACGCCGGTGTACGCGATATGTTAAAGCAGCGCGGAATTGTGCCGGAAAATCTTCCGCCGGAGGAAGATATAAAAAAGCTGGAGCGGCGCGTGAAGTCCGATGAAAAGAAACTTGCGGAAAAGTCGGGTAAGCTGACCACAAGTAAAACAGATGAATAAATGAAAAATCGGCAAGATTTTCTCTGCCGTCTCGTTTCCAACTTTTTTCCAACAGCTACGTTATTTTCCAACTATTTTCGTTGACCTACGTCACAAGACAAAAAGCGTATAACCGCTCATAGAGCGGTTATTTCTTTTTTGTGCAGGTGCGGTTTTAAATACCCGAAATGCGATTGTTCAACACGAAGAAATGAACAGCAACCCGCCGTTCATTTTTCCTTCAAAACACTAATCATACCCGCAATGATTTCCAGTTCCTTCACACCTAAGCCTTCCACGCTAATTGCGCGGTTCTTTTCAAGCCCGAGCAAAAAGTCGGTAGTAACGCCGAAAAAAGCGGCGATTTTAATAAGCACCTCATAGCTCGGCGAGCGTTGCTCAAGCTCATAGGACGAAACCATAGCCTTTGAAACGCCGATTCTGCGTGACAATTCGGTTTGTGTTATATGCCTTTCAAGCCGCAGTGTTCTGATTTTATTTCCTAAGTTTACCATTTGCATACACCTCTCTTCTAATTGTATACAAACATTGTAATCTATCGGCAGAATCGATTCAGCGATTGATTGACTTATTCTTCAGAAAATTGCTTGATGAAAACCTCAAAATTGTGCAATATGACAATTTTGAGGTTTTCATATCAACGCTTATTGCAATATATTCCGATTTATGATATACTATTTAAATGGCAATATTTTCTAAAAAACAATTGAGGAGAAAACTATGAAAAAGAGAATTTTCACGAAATCCATGTCAATCTTTTTAACAATCGCGATGATTATTTCGCTTATGCCGGCGGTGACGCTGACGGCAGGGGCGACATACGCCACGCCCGCGGGCTTCAACGACAACGACTATCAAAAATTAGTCGCGTTTGCTTTGCAATACGACAACGAAGCAAAGCTCGGCTGGGACTTAAATGACCCCGAATCATGGGACGGAGTTGGGGGTTGGGTTGGCTGGAATGATGATACAGAAAAAAGAGTAACATTAATCCATATTAACAACCTTGACTTAGAAGGCTCTCTTGATGTGTCAAATTTTACTGCACTTAATAGTTTATCTTGTCATAGTAATCAGCTTACAGAGCTTGACTTATCAAGTAACCTTGCGCTTACAGACTTGAATGTAAACAGTAATCAACTCATTGAGCTTAACGTGTCGGATAATCCCGAGCTTTTGACTTTGTCGGCAGGTTCTAACCAATTAACTGAAATTGATACATCGAATAATCCCGCACTTGTGATGTTAAGCGTCTTTTCTGACCAACTCGCCGCGATTGACGTATTGAATAATCCCGCGCTTTATCATTTGACTGTCGGCGGGCAATTCGCCGAAATTAATTTATTAAATAATCCTGCGCTTGTGCAGTTGTCTATACAAAGTAATAATATCACCGAAATTGATTTATCAAATAATCCTGCACTTGAACAAATACTTATTTTCAATTGTCAAATCACTGAATTAAATGTGTCAGATAAACCTGCACTTACTGACTTGCGTATTGAAAATACCCTTCTCACTGAACTTGACTTGTCGAACAATCCTGAGCTCGTATATTTGAATGTTATGAATAACCGACTCGCCGAGCTTGACTTGTCGAACAATCCTGAGCTCAAGGAATTGTATGTTACGTATAACCAACTCACCGACATTTCATCTCTCGAAAACCTAACTAATCTTGAAACTGTTGATGTACGTTATAACTACCTCGATTTAATTGACCCTAATACAGAGGCTTCTATTGCAAAAATACAGGCGACTGTCGATGCGAACGGCGGGACATTTGAATATTCAATACAATATATTACTTCCTGCAACGACCACGTCTGGGGCGAATGGGTCACAACACGACCTGCAACAAGAACAGCAGAAGGTGAGCGTGAGCGTATTTGCGATGTTTGCGGTCATAAAGAAATTCACGCCATTCCCAGACTGAGCACTGGTGGCACTGGTGGTGGCGGCGGCGGCTGGGGATATGAATACCTCGGCGATTATGACGGTGTCGGCTGCCTGCCTTTCATGAGCGGTATTATAAACACGAACTTCGGCAGAGACGGTATAGATTTTGGTGTGTATGCAAATGATGACCTCATGCCCGCAGATATTTTAAAGGTTCACGGAATCAGATGGCACATAACTGTTGTAAATCCCGAAGCAGGCTTCGGCGGACGCTTAGTTGTTAACGAAAACACCGACGGCTGGCAACAGCGTAACTGGGGCGACGCCGGCGCAGACAGAGATTTTTCTGCCGCGCATATCAGCGGTGATAATTATACTGTTACATACAGCGATTCAAACACGATATTTACCTCTGAAAATATTCGCGTTAACGCTGACGATGATGAACGCTACGCGGAGCTGGTCATAGCTGTTGACTGGGGTAAAATCGCAGTAACAGGATATGACTACCTCAGCGCAAACGGCAGTGTGATTTCCTCCTTCAAAGCTGAGGTGGGAAACTGCCAAGTCTGCACTAACCCCGCTCGTTACTTAGGCTACGAGTTCTGCGGAGTATGCGGCTTCCGCACCTGCGACTGCTCGGTTAAAGACGATTTGAAAGCACTCATGGATAGCTTTTCAAGTGATTTTCTTAATAACCAGCTTTATACATACGGTACTTTAAGCTTCACGCGGTTTGAAGTAGCTTATGAAAATGCGCAGGGTGTTTTAAGAGACAGATTTAACTCTACCGCGCGCGATTATACTGCGGCTATCGTTCTGCTTGAAGCGGCATACGAAAACCTATTCAGAAAGACGCAGGCAGAATTAAACGCGCTTATAGCGGAAACACGCCCGACTTATAATAGAGAGAACATCTTTAACGTTAATAAACCAGATGATTTAATTTTCACCGAATATAGCTTTGATAGATTCATGTATGCTTTTGAAGAGGCTGATTGGTACAGCTCTACTGACACCAATATTATCACCGACCTTTGGTTTGAACTTGACGCTGCGTTTTCCGCTCTTGAAAGATTAGTGGTGGTCACAAAAGACGAATATGCCGCTCTCGCAGCGCAAATTAACGAAACGCTTCTTATACGCAATAAGTTCCCAAATGACCAAAGAGGGACAATCCGCACTTCTTACGGCGAAATATTTAATGCGTTCCGTTACGACGGTCTCGGTCAATTCTGGCACAATACCGTTGCTCCTTTAACGTGGGAAATTCTATGGTCTGAAGCAAAAATGAGAGACCTTCACAACCTTGGTAATTATGCAACTGCCGGCTGGTGGAATAATTTCATACCTTTTGAAATTGCATATGATAAGTTTACAGATGCTAACAGCATATTTAACTCATTTACCGTAACCCAAACCACCGATAATATGCTGGTTAATGCATATATTGACGCTTCAACAATTGTTGGTTTTATAAACGGTTTTGAAGATGAAGATACTTACGATGATTCGGATAATAATACCGCTCCCATAAGCACAAGAGCACAGTTAGAGACTCTCCTTAGAAGCTCTTATTCGATTGATTGGATTCTTCTTCCGTTCTTCAGAGATATTAATCATGACATACGTGCTGCCCGTGCTGATGCTATTCAAACGTTGAACGAATGGCAAAACAGCACAGATGAAACAGAAAGCCAAAAAGCATACGGGCAAGCTTATTCACAGCTCACGGTCGCTGTTAATCGTTTCGTCAGCGCGTTGAAAATATCTCCCGTAGCTATGGGAATCGGCGATTATAACGTATTAGACTTAATTTACTCTACAGCAAACAGTAATGACGCAGAAATAATCGCTCTGAGAAATGCTCTCGCGATAAAGCTTCTCGAAGACGAGTCATGGGATTATGACATTATTGGCGGTGAGCCTGCCAATAATAGCAGAAGAGAGATGTTCTCGTATAATATCTTCACATTTAGCTCTATCGACATGGGTGTTTACCACTCTATCGACAGTAACGCCCGCCTTTACACAGGTCAAAGCTGGCACGAGTCCTTCCCCGCATATGAAGCTTATGAGGAACTGTTAAGAGCCTTCGGCGCGCGGAATATTATAGAAGACCTCGTAATCGAGAGACCTATTTTCTCTGATATACCTTATATCGAATCCACTTTTGTTCACGGCAGCGCAGCCGGCGAAAAAACAAAAGCAGAGCTGCAAACCTATGTTAATAGTTTTTCGGCGATTCAGCTTAACCTTTACGGAACTCTTTCCGCTGAAAGATTCGAGAGAGCTTTAAACTACGCTAAATATGTATTAGCGGACAATAGTGCAACAGCACGCGATTTCACCAACGCTTACGTGCTTCTTGACATGGCTTTTAATAATTTAGTCAGAAAGACCGCAAACGACCTCGCAGAGTTAGTAAAAACCTTGAAGCCGCTTCATGACCGCGAAAATATATTTAACGATAATGGTGACATAATTTTCACTGAAGACAGCTTTGAAGCTTTCGCGGAAACATACAAAAAAGCTTCTCAGAACACCCAAACTCAAAACACAAGAATCATCACTGACCTCTGGCTTGAGCTGCGCGATTCGGTGTATTCACTTGATGAATTGCAATTCGTGACAAGAGCAGAGATGATACAAGCTATAAGAAACCTCGAAAGAATCGAGAGTCTCCGCGAGAAATTTGATGAAAACCAAAGAGGTGAAACCTTCGCACCTTGGGGTGAGCGTGTCGGGCATTACCGCGTTACAGACAATTATAATAGACTGCCGCTGACATGGGGCGTTCTGTGGGAGGTCGATGTACCCTATTGGGTTAATGTAATTTCAGGCGACTGGTGGAATCACTTCGAGCCTTTTTACAGAGCATATCCGGCATTTGAAGTGGCTATGGATAGCTTCCTCGATTTCGGCGTGGGTGCAACTACCAACGACTCTATAGTTGAAGCATATAATAATGCCGCAAACATCATTGAATTGATTAACAACTTTACTGATGATTACAGCGAGGATTATACACCCGATGAATTCAAAACCAAAGCAGAGCTGCAAAGCATTGTAAATAAGTCTTATAATTATGATGAATTTGCACCGCCCTGCACCTGCGAAGAACCTAATGATTTCTGCGACCTTGATATTTTAATCGGAACACGTAAAGACGCTGTTGAATTACTTGCAAAAACATTTACCTCGGCAGAAATAGCGAATAAAGCAGACCAAAGACATTACGCTGAAGCGTATTATAATCTTTTTAATGTGATGAACCCGTTACGGGATTTTGCTATAAGCATGGAGGACGCTCTTGACCTGCTGTATTCAAGCGCAGTTATCAACGATAACAACAACCCCTACTCTTCGCTCAGAAGGCACGAGTTCGCGTTGGCGATTCTCGACCATAATGTAAACGACGAAACATTATTTAATGCGGCAGGCGGAATTAAAACCGAAACCCGTATAAATAGCGCCGGGGAATGGAACGGCGGCTGGAGCATAGCAAATAACTACAGAAGCGTATTTGAATGGGTCAATGTCGCTAACGCGCTCGCTGACCTTTCAAAAGCAGACACTCTCCGCGTTCATGGAATAGACTGGTATATCAAGCCGATTACTTACATTTACGGCGGACGCGCGGTAGTCAATTCAACAAACAATGACTGGGAACAGGTTTCGTGGGGTGACTCAAGCGCAGACAGACCCATAACAGCTACGCCCATTGACGGTTGGGACGGCGTTTACAGAGTCCGCTTAATGTCCGATACTCCGCAGTTTGACGAAAGCGTTTTCACAGCATCGGTAATTGAGTCATATGCAAACTTCCTGCTTCCGTTCGACTGGGGTAAATACGAAATTTGGGGCTATAATTACCTTGATAAAGACGGAAATATAATTAATTTCAGCGGATATGACGGATTTAGTACAGCTGATGTACTTGCTATTCTGAAAGCTGTAGTTGGATTAGAGAAATTGACAGCTGAGCAGGAAGAATTATTCGACTGGAATGGTGTCGGCGCAGCCGCAACTATTAACGCCCGCGCGATTTTATTACACGTAGCAGGGCTTTTACAGGGACCTTCACCGGCTCCTCCTGTTCAGTTCGATTTAAGAGCTGAAAGCTCGGGGCGTGTATTAGACTTGATTCTAACCGAAGATACCGACATTGACGGTATACTTACTCTAACTCTCGGAGAAGGAACTAAGATTGAAAGAATAATGGGTTTCAACGGCACATTAGCGGTTTATAACCACGAAAACGGTATATTAGCGTTCGTAGGTTTAGGACTACAAGCAGGAGACGTAATAGCCAGAATCACTTTTGAAAACGACAGCAATGACTGGTCGATAAAAGGAAGCGGCAACGTAAAAATACTTTCATGTGATGTCTGCGGTAATGTTATTTGCACCTGCGTTCCCTTAGACGCTGAGAAAATCAGAGATATACTTAACGACGACAAGCCCGTAATTATTATCGACGACAATTCAGGCAGCAAAATTACCGAAGAAATTTTAGAAATGCTCAAGGAAGCCGATAAGATTGTTGAGGTTCAGCTCCCGAACGGCTTGATTCTCACGATTGACCCTGCGAATATCACTGAAAATGCAAGAGCGGTTGACTTAAACATCGCAGTTGAAACTGTTTCGACCGGAAACCAAAGACCCGGCGTACCCGCGAACAGCGTCGTAATCGCTCCTAACACACACGGGGATTTCGGTTTTGCAATAGAAATTACTATTCCTGCGACGACGCTTAGCGGCGGAAAAATAAACGGTAATAACGTAAGCGTTTGGCACGTTGACGCAGACGGAAAGCCGACGTTCGTATCAAGAGAAAAACGCAATAACTACAATTCAATTTCATTTACAATCAGCAGTGCTTCGCACTATGTTTTAGCGAATGATATTTTAGGAATTACTATCACAAGCCCTGCTACTGCAATTTCTACCAAAGGCGGAACACTGCAGCTCAGCGCAACTATAAACCCTTCGGATTCTTTTGTTGACGTTATTTGGAGCAGCAGCAATAATAGCAGAGCGACTGTAAGCCCGAGCGGCTTAGTTACCGCTGTAGGTAACGGCGCGGTTACTATCAAAGCAACAGCAAATGATGAAAGCGGTATTTCCCGCGAGTTTAGTATTAACATCAGCAATCAAGCTTCCGGTGGCGGCGGTGGCGGTGGAGGCGGCGGCGGTGGCGGCGGGTCAGACCTTCCCATAACCATAACCCCGACTGTAGCAATAACCGCAGGAACAGCAACTTGGGTACTCAGCAGTATCCCGCGCACTGCTTTGACTGCTCTTGGGCTCAGCGCGAATATCCCCGTAAACCAACTCAGAGTACCTGCAGGTACAATCGGCAATACATCTGTCAGCGTCGGCTCTGCTTTCGTAGGGCAGAATGCAGTTTTAGTCAGATTCAACGTTGAAACAAACGAGCTTGAATTTGTATCAGCTTCTACAGTCGGCGCAAACGGGAACGCGAACATAAACATTACTCAAACCGGCGATTATCTCGTGCTGACGTTCATGACGGGCGACATCACAGGCACAGGCGAGGTGCAGACGGCTGACGCGCTTGCATTACTTCGTCACATTGCCGGAATAAACAAGCTCAATTCGATTCAGCAGTTCGTAGCAAACGGCGGCAAGGGTGATATAGGAACGAATAACGCGTTGGATATTTTGAGACTTGTCGCAGGAATTATTGAGAAAATCTAATTAACTCCTTGTCTTCCCCTAATTTAATATATCCCAAATCACACGATTGCGATAAAAAAGGAAAAAGCACTTCTCGGAAGAGAGGTGCTTTAAAATTTGATAAATATATAAAACTTACAATAATTACATAGTTACAAGAAATGTTTTAGAATCTTGAGAATCATATAAAACATTTTCACTGTGTAAATCCCACACTCTATTGAAATACTCCATGCAATCATCTAATCCTTCACCTTCGCCAAATTCTATCATCATACAGTCACTGGCTCTTTTATAACCAAACATAACTGTAAGTTGTGCTGTATAATTGCCTTCATTGTCTTTATATATCATCACTGCATTACGGAACTCTGTATTGAATGACCGAATTTCTATTTTTCCTCGATTCCCATTTTCTCGAGATTCTTTTTCTACTCTTTTAAATTCATTAATAACAGTATCAATTTTTGGGTCTAAACTTGTTATTTCATTAGTAATTATTTTTTCCATTAAATCAACTTCTTTACAAAATTTAGACCCTTTAGTACCAATTAAAATTTTTATTATAGCTCCTTTTTTAAAAGCGGCTATAAATTGTTCTCGATGCTCTTCTATAAATTTATCACCCGCATATGCAATAGAATAGAATTCCTTTGCAGTTTTTATTTCTTCTCTTATAGGTCTTTCCCATGGTTTATCATATATTTGTTTTATACCCAATTTTATAGAGCCTGATTTATTAATTATCGTGGTTTTTTCCAAATAATTTGCAATTTTGCTTATTATTCTTTCTGTGCTAATGTTATAATGGATAGGACTACTGGTTTTTTTATCATTGTAATCAATATTTATTAAATAATTTTTCAATGCTTTTTTCGTCTCGCTCGCGCTTTTTAAATCATCCCTATAAAATATGGTGCTTTCTCCTTTAATATCAAAAGGCAAATTAGTATTTTCTTCTGCCATGATAATACAAGGTGAGCCAAGTGCGTGTCTTAATGCTAATTCATACATAACATTCGGATTATTACCTGTTAAATTTGCAATTACTAAATCACTTCTATATATCCGCTCTAACACTTCTCTATCTATTGAGCCGATTTTATACATTCTGTGCGCTACAGAAATATCGTAGTCATTTTCCATTGTTGGAATTATTACGCTATCAATGACTCCGTCAATATGTCTGCGAATTTCACTATTTTCATCACCAATGGGGGTTATAATAAAACAAGTTCTTTTTTCTGCCATTTTTAATTGTTTCCTTTCAATTAAATTACCCTTATTATACCCCACCCCATTTCCCCCGTCAACCCTTTTTGACAAATTTCGATAATCAACTACTGTGCGTAGTCGTTTTTCTCGAAAACGGCACTTTACGACATATATTTTTAGACGTGAGCGCGTTTTGCGCTCACGTCTAATTGTTCATTGTACATTGTAAATTGTTAATTGTCCGTCAGTGCCCTTCCCAGCTATTCAGATACTTCTCCTGCACGTCCGTCAGCTTATCAATCGTAATCCCCCAGTTCACAAGCTGCCGCCACGCCACGTCGCGGTCAACCTCGAGCGGAACCTTTACGACATTTTCGGCGAATTTACCTTTATTCTGCACTAAATGCAACGCCGATAACGCCTGAATCGCGAACGACATATCCATGATTTCGGCAGGGTGTCCGTCGCCAGCGGCAAGGTTCACAAGCCTGCCCTCAGCGATAATATAAATCCAATTGCCGTTTTTCAGCTTATATCCCATGATGTTGTCGCGCGCAAGCTTCGATTCCACTGCGATTTTCTTGAGTCCCGCGACGTCAACCTCAATGTCGAAATGCCCTGCGTTGCAACAGATTGCGCCGTTCTTCATGTTGTTATAATCGGCTTCAACAATAACATCGCGGCAGCCCGTAACAGTAACGAAAACATCGCCCTGCTTCGCGGCTTCGTTCATGGTCATGACCTTAAAGCCGTCCATGACTGCTTCCATCGCTTTTATAGGGTCGATTTCAGTGATTATAACATTCGCGTTCTGTCCGCGCGCGCGCGCCGCGACACCCTTGCCGCACCAGCCGTAGCCCGCGACTACAACGTTTTTGCCCGCGACGATAAGGTTCGTAGTGCGGTTGATTCCGTCCCAAACCGACTGCCCCGTGCCGTAGCGGTTATCAAAAAGATGCTTACAATCCGCGTCGTTCACCAGCACCATCGGGAATTTCAGCTTGCCCTCTTTGTTCATTGCGATAAGGCGGATAATGCCTGTAGTTGTTTCCTCACAGCCGCCGATTACGTTCGGAAGAAGCTCGGGATACTCACTGTGAATTAAACCCACCAAGTCACCGCCGTCGTCGATAATGATATTCGGCGCGATTTTGATTACCTCGGTGATATGCGCTTTGTATTCCTCAGCAGTGCAATTGTACCACGCGAAGACCTCAAGTCCTTCTTTCACAAGCGCGGCGGCTACGTCGTCCTGCGTTGAAAGCGGGTTACTGCCTGTTATATACATTTCCGCGCCGCCCGCGGCAAGCACCTTGCATAAATATGCAGTTTTCGCTTCAAGGTGCACAGACAGCGCGACCTTTAAGCCCGCGAAGGGCTTCGTCTTCTCGAAATCGGCTTTAATCCCGCGCAGAAGCGGCATATTGCTCTGGACCCAGTCGATTTTCCGCTTGCCGCTTTCCCATTGGTTAACGTCTCTGATTTGGCTCATTTTAGTTGTTTCCTTTCAATTAATATAACTGTATTTTTCTATTGTTTCGGGTGCAAAAAGTTCATCGTTATTAATGGAAAAAATCTTCGGATAATATCCCCAATGAACGGGGCTAACCTCAATATACATGAAGTAATAAATCACGCCGTCCGCCATGAAAAAGCCCGACGGGAGGTGATAACTTCTTTCCTCTGCTACGCCCGTGCTGTGACTCCAATAAATCTCGGCTTCTCCGTAGAATCTTTCAATTGTTATTTTTATTTCGTTTTCAATCATTTCTTCGGAATTGTCATAAAAATTATATAGCTCTGAATTATTGCGTACAATTGCTTCAATTTTAGCTTCGGTTAATTCGTTAGCTTCTTCACGAGAAAACCCCGCCGCCTCGCAAAGCTGTTCAAAGGTCAGCAATTCACCTGTGATGAGGTCGAAATTATAACAGGTGTACCTCCATCTCGGTACATCTGTAAAAGCACCAACGTTAAAGCAAATCACAGACATAATATTCTCATTGAAATAAACATCGTAGCCCCTGAATACCTCAAATTTAATTTGCGTTAATAAATCATCAGTAAGCATATCCTGTACGTCTTCAAAAGCTTCTTTTATGCTTTCATTTATTCTTTCGACATCGGGCGAATCTATATTTATAAAAGGGAAAACAGCGTAAATATCGCCAATTTCAGTATTAATAAACGGTGAAAACTCCGCTTCATAAACAAAAGGCTTCGACGGGTCAATTTTTATACTGTCGTTTTGGAGCGGTGCTCCGCTGAAAAACGGTGGTTGATTTCTAAAAGCACCATAATACGCTAAAGACCAGTCGTCTTCACCGGGTACATATGGTTCATTATACGGTAAATCAAACTCAATTTCCGTTGCCGACTGTCCGGATTGTCCGTTGCACCCCGTCAGTAAAACGAACACTGCGATTAAAAGTAATAAGATTCTCTTCATTAAATTTTCTCCGTTTCATCAAAAATGAATAGTAGCCCCCGGGAAACGCCCTCTCAAAAACTCGCCTTGTTCAAGCTCGTTGAAGACGTCTATACCTCTGCCGTCCTTTGCATTGTCGTAAATATAAAGGTTTTTGAGCGCGGGTAATCTGCCGTAGAGCGGGCTCAAATCGGAAATAAAGTTCGCGCCGAGCTCAAGCTCGGTAAGATTAGTCATTGCGTATAAAGGCTCTACGCTGACGATTCTGTTGTGGCTTAAATTAAGATAAGTGAGGTTTTCGAGCCGTTCAAGCGAAGATAAATCTGTGATATTATTGAATCTTAAATCCAAGCGGACAAGACCCGTCATGCGCGAAAGCGCGCTTATATCGCTGATTTCACAAGATTTGAGTTCAAGGTGCGTAAGATTTACAAGGCGCGGAAGCTGCCGCATATCTTCCACTGTTAAATCAACAGAATTCAACGAAAGAGAAGTTGTCACATCTATTTTATAATCAACGCCGGCAATATTAACTGTGTTTTCGCAGGGCGGTTCGGGCTCAGGCTCGGGCTCAGGCTTATTCGCCACTGACGAATAAATCATGACGCCGATGAATAATGCCATAATTACAGCGACTGCAATTATCATGTTTTTCATTTAATCACTCCCTCAAACTCTATTTTAACACAATTACATAAAAAAAGCAATACTATAAAAATAGTATTGCTTTTAAAGAAATAACTGTTATCTCGCGCCGCCTACAGAGAATGTTATAGTCAATAATATTGATTCATCGCTGTAAGGAACACTGCTGTAAAGACGCATTTCAAAAACACCGTTGTGGGTGGGTGCCGCGATTTCGATAGTTTGCGTGCCCGACGGCGGAGTTCTGGTTAACAGGTTATCTCTGTGCAGCGCGCCTTCGTTATACATTGCAAGAGCCGCCCCAAGATTAACCTCGCGCTGTGTCATTCCCGAAACCGTTACCTGTATGGCTTCGCCGCGCTCGTAAATAGGCTTATTAAGCGTAACAGTGATATTTCCCGCTGTTGCTGACGGCGTGATTTCAGGTGCTTCCTGCAGCCCCGCTACGATTCGCAAAGCGACAAGAGCGTCAGCAGTGGTGATTTCACCGTCATTATTTAAGTCAAGTCTTGCTCTTTGCTGCGGGATTAAAGGAACAGTTCCCGCTACGTGTCTCAAAATTGCCAACGCGTCCATAGTGGAAATTTCAGACGCACTCGCCGGTAATGCCAGTGATAAAACCATTGCCGCAATAAGTAAAGCCGAAATAATTTTTTTCATTTGCAATTCCTCCAAAAATATTATATACATATTATAGCATATTCAAAATAAAAAAGCAATACTGAAAAATTCAATATTGCTTTTTATTAAATCGTAATTGTACATTGTCAATTGTTAATTGTCAATTATCAATACATTCCGCCCATTCCGCCGCCCGGAGGCATCATCGGAGCAGGATTTTCTTCTTTTTTATCAGCCACAAGGCTTTCGGTAGTCAGCACCATTGACGCTACAGAAGCCGCGTTTTGAAGTGCAGAACGCGTGACCTTTGCAGGGTCAACTATGCCCGCTTCAATCATATCGACGTATTTGTCGCCGAGCACGTCGTAGCCGTAGCCTGTTTTGCCCGAACGCTTAATCGCGTCGATAATAACTGAGCCCTCAAGCCCTGCGTTAGCCGCGATTTGACGGACAGGCTCTTCAAGCGCGCGCAGAATAATATTCGCGCCTGTCTTTTGGTCGCCCTCTAAAGTTCCTGCAAGCTTTTCAACCGCGCTCATAGCATTAATCAACACTGCGCCGCCGCCGGGGATTATGCCTTCTTCAATTGCCGCTTTTGTCGCTGCAAGAGCGTCTTCTATACGCAGCTTCTTTTCTTTCATTTCGACTTCGGTAGCCGCGCCGACTTTAATCACAGCTACGCCGCCCGAAAGCTTCGCAAGGCGTTCCTGAAGCTTTTCCTTATCGAAATCGCTGGTTGTGTCCTCGATTGCAATTTTAATCTGATTGATTCTTTCTTTAATAGAATCCTTCGAGCCTGCGCCGTCAACGATAATCGTATCTTCCTTGGAAACCTTGATTTGCTTTGCAGTTCCGAGCTGTTCAATTGTCGCTTCTTTAAGGTCTAAGCCGAGCTCTTCGGTTATAACTTCGCCGCCTGTAAGAATCGCAATGTCACGGAGCATTTCCTTGCGTCTGTCACCGAAGCCGGGAGCTTTTACGCCTACGCAGATAAAGGTACCGCGCAGCTTGTTAAGAATAATCGTGGTTAACGCTTCGCCCTCGATGTCTTCTGCAATTATGAGCAATTTTTTGCCGCTTTGGACAACCTGCTCAAGTATGGGAAGAATTTCTTGAATGTTAGAGATTTTCTTATCGGTAATGAGAATCAGCGGGTCGTCAAGCTCGGCTATCATTTTATCGCCGTCTGTTGAAAGATAAGGCGAAACGTAGCCGCGGTCAAACTGCATACCCTCAACAACTTCGCTGTATGTTTCGGCGGTTTTGCTTTCTTCGATTGTGATTACGCCGTCGCTTGTTACCTTTTCCATAGCGTCAGCGATAAGCTTGCCGACTTCCTCATCGCCCGAAGAAACGGTTGCAACGCGCGCAATATCCGCACTGCCTTTAACAGGGTGCGAGTTCTTTTTAATTTCCTCAACAGCCACGTCAACAGCCTTCGCAACGCCCTTTTTCACTATCATCGGGTTCGCGCCTGCGGCGATATTTTTCATACCCTCGTTAACGATAATCTGTGCGAAAAGCGTCGCAGTCGTTGTTCCGTCGCCTGCCGCGTCGTTGGTTTTTGTCGCGACTTCCTTTACAAGCTGAACACCCATATTTTCATAAGGCTCGTCAAGCTCAATTTCTTTTGCAATCGTTACGCCGTCGTTGGTAATCAGCGGTGCACCGAATTTTTTATCAAGTACTACGTTTCTGCCTTTCGGACCGAGCGTGATTTTAACTGTATTTGCAAGCTGGTCAATACCGGATTGAAGAGCCTTGCGAGCCTCTTCGCCATAAATTATTTGCTTCGCCATAATAATTATCTCCTTTAAAATTAATCTACAATTGCTAAAATATCAGACTGACGTAAAATAGTATATTCTGTGCCGTCTACCTTAACCTCTGTGCCTGCGTATTTGCTCATAAGCACCTTGTCGCCTACCTTGACAACCATTGCGCCTATGTCTTTCCCGTCATAAACGCCGCCTGGACCCACCGCAACGATTTCCGCAAGCTGCGGTTTTTCCTTCGCAGAGCCCGCTAAAATGATTCCACTCTTGGTTGTTTCTTCAGCTTCAAGCATTTTTATAACAACCTTGTCAAATAATGGCTTGATGTTCATAGATTTGCCTCCTTTTATGTTTGTTCTTTTTATGTTATTTAGCACCCTTGCGCTGAGCGCCTTAGCACTCGCCTGCGGCGAGTGCTAATTGCCACTAATATATAATTTACATTATTTAACGCAAAAAGTCAAGCGGTTTATGGGATTTTTAAAACTTTGTGAAACCTGCACAACAAGCGCAGTTCATGCGCGGTAATAATTGTCCGTTCCGCTCAATTGTTAAGTTTCTGTTAATAAACTGTTGATTTTCTGTTGACACTGCGCTATAATTTAAGTATTAAAGAGGTGTAAAATGGAACGAATTTTAATTGCTGACGACGATAAAACCAGCCGCGAAGCCCTTCAGCTCGCCTTACGGCGGGACGGCTTCGAGTCGCTTGCGACGCAGAGCGGCGCAGAAGTGCTAAGCTTATGCAAGGGTGAGAATCCACCCGCATTAGTGCTTCTTGAACCCGCGCTCCCCGACCGCGACGGCATTGAAATATGCAAGGAAGTGCGGAGTTTTTCCGATATTCCGGTGATTATTCTAAGCTCAAGGGACGATGTCGCCGCGAAGGTTCTCGGGCTGGCTTTCGGCGCTGACGATTATATAACCAAGCCGTTCGACACCCGCGAGGTCATGGCGCGGGTTAAGGCGGTTCTGCGGCGTACAAGGATTCATAACAAGCCGAAAAACACGCTGATTACCTACGAAAATCTGATTATAGACATGAACCGTTACGAAGCGAAAATCGGCGGAAAAGTCTGCGAACTGCCGCCTAAGGAAATCGAGTTACTCTTTCACTTGGCTTCAAATCCGAACAAGGTTTTCACGCGGGACGAGCTTCTTGACGATGTTTGGGGCTTTGAGTATTACGGCGATTCGCGCACGATTGACGTGCATATAAAGCGGCTCCGCACCAAGCTTGACGGCGTTTCGGACAAGTGGTTTTTGAAAACCGTCTGGGGAGTAGGCTACAAATTTGAATTAAACGAATAATTGTACATTGTTAATTGTCAATTGTAAATTGTTTCGTCAGTTCGCCTGTCGGGCAGATTTCATAAGCTTCGGGGCTTAGCTCGCCGTAATGATTAACCTTTACGCCGAAGCCGCGCCCGACGAACCCCGATGTTTCCTCGTCTAACCGCACGCACAAGCCGCACATTATGCACTTGTCGCCGCGTTTTTCACCCGCGTATTTCTCGGGCTCGACTGCGTATTCGTTTGCATATTTTAGCAGCTTACAGCTACGGTCGAAGTACGCCGCGCAGCCGCATTCAAGACAGCGCAAAGCTTCTTTTTTTGCCGCTTCTTCGCTGAAGCCGAAATTAATTTCCTTGAAGTCTCCGCGCCGTTCATTCGCACAGCGGTGCGGCATTTTTGCGCGCGGTTGCTTAGGTTCGTCAGCGAAATCATTGGAGGTTTTCTCGGTTTTTGCAAGGTATTGCGAATTTAACGGCGCGTCGGGGACGCCGCGCCCTACGAGGAATTCGTGAACTGCCTCTGCAGCTTTTTTCGCCTGCCCGATTGCGGTAATCGCAATGCCCGCGCCGTCATTCACCGCGTCGCCGATTGCAAACACGCCTTGCAAATTAGTGCAGAAGGTTTCCTCGTCTGCTTTTATTGTCCCCCATTTTGTAAGCTCGACAGCTTCAAAGCCGCTCGGATTCAGCTTTTGCCCGATTGCGGAGATTACAATGTCAACGTCTAAAATTTCTTCCGAACCCTCAACCGCGACAGGTGCGCGCCGCCCCGAAGAGTCGGGCTCGCCGAGCTCCATAATCTGTAAGCGAATTGAATTTAGCGGGCCGCCGAGGGCGTCGCCCCCTACAATTTCAAGCGGGTTTGTGAGAAATTTAAAAATTACGCCTTCTTCCTCGGCTTCGGTGATTTCGATTTCCTCTGCGGGCATTTCTGCGCGGGTTCGGCGATAAATGCAATAAACCCGCTCTGCGCCGAGTCTTACGGCGGTTCTGCAGGCGTCCATTGCTGTATTCCCGCCGCCGACAACGGCGACAGTTTTACCTTTAATTTCCGGCTGCTCGCGCAGAAAATCAATGCCGCCGAAGACGTGATTCTGCTCCTCGCCCTTACAGCGCATACTCGATGAAACCCACGCGCCGACAGCGATTATGACTGCGTCGTGCTCGCTTTGAACGTCGCTTAAAGTGACGCGTGCGTTGCTTTTTATTTCAACACCTGCTTGCACAATCGCGTCGATTTCCTTCTGCAAAATCGCCTTCGGAAGCCGATATTCGGGGATTCCGTAGCGAAGCATACCGCCCGGCTCGTGCATTGCGTCGTAGACCGTGACCGCGTGACCTTTTAAACGCAGAAAATATGCGGCAGATAAGCCTCCGGGGCCGCCGCCGATGACCGCTACGCGGTTGCCGCTTCGCGGCAATGTTTCGCCGCAAGCGGCGAAACATTTATCGGCGGCGAACGCTTTCAAGCTCGCAATTGCTATCGGCTCTTCCACCAAAGTCCGTCTGCAAGCGTCTTCGCAAGGGTGCGGGCAAACTCTGCCGATTGAAGCAGGGAAGGGATTCGTTTGCATGATTAACTCCCGCGCGCCGCTATAATCACCGTCTGCTATTAGCTTTACATAGCCTTGGCAGTCGGTTTCGGCAGGGCAGGCAAGCTGACACGGCGGCTTGCAGTCGCCTGTGTGGTCGGAGAGAAGCAGTTCTAATACGCTTCTTCGGTTGCGGCGAATCCGCTCGCTGTCTGTGTTTATCACCATTCTATCAGCCGCTAAGGTCGAACACGCGCGGAAAAGCCGCGGCGAATCACCGATTTCAACCGTGCAGATTCCGCACGAGCCGAATACTTCGACGCGCTCGTCGTGGCACAAAGTCGGGATTTCGATGTTATTTTCCTGCGCG
>WQYC01000014.1 GCA_009781425.1 Oscillospiraceae bacterium
CATTTCAATATCAAGGAAAACTATATCATAGTGCGTTCCGCTTTCAAGGCTCTTGCACAATTCCTCACCGCTATAGTAAGCGGTTATTTCGGTTTGGATATTCAGCTTTTCGCAGACCTCGCTGATGTACCCTTTGACCTCATGGACGGAATTTTCCATATCGTCACATATTGCTATTCTGAGCATGGTATTACCGCCCCCTTGTCGCTTTTTGGAATGGATTCAAGATAACTATATCACATTTTTTTGAATTATGCAAGTAGTAAAGAAGGAAACCCCGCTATACTCGTGGGAAATACAGCGAAGGGCAAAAGGAAGCGACAGCGAAATATAACGCAAAAGCCTACGCGAAGTAGGCTCAGACAAGATGTAATTATGTGTCTATCTTTATTTTATCAGATTTAACTGTCTTTATTATACCGACAGCATCCACGTTCTTTGCAACGTATGTAATTTCGTTATACTGAGCATCATTCAATCCTTTTTCTAAAATCAATACAATCCTGCTATTCCATGAAGTTATTTCTCTTATGTCGTCGTTCAACGTGGTATTCGGAACGTAGTAATCACCATCTTTAACAAATCCCAAACAAGCGTGCACGCCTCCTACGAGTTTGTTTGTACGCAGAATCTGCTTGAAATTTCCATATTCGCCGACGATTTTGTAATTCTTCTTCGGATTAAAAACATGAGGTAAAATTTGCAATTTCAATTCTGTTGTGCCGTTACTTTTAAAGTTAAAATCTTTATTGGATAAGACATTACCGATGCACTTACTATAAAATGCGCTTGGAGATAGTTTTGTATCAACTCCGGTCAAATGCAGATATGCAGTCTTAGGGAAAACCGCTTCCATGAATCCGTATTGGTCTTTCCCATATATAATCATCAAATTTTTGCCGAGAAAATTATCCTTGTACATTTTTGCACATTCAATAATAATTTTTACCGCCGATTTCTTGTCCACGTTTATAAATCCTTTCAAAATTAAAGAGGCAAGTAACGTACCGCAGTATATTACCCGCCTCTTATGACTGATTTTTCCGTTGTCCGCCAACATACAGTCCAAAAAAACTGCATCGCTTCGAGTTTTTCCGTTGCTCGCCAACCGTAAGCCCACAAGTCTTACATCTATTTCGGATTTTTAAGGTGTCAGTCCACCGAACAACCATAGTTGTTTGCAGAGATACTCTTTGCAATGACATTATAGCATATAATTCTTGAAATGTCAATAAAAAATTTTACGAAATTTTAATGTAAGGATATGCCGATTGATTTAAATTCTGTCCTTTGTTTGTCCTTTTTTATTACGGAAAATTACGTCAAATTAGATAAACGTTCTGATAAACGTATTCGGACAAACCGCATAACAAAGCACTTTATGGCGAATCACGACAACTCTTATAAAATGCTCAAACGAGTTCAAGTCCTCTCGCCCCTGCTAATAGCAGATAATCCGAACCCCGAGCCGAAGCTAATCGGTGAAGCGTTCGGATTCGCTTTTTCGCTCAAATAAAAAAAGAACGGGAGGTTGTAAAATACGACCTCTCGCTCGTTGTTCTTGTTTTTATTTCTGATAAATCGCAGCGATAAATTTATAAAACCGCTTATCCCAAAAGTACGGATTATTCGGCAAACTCACAACAAGATAAGCCCCGCCAACCTCGCCCGTCTTGTCATATTTCGGGTCTGTTACGCTGACGTTTTTATATTTATCGCCGTTATAAGTGAATTTCGCCTTATAATGTCCGTTGCTGTTCCGCGAAAGAGAAAGGTCACTAACCTCAATAAAGGCAAGCGACCATTTTGTTTTATAGATGTTCCATTCGGTTAAATATTCTTTCGCATTTACGAACAACTTCTCAAACTTCTTGTTATCATTAAATATTTTCGATTTCAATTTCTCGAAATCAAGCGGTAATTTTCGGATAATTGACTTCAACAAAATCCGCCGTGTTTGTCGGACTTTGTAAGTGCGATGAATTTCATAATTCCTCCTAAATGTGTTTAATATTTATGTTTTCAAACCTTTCTGCGAGCATTTCGGCAAGTAGCCTCCTGTGGCACTGCTCCGCAGTCGGCTCAGCGCAAAGCAGGCAGATATTCTTTGCGCTGTATTTGAAATCAAACGTTTCAAGCGAATTCCGTTGTTCAATAAGCTCACAGTATTGCGTTTCGTAGTCAGCCCATGAAATCTTTCCGTTCTTGTAATCGTCAAGCAATTCCTTTGACGGCGCATACTCCAAAGCGTGAACGTAATCGCAGTCGCAGATAGTTTTCAAAAAATACCGCAGGTCGTTACCTTTGGAAAATCCGGCAAGCTGCGTGGAATTCCAAAGGCGAACATCGAGTAATAGCTCTATGTTGTTCGTTTTAATTAAATTGAAAAACTGCTCCGCTGATTTCTGCGTAAAGCCGATTGTATAAAGGTTCATAATCTGCCCTCTCATAAAGATTCGATAATACTATTATATACGAAACAGCAATGCAAGTCAATGCAAATATATTCATAAAAGTAATAGTAGCGGATACTCACTTTAGAACATAGTTTCTGTTTTTCCAGTTTTTCTTCGGGATAAACGTCCTTTTTCGGCAGAATATATAGAAAAGGAGTGCAGAATTATATGAAAATTACAAACAACGAATACAACAAAATGCTCAAAGCGGCTTCTCCAAAGACAGAACTGCACAAAACCCTGCCGAAAGCGTTTATCTTCGGCGGGCTGATTTGCGTTATCGGCGAGGCTTTTTTGCATTTATATATGAATTACGGCGCAAGTAAAGAAACCGCCGCCATGCTGACTTCAATCACGCTCATCGGGCTTGCGGCGATTCTGACCGGCTTTAAGGTCTACGACAAATTAGCCAAGCACGCAGGAGCAGGGACAATCGTGCCGATTACGGGCTTTGCGAATGCTGTGGTCGCGCCCGCGCTTGAATTCAAGACAGAGGGTTTTATTCTCGGTGTAGGCGCGAAAATGTTCGTAATCGCAGGTCCTGTCATAGTTTACGGAATCGCCGCGTCAGTGCTTTACGGATTAATCTATTATATAATGGGAACGGTGGTGGCATAATGGGCGCATATCTCGGAAAAGGCACGATTGAGCTTAACAACGCGCCGTCGATTTTGTCTTACGCTTCGGCGGTAGGTCCAAAAGAAGGGCAGGGGCCTTTGGCGAATTACTTCGATTATATCGGCGAGGAATCGACGCTCGGTGAGAGCGACAGCTGGGAAAAAGCAGAAGTAATCTTGCAAAAAAGTGCATTCCGCGCCGCGCTTGAAAAAGGGAAGCTCGCCGAAACGGACATCAGCTTTATTTTCGCGGGGGATTTGCTGAATCAGTGCACCTGCTCATCTTACGGAATCCGCGACTTTGACATACCTTTCATCGGGCTTTTCGGCGCCTGCTCGACTATGGCGGAGGGGCTCGGCTTAGCTTCGGTTTTTGTGGAATCGGGCGTAGCGCAGAACGCCGCCGCAATGACCAGCTCGCATTTCTGCTCGGCTGAGCGGCAATTCAGACTGCCGCTGAACTACGGCGGTCAGCGGACTCCCACCTCGCAATGGACAGCGACGGCGGCAGGTTGCGCGGTGGTCGCGCCGCGGAAAGACCCGCCGTATATTAAGGCGGTGACGTTCGGGAAGGTGACGGACATGGGGGTCAAGGACGTGAATAATATGGGCGGCGCAATGGCAGGCGCGGCATGGGAAACGATAGGCGCACATTTAGCTAACACCAAGCAGAGTATTTACGACTTCGACATGATTCTCACGGGCGACCTCGGAATGGTCGGAAGCGGCTTGCTGATTGACTTATTCAAGCGCGACAGGATTGATATAGCCAACATTCACGCCGACTGCGGAATGATGCTTTTCAAAAACAAGGAACAGGACACGCA
The DNA here is from genome assembly GCA_009781425.1 of Oscillospiraceae bacterium. Lineage (GTDB taxonomy): Bacteria > Bacillota > Clostridia > Oscillospirales > Ruminococcaceae > Ruminiclostridium_E. The sequence goes on from WQYC01000014.1 coordinate 3,901, forward strand.
CGCAGGTGCGTCGGGCTGCGGGTGCAGTGCGAGCGTGCTTTGCAGTGTGATTCTGAAGCGAATCACAGAAGGTAAGCTCAAAAACGTGCTATTCGTGGCGACAGGCGCGCTGATGAGTCCCACGATGATTCAGCAGGGCGAGAGCATACCCGCAGTCGCTCATGCTGTTCATATAGGAGGTTAACATGAATTATTTATGGGCGTTTTTAGTAGGCGGCGGGCTCTGCCTCATCGGACAGCTTCTTATCGACTTAACAAAACTAAGCCCCGCGCGGATTTTAGTGGCTTACGTAGTCGCGGGCGTCGCGCTCGGCGGCATGGGATTATATACGCCATTGGTTGAATTCGCGGGTGCAGGCGCGACAGTGCCGCTGACAGGCTTCGGCTATCTGCTTGCAGACGGCGTACAGAAGGCAGTCGCCGAACGCGGCTTGCTTGGGATTTTCACAGGCGGCTTCACAGCCGCGGCGGCAGGAATCGCGGCTGTTGTGATGTTCGCGCTGATTGTAGCAACGCTGTTCAAGCGCGGGGATAAGATGACGTAAAATGCACAATTGACAAGCACCTCTGTAATATGGTATAATTTAACCATATTACGGAGGTGCATTTTATGAACGTTGGAATCATCATGGGCAGTGACTCGGATTTACCGGTCATGAGAGAAGCGGCGGATATTTTAAAAGAGCTCGGCGTTAGCTTTGAAGTCACAATAGTTTCCGCGCACAGAACCCCCGACAGGCTTTTTGAGTACGCAAAAACCGCGAAAGCGCGCGGCTTAAAGGTCATCATCGCGGGCGCGGGCGGCGCGGCACATCTGCCGGGCATGGCGGCTTCACTGACGACACTGCCTGTTATCGGCGTGCCTGTCATGACAAAAGCGCTCGGCGGCGTGGATTCGCTGTATTCGATTGTGCAAATGCCTCCGGGGATTCCTGTGGCGACGGTTGCAATCAACGGCGCGAAAAACGCGGGGATTTTAGCCGCGTCGATTCTTTCTGTAAGCGACGATGCACTTGCGGAAAAGCTTGAAAAATACAAGCAGAGCTTAGACAAAATGGTTCATGAAAAAATCAGTAGCATAGCCAACATCGGCTATGAAAAATATGCGGAGAATATGTAAATGACAGACGTTACTAAAAAGAAAATCGGCATAATCGGCGGCGGTCAGCTCGGAAAAATGATGATTTTAGAGGCGAAGCGGCTCGGTTTTTATGTCATAACCTTAGACCCTGCGCCCGACTGCCCGTCGAGCAGTATCAGCGACGAATTAATCACCGCGCCTCTTAACGACGAGCGCGCGCTTCGTGAGCTTGCAAGCAAGGCTGACGTAATTACCTACGAGTGGGAATTAATCAACGCGAAGCCGCTAAAACAGCTTGAAAGTGAAGGCGTTTTAATTTACCCGTCCGCGAACAGCCTGGAAATTATTCAAGATAAATTTTTGCAGAACACTGCATTTAAAAACGCGGGGATTCCCACGCCCGACTTCAAAAAAGTGCATAGTATTGCAGACCTCAGCGGCGTTAAAAGCGGTATGCTGAAGACGACAATCGGCGGCTACGACGGCAAAGGCACGGCTTTAATCCGAACAGAAGCCGACACAGAAGCGGCTTTCGCCGCGCTCGGCGGCGGCTCAAAAGAACTTATGCTTGAAGAGCTGATTGACTTTGAGCTTGAGATTTCCGTAATTGCCTGCCGCGCGATTGACGGTACATGCGTAATTTATCCGATTGCGGAAAATATTCACACCGACAGCATTTTAGATACAACGATAGTCCCCGCAAGAATTAACAAAGAGATAGAAGAAAAGGCTTCTCAGATAGCCGCAAAAGTTATGGAAATTTTCGAGGGTGTTGGTACTTTCTGCGTGGAAATGTTCGTCACAAAGGAAGGCAAAATCTACGTCAACGAAGTTGCGCCCCGCCCGCATAACTCGGGGCATTACACGATTGAGGGCTGCTTCGCGAACCAGTTTGAGAATCACATCAGAGCAATCGTGAACCTGCCTTTCGGCAGTGTAAAATTGAAACAGCCGACAGTCATGGTGAACCTGCTCGGCGAAAGCGACGGCAAGGCGACTCTCGTCGGCGCGGAGGAAGCGTATGCAGACCCGAACGTGCGGATTCACTTATACGGCAAGCCCGAATCGAAAAAAGCCCGCAAAATGGGGCATTTTACGGTGATTGATGATACGGTTGAAGGCGCGGTTGAACGCGCGGAGAGGGCGAAAAAGATAATTAAAGTTATAGGTTCATAGAAAAATCCCGCCGTAAGGCGGGATTTATTTTTAGTTTATGAACCCATAATTCGACTTACCGCTCTTTTTAATCTTATACATCGCTTCGTCAGCCATGCCGATGATTTCGTCAACGCGCTTCGCAGTGTCGCGGATAATCGCAATACCTATACTGACCTTGACGGAAAGCTGGTCGCCCACGTCGCACTTGAAGCCTTCGCCAAGCCTTTTGAGAATTTCCTCGGCAGTCTTCGCAGGGTCGTTGACCTCCGCGTTACGGATACAAACGACAAACTCGTCGCCGCCGAAACGCCCCGCCATACCGTAATTTGAAACGATATCGTTAATAGAAAGTGCAGTGAAGCGCAGAACCTGGTCGCCTGTCGCGTGGCTGTAGTTGTCGTTGAAAAACTTGAAATCGTCTACGTCTATGAAAAGAATTGCGAATTCATTCTTGCGCGCGGCAATGAGGTCAATTTCGTTGTTAATCAGCTCTTCGAGCGTTTCGCGGTTGTAAAGGCTCGTCAGCGCGTCGTAGTTCGCGCGGGCTGAAAGGATTTTTTCCTTCTTCTTAGCGTTGTCGATGTCAACTATAACACCTACAACCTTTATGATTTCGTTGTTCGCGCTGTGAATCGGAGCGGCGCGCAGAAGGAACCAAACATAGTCACCGAAGATGTTCTTCCAGCGGAACTCGTCCTGCTGTATTGTTTCGCCTGCCGCAAGCTTTTCGAGAGTTTTCTTATAATTCGCAGTGTCCTCGGGGTGAACCTTGCATTTTACTAAAAAGCTGTCTTTATATAGGTCTGTAGGTGCGCGGTAAGAGAATTTCTTACTGAAATTATTGGAAAAAATCACTTCATCCTTTTGCAAGTTCCACTCGAAAATAATATTGTCCGACATTTCAATAACTGTTCTGTGTCTGACCTCGCCGATTACCACGTTATCAAGCAGGTCGTTAAACTCTTTGGCGATTTCGCCGTATTCATTACCCTGCTTAATATTAATTCTGACATCATGGTCGCCGCGGCGGATTTTTGTGAGAACATCTCTGATTATAACAAGCGGCTGTGTAAACTTAATTACAAAGAAGACGCTGAAGCCCGTCATGAGTATTCCGAGGAAAATCGCAAGGTTTCTGATTAAGGAGGTCGCGTCCCTGTAATTATCCTCTATGTCAGCAGTTCTGCCGATTACGCCGAGCATCCAGCCGGTGTTCCCGACTTCGTTGAAGAGCGCGTGCGATTCCTCTCTGCCTACCTCAAAGCTGAAAAATTCTAAGCCGTTTCTAAAGCGGTCGTCTTGAATGAATCTTTTTATGTGCTGATATTCCTGCGTTGTTCTGTATTCTTCGTCAAGGTTTCCGCGCAGGTTATTGTCGAGCAGGTTGTTGAGCGGGCAAATAAGTATAAGCTTTCCTCTTGTCGAGGGTCTCGAATGGTTAAAAAACTCTGTAATATCTGCGCTCGAATATGTACATAACATATAATAAGATGAATCGCCGAGCCGCGCGAATTGAATAAGCTCAAAATCCTGCTCTGTTTCATATCCGCCCGAAACAGGGTTCACTGCGAACTGGTTTTCGCTGAGCCTTTCTCTGCGGGTCGACATAATAAAGTCGCGGAAGTCGCCGCCGACAGACATTATCACGCCCGCTCTTTCGTCAGCGTCGGACGAATCGGGGTTCGGCTCTGCGAAAATAGTGATTCCGGTGATTCCGCTGTCGCCCTCTGCAAAAGACTGCAACGCGCGTAGCGCGTTCAGATACTCGGGTGCGAAGTCATAACCGTTTTCGCCGTCGTTTTCGTCGTCAGCCTCGGCTTCAATTTTTATTTCGCCGCCGGCGTCCATGAACGCGGCAAAATCTTTGACTGCCGGATTCCCCGCGATAATATTAAACCGCTGTGTGTAAGAGTCAAAAAATGACAGCAAAGCTCCCGACTGCTTCCCGGACATTTCTCTCATCGTCTCTTTGTACTGGTTTTCCGAAGACGCAGACAAATGAATACCCAAGAAGACCGTAAACACAGTCATGGCTAACAGCGAGAAAATAATCATCGCAATAATCAGCATGGTTCTTATTTTCATATAAATCCCCTTTCATAATAAAGGATTTTAATTAATGACGCAGTGTTAAATACTATAATATCATAAAAAGCAAAAAAAGTAAATACATTATTAAAAATTTCCTGTAATAATGAAATTCTCCCGAGACATAATATTAACACAAAGGAAAGTTTCCTTTGTTATAATTGATAAAAGAAACTATAAATTATGTTTCTTTATTTACCGGAGGAGATTAATCATGGCTATCAAGAACAAAGAAACCCTTAACAATATTAAAATGCAGGCTGCTAACGAAGTTGGCGTGCCCCTTAAGCAAAACGGTTACAACGGCGACCTCACTGCTCGTCAGGTAGGTTCCGTAGGCGGACAAATGGTTCGTAAAATGATTGAAAGCTACGAAAACAGCAACAGATAGTTACACTATTTAACTGTTTTACAGTTTTTACGGACGCCATTTATGGCGTCCTTACTTATTTGCTTTAAGCGCGCTGCGAGCCTTTTTAATATTTACCAAGTCGTGCGAAAGCAGCTCTTCGACCTTTGAGAGCGTATTGTCTATGTAATCGTTCGTAGTTGAGCGCAGCTCCTTAGACTTCGCCTGCGCGGACGCCATAATTTCATTAGCACGCTGCTGCGCAAGCTTCGTGACCTCCTGCTGTGAAGCTAACTGCTTCGCGCGTTCCTCGGCTTTTTTGATAATAACATCAGCTTCGCCGCGCGCCTCATCGACGATAGTTTTCCTGTCCTGAACTAATTTTCTGGCTTGTTTTACCTCATTAGGCATATTAAGTCTGATTTCGTCCACTAACTCGCGCATTTTTTCAACATCGACTAAGCTCTTCTTGTTGGAAAAAGGCACCTGCATCGCTTTGTCAAGCGTATCGTCCATAAACTCGAGAATTTCTTCTATGCTCATAATTACCCCCTGTTCGGTACGTCGAGGACGCCGTACCCTACGTTTTTTATTTTTTTATTTCTAATCTTGTTTTTACGTCATTTATAATAGTATGCGGCACGAACGCGCTCACGTCTCCGCCGAACGCCGCGATTTGCTTCACCATGCTCGACGAAAGGAAAGTGCCTGTAACATCGGCGGCTAAAAATACCGTTTCTGCTTTATAGTGTAAATCCTTGTTGACTAATGCCATCTGAAATTCCGCTTCAAAGTCGCTCATAGCGCGCAGTCCCTTGACGATTACGTCAGCCTCCCGCCGCTTGAAATAATCCACCAAAAGCCCGTCATGACTGTCAACTTCGACGTTTTCCGCGTTCTTGAGCTCGCTAAGCGCGCGCCGCACAAACTCCATGCGCTCCTCAAGCGAGAAAAAGCAGTTGGGCTTCGCAGGATTAAACGAAACCAAGACGATGACTTTATCAAAAAGCTTCGCCGCACGGCTGATTATATCTAAGTGCCCGTAGGTCACGGGGTCGAAGCTGCCGGGATAAATTGCTGTTTTCATGTTTTTCCTCACGGACGCGCAATGCGCGCCCCTACATTACGTTTTCTATGCTTAGAATTTTATATTTGCCGTCTTCAAGGATAAAGGTGTATTTAATTATCCTCATGTTATCAAGCATTTCCAATGTGATAAAAACTTCAGTATTTTCATCTATAAATCCGTCTACTTCTATAGCAAACTCCCAGTTATAATAATCAGTTATCATAATATTGTCTTCATGGGTAGGGACATTTGATAAAATGCTTACAAATATTTCTAAGCTTTCGTCATGTTCTTTTATATCTCTTATAACGAAATATTCATTCCGAAAGAGTTCGGAAGGTCCTCTGGTTAATAAATTATCATTTACATATCGGAAACCATCGTAGCTATGAATAACATTAGTCGCGTTTTTTGAAAATATTTCTTTATAGATGCGGTCAATTACATCTTTTCTAAAGTAATAATAACCTTGTAAGTCGTGTTCTTCGTTATAAGCTAAAGTTTCTTCCCAAGTAAAACTCACTTCATCATCAAAATAAATAAAATTAAAAGGTGATATGTTTGCAACGTCTTCCCAACACCAAACTAAACCAAACTTTTTAATTATTTCAACTGCATTTGCTATGTCGCCGTATAAATTTAACAACTCCGATTTATCTGAAAATAAAGGATAATTACTGTAAAGTTTAACGTAAACGGGTTCGGGTTGCGGTTCTTCTTCGGGTTCGGGCGGGGGTGTTGTGGTTATTATTGGGGTTGTTGTGGTTATGGGTGGTTCGGGGGCTTCAATCGGGACGCTGGGGACAGCGTCCCCTACGTCGGGTTCAGTTTCGTCTGTAGGGTGCGCAGTCCTCTGCGCACCGCCGTTTTCAATTTCGTTTTCCCCCGCACACGCTGTCAACAACATCATCAAAACCAAAACCGCGATTATTTTAAGTTTCATCAGAATCGCCCCTAACGTATATCGTCACCGACTTTTTCCCGTGCGGATAGGTCTTGCGGATTTTGAAATTATTGCATATTTCTGCAGGCTTGTATTCCTTTTCATGCTCGCAGACAATCAGCCCGCTTTCGCTCATTTTCTCGGTCAGCGCAGGCAATGTCCTGTTTATTAAATCCTGCCCATAAGGCGGGTCAAGAAAAGCTATATCAAAGCTCGCGGTAGTTTTTTTCAGAAACGCCGCAGTCGTCAGCGGTGAAATTTCCGCGCTGTCGCCGAAGCCGCAGAGCTTTATATTCTCGCGGATAATCGCAATGCTCTCGGGGGAATTATCTGCGAAGTAAGCGAACTTAGCACCTCGGCTTAACGCCTCGATTCCAAGCTGACCTGTTCCCGCGAACAAATCGGCGACAACCGCGCCTTCTATATCGAACTGAATCGCGCTGAAAATCGCTTCTTTTACGGAATCCGAGGTCGGGCGAACGTCGTTGCTCTTTGGAGTTTTGAGCTTGCGCCCGCGGGCTGTGCCTGTAATAATGCGCATTTACATATTTTCCTTTATAAAAACTTGCAGCTCCTCTGCCTTTTCGCGGCTTATCTTCGCAACGCCTGCCAATTCCTCCGCGCTCGCGTCTTTAATCGCCTGTTTAGTCTTAAAATGCTTCAAAATCGCCGCCGCTTTCTTGTCGCCGATTCCCGCAAATTTAGTCAGCTCAAGCTCGTAGCTTTTTTTCTTGTGCGAGGCTTGGCTGAAAGAGAGCGAAAACCTGTGCACCTCGTCCTGAATCTTAGTTATAAGCCCGAAAACCTGCTTGTTCGCCGCGATTTGTATTTCGCAGCCGTCTGAGGCGATTGCTCTTGTGCGATGCTTGTCGTCCTTAACCATGCCGAAAAGCTTCACGTCCAAGCTAAGCTCGTCCAAAACCTCGCGAACCGCTGAAACGTGCCCTTTTCCGCCGTCAAGCAGGATTAAATCGGGCAGCGTTGCAAAAGCCAAATCATCGCGTACTTCCTTTGGGGCTAAATACCGCGCGAACCTACGCCGCAGAACCTCTTTCATGCAGGCGTAATCGTCCAAGCCTATGACTTCTTTTATTGTAAACCTGCGGTAATTTGCTTTCAGCGGCTTCCCGTTCTTGTAAACCACCATGCCGCCTACCTTTACGGCTTCGCCGATGTTGGAAATATCATAGCTTTCGATGTAGAGCGGAGGCTTCGCAAGCCCTAACAGCTTCGCTAATTCTTCGAGTGCGCCGAGCGTTTTCGCTGAACGCCCGACCTTGAGTGACAAATATTCACGCGCGTTATTTTTAGCGAGCATGACCTGTGTTAAGCCCTCGCCGCGCTTAGGAACTACGATGCTAACTTTCTTTCCGCGCTTCTCTGCGAAGTAGTTTTCAAGCAATTCACGGTCTTCGGGTTCTTCTTCCGTGAGGATTTCCGGAGGAATATCGTCGCCGTAATATTCCATGAGAAAATCCGAAAGCAGTTGCTTTATTTCGTATTCGTCGCCGAGGAAGAAATTCTCCTTATCGAAAAGCCGCCCGCCGCGATACTTTATAACCGTGACCGCCGCGAGTTCCGCGTCAAGCGCGCAGGCGACAATGTCGTAGTCGGTAGTCTTCGAGGTTTGGATTTTCTGCCCTGTCTCGGTTTTTACAATAGCGTTGATTCTGTCGCGGAGCTTCGCCGCTTTCTCAAAATCAAGCTGTTCTGCGGCTTTTTCCATCTCGCTCGTTAAAAGCTTGACGCTCTCCTTCGAGCCTTTTTTGATATAATCCAGCGCGCTTTGAATAATAGAATTATACTCGTCCTGCGCGACCTTTCCGCGGCAGATGCCCATACAGCGTTTAATTTGATAATTAAGGCAGGGACGAGCTTTGCCGATTTCCTGCGGAAACTTTTTATTACAAGACGGCAGTGCAAAAATACGGCAGGTTTCGTTGACCGTCTGACGGATATTAAAGCCGCTCGCGTAAGGCCCGATGTACTTTGCGCTTTTGTCATCGGTTTGAAGCGCGTAGCTTATCCTCGGAAACTCGCCGCCCGAAACCTTGATATAATTATATCCTGTGGAGTCTTTTAGTTTTATGTTGTATTTAGGGTTGTGCTGTTTAATCAGGCTCGCTTCAAGCACAAGCGCGTCAAGCTCGCTCCCTGTCACGATAAAATCAAAGTCGTGAATGATTGAAATAAGCTTAAATGTCTTCGCGCCGTGCGCCGCGATATTATTAAAATAGCTTGAAACGCGGCTTTTAAGCACCTTCGCCTTGCCTATATAAATTATCTTACCGTTTTTATCCTTCATGAGGTAAACGCCGGGGCTTCTCGAAAGCTTCCCGACTTTTTCTCTCAGAAAATCAAGGCTTTGGTTTACGCTTTGAACTTCACTCAACTCATTCTTTCTCCGCCCATAAAGAACATTGCAATCGTGCCGGGTCCGCTGTGCGCGCCGACAACCGGCGAAAGATAATCGGTGATTACCTCTTTAACGCCTGTTTTTTCTATGATGAGCTTCTTCACATAATCGGCGTCGTCCTCGCAGTCGCCGTGAACAACAGCCACGGTTTGCTCCTTGGGGTTTACAATCATCGCGGCTAATTTATCAACTAACTCGGAGAGCGATTTTTTGCGACCTTTTACCTTGTCGTACTTTTCGAGCCTGCCCTCGTTTGTTACGTGCATGACAGGCTTTACGCCGAGCAGAGTCCCCACTAAAGCCGTCGCGGGGTTAATGCGTCCGCCACGCTTTAAGTAAACCAAATCGTCAACTGTGAACAGGTGAATCATTTTTTTCTTGTTAGCTTCGAGCCACTCGTGAAGCTCTTCCATAGATTTGCCGTCGTCGCGCATTTTGACGATATAATGAATTAATAAACCGAGCGCGTATGTAACGCAGAGCGAGTCTACAACTACGATTTTTCTGTCGGGATATTTTTCTTTCAGCTGATTTGCGGTGATTTCAGCGAAGGAATATGACGAGCTCAAATTCGATGAAAACGAAACATACAGAATGTCTCTGCCTTTTTCAAGCACCTCTGTGAACCGCGCCTCAAACGTCGCGGCGTTAATGTTAGAGGTAGATGTAGACGCCTTTTCTCTCATTTTCTGATAAAAATTCTTTAAGGAATCATCGTTTTCCTTTTCAACATAGCTGTCAAATTCCTCATCATTCAGCGTATATTTCAACGAAATAATACCTATGTTGTTCTTTTCTGCGTATGATTTAGGGAGGTTGCTCGCCGAGTCTGTGATAATGTCAAAGCTCATGATTTTAATGTCCCTTCTTGAAATAATCCGCTGTTATCCTTTTACTTTAACATATAATTATATAATTGTCAAGTAGGGGTGGACAGAGTCGTCCACCCCTACTTGACTTTTTGTTAAATTCATGTTAGAATATGGTTGAAAATGTAAAGAGTAAAGGAGAAGAGCCTTGTTTGAACGATTTAAAAAGAAAGCGGCTTCCGCGGCGAAACGCTTGGCATCATACGAGCCCGACCCCGAAAGAATCCTGTTAAGATGCGATTTTAACAGCGACCTTTGCGGCTGGACTATCCGTGGGCCCGGCTGGCGCAAGGAAGGCGACGACAGCGGAAAAGGAATCGCGCTGTCACTCGACACAGACATAAAACACAGCGGAGCTTCCTCCTTGAAAATCACCGGACGCTTTGAATCGTGGCAGGGTGCAACTCTGAACATCGCCGATTATATCAAGGAAAGCATAAAAGACTACGAAGCGATGGTGTGGGTGAAGATTCCCGATAATGCACCGTCCTGCAAGGTTTGCTTATCGCTTGAAACAAATTCAAAGCTCGGCGGGGTGGTTTTCCCTTACTATGAACAATTCGCCGATTTTGACCAGAAAAACAGCGTCCTTTCCAAGTACAGGCTCCCCGTGAACGGCGACCACGGCGAATATGACGCGTGGGAAACAGCCTATCCAAAGGGTCACACGACAGACGACGGCTGGGTTCTTCTGCACGGAAAGGTTAAAATAAACCGCGCGGAATATTTCAAGGCATATGTTTATATCGAAACTAACAATCAAGGCGCGAATAACGATATTTATATCGACGATTTTGTTTTGCTTCGGGGGTCTTGACAACCATATAAGTTATATTATATAATAGTAATATTAACACGAATAACGTCGAAACGGCGAAAGGACGCAAAAATAATGACGATTAAGACATTTTTTCTCAATAACGAGCGTACAGCTTATGTCAGAGCCTTTATTTTAAGCAGAATCGAGGAAATCCCCTGGACGCACGCCCGCCCTGCTGTAGTTATTTTTCCGGGCGGCGGCTATGAATACTGCTCCGATAAAGAAGCCGAGCCGCTCGCCATGCGTTACGTCGCCGAGGGCTTCAACGCGTTCATACTTAACTACACCTGCGGCAAGAAATACCCCGCCGCCTTCACCAACGCCGCCTACGCTATGTTTAAAATTAAAGCAAGAGCAGAGGAATTCGGCATTGATAAAGAGAAAATCGCTGTTGTCGGCGCGTCCGCAGGCGGACACCTTGCGGGCTGTCTTGCTACGATGTGGAGCGATACAGGCATTGTGCGGGTCATAGGCTGTGAGCCCGACGATATTCGTCCGTCAGCAGCTGTGCTGTGTTATCCTGTAATCAGCGGCGTGACTTCTCCTCATAAGAGCTCGTTCAATATTTTAACAGGCGACGACGCTAATCAAGCGACCCTGTCGCGGCTCTCGCTTGAGAATCGTGTCACCCCTAAGACCCCGCCGATTTTCCTTTGGTGCACTGCCGACGATGCTTCTGTCAGCGCGCACAACAGCATAGTTATGGCGAAATCCTGCGTTTCCAACGGCGTGCCTGTCGAAATGCATTTATACGACAGCGGGCCGCACGGGCTCTCGGATTGCTCAAAGGGCGCGGGCGTAAACGAGAAGTATTTAGACAGCCCTTGCGCGGGCTGGGTGGATTTATCGGTGAAGTTCCTGCGGAAATATCTTCAGCTTTAAAAATAAAAAATAGTAAATCCTATTGACATATTGCAAATTATATGATAACATAAGAGAATGGAAATGGATAAAAGATTTCCATTCTCTTAAAAATAATAAATAAGAATGAGGTTTACCATGAAAAAGAAATTAAACACCATACTCGCAGTAATCTTAGCATTATCTCTGACTCTCGCGCTTGCCGCCTGCGGCACTGAATCTACTCCCGAGCCTACCAGAGACCGCGAACGCCCGGGAATCCCGAACGCCATAGGCGAGCCCGCCGCAAACGACACGCTTACAGTTACAGGCGACCCCGAGCCGGCTGCTGCCGAAGCCCCCGCGACTCCTGTTGTAGCCGAAGGCGAAATCCCCGCAACCATAACCATTAAAGGCGTTGAATACAGCACATCACTGTACGAGCTTGACTTAATGGAGCAAGGGCTCACCGATGCAGACATTGCGCCCCTGCGCTACATGACGAACCTTACATACTTAGACCTTGACGGCAACGACATCACCGATATTTCGCCGCTCGCGGGACTCGTCAACTTAGAAGTTCTTGACCTGCGCTTCAATCGCATCAGAGACATCAGCCCGCTCGCAGGGCTCACAAAGCTTGAAGCTTTGGTGCTTTGGGATAATTTGGTTGCAGACATAAGCGCGCTCTCCGCACTTACAAGGCTCGAATACTTAGACATAGACGACAACTTCGTAAAAGACCTCTCGCCCCTCAGCAATCTTTTCAACTTAGATGAGCTGTATGCAAGCGTGAACGAAATTTCAAGCGTTGCGCCTCTCGCAGGGTTAGTCAATTTGTACGAGCTGCACATTTGGGGCAACAACATCACAGACATCACGCCGCTCGCGAACCTCAAGAATCTTGAATTCCTTGACCTTGACGATAACAATATTTCGGACGTTACGCCTTTATTCGGGCTCACGAACTTAGAGTGGCTCGGCATAGCGGAAAATCCCGCACTCACCGACGCGCAAATCGCTGACCTCAGACGCGCGCTTCCCGATTGCGAAATAGAGGATGTTTGGGATTTCTGATGAACAATTGACAGTTAACAATTGACAATGTACAATTAAAGGAAACTTATGAAGAAGTTTTTTATTCTCGCACTTGTTTTGACTTTATTACTGACAGCGTGCGGCAGTGAACCAAGTTCACCGCCGCCGCTTGAACATTTTATAATTGACGATTTTGCATCGCAAACGAGCGGAGCGGAGTTGACAATTATTGAAGCCGAACCTGAAACAGAGGAAGGTGACGCTGTCGTCCCGCTTGATGAAGCTGTTTCCGTCACCTTCCGCGAGGGTTTGCCTTCGGGCGTTGAAGGCTATGAAGACCTGCCGCTCGTTGTAACCCATGCGAATATTAAAAGCGCAGAGGTTGTTATTCAAAACGGCGAAGCGGCGGTTAGCATTGTCTTAGATGACTACGGCGCAGAAAAATTCGCCGAAGCTACCGAAAGACTCATGGGAACAGGAATACCCATTTCAATATGGATTGACGATTTATGCGTTTCTGCTCCGATGGTTTCGAGTAGAATCACCGACGGAAGAATACAAATCAGCGGCGGCTTTTCTATCAGCGAAGCCGAGGAGCTTGTAAAATTGATAAACAATAATATACGTTAAAACCCGAAAAGGAGAACTGCCTTGAAAACCCCATTTGTAACACTCGAAAAAGTAAACGAAATCGAAAAAGAATTCCCCACGCCTTTTCACCTTTACGACGAAAAAGGCATAAGGGAAAACGCGCGCCGCCTGCACGAGGCTTTCGCTTGGAACAAGGGCTTCCGCGAGTATTTCGCCGTGAAAGCCACGCCGAACCCGTACATAATGAAGATTCTGCAAGAGGAAAGCTGCGGCTTCGACTGTGCAAGCTACAGCGAGCTTCTGCTCGCTGATAAAGTAGGAAGCAAAAATATAATGTTCAGCTCAAACGCTACGCCCGACGAGGATTTTATTCTTGCTTATAACAACGGCGCGATTATAAATTTAGACGACTTCACGCATATCGAAATCCTTGATAAGCTCTGCGGAATCCCCGAGATTATTTCTTGCCGCTATAATTCCGGCGGCGACTTCGGCGTTGAAGCCGGCAACGTCATGGACAGCCCGGGCGAGGCGAAGTACGGCTTCACGAAGGAACAGCTTATCGAAGGCTTCAAAATCCTCAAGGCAAAAGGCGCGAAGCAATTCGGGATTCACGCGTTTTTAGCGAGCAATACGCAGACGGAGGAATACTATCCGGTGCTCGCGGGAATGATGTTCGAGCTTGCTGTTGAAATTAAGGAAAAAGCAGGCGTTGAGCTTAATTTCGTGAACCTTTCGGGCGGAGTCGGCGTAAATTATCTACCCGATAAAAAACCGCAGGATATAATGAAAATAGGGCAGGGCGTAAAGGAAAAGTTCGAGCAGATTATGACACCCGCAGGGCTCGGCGACGCGGCGATTTATACTGAGCTTGGGCGGTTTATGCTCGCGCCTTACGGACATCTTATTACAAAGGTTATAAGAGAGAAGAAAATATACAGAGAGTATATTAACACCGACGCCTGCTCTGTTGATTTAATGCGCCCTGCGCTATATAAATCCTATCACCATATTACAGTTTTGGGCAAGGAAAACGCAGAGCTGACGCAGGTTTACGACGTTGCGGGCGGGCTCTGCGAGAATAACGACAAGTTCGCGATTCAGCGGGAATTGCCGAAGGTTGAAATAGGCGATATTCTCGCTATTCACGACACAGGCGCGCACGGCTACGCAATGGGCTACAACTACAACGGCAAGCTCAAAAGCGCGGAGATTTTGCTTTGTGAGGACGGCTCGTTTAAGCTGATTCGCCGAGCGGAAACGCCGCAGGATTATTTCAAGACATTTGATTTCTCGGAAGAGTTTAAATTTTGAAAGAAGGAGAAAAATCATGCTTACTAAAAACAAAGCCGTTGAATACACTAAAATTAAACATGGACTAAAAAGACCACAAATCTCCGTTCGCTTTGGAGACACAAAAAGATTTGAACAAGCTGAAAAACAAATCGAACAAGCCCAAGAACACCCAATATCAATAGATGAAATTATTAACCATACAAATGATTTTTTAGTGGCTCTCGAAATGGATAAAATTATATGTCTTCCAAAAGAAAAACCGAAATCTAAAGAGTTTTATAAGAATATAAAAACTGAATATAATTTAGAAGATAAACGTGACATAGTCTGGATGAAGTTTACAAAAGACAATTTTTTAGGTGTTGTTGCTGTTAGTGCCGATATAAACTTCAACATACCTCCATCACGATGTAAAAAACACTACACAGAAACGAAAAATGGCAAGCCAAAAAATAAAAATAATCATTGGGAATATAATACTTCCGGAATCATCATCAATCACTTAGGTCAAAAGTGGAAAGAGGATTTTGTTTTAATCTTTCCGCTAAAAAATATTCCCTCAGGCTTAAAGCGCGGACATATTGAATGTGGGATTGGAAATTATTTAATTGATAAGGGAGTTCCTATCTTAGATTATTATTCTCATATGTTTTGATTTAGTTGTAATATAAGCGTTTGTAAATATTAAAAATAAACACAAAAAACGCACTCCGTCATTTCGGTGTGCGTTTTAGTTTTATATTTAATCCCTCAGTAAAAACGACATATGCGCCAGCTTATCCATTCCCGACAGTATATAATCCTCTGTCATTCTTTTTACCATTTGACCATGCATTGAAATTCTGTAAACATCGCAGATTGATTCTATTAAATTTTCTTCGGTGATTCCGTAATCATGCAAAGCGGGAGCGCAGAGCAGAACACGCAGAAGCGCATAGGTTTCTGCCAAGAGCAGAATTTGATGCTGAATTCCGAGTGCCGAAATAAAAGGAAAAGCATTAGCGAAAATATAATTTACAAAATAGTTTTCGAGAATATGCCCGCGCTTTTCTAAGAACTCCTGCCAATATTTTTCCGCGCCTTTTTCAACCATAGTGCTGAGCTCTAAGTAAACAAGCTCCTCTGTCTTTTTGCCTAAGCTTTCCCCGAGCCTGTCAACGCACGGAATAAAATTCGGGAAGCGGTATTTCCCGGGTTTTTCAAAGCTCATAGCGGTGATAAAAATCTTTGTTTTAATAGTAGCTTTTATATCCTCGTTGTCCGCGAAGGAAGCAAGCAAGCCGTCGAACTGCCCTTCTGCTGCCATTGCTGCATATTTTTGCGCGATAACAGGTGCAACGTCCCAGTCGCCGACATCTACTGCTTCCCGTATTTTATTCAGCATCATGCCGATTGCCAATATCCTGTCAGACACAGGCAGTCTGCGGGTTTGCATTATGTTTATGCAAGCGTGCCTTAATGCAATTGCGTACCCTGCAAGCGGGTTGTTTTTTGTGTTTTCTTCAAATCTTATATGCTGAAAGGAAGCGAGAGACTTGCTGTGCGTTTTTTCCAAGTCCGTAAATTTAAAAGTCATCGGCTCTGTCGAGTACAGCCCGATACGAACTGCTTCGGGGCAGGACATACTGAGTGCGGATTCTAAAACCTCGCCGATTTTGCGGATTTGATTACGCGGATAAATCAGACAAGTAAAGCAAAGAGACTTAAAACCGTGCTCTAACTGAATTGAGCACATACCGTCCTTCAGATAACTGCAGCGGTCGTTCTCGTCAAGCGCGATATAGGCGTAGTGGTGGTCGCTCGCTTCCTCTCCTCTTACGCGCTTAACCCTGTTCGGCAGTTCCTTTTTGAAGTCAGGGTCTTTTATATTCCGATATAAATTATAGGTGCTTTTGTCGATAAAAATGTCCCAGCCCGCTTCACAGCAGTTCTTCTCGCAGGCACTGCCGATACAGCTGAATTTTTCATAGTAAGACGGCACTAAAACCTTCAATGTTTGATTTTGCATAATTTCTCCTCTGCTTTCTTAAAAATAAAAATCGTCGTCATCGTCATCGGGTTCAAAATATTCGTCGGGTTCGTCAATTGTCAATTGTTCATTGTCAATTGTCAATTGTTCGTCAGGCTCGGGTTCAACTACCTCCGGTAGCTCTCCCTGCATAAACCTATCGGGAATTGCGACGCTTCCGTCGGGACTGGAGCTTATCGGGCTTCGCGCGAGATACTTTTGGATTCCCTGCACCATCGCCTGTGCGATTCCGTCCTGGTGCTCTTCGCTTGCGAGTGCCATCGCATCCTCAAGATTACTTACAAAGCCGAGCTCTACCAAAACCGACGGGAAGCCCTGCTCAACCGTCACCCAGAAATAACTGCTTTTCGCGCCTCGGTTTTTATCCGCGCCGTCACTGTAAACATTCCGCGTGAAATACCCTGCAATACTTTCCGAAATCGCGGCGGCAAGCGGCTGTGAAAACGGCGTGTAATAAAACACCTCTGTTCCGCGGGCGTCGGGGTTCCCCGCGACTCTGTTGCTGTGAATTGAAATGAATAAATCCGCGTTATAGCTCCGCGCAACTATCGGGCGATTTTTCGTGACGAACAGTGTTTCCTCGGTTCGCAGTCGTATAACGTTCGCGCCGAGCGCGGCAAGCCGCGCTTCAAGCCGCTTCGCCACTGCCAAGTTCGCAGAAAACTCAGTAATATGCCCGATTGCACCCGGGTCAAGCACTGACGCACTGCTCCCGTGACCGTGCCCGGGGTCAATCACAATCGTCATGCCTGCGAGCGCGTTTGTCATAACAGGAAAAGTCAGCATTAAATTGCCTGCTGTGTTGTAATATGCACTGTTCCCCGCGTAAACACCGCTTGTGCGAAGCCTTAGAATAAGCCTAAACTTCGCTACTCCGTCAACAACTACCTGCTCCCATCTGCCCGAACTGAAAACCAAATTCGCTTCAAAGCTCGGCAGCTTGGTCACAGACGTGACGTTATCGAAGGTTATGTAAACATATTCGGCGTTGAAGCTGCTGATATTATAATCACTGCCCCAGTCGCGTCGAAACGTCAGCCCGACGACCTCGACGTTGTAGCTGATTTTAGTATCGAGCGCGATTTCAAAGTAGCTGTTCCCCCCAAAAGTCCCGCTTTCAAGCACAGTCAGCGCGTTCTGTCCGATTCCGTTGCCGCTGATTAAAGAAACATCAGCCGAAAGAAACCGCTTGCCCGATTCAGTGGTTAAAAACCCGCCCGATTCCGAACGGTAATAATCCATCGTTCCTGCAGGTAACTGCCCGAAGCGCGGGTCGAAGACCGTGCCTGTAGTCTTCGCGTCGAAAACGTGCGTATGATTATTATTAAGCCGCACGAAGCGGATATTTTCATCTCTGCCGCGCACCGCGCCGATTGTCCCGACCACTTCGCCGTCGCCGAGCGCGCTTTGGTCAAACATTACGGGGTTTAAATTCACGACAGGCGGCGGCACGGGCTTCGCGTTTACTGTGACGTTCGCGCCGTTTAGGTTGCTCGTGTAGCCCGAATATGAGGCTTGAACGCTGATTCTTCCGAGCGGCTGTTCGGTGCCGATAATGCCCTCGGGAACAGTATAACGCCCCGTAAAGCTCGTGTAAGCGGAGTTCACGTCCTCGTCGTGAATTGTGCCCGACTGCTCTGTCAGCCGCACGGATTGCCCGTTAATCGTAGCAGTAACCGTTGCGCCGCGATATGCCACAGCTTCAAGCGTAATGCTTGTCCCGCCCTCAACGCGCAGGGTTTTCCCCTCCGCAATTGAGTCGTCAATTTCACGCATAACGATAATCCTGCGCTCGATTCTGTATGTATAAGTACTGTCCTTGTGCCTTATGGTAAAGGTGTTCCAGCCTATATCCAAAGCCTCAGGGAAGAAGAAATTCCCCGCTTCATTCAGGACAATTTTGTTATTATTAAAGTATACGTCAAAGTTACGGTCAAACGTACCCATGAAGTCTACAGTCGGCTCAAAGGTAGTGAAGCTGAAATTCCGCGGACTCGTCATAACTAAGTCGCGCATAAGGCTTTCTTCGTCAATCAGCTCGTCATAATATCGCTTCAAGGTCACAGCGGAATTAAGCACATTGCTTTCAATTGCATTATATGAATTAAAAATACTGCCGCTGTATGCAGAAATATTTTCCTTAGCGATTTTGAGCTGACGTAAGAGCTGGTCTTCTCCCCAGCCGTCGCCGATTTTCTCGTTGTGGTGAATTAAATAGAGCGGGATATTATTTTCCTCGCAGATTTCGCCCCACCACTGCGCCGCCGCCTCAAAGCCGTCGGTCAGCGAATCGGAACGGCGAACCATTATGAAGTCAACGTAGCCCTGCTCTATGTACTTCTTAGTATCTGCGAAACGTTCAAGCGACTGCGCCCACTGCGAATTAATCATAACGCCGACAGGTATACTGTTGTCGGTTTTGCGTATAACTGCACCCGCAGTCTCAAAAAGGTATTCCGTGCTGTCTGCGAGCCAGTTTTCGTAGCCGATTCCCGCGCCGTTTTTCATGTAGCGCGAGAAATCATTTACCTCAATATCGTTGTAATAATTATCGAGAATTATTCCGTTGCAGGGGTATTTTATCGTCAGCTTATGTATTTCGGAAATGAGTGAGTTGAGCGCGAATTCCGAGCCGTTTTCGGGATTCACCGCGTGACCTATATCGTAAATTAAATAGATATTCAAGTGATAAGCGCGCGCCCTGTCAACCGCGAGCCCTACGACGTCAACCTTGCCGTTTCTGTTCATGTCAAGGTCGTAGTATGCCCTGTCCTCAGCCGATGTTTTTATAATCACGGAATTCAGCCCGATTGCGAGGATTCTTTCAAAAATATCATCAAGCTGCATGGAAATTTGCATTGCGCTGTCGTCGGGCGTCAGCGCGAAGTTTACTTCCGGGCTGATAATAATTCCGCGCATATTATGCGGCAGGAAGAAATTCGGAAAGTACGGAATCGGTTCAGGCGCAATAAATTCCGATTCAGGCGCAACCAAGTCCGACTCGGCGTACACGGGAAAACTGCCTAAACAGAAAACCACTGCTAAGATTAATGCAATTAATTTTAAACTTTTTTTCATTTTTACGTTCCTTTTATTTTATCTGTAGGGAACGCATTTATGCGTTCCGACAGCAGTATAATGCGTGTTTTTCATGCGGAACGGATAAATCCGTTCCCTACAAAAATCTATAACTGAAATAAATATACCCGCCGTAATTCCCGGCTTTTTTCGCGGCTTCAATCTGCCGCCCGATAATCGTATCGCGGTCAGTTATCCACTCGTTTTTGCCCGCTTCTCCCGCCCAGTTGTCAACCTGACCGAGCTTGTAGCTTGCGAGCCCGATTATAAGCTTGATATTCGTGCCGCGAACCAAATCCTCCCATTCAGCCAAGCACCGTTCGAAAGGCTGTGCAGCATTGAGAAAACCATAATACAACTGCGGCGCGATATAGTCGCAGTAACCCGCCTGTGAAGCCCATTTGCGTACATCTGCATAAATTTCATAGCAGTTTTGAATACTTCCCTGCGGGCTGATTCCGAAAAGCACAGAAGAATTTATACTCTTGACTGTATCGTACAAGGCTTTCACCATGCGCGTAGAATTATCGAGTCTGAACGCGGATAAATCCGAAAACGAGCTCGCCGCGAAAGCCGCGCTGTCAAAGGCTGTCCCGCTGTTCGGCGGGTAGAAATAGTCGTCAATGTGAATCCCGTCAACTTTATAATTTCGCAGAATCTCCGCCGCGCCGTCCGCAATAAGCTGACGAACCTCGGCGTAAGCGGGATTCAAGTACCAATGCTCGCCGACACGGAATATACGCGTGCCGTTTTCCGCGCCGCTGTACCACTTGCTGACGGGCAGAGCGGGATTGCTCGCGCTGACTGCCTTCATATCCGCGTCAGTCATGAGCCGCATGGGATTGAGCCAGGCGCGGAAGGAAATCCCACGCGAATGAGCTTCCTCAATCATGATTTCGAGCGGGTCGAAGGCGGGCGCAGTCCCCATTGTTCCCGTGATTTGCTTCGCCCACGGGAATAATTCGGATTTATAATAAGCATCGCCGTGTCCGCGGACGTGAACATAAACCGTGTTGATTCCGAGTGATTTGCAATTGCTCATCATTTCGGCGAAAGCCGCGCGGAAGCTCGCTTCAGTGCGCCCCGCGAAAGCGGTTTGCAATTCTATGAAGGAAATCCACACGCCGACGACCTCGCCGCTCGCCGCCGCAGGCGGCGTGGCTATTAGTGCAGGCGTCGTTGTGACGACGGGTGCGGGGGTTGTCGTGGTTACGGCTGGCGTTGTTGTGGTTATGGTTGGCGTTGTTGTGGTTATGGTTGGTGGTGTTGTGGTGGTTATCGGGACGACAGGGTCGTCGTCCCCTACATTTGTTGTGGTTGTCGTGGTTATAGTCGGTTCTGTTGTGGTAGTTATTATTGTTTGTGAGGTTGTAGTATTTTCCGGCGGAAGCGGCGGAATTTCAAGCGGCGGCGGCGAAATAATCTCGGCACCATCGTAGTTTTCAGCATTTATAAGCCGTACAGGCTCAGGCTCGTCCCCGTTAGAAGCACAGCCCGAAAACAGAACAGCAGTCAGCAAAAATATAAAAAATAAGTATTTTTTCGTCGATTTAAAAGCAAACATAGTTAATTATAGCACCTTTTGTTGAATTAGTCAACTTGACAACCTTTGTATTTTTTGGTATAATGAAGTTTACACGTAAAGAGAAGGAGATTATCCCAGTGGAAAAAGCTTTAACCATTACAGAAAAAATAGTAAAAGCACATTTAATAGACGGCGATATTAATAAAAAAGGCTCGGAAATCGGGCTCAAAATCGACCAAACGCTGACGCAGGACGCAACGGGAACCATGGCGTATTTGCAATTTGAAGCAATGGGCGTAGATAAAGTTAAAACCGAGCGTTCCGTGGCGTACATAGACCACAACACGCTTCAGACGGGCTTTGAGAACGCTGACGACCACCGCTATATTGGGAGCGTTGCGAATAAATACGGGATTTATTTCTCCCGCCCAGGTAACGGAATCTGCCATCAGGTGCATTTGGAACGCTTCGGAAAGCCCGGCAAAACTCTAATAGGCTCTGACTCGCATACTCCCACAGGCGGCGGCTTGGGTATGCTGGCAATCGGTGCGGGAGGCTTGGACGTGGCTGTGGCTATGGGCGGCGGCGCGTACTATATAACTATGCCCGAGGTTGTCAATATTAGACTCAGCGGCAAGCTCTCGCCTTTTGTCAGCGCGAAGGATATAATTCTCGAAGTGCTTCGCCTGCTGTCGGTTAAGGGCGGCGTAGGCAAGGTCATGGAATATACGGGCGACGGCGTTCATACCCTGTCCGTGCCTGAACGCGCGACGATTACCAACATGGGCGCGGA
Source organism: Oscillospiraceae bacterium (assembly GCA_009781425.1). Lineage (GTDB taxonomy): Bacteria > Bacillota > Clostridia > Oscillospirales > Ruminococcaceae > Ruminiclostridium_E. The sequence continues at coordinate 25,884 of WQYC01000014.1, forward strand.
GCTTGGTGCGACTTCCTCGCTGTTTCCCTCGGACGAAATCACGCGGCTTTTCTTAAAGGCGCAGGGGCGCGAAGAGGATTATATACCGCTCGAAGCAGACGAAAATGCAGTTTACGACGATGTTCTTGAAATAGATTTATCGAAGCTCGTGCCTATGGCGGCTTGTCCGCACTCGCCCGACAACGTAAAAACCATAAAAGAAATCGGAAATATTAAGGTTGACCAGGTAAGTATTGGCTCTTGCACGAATTCGTCGCTCAAGGATATGCTTACTGTTGCGGCGATTCTGAAAGGCAAAACTGTCGCCCCGAACGTTGACCTTTCGATTGCGCCGGGTTCAAAGCAGGTTTTTGAAATGCTTGCTTCCTGCGGCGCGCTGACTGACATGATTGCGGCGGGCGCGCGGATTCTCGAAGCGGCTTGCGGGCCTTGCATTGGCATGGGGCAGTCGCCGAATTCAGGCGGCGTGTCGCTGAGAACGTTCAACCGCAACTTCGAGGGGCGCAGCGGCACAAAGGACGCGCAGGTGTATTTAGTTTCACCCGAAACTGCGGCGGCGTCAGCTATTGCAGGCGTTTTCACCGACCCGCGTGTAGGGTGCGGCGTCCCCGACGCACCGAAAATAGAGCAACCGAAAGAATTCTTAATTAACGACAACATGGTTATAAAGCCGAGCCTTGACGGTGAAATTCAGCGCGGACCGAACATCAAGCCGTTCCCGAAAAACACTGCCCTTGCTGACTCGATTAAGGCGAGCGCGCTCCTTAAAGTCGGCGATAATATTACAACTGACCACATCATGCCCGCAGGCGCGAAGATTCTGCCCCTGCGCTCGAACATTCCCGCAATCAGCGAATATTGCTTTGTTGCCTGCGATGAAGCTTTCCCGAAGCGCGCAAAAGAAGCAGGAAAAGGAATCATAATCGGCGGAACTAATTATGGTCAGGGAAGCTCCCGCGAGCACGCTGCACTTGCTCCGCTCTACCTCGGAATTAAAGCAGTTGTCTGCAAATCTTTTGCGCGGATTCACAAGCAGAATTTAATCAATAACGGCATTTTACCTTTCACTTTTAAAAACGAAGCGGACTACGAAAAAGTTTCACAGGGCGACGAATTAGAGATTGCGAACATCAAGGAAAGCCTTGACGCACCTACGCTCAAAAACCTCACTACAGGCGCGGAAATCGCGCTTATCGGCGGCTTTTCACAGCGCGAAAAGGATATGCTTTTAGCAGGAGGTCTGCTCAACTTAACAAAAGGAGAATAATATGAAAGGTTTGATATTTTTCTTGGGTTTTGCGGTCGGGGTGATTGCGGGAATTTATATTTCGCCGATTAAAAACGGCGTGAAAATTATCACGAAAAATTATAACCAGTGCGATGGTAAATTAATAAAAGAAATTGAGGAGGAACAAGGGCATGAAAAAGCTGATAGCGAAACTGATTCTGATTAAACTGGGGTTTTTACTGGGGATTGTTGCAACCCTGTACTTCACGAAATCAAGGCTGATGATTGACATCGGCGTGGAAAAAGACTGCGAAAATTTGGAGGACGAGTTTGAAGATGAGCAAGAGCAGGATTAAAATGACTACGCCGCTTGTCGAGATGGACGGCGATGAAATGACCCGCGTGATTTGGCAGAAAATCAAGGAAATTCTGCTCGAGCCTTATATTGAGCTCAACACCGAGTACTACGATTTAGGCTTAGAAAAGCGCGATGAAACAGGCGACCAAATCACTATCGACAGCGCAGAAGCTACAAAAAAATACGGCGTAGCCGTAAAGTGCGCGACGATTACGCCGAACGCACAGCGCGTTGAGGAGTATAAGCTTAAAGAAATGTGGAAGTCGCCGAACGGTACGATTAGAGCGATTTTAGACGGCACTGTTTTCCGCGCACCGATTATCGTTAAGGGTATCGAGCCGCTTGTTTCGGCGTGGAAAAAGCCTATTATAATCGCGCGTCACGCTTACGGCGATATGTACAAAAACGTTGAAGACAAGGTTAAAAAAGGCGAAAAAGCAGAGCTCGTTGTAACTGCAAAGGACGGTGCGGAACGCCGTTTCTTAGTGCATGATTTTGCAAGTACAGACGGTATAATTCAGGGCGTGCACAACACAAAAGAAAGCATTGAAAGCTTTGCGCGCTGCTGCTTTAATTATGCGGTTGACCTCAAAATGGATTTATGGTTCGCGACAAAAGACACGATTTCAAAAAAATATCATCATACTTTTAAGGATATTTTTGAGGAAATTTACGAGGCTGAATATGACGCTAAATTTAAGTCGCTCGGCATTGAATATTTTTACACGCTGATTGACGACGCGGTTGCGCGAGTTATGCGCTCGGACGGCGGCTATATTTGGGCGTGCATGAACTACGACGGCGACGTCATGTCAGACATGGTTGCGACTGCGTTTGGCAGTCTCGGCATGATGACCTCGGTGTTAGTTTCGCCCACCGGCGCGTATGAATACGAAGCCGCACACGGCACGGTTACAAGGCATTATTACAAGCACCTCAAAGGTGAAGAAACCTCGACAAACAGTGTCGCAACGCTGTTCGCGTGGACAGGCGCGCTTAATAAACGCGGCGAGCTTGACGGAAATGCAGAGCTCTGCAAATTCGCGCAGATGCTCGAAAAAGCGACGATTGAAACTATTGAAAGCGGCGTAATGACAGGCGATTTGGTTATGCTTTCGACTTTGCCCGAGAAGAAAAAAGTGAACACCGAAGAGTTCCTGCACGAAGTCGGCGAAAGGTTAAAGAGGTTATATAATGCCTGCTAAAAATTATATTTCAAACTCAGTAATCCGGCGTCTGCCGCGGTATTATCGGTTTTTGGCTGACTTGCAAAAGGAGGGAACGACGAAGATTTCCTCCGGCGAGCTGTCGCGGCGCATGAAGCTGACGGCTTCGCAGATTCGGCAGGATTTGAACTGCTACGGCGGCTTCGGGCAGCAGGGCTACGGCTATAACGTCGATGTTTTGCGGCGTGAAATCGGCGCGATTATCGGCGTTGAGCGCAGAGCTCCCGCGATTCTGATTGGCGCGGGAAACCTCGGCAAGGCGATTACTTACTTCTTCGATTTTCCGAAATACGGCTGTGAATTAGTCGGCATTTTCGACATAAATCCGCAGCTTGACGGCACGGAAATCGCAGGAATTTCTGTGCGCAATATGACGAAATTAACAGCGTTCTGCACCAAAAACAAGCCGGAAATTGCAATCCTGTGCATACCTAAGGCGAGCGCGCCCGCAGTCTGCGAAACGCTGGTGGAGAGCGGCGTTCGCGCGTTTCTCAACTTCTCGCATTATGACATAAATTTGCACTTCGACGGGATTATCGCCGAGAATGTGCATATGGGGGATAGCCTGCTGACGCTGGTTTATAATGTGAATAATCGGGAGAAAAAGTAGATGAAATTAACCCCCGCTCGGAAGAGCGGGGGTTATAATTTTAATTACTACTTGACACCTCTTCTGCCTCTGCCTCTGCTTCATTTGGAGGTTGATTGGGTGAAAAGTTCTCATCATATTCTTTAATCTTTTCATCTATAATTTCATTTGCTATATCAACTTCGGTATTTTCATCACCAATAATAAGCATAAAACCCGAGTGTGTATTTAACCATGCCGACGAACGAATAATAATGGATTCTCTTGTTTCTTCATTCAATTCCGTTTTTAAAGAATTATCATAAACCACATTTTCTTTTATTTTTAATCCTTTTTCACAGTTTAATTCAAATCTAACACCATCACTGGGAGTTACTAACAAAAAGCCATAACATAACCAATGGTCATATCCAATGTCAATATATTTTCTTCTTATATTTAAATACTCACATTTATTGTATTCATCCGGTACTTTAAATTCATACTTATGTTTGAAATTACAAAATTCATCGTCATCACTTTTATAATATGGCGTTATATCAATAGACTTTCCATCTGGAGTTTCTATTATTGTTTTTAATATTTTTATTCTTTCGCTATCAAAATAAACGGGAAATGATTCATATTTATCTCTCCCCTTATGGACTCTATACGCTAATTCTGTATCTGCTTTTATCACATCATCTTCTTTATATATTTTCGCTTTAATAAAAAATTCTGACCTAAAATTATTCTCAAATATTTTCATTGATTTATCAATTTGTTGAGAAAAATATTTGTTAAAATTATAATATTGAACTTTCTTATCTGGTGGTTGTAGTATTAATTGTAAGGACTGCTTTTTTTCTTTTTCACTCAATTCAGATAAAAATGATTTTGAAATGAAAATTTTTGAAAGCGTATTTGTAAATGATTTTGTGTTTAATACTAAATCAAAAATAGAACCAACTATTAAAGCTATTCCTATTGATTGCAAAAATTGAATTAATACATCTGTCATTATACTATTTTTTTCAAAATTTAATCTAACAATAATACTTATTAATAATAATAAAAGCCCTGGTAATAGCCAACCAATAAAGAATCTAAACCATTTACTCATTTTTTCGTCCTCCATAGATGTTGTGTTATAATTTGCATTTCTCATTTTACCATTGTTTTTCACCCCTTGTCAACCCTTTTCGACAAATTTCGATAAACAACTACTGTGCGTAGTCGTTTTCCTCGAAATCGGCATTTTGCGACATATATATTTGGACGTGAGCGCGTTTGTCGGGCAGATGGTGAATTATAAAACTCTCGCTGATGCTTCCGAAATAGGTGCGGGCGGGATTGTTTGTATGTGCGAGGAGCCTGTACCGATAGATGGTTAAAATTGTTTTATTCCGTGTAATAAAATATAAATATGTCTCTTGTTATGTCATATCGGCATATGTAGTGGTAGCTTTGACAAAAAATCTGTCGCTTTCGGGGAACTCATCGGGGCGGTAGGTTTTGAAGTTGATTTTTTCAATTATTTTCTTCATGATTTGCTTCCCCCGTGCTTCGTTGAATCCTGTATAATTTAGTAGTCCTTTATTTTCCATTTTTTGTTTCAGTTTAGTTTTCGCAATTAATGCAAACGATGTTATTAACAGTAATAAAAATTTTAAACGGTTGATTTTCATCAACCGTTTTTTGTTTATTTATGTTCCTGCGCCGGTATCATCTCCTGATAATAATTCAAGAGCTCGCCGAAGTTAGCGATTTAAGTAACGAAGCTCAATCACTTTTATAATCACGGATTTAGCCGTGTGCGTAATTAGGTTTTTCGTGTTGACCTTTGTCCTTTTTTATTGTTTAATCAAAAATCCACCTACAACAAATTCAACATCTGCGAGATACTCATAATAATCCTCGTCAGAAGACGCATTTAAACTTATATTGAAATGCCGCTCTCCGTCACTAATTATAAACATATCGTTCCACAATGAACTCCATTGGTTATTGTCATGATAAATAATCCTGTGTACATCATAATCCGTTCCGAGATAACTTGCTTTTTCGATTAACGAATATCTTTCTGAATCAAAGTCGATTCCCGTTAAATACATCAGCACATCTAATGCTTCCGAAGCGTTTTCGCACTCATCGTAACTACCCGCTATACAATATACAGGCGTGACGTGTATCTGTGCTTTGCCGTTTGGCGATATATAAATGGGGAATGTTTCGGTCTCTCCTTCGCGCCAACCTGCCGGAAGCGTGATAATAAAATCATCATATTTAAAAACGAGGGATTCTTCGGGAGCACTAAGAATCTTTCTGTACGAAGAGCTTATCATAGGAGAAGCTATATACTCTCTATAAACGTTAACATTAATATCCCAGCCGTTATCAACAACATCACGAATGCTTATACCGCCGTACATAATATCGGGATTATTTATGTCAAGCCATTCAATCCACATATTCGAGAAATCTTCTTCGTGTACGATAAAAATAATTATATCGCCGTTTCTGTAACTTTTTTCTGTTATATACGATTCATTAATAATAACCGTATTCCCCATGAAAGACCATGCCCCAAACACGTGCGCCGCAAAGAAATCAGGGTCACATTCTTCCCAATCTTCATATGGAATGAAAACATCGCCGGCTTCTGTAATTATATAGCCTAAAAGTTCTAACGGCTCAAAAAAGTAAGAATCTGTGAATACCATTCTGCCTTCAGAATCTTCCGTGAATGGCGTCCATATATCTGCTTGAGTTTCGGGTTCTTCCTGTGTTTTATTTTCCTCCACAGGCTCCTCGTGAGCACGAGGGCTTTCATAGAGAATTAGGGAATTATTGTCGCAGGCTGTGAAACAAAGTATTATTGAGAGCAATATTGATAATTTCTTCATGATATTTTCCTTTATATTATTTGGACATATCCGCGAAATTCACCGTGGGTAGGGTGCCCTTTAATTGTACCTTCTTCTGGACAGAGTCCGATAAAATCACTAAGTAATTTCTTTGATACTTTACCTCTGTTGCCGCCGTTTTTCCAGTCGTCGGAATAATAAATCCATTTTTCTCCATTGATTACTTCAATCGCTTCTATGAATACAACGTGCCCCCAAGGAGCGGGATTACCAAAGCTCACTGCGCTTTGGGGTACGATATTTTCCCAAGACAGCTCTCTGTGAACGGTTCTGTATTCATCAGTCTTTTCGCCGTCTTTCCAAATATACGCTTTTTCTTCAGCGTTTTGTGCCCAAAGACCGCCGTTTCCGGAACCGTCAAATGTTACTTGTACACCATATATTTCACCAATTCTCCCCAATACAAACCACGGGCATTGGTGCTCTTCTATCCAATTAAACGGGTCCTCATACCATATATCATCCATATCAGCTATAGAAGGGTATTTACCGCTTGAATCCGGCTCCTCCGATGTGATTAGTGCGATAATTTCCGCATTAATATCAATTGTCGGAACACTTGACGGGGTGTCAGGCGGTTTAACATTAGCCGGCATATATTTCCGCCAGTCAATAATCGACGGTGTGTTCAAGACGATATTGGTTATGTCAAACAAGTTTGGCGAATGGCTCTCCTGCTCGTTCCCCGATGGATTATCGCTCTCTTCCAAAACATCAATAAAACAAAGGCAGTTCGGGTGAATCGGCGGCATATTAACTCCAATGGAAGCATCACAGATTCTGAACACACTTTTATCTAAATCACAGCAGGTCGGGCAGGCGTTCATGTTTTCCGAAGTGAACCGATAGTACTTATTCCTGTCGCCTTCTCCCTCCCATAATAACATATAATCTCCGAAAAGTCTACTGTTTTCGTATAAATAATTCCCGAGGATTCTGTTTCTGTCCTTGATTATGTCTGTAGTGCGCTCTAAAATCTTGTTAGAGCTACTGCCGGTTGAAAGCTCTTTGACTATAGCATCAATGGTCGTTTCCTGAGAAATCTCAAGTACATTATAAAATATTTCAAGATATTCTTTTATTTCGTCTGCGTAATATAGGCTTGAGTTTTTTGACATTTTACCTAAGTCAAACGAATCATAAAGGCGGTTCAGGCTTACATTGAGCGAGTTGTGAAATTCCTGATATTGTTGCGAACTGTTATCGCTTAGATTCCTTTGAAGTGCCGCTGCGCTTGAAGCGTTTATTACAGAAGGCATAAGCTGCTGTCTAATAATATCGAGGATTTCGCTTTCAAATTCTTCTAATTTTTCAGTAAGGTTTTCTCTGTTCATGGGGTTCTCCTTGGTGTTGTGATAGTTTTATTCTTATTATAACAGAAAGTCTGTATGCAAAACAATGAAAAATTAAAGAGCCTCCGAATCTTTGCCCTATGCAATTTATACATTATATAGTTATAACGCTTCGGCTCGCTATTATCGGCGTGTCGATTTTATTTTACCGAAATTTATAAATACCGTTTATAGATTCTAAAAACGGAACTATTTTAGGAGCGTTTAATTATCCGTTTCGAGACTGGATTTAAGACAGGTATTTCTGCTATAATTATACAGCAAGGGGGGAGAATTGGCATGATTAAGATAGATTTCGACAACATAACCGATGAAATAGTTTATAAGCTTTTCAAGGTAGACGGGAATGAATCGGAAGCATTAAATGACATTTACTTAGAATTATTTGAGCTTATCGGGAAAGATGCTATGTTTAAAATCTTCAAGCATTATCACGGAGATAAGCTTGATTGTCCTATGCGTCTTTACCGCCCGGAATTCATCGCAGACCTTGCAAAGCAAGAAACAGATAGACGCGAGCGAGCAAAAATAGCAAGGGCGGGCGGATACTCGGCAAAACTTATTGAGGGATTGCTCTACAAACGTAAAAAAGACGAATGTGAGCAGGAATAAAATTAATAAAAGGAGATAATTAAATGAAAAGGTTTATCACAGCTTTACTCACAATCACAATGCTGGTATTGTTAACAGCGAACACCTCAGCAAACGAAGCCTACACAACCGCGGACGCACTGACAGTTTTACGTGCTTCGGCAGGACTGATTCATCTGACCTCAGAGCAAGCAGTGCGCTTTGACTTAAACGGCGATGGTGTCATTAATTCTGCTGATGCGTTGATTATTTTAAGGATAGCAGCGGGATTATCAGAAGCTCCGCCGCAAGTAAGCGCACCGGTTGTACTGCTGCCGTTCGAGGATTATCTCATACAAGAACTGAGAGCGTATAGTATGGGCATTGATGTCCACGATTATATCGGAGAAGTATGGGCTTCAGAGGAACAGCGCGAGGATTTCCTTGACCGAACATGGGATATTCGTTATGACGTGCCGCTTTTGTATCATTTTAACCGTTTTGTCTATCTCGATTTTGTTGATGACCGACGTACTTTAATTCCCTCATACATCATGACGGAAAGTGAATACCGGCAATCACAGGCATTGTATGAAGCTGCTGTTGAGAGGGCTCTCGCTGTTGTTCAGCCGAATATGACCAAATATGAAGCAGCAAAGGCTCTCCATGATTACCTTGTTTTTAATGTTGATTATGACCTGGTATATTTAAGAAGAACCATTACAGAAGACAATCCGAGGGGATTGCAAGATACTTCTTATGGTGCATTGGTTAATAAGCTTGCGGTTTGCGAAGGTGATACATTAGCATATATTGAACTGCTTAGTCGTGTGGGTATAGAATGTATTTACATATCAACCGTCGCCGCGATGCCCGGGTCGAATCTGGGTCACGCCTGGAATTATATAAATCTTGATGGCTCATGGTATCATGTTGATATTACCTCAAATCGTCTTTGGGTTAACGATTCATATAATTCGGGAGATTTTCCGTTTTTCATGTTAAACGACAGAGAGTTGATTGAAGCGGCTGAAGGAGCATACACATCCCGAAATGACTGGACAACCAGAGGTCGTCCGGCTTCCACATCCACAAAATTTTCAAGTTAAGAAAATATTTTAAACTACTATTATACGAGGAGGTCAAAAATGACAAACACAAAAACAGGAATCAAAAAAGTATTTTCCGCACTTATGGCGTTAATAATCGCCGTAACAATCTTACCATTGCCGCTCGAAGTATCCGCTTCAACAATACCGAGCGGGTTCAAGCCGATTTACACGGCTGATGATTTGTATAACATCAGGAACGATTTAGCAAGCAACTACATACTGATGAACGACATCGACCTGAGCGAAGTCACCGCACCCGGAGGGGATTTAGACTTCGGCAACGGCTGGGAGCCGATTAATCGAATAGGGGGATTATCAGGACAACCCATTGGGTTCTCGGGGATATTTGACGGGAACGGCTATCAAATCAAAGGTATGCAAATATTTGGCGAGCTTGATGTTCAATTTTCATGGGGCGATAGTAATTTTGGGCTTTTTGGAACCACTTGGCAAGCGACAATAAGAAACCTTGCTGTCGTTGATTTTGATATTAATGTTTCAACTAAGGAAAGTTTATATGATTACGATAATCTCCACAGCCATCGCTTTGGCGGCATTGTAGGGTATGGCGCGAATTCAACTGTTGCAAATTGCTTCGCTTCCGGTAGAATTTCTGTAAATTCTGATTATAATTCATATGTCGGGGGATTAGCGGGTTATATTCAACACATAAATAATTCTGCAAGTGATGTTGTTATAAATTTAAATGCAAGTTTTACTAATCTTCGCCTTCGGCATAATATTATTTACAACAATATCGGCGGAATTGCCGGCGGAGCCGAAACTATAAAAAACTGTATCAGTGCCGGAAAAATTACGACAAGCAGTGTCGGTAATAATGTTCGTGTGTATAGAGGCGCTGTTGTTGGTCGTGCTCTTACTTGGTCAGCTTTCAGACAAACTCACTTTGATTACACTTCCAATTGGTCTCCTTATACACCTTTAATAAATTGCTATTATTTAAGCGGCATAATCGACTCCAACACAAATTCAGACAACGGAAGTTTTTTAAACGAAAATCAAATGAGAAGGGCTATATCCTTCCTCGGGTTTGATTTTAACGATGTCTGGGCGATTCACCCCGACTTTAACAACGGCTTCCCTGTTCCGAAGGTTTTGCTTAAATTCTATGACCTGACCGTTTACAACGGCACGGGCGGCGGCAGTGTTCTGCGGCACACAACAGCAGAAGTCACGGCTAATCCGGCTCCTGTGGGTATGCAATTCAAAAACTGGACTGCTTCGGGAGTTACTCTTGCGGACGCAGACAGCGTAAGCACAAGCTTTACAATGCCCGAGCAGGCTGTATCAGTAACAGCTAACTACGAAAGGCTTGCTGCAACGGTGTCAAGCTTGAGTGTTAGTCCGGGTACCGCAGAAGTGCAAAAAGGTACCGCTTTCCAATTAAGCGCGGCTGTAGCCGGAGCAAATGACCCTACGCAAACCGTGACCTGGGCGGTTTCTGGCGGAATAGCAGGAACGACCATAAACAACAGCGGACTCCTGACGGTAGCCGCTGATGAAACTGCCGAAACACTTACAGTCACCGCGACGTCAGCTTTAAGTGCGAATATCTCAAATACTGCAGTTATTACAATCACAGACGAACCGTCGGCTGTTGAGGTAACGGCAGTGACAGTAACTCCGGGAACAATTTACTTTAATAAAGGCGACACGCATACGTTCAGTGTGGCTGTCGCCGGCACAAACTCACCGCAGGGGGTAAAATGGGAGGTTTCGGGCGGAGTTGCGGGAACGACTATTAATAACAGCGGACTCCTGACAATAGCAGCGAATGAAACAGCGAGCACTCTCACTGTTACAGCTACATCAACACACACGGAGAGTATTATCGGCACGGCAACGGTTATGGTAATACAGCCGACGATTACTAAGACGCTTGTAAGTATTACTCAACCGACAGCGATTACAGGGCGACCGAACGCCACACCAAAAACCATAGCGGGGTTAAATCTCCCCGAGACAGTTACAATGGTTACGAATGACGGCAATGTGCAAGCAAACGTAACATGGGACGTTGAGGCGAGTACGTATAACACTGCGACAACAACCGCACAAACATTCCCTGTCAACGGGACAGTAACCCTTCCCGCCGGTATTCTTAATCCAAACAATGTATCGCTCGCAGTCAGTGTTTCTGTAACAGTCATCGCTAAAAGCAACAGCTCCGGTAGCGGCAGCAGCGGAAGCTCCGGCGGTGGAGGCGGCGGCGGTGGAGGTGGCAGCACTGCGGCAGGCGGCGTTTTCACTATTACCTTTGTCAGTAATTACGCTACCTATGCCACTCTTCAAACAGGTGCGGACGGGAAACTGACAAGCCTGCCCGCAAACCCCACAAGAAGCGGCTTCACTTTCGATGGCTGGTATGCAATTACAGGCGGCTCTCAAATAACCACAGGTACGGTTTTTACAGCCAATACCAATGTTCAGGCACGTTGGAAGGAAGGCGGCTCTACTGAAATTCATTCCGGTATCAGCACTATAATCGTTAATATGCCGATTACGATTATAAACACAATCAACATCAATATCCCCATACATCAAATGGTAATTAGCTCTGCGGGAACACATACCTTGAACGCAGGTGCGGCTCACGCAGGACAGAACGCTGTTTTGGTAAAGTTCAACGAACTGACCAACAGTTTTGAATTCGTGACCGGCGCTACAATCGGCACGAACGGCAATGCGAACTTCAATATATCACAAATCGGTGAGTTCCTGTCTTTAATCTTCAAAACAGGCGATGTCACCGGCACTGGTGAGGTTCAGACATCGGATGCACTGGCTCTGCTCAGGCACGTCGCGGGTATCGCCGAGCTTGATGCGATTCAATTGTTCGTCGCGAATGGCAAAGAAGGTGATGTCGGCACTACCGACGCGCTTAATATTCTGAGGTTGGTTGCGGGGGTAATTGAGAAAATCTGATAATATTAACAGTGACCGCTGCTCATTTAAACGGGCGGCGGTTATTTTTATTATAATAAGTTTAATTAAACTATTGACAACCCTTTATTTTTGATGTATAATATAAAATATACAAATATTTTTCGGATGGTATTTTCTAAATGACTAATTTTGCATCCTGAGGGAGACAGATTTAAACAAAATACAATTCTGTCCTTTACCTCAACTATTTAATGTTTTGGATAAAGGGCAGTTATTATTAAACTGCTCATGTTTTGAACGTGGGTATTTTTTATTTTAAACATCAATGAAAGGAACATTTATCATGGGAAAGATAACAAAATGCAAAAAAACAATCGCCGTGCTCTTAGTGTTGGCTATTTTGATAGGTACTCCTGGAATAACAGATGTGGGTATGGTTTTTGCCGCATCATCCCCTGCACTCGGAACGCAAGTGGGTGTTGACAATAACGGGGTCACTTGGGTATATGCTGGTGGTTTAATCGATAGCCAACGTCATGGGCGAGGAATACTATCTTGGGGGAACGGAGAAGTATTTATCGGAGAATTCATTAATGGTCAACGCCACGGTCAAGGTACGCATTCGTGGCCCGACGGCACTATTCATGCAGGTGAATGGTTTAATAATCAACCGCACGGCAAGGGAATTTTGATAAATTCTGATGGTGATATTCAAGAAGGAATATGGGAAGACGGTGAATTCTTTTCACCGATGTCAATTCCTGCATTTATCCCCGCAATCCCTCCTCTTCAACGCCTGGCACCAACGATGAGCATAGCACAAGAAGGAAAAGATGACGATGGCGTATCTTGGGTTTATATTGGCGAAAAGAACGGCAATGAGTTCCATGGTCAGGGAATAATGTCATGGAGCAATGGCAATGTGTACATTGGCGAGTTTTTAAACAATCAACCCCACAGTCAAGGTATCTTCATAGAAAAATGGGGCAATAAAGGTTGGTTCACTGGTGATTGGATTAATGGTCATCGCTCAGGGCAAGGAGTGTGGTTTTTTGTAACTGATTGTAATTTAAAAACCCTTTATATTGGTAGTTTTTATGAAAATCACCAGCACGGGTATGGTTCAATATACTTTGAAGATGAATCTTGGTATGAAGGTAATTGGATTTATGGTATGCGTCAAGGAAATGGTAAGTATGTAGCTGCTGATGGAGTTATTTCTGAAGGAATATGGGAAAAAGATATTCTTGTAACACCATTAATATCTATAACACCTAGTTTATTTTTACTTACAGAAAGATGTCGAAACTGTGGCGCAACTGGTCCCGCAGGGATTTTTGAACCTGTGGGGTTTCATAAAGACATGAATGGGAGTTTTAGATGCTGTAGTTATTGTGGCGGACTTGACGACCAACATGGTACCGTTGCTCGAACTTGGACAAGATGGATTCCGTTTATTGGGTGGATATTTGGTGCAGTTTTTCACGACCCTTGCCCAGCGAGACCAATATTTGGGATAACTATAAACCCATCATCAAATAGAACTTTTCCTATTGCAACTGTGGGTTATTCAGCTCAAACGCCGCATACCGTTACAATAAATAATACGGGGAATCGACCAACAGGAACATTAAACATTCTATTTTCGGGTGCTAATGCTTTTACATTAAATAAAACATCCATACCGAGTATAGCGGTTAATGGTAGCGACAGCTTCACTATTACACCAAATACAGGACTTGCGCCAGGAATATATAATGCAACAATTACTGTGAGTGGTGCAAATATATCCTCCAGAAGCTTTACAGTGAGTTTTACTGTTGGTGTTGTTCCTGTTTCCAGTATAACAGACGTACCGACAACGAAAACAACAGGAACACCCTTAACGCTTTCAGGTGTTGTTAATCCGACAACAGCCACAAATAAAAATATTTCATGGAGTATTGTTAATGCTGGAGGTACAGGTGCAACAATAAATGGAAACATACTAAATACGACAGTAGCGGGAACAGTAAGAGTTAGAGCAACCATAATTAATGGTAGAGCTATAGGTTCTAACTATTCCCAAGAATTCAATATAGTTGTTCGTGATGCGTATACTCCTGTTGTGAATATACTTGACGTTCCAACAACAGCAACAGCAAGAACTCCTTTGATTCTTTCGGGTGAAGTTAATCCGTCTAACGCTACGAATAGGGTTGTTTTATGGAGCATTGAAAATGAACGTGATACAGACGCAACAATCGTTGGGAATGTTTTATACACAACCGCAGCTGGAATTGTGACGGTTAAAGCAACTATAATTAACGGCACAACCGAGAGTGTTAATTATACTCAGAGTTTTAATATTACTGTCAATGTAGCAAATACACCAAACCCTAATTCAAGTGGTAAGTTTATTGCTCCCATCGACCCACCCTCGGCAGGTTCTATCCCCATATCAAACAGAACGGAATTAGAAGCTATAAAAAACAATCTGAGTGGCACATATCATTTAATTGCTGATATTGATTTATCGGGGAAAGAATGGATACCGATTGGCGACAATTCTACAAATTCACCTATAAGTCGATTTAGCGGTGTGTTCGATGGGCAAGGATATGTAATTTCCAATCTCACGATTAACGGCAATCATAAATATGGGGGGTTATTTGGAAATGCTCAACAAGCTACTATTAAAAATGTAGGTTTGGAGAATACATATATAGATATTACTTATGAAAGTCATGCTGATGCTGGAAGCATTAGTGCAGTTGCTCATTCATCAACTAACATAAGTAATAGTTATAACACAGGTTATATTTCTGCTCGTTCTTCTATAAACGCATATGCCGGAGGAATCAGCGGACATAATCAAGGAGTATCAATTAGCAATTGTTACAATAAAGGAACAATTTTTGCTTACTCTATTACGACACATGCTGAAGCGGGAGGAATTGGCACTTCTTCTGGTGACGGTGTTATAATCCAAAATTGTTATAATACCGGAAATATTTCAGCTGAAACATTCGCAACAACATCTGCGACTGTATATTGGGCTAATGCAGGAGGGATTGTTTCTGGCATTGTAGCAAATATTGATAATTGTTACAATTCCGGTACAATATCATCGACAGCTTTATCGGCTTATGCTCATGCTGGAGGAATTGGTGCTTTTATGCCAACTTTAATTAATAATAGCTACAATTCTGGGGATATATATACCTTCGCTTTGCATCCTGCATATGTTATGATTGGAGGGATTATTGGCAGAGCTAACGGTTCTTTAAATGCTATCAATAACACATATTGGAATATAGACAGTAAACAATTTTTCAATGGCAAACCAACTTCTTCCCAAAAAGGAATTGGATTTGGTATTGATACCACAATACCAATTTCATCCGTTCAAATGCAACATCAAAGCACTTTTGCAAGTTTTGATTTTGACACAATTTGGGATATAAATCCCAACATAAATAATGGCTATCCGTTTTTGCGGATGTTTGGAGCACAGCACCAGCAACCTATAAGTCCGCCTGATTCCAACTGTTTACACTCTAACATTACAAAAACGATTTATCTTATTCCGACCTGTACAACAGATGGCACGAATAATGTGACTTGCGATGATTGCAACGGTGCAGTAAAAGCCGAGGTGGTTAGAAAGCTAGGTCACAGTTGGGGTAATTGGAGATTGTGGGTGAATAATGTGCGTATCCGTGCTTGTACTCGCTGTCACGAAGTTGATATCGAAACTAGAAGCGGAAGTGGCGATAATAATTCTACAGGTAGCGGAGATTCTGGTAACGGCGGGGGTGGAGGCGGTTCAAATGATACTACTATAATCCAAAACATCGTCAACAACGTCACAATTATTCAACAACCCGGAATAACCAATATAGTCGTTAATATTCCGCTAAATATTATTCAAACAATAAATATTAATATCCCCGTGACTCAACTCAAAGTCCCCGCAGGCGCAATAGGCTATCAAACTGTGAGCGTAGGTGTAGAGTATATAGAGCAAAACGCGGTGTTAGTACAATATAACGCAACAACCGGCGAGCTTGAATTCATCGCTACTTCCATAGTTGGCTCAAACGGTAATGCGAACATCAATGTCAGGCAGACAGGAGATTTCTTGGTACTGACATTCAAGACAGGCGACATAACAGGCACCGGCGAGGTTCAGACGGCAGATGCACTGGCTCTGCTCAGACATATCGCAGGAATCAGCGAGCTTAACTCAGTTCAGTTATTCGTCGCAAACGGAAAAGAGGGTGATGTAGGCACCACGGATGCGCTTAATATTCTGAGATTGGTTGCGGGGATAAGTGAGAAAATCTGATAGTATTAACAGTAACCGCTGCGCGTTTAAATGGGTGGCGGTTATTTTTCTTTTTGTGAATAGTAATATATCATAATAATAATTATATATTCTAATTATAAACAAATGAAGAGAACCGCGCGGGAGCTGCCGAAAGGCGGCTTTTCTCTATGCTTTTTGTAAATATAATTGTAATCGTATTTTTTGCACTATGAAAAGATATATTATTTTCTTAGTATGAAAGCATACATCATTAAACTTTAGGAGGACTTTCAAAATGGCAAAAACCACAATCGCAGGCAATTCGTTTGTAATCACAAGCGGAGTTTCACTGGCAGACTTAGAGACGGTTCAGAAGTACCGACCGTCGGCATTAGCTCTTGTTGACGAGGAAACCAAAGAAGCATACTTCAAGGTAGGTATCGGTGCAAGCAGCGCGAACGAGCACGGCATCAGCTTCGGCGGCGTCACGAACGATGAGAAGAAGTTAGCAACAGCAACTCTCCCAATTCCGTCGGACACCGAAGACGCGAAAGAATACGTTCTCGACAAAGCGGGATTAGCTCTGGCGAATTTAGCTAAAGTTGAAGCGGGAATTGCAACAACTCTGAAGGACATTAAAGCCGAGCGCGATAAAATCGCAGCGAACATTCAAGTGAGTGTTTAAGAATCAAATGGGCGGGAATTCCCGCCCACAACTATTTTATGGAGGAAAAATCAAAATGATAAAGGCAACATTAGGCAACAACGTCAAACGCAAAACCGAAATCCTTGACGCAAACACAACGCTCCGCAAGGCGTTAGAGGACGCGGAAATCGACTATACACGCGGGATTATGAACTTAGACGGGTCAACTCTCAGTCCGGGCGACTTAGATAAAACCTTCGCCGATTTCGGAATCACGGAGAAGTGCTATTTATTAAATGTAGTCAAAGCTGATAATGCAGTGTAAACTTTGCGGGACGCCGGGGACGGCGTCCCCTACAGGAAGGAGGTGATTTGAAGAGTGTTTACCAAGGAAATTCACGATTTGACTTTAACGAGCGACGCGGCGGACAGGTTGTTTTCAAACATAACAGAATCGGGAACACCCGATGATTCTTTTCTTGCGACAATGCGGGTGTTACTTCGTAAGCGTATGGACGACAGAGGTGTGCGGTTAATTTGTAAGCGCGTAAATCTATCAGAAATCGAAGTTTCAACACTTTCTGCAACGCAGGCAATGGGCTGGTTTGTGCCGGATGTTATCCAATACCCGAATAGTTCAGAACATAATATCGTCATAATTTATATGAGCAACGCAGAAGCTGGCAGAAAAATGCTTGAAATCATCAAAGCTAATGCAGGTACGGGCAAACGTCACATGGGCGATTACACACTACAAGAGGATTTACGGGTTTTCTATGCTCGGAAGCTGAACGCACTTTTCTATCACTCTGCAGACGACCGCAGTACAGTAATTTTCACCGATAGGTTGGAGCTGAAACACTTCCATGCGCTTCAGATGATGCTTCCGAAGTACCTGCCGTCGCTGTTCAAAAATAATCCTCTTTCTGAAAGCGAAACCGCGCTGTTAAAGAGTTTAGGGGACAAAACGTCTACAGAGTACGAGAGGCTGATTGAAGAATTTGCGAAAGAAATAGATATTCGTGCTGAAATCATCAGAACCAAATTAGCAGGCTTTGAGACTGCTTTTGAGCGCGTGAGGCTCGATGAACTCAAAGCCGAAATTGATAAACATGAAATTGAATATCAAGGTTATTTATATTCTTTACGAGATGTGGCGGAGAAAATCCAAGAGCGCAAGTACACGCTTGCCGGGCTCGAATGTGAGATTGATAAACACTCGGATGATTCTGAAATCATGGGGTATTTCCAGTGCAACAAGAATCTCTCGTTGATAAGCGTAAACGGCACTGTGGTTGAGTTTGTCGTGCATGGTTATGCTGATGTTTATGACCAAGAAGCGTTCGATAAGTACGTGCAGAACCATAAAGGTTATTTGTACTCGCAGCTCAATTCCGCGATTACAAAAGCGCAGATGGAAAGGCTGTACAAGGCGATATTCGCAGATGGAATATACAAGCTGCGAATCTGCGCGGCGTATACTGCGGACATGAAAAACGGCTTGAAAGCCGCAAAGATGTATATGTTCCCGCCGGAAAGTAATTCATATCTTCCGAACCCGCATATTCAGCACCACGGCTGCATTGGCAGCTATGCGATGAGGTTTCAGGAGTACATGAGAAAGCGGGATTATGTTGGGGCGATTGACCAGGCTGTAGTGTCAGCGCGGAATCTAAATTTCTACGATTCTACAGTGATGATGAAGTTTGCTCGGGAGCTTTCCTGTTTGTCGAAAAGCTGTATTGAAAAGTCGGACGGGACGTTATTGACGCCGTATGAGGCGGTTTTGGAACTGGAGGGAAGCTATTCATCTGAACCATAAATTTCAAGGAAATCCGCGGCTTTCATTGGTTTGGGATATTCCATATCAAGCTGCAGGAAATGCTTGTCCCCGCTGATAATTACGTCTACTTCATGCAGAATCGCGGCGTTCAGAATCGGCGCATCTTTGGGGTCGGCAATTAACTTTTGGGCAGAAATCGGTGCGGACACTAACTCAAATTTTAATTTTGCTAATAACGCATCAGCATCTGGCAACTTGGCAGGAAATTTCTTTGCGGCGACACGATGGAGTTCCGAAATATTATAATCAGTTAAAATTAACTCGTGCTTGACTGCAGCTTGAATTAGTGCAATGGCTGGTTTACTATCAGGGTAGAGCAAAGCGGAGATTAAAATATTCGTATCGGCAAGTATTTTCACGCTTCCGCCGCCTTTCCGTAACGCACTTCATCAACCCATGACTGAATATCTTCCTCAGTCGGATTTCCTAAAGCTTCCGCAACACCTGCGAACGCTTCCTGCGCCTCCTGCAAAGCAAACAGGGACGCGTTACTGACAACAATTTCGCCGTTGTCTTTCCGCATGAAAAGCAACTTGTTACCTTCCTTCACTTTTAAAAGACGGCGAATCTCTACCGGCACAGTAATCTGTCCGTTTGAGGACACTCTCGCTAAGTTCATAACATACATCTCCAATCTCAAGAATTCTTTAGTTTTAGTATATCATGAATTCTTGTATTTGTCAATCTAAAACTACAACAGAAAGGAATGATTCTATTTCACGACCAATAATACTCACAGAAGCGCATAAACAGCAGATTTGCGAAGAGTTCGCGGAGTCTTTGAAGAACGTAAAGATGTCCGATGGGAAACTCAGCTACAGCAAGACTTTCAATTATTCTAACGCTTCAGCTACTGTCTGGCTCACACCGGAAGCGTACAAGAAGACACTTGCTCTTGTGACTTCGTTCAGCGATGAAGTCGCCTGGCACGGGACTGTTGTGCGTGATGGTGATAGTGATTTCATAATTGAAGATATTTTCGTATATCCGCAGGAGGTCACCGGCAGCACCGTGAACACCGACCAGGAAGCGTACACCGAATGGCTCTACGCCTTTGATAACGAAACATTCGACAAAATTAAAATGCAAGGTCACAGCCATGTCAACATGAGCGTGAATCCGTCGGGCGTGGATGAGGGGCACAGAGCGCAAATCCTTGAACAGCTTGAACCGGATATGTTCTACATCTTCATGGTCTGGAACAAGTCTTTGAGCGTCCATACGCTGATTTACGATATGCAGAGGAATATTCTGTATGAGGATAAGGACGTTGAAGTCAGAATTATGGGTGAGGAAGGTATGGATATTTTCTTAGCTGACGCAAAAGAAAAAGTGCAGAAGCGCGGCAACAAAAAGCTTGTTCAAAAGCCGAGAAAGACGAACTTCCCGGAAGATGAAGAATTACCGTTTTCGCGGTGCGAAATGTACGAGCAATATTTATTGGGAGGAGAACGATGGATAGTTTAAACTTATCAAAAAGCTATGATTTCTTTAAGCCGGAAGATTGCAAGGAGCGGATTCATATTATCGGCTGCGGGTCGGTCGGGTCAACAGTGGCGGAGCTGCTGACGCGGTTCGGCTTAACCAAGCTGACGCTTTACGATTTCGATACTGTAGAACCGAAGAACTTGGCAAATCAGATGTTCTGGCAGAAGCACGTCGGGAAGCTAAAGGTCGAGGCTTTAACCAATATGCTCTGCGAAATCAATCCGCAAACCACGGAGAACATTCACATTGACGAAAGGGGCTACACCTCACAAAAGCTTTCGGGATATGTGTTTCTCTGCGTGGACAATGTCGAAATGAGAAAGCAAATCGCAGAAGCTAACAAAGATAATCCCTACATCAAAGCTATGTTCGATTTCCGCACGCGCTTAACCGATGCACAGCATTACGCGGCTGACTGGAGCGACATGAAATCTGTGGACGATTTCATTCGCTCGATGAGCTTCACGCACGAGGAAGCCGCAGAGGAAACACCCGTCTCCGCCTGCAATGTCACACTGTCGGTTGCGCCGACGGTTCGGACGATTTGCTCGCTGGGAGTCGCGAACTTTGTGAACTTTGTCAAAGGCGAAAAGCTCAGAAAATTTATTCAAATTGATGCGTTCAGTTTTGTGCTGGACGCATTTTAAGGAGGGAATCAAGAAATGAAAGTTATCGAAATCATATTATCAGCCGCAGGTGCGTTAGTTGCGGCGGCGAGAGATATAATTAAATTCATTAGTTATATCTGCAATTTAAAGAAAAAAAGGCAACGCGCATAGTTTATTAGATTCGTCGCCGTGAGCGACGAATCGTCGTTTAGTAATGTATATTCCGAGAAATCGGAAGCTTCAAGCGATTCGCTGGAGTAATAAAAAGTAAGGTGAATGGGTGCTGCCGCTGCCTCCTTGGCGGAAGGCGCTGAGGAGTCTTTTCGGCGTTGGGAATTCGAGTAATTCGGCAAAAGTCAGGAAACATCAAGGTTTCATGGTTTCGATTAATTTGAAATCCATCTTGACATTTCACCGCGGAGCTGGAACTCCTGCGTTCGAAGCCCGGTCTTCAGGATGCGTCGCCCGCATCTTCACACCGTAGATTACAAACGAAAAAATAAAAAGAAAGGATTCATTTATGCCATATATCACAATCAAACAACCGCCTGTATACCGCCAAATGTCCTTTGAGG
Source organism: Oscillospiraceae bacterium (assembly GCA_009781425.1). Taxonomy (GTDB): domain Bacteria; phylum Bacillota; class Clostridia; order Oscillospirales; family Ruminococcaceae; genus Ruminiclostridium_E. The sequence continues at coordinate 47,583 of WQYC01000014.1, forward strand.
AAGCGATTGCGGGGGTTGATGACCTGAGCAAATATGTTCAGCCGAATATTACGAACACGCGCACATATTTCGTGGAACAGCCGAATCAGAGGCTATTAGAAAACACAGACACTGAGCGAATGATTGCGGCTTTAAAAGCGTTTAACACTTCTAAAGATTCACTGTTCGCGCAGAATAGAAAATCGCTGTATCACTCGTTTCACATTCCCAAAACCAGCGGCGGTCTGCGACGCATCGACGCACCGCTGCCGGAGCTGATGACAGCACTACGGGAACTCAAAACCCTGCTTGAAATTAATATGTTCGCGCTCTATCACACCACGGCTTTCGCCTACGTCAAAGGCAGAAGCACTATTGATGCACTCAAACGTCATCAGCGCAATGAAAGCAAGTGGTTCTTGAAGTTGGATTTCTCGAACTTCTTCGGAAGCGCTACACCAAAGTTTGTATTTTCCATGCTTTCGCAGTTATTCCCGTTCAGTGAAGTTGTAAAGCACAGCGACGGAGCAAAAGAACTTAAAAAGGCTCTAAGTCTATGTTTTCTGAATAACGGACTTCCGCAGGGTACACCCATCAGTCCGTTCCTGACGAATCTGATGATGATTGCGGTTGACCACAAACTCAGCAACAGCCTGCGGAACTTCGACAGCCGCAGGTTTGTTTACACGCGCTACGCTGACGACCTACTCATTTCCTGCAAGATTGACTTCGACAAAGAAAAAGTCCAGCAGTTTGTAATCGACACGCTGGCTGAGTTCAACGCGCCGTTTTCGATAAACACAGCCAAAACCCGTTATGGTTCTGCGGCGGGGCGTAACTGGAATCTTGGATTAATGCTGAACGGAAATAATCAGATTACCGTCGGGCACAAGCGGAAAAAGGAGTTCAAGGCAATGCTCGACAATTATATCCGCGACAGGAAATCGGGACGAGGTTGGGAGTTGCACGATATTCAAGTACTTGGCGGGTTGATTTCGTACTACAGAATGGTCGAGCGAGACTACATTGACTATCTGATTAAGCAGTGCGGCGAGAAGCACGGCGTAGGCATAGAAGCGTGTATTAAAGCGGATTTGTCTGCATAATTCCTGTTGTAATGGATAGCGTTTCGGCGCGCTTTGAGGTAAAACCCAAAGTATTTAAAAGTCAGGTGAAAGGGGATGCTGGCGCAGGCGACGGGTCCAGCGCGCAGGTCGCGGGCAGCTTCAGCTGCCAAGTTCGAGCGGCGAAGATGTAGAGAACATCGGGGTTTTCACGAGTCGATGTTAATACTTTGCCAGAAAAACTATTGTCATTTGCCTCGTGTTCAGGTATCCGCTGAGGTTAATACGCCGCGCTCATCTCCTTCGATGTAACGTAGATTACAAAGGAAATCAAAAATATCCTAATGCATAACTTGTTTTCGCAGCAAGTGCGCCGTGGTTTGACCCGGCGTATTGACCTTGGCAGCGGTTCGCAAATCCACCGGAGACCCTCAGGGCTAAAGCCCAACGGGTCCCCTCCCGATTTGCTTCTTCTGACAATTCAACGAGCTGATTACAGGATGCCGGTCTCTTCCGTATTCGTTTACAAACGAAATACGGAGCCGACCTCCATCCTTCCATCAGCTTCGTTTTCTTTGAGGATTGGGATATTGATATGTTCGTAAAAGCTCCGTAAATAACGAACATATCCGCAAATTGAAATGCAGACTTTACGGACGGAAATATCGGCAGAAATAAAGTATCCGCAATAGTTTACTTTTGCGAACGGAGGAATTCAAAAAATGCAGTCACGAACATTTGGTTACGCCCGCGTGTCGTCGTTCGACCAAAACCTCAGCCGTCAGATTCAGGCTCTTTCAGCGTATGGCATAGACGAGCGGGATATTATCACCGACAAGGTTTCGGGAAAGGACTTTAACCGCCAGGGTTATCTTATGCTGAAGAATCAAATCCTGCGGAGCGGCGACACACTTGCCATAAAAGAGCTTGACCGTCTCGGCAGGAACTACGAGCAGATTAAAGAAGAATGGCGGGAGCTTCAGCAGATGGGCATTGACATCGTGATTCTCGATATGCCAATTTTGGATACAAGAGAAAAGAGCGACCTTGAAAAGTCGCTGATTGCCAATATCGTGTTCGAGCTGCTCGCGTACTTAGCCGAGAAAGAACGATGTAAAATCAAGTCACGGCAGAAAGAAGGGATTTCTGCCGCTAAGAGTAAGGGTGTCAAGTTCGGCAGACCGCAGGCGGAGCTGCCGCCGAACTTTTATGAAGAGTATGCAAAGTGGCGAAACGGCGAGCAGACAGCCGTTCAGACTATGAAGCGACTGGGGTTGAAGCGGACTACGTTTTATAAATTAATCAAAACTGAGAGGAGATGAACGGAAATGCCCAACTGGTGTAGCAATTCTATTGCTTTCTATCAGGAAGACGGCGGAAACTGTCTGCTTGAAGCGTTTTACACTGATGTAAGCAAGTATATGGATTTCAAAGATGTAAACGGCAGTCCCTCCGATTGGGTCGGGAATTATTTAACCGAAAACAAGATTGACACCGATTCGCTCTACTGCCGCGGCTTTTTCGCAAACTGCGAATTACACAGCGACCATGTACTCGTCAGCATGGAAACTGCGTGGGAACCTCTGCCGCAGGTGTGGGACAAGATGGCTGAGAAGTACGGACTTTCGTATGTTTACATCGCCGAAGAACCCGGCATGGGAATCTACATAAACACTGATGTTGAGGGACGTTTCTTCACCGATCGTTATTTGCTTGACTATTTCGAGGTCGAGGATTTGGAGCTTGACAGCGAAACTTTGGCGGAGTTCGGTGAGCGGTTGAAGGCTTTCAGTGAGCATACGCATTATTACGAAAATTTCGATGACGTGATGAACGACTTCAAGGATTTCGGATTTAAAGCAGACAACATCGAAAGCCTAAACAAGCATTTGGAGCGGTTCAATCTCGAGGTTTACGAGTATGCAAAAGAATGAGGGGTGAGGATTTGAGAAAGGGTGTTATTACACGCAAGGTCAGTCAGGAGCACCGCGCCGCGCTGATGAAGCTGTTCGAGAAGTTCCGGCATCAGTTTGACGTTTGGCAGGTTTGGGACGACTTAATGTACTTCTGCGCGGCAGCTTTAGCTCAGCCGTGTCAGTGGGTTCAAGCGCGTGAGGACGAGTATTTGCGGCGGATTAAACGCTATCCGAAAGACCTACAGGAGTTATTTCCTACGATGTTTGCTGAGATTGTCTTGGCTTTTGAGTGGGAGGGTTTCGCTGACATTTTAGGTTCGATGTACATGGAAATGGGGCTCGGGAATCACAGGCGCGGGCAGTATTTTACGCCGTATGAAGTCGCGCTGATGATGGCGAAGGTGGCGGGTGAGAATCCGACTGAACAGATTAAAGAAAGCGGATATATTTCAATAAACGATTGCGCTTGCGGGAGCGGGGTTATGTTGATAGCGTTCGCACAGAACGCAATTGATTGCGGCGTTAATTATCAGACAGATGTGCTTTTCGTCGGGCAGGATGTTGATGCAGTCGTAGCGAGGATGTGTTTTATTCAACTGAGTCTGCTTGGCTGTGCAGGTTACGTGATTATCGGGAATACCTTTACGCAGCCCGCTTTGGGTCATGTGCTGATGCCGAGTACGAGTGATTCTGATGTTTGGTTTACGCCGATGTACTTCCGGCGCGAGTGGGAGTGGAGGAGGGTGTGGTTGCAAGTTGGTAGATTGATGGATGCTGTAAAAAGCGAGAAATTATAACAAGGGCGACATCGCCCTTGTTTTTGATTAATAGTAGATTGTTTATGGATTTGAGGAGGTTGGGTGGAATAACATTTCTATGAAATAATGTAAAGTTTTATAATAAACATTCATTATCTTATACAAACTTCAAAACCCTTATCATCTTACCATGTAAAAGCACATCACATTTTTTTATTATATTTTGAAAGTTGTTCAAAAGCTAACGGGAACTTTTTTCTTCGCTCAGAAAAATCATACGGTATCCAATAATCCCCTGCTTGTCCAAGATATTCTTGTAAAATATCTTTCATATATGATTTTTCACCATTTTTTTCCGGAAGAAATTCTATGTCATATTCAAGAATAAAAGGTTTTGCAAATTCCATCTCTTTAATCATATCAAGGCTTATCAAAGAAGCGGTCTTCCCTTTAGTGGAAATAAAATAATAGTTATTGCACTCGTTTTGCATAGTTATAGAGTGTTGAAAAGACTTTGTGATTTTCTTTTTAGACAGCAATTCATCATAGACAGCTTTATTTATACAACAAGATACGCCATTAATCTTTACACCCTCTATTAATGTATCGCATTTGAAGTTGGACTGATAGAACCACTGACTGTTTTTGTCGGAATGCGTGAGAGTAACACATATCGGAGCCACATTTTTCCATAAGGCGAAGTCGAATATATTAGTCTTTTCCACACCATAAGAAAAGTAACATATTATAACTTTTGAGGTATGTGTTCCTTCCAAAAATGGTTTTGCTGCTAACGTATATCCTGATTTGCTGTGGATAATTGAATCTTGGCGTGGGATATACGAATGACCACGACCATACCTATAATTATTTATGAAACCACTTTTATAAATAAAATTTCCGTTCAAGGAGGATTTAACATCTAAGCACAATAAATCAGCTAATATATATCTGTAAATATCCTTAACAATCAATCCAGAATCTCTTACATGATAAACCTCGTTTCTTGCTAAATTAATTGGTAAATGACCATTATAATCAGTGAATGAAATTGTGGGATAATTAATCGAAAAATCAAAGGGTTTTCTTATGTTATCGTTAAAAATTTTATTAGTTCCATTATTTATATATATTCCATTGCAATATAATGTACTCGAATCATATTGAGAATTAGGTATGTTCCACTTTACATTTTGAAAATCAGGAATATCCACAGAAAACCATCCATCTATGTTGTTGTTTTCCATTGGAATAAAGTTTCGGGAACTCCGGCGATTTTGCTCTTCTTCATTTATATAGTAATTAATAACGGGATATTTATAAAAAAACCACTTGCTCCAACCTTGGGATTCAGGCATTGAATAATCTCTTTCATTTTTTATCAATTTTTCAAGAGTTGATGTACTTACTTCTATTTCTATTTTAGTCCCATAATCTACATCAATCCTCTGAATATCAAGTTTTTCATCGTCAATACTCACAGAAAATTGATAACCAAGACTATCATCAATATGACGTGTAGTTACAGTTACTTTTTCACCAAGTAAATAAGTTGCTAGAAATCCAACACCAAATCTCCCTGAGCGTTTTACCAAAGATTCATCCTCAGAATCAGCAAATGATTTTAGCCAAGCGTCACTTCGGCGGTATGAAGAACCGGCAACCAAAAAATAATTTGCTATAACATCGGCACTCATGCCAGTTCCATTATCTTCAATCACAAAAAGTCTATTATCTTTATCAATAGACACATTAATAATTGCTTTATAATCCTCTTTTTTTTGTTTTTCAATGAAATCCCTTTCGTTACAAGCATCTACAGCGTTTTGAATTAACTCGCGCACACCGAAACTAGGATTATTACCATAAAGAGGGGCAATCATTAGTTTAACAATGTCTGGATTTGCGCTAATGGCAACGCTCTGAGGTAAAAATAATTTCTCAAATTCATGGCGGCTTGCGCTTTTAAAAAGATTTGAAGTAATCCTTCGAATCGTCAATCCATATTTATTTCGGTAAAACTCGCCCAACACTGCCCAGCACAAATCCAACTCGTTTTGAACCGATTTTAACCATGACTCAACTTTGACGAATTGCGAACTGCTTTCTGGGGTTGCGTGGATATTTACTGTGGCTATATCACCATTCCATTTGTAATTGTCATAATTAATTATTTGATTCCACGACCACTCTTCTTTCGAGATGGAACTGATTTTTTCCTGCATATTATCAATCACATGAGAAGCTCTGTCACAACCAGCATCCAAATAATCAGCAAGTCGAATAATACACATAAGATAGTATACCGGCACACCTAGCGGATAATGGTCTTCTCCACCAAATGTCGCAATATAGTCAGACGTTTGGCGCATGGACATTCCATGGCTTCTTGCAACCAATCCGATTAAGTTAATTAGAGGTTTCCCGAAATCACTCTCAAAACCTCCGAGAAGAATTGTATTTTTACTCCCTGGAAAACCATCTACAGCTATTTCATGCGCTAATCTATGATGGTGTTGGCGAAGAAAATCGCCGTAAGTTAATACATCCTTATTTGTTAAATCTTTCATGTCTGAGTTTGGTATAATTACTGGCTCAGAATCTCCATAGATTTTCTTCAACTTGCTTCCAGAATAACGGCGTATACGCTCAATATATGCACCCCATTCGTCAACCCATGTCAGATTATCCAGATGGTTTGTTTTATTGAGTGCTTTTGCTCCAAATAAAATATCAATCAACCCATCTTTTTCAATGAACATTGCTAAATCGTGAATGTATATAGAAACTACTAAAATAGATATGTCTCGTGTTGACAGGAGAGAAAAAGTATCATCTGGGATTAACAAGTCAGCGATTTCCAAAACTCTGTTTATATGCAATATGCCGTGATTTGTATATTCTGGGAAGAAATATGGGGAGCGATACAGATACTTCTCAATCAACTTAATAGCTAACGTTGCGTTAGCTGCATAATTGTCTGTTATTGGCATTTTTTTCGTAAATCTTTCTGGAAGTTTCATACCTTTCGTTGTCTCCTTTTTTATAAGCCAAATAATACTACAAGGATTCCTTTGAACTTAAAATATTAATCATTCCCAATCTATTCTTTACAGTATAAATTAATATTAAATTCAAATATTATTTACCGAGTTTATTTACGAAATATTCAGTATATTCCTTATTTTTACTTTTATAATATATAAATATTTTGCTATTGATTTTATTTAATAATCCTTTATAACTTAATGTTTAAATAATAATTTTAACATTAAGCAAATAAAACATAAAATCTTTATATTATTAAATTTATTACGTTCCACGCACACAACCCCTCAACCACGCATAATTACCCAACTACTGAATTTGCTAAGAATCACATAAAATGTCGATATTTGAATGAACTTGTATTATTTTACCATATTTTCCCGTTATTGTCAAGCCTCAAAAATCTACGGCAATGCCGTATTTTACATAGAAATATACGGAGTTTCCCGTGACGGGAACTCCGTAAAATCTGTATATGTGGGTATATGTATTAATACGTTTGTATTCGTAAATTGTCAAGACATTGCATTTCATTCCTCAATATCAATCAGCACTGCCCTCACTGGCGAACCGTCAGAACCCTCAAGATTCAGCGGAAACGCCACAAGAACATATTCACCCGCACTCACGCCCGATAAATCCAAACCCTCAAGCAGTACGATTGATTTTCAAGAAGAATCACATGAACGCTCAGCGGGATTTCAATATTCGCCACGCTCTGGTTTTCAACGCCGAATAGCTTAACATTGGAATCAACGATTAACCGCGCTGTTTCTTCCGAAATCTCGAAATCGCCTTTAATCAATATTCGTTCGTGATGATTTTCTAAAGCCGATATAATTTCGCTTGGCTCAACGACAATGCATTTCCCGTAGAACAACTCCAAATCAAGCTTATGAACAGCTTTCTCGCTCGCTACAAAATGATTTGGTGCGTCAACGTGCGTGCTGTTATGCACGCACATCGAGATGTTTGTGAGGTTGAACTTATCTTTTCTATGCTCAAAACCTGCTCAAACGCAGGCTGTGAGTGGCCTGGAAAGACACGGCAGGAGAAAACCTCCTGCGTTATATCACTGATTCTCATAACACACTCCCCAAATAAACACAGCATTTCCGAGCAGGTGGATTCTCGATTTTCTTAAAACTAAAGCTCTCGCTTTCCTCCGCAATATGACAAAGCGCGATTCCCATATCAATGCAGTTCAGCTTGTTAAACATGAATACGAGCAGCGGATTCGGCTTTTTTTGGTAGCAGTGGATTTTATTATTTTCTGCAATAAAGTGCCAATTCTGTGTATTAACCGCGCTTGGTGCAAGCCGCGCGGCTTCTATGCGTTCATCGTCGCCTTCGCTGATGTCAGAAAGGGGCTTGCGCTTGAACTCGGAAAGCTCACGGTGCAGAGGCTCGGCGGCTTTCCCGAAAGCCATGCAGATTATATGAGGCAAGGCGGTGTCTTCTTTTTGCTCGGGCTTCGACGCGCCGAGCCAGCACGAACCAAGCCCCGACGCGGAAAAGAACAAGTCCATCTGCTGACCGAAGAAGCCAATGTTCTCAAGATGCCCTTCTCTTTCTTCACTGCAGAAAATGAGGTAATGCGGGGCTTTTACGTTGAAAACACCTTTAGTTTTATTCGCGATTTGAACAGAATATTTTATATTACTGTAAAGCGGTTTTAACTCCTCAATTTGCTTCTGTACCTTTTCGAGCGCGGCAGAATCAAGTGGCGTCATATCGTATTTCCTCACAGATTTGCGCTTGCGGATAATTTCGTTCATAGCTTCACGTCTCCTTTTATTCAGTATAAATCATTCGTTGCGAAATGTCAATTAGACCTTGTTTTTTCTATTTTAATATGATAAAATAGAAATGAAAGGTTGGGTGAGATTATGTATAAAAAGAATTTTTTTAAAGATTCGAATTGTATGTCTATGAATGGCACAAATTATTTACCGTGTAAAACAGGAAGTTTTCTTGAATCTATGCAAATATGGAGTGAAACTGATTTTATAGAATTCTTTTTGCCATTTATAAGACATATGGACAATATTAATTTGATGAAACCTTATAATGTGCTATGCTATAAAGGTAGTAAATGGGAAAGCCCGAAAAACAGGGCGGTTATGCCGTTTGTAGCATAATAGCAGAATAACGGCAAATTCAAAAACCGCCCCCGAAAGGAAAAAAGCCATGAAAAAGCAAAAAATAACCATTTTGTACGAACGGTTGAGCAAAGATGATGAAATGCAAAGCACTTCAAACTCAATTCTCAATCAACAACAACTGCTTGAAGAATACGCAGAACGCAACAACTTAAAACCGTATATCCATATAAGTGATGACGGATATTCGGGAACGAACTGGAACAGACCCGGTTGGCAAGAACTGATTGCAAAAGTAGAAAATGACGAGGTATCTTGTATCTGTATTAAGGACAACACAAGGCTCGGCAGGGATTATTTAAGAGCAGGGCTTTACCGTGAAATGTTCTGTGAAAAAGGCGTTAGACTAATTGCCGTTAATGACGGTTTTGACAGCGAAAGGGGCGAGGACGATTTTACCCCTTTCCGTGAAATCATGGCGGAATTTTATGCTCGTGACACTTCAAAGAAAATCAAGTCCGTATTGGCGGCAAAAGGACGGAGCGGAAAGCCGACAACGAATACACCGCCGTATGGATATGTCAAGAACCCGAACGACAAATACAACTGGATTGTTGACGAAATCGCCGCCCCTGTTGTTCGCCGTATTTTTCAAATGGCTATGGACGGAATGGGAATGTTTCAAATTGCTCGTGCCTTGTCTGATGATAAAGTGGAACGCCCCTCATTCTATCAAGGCAAAGCAGATTAAAGGAAGTAACAGCCGACATTGAACAAGGGCGTAACTACAAGCAAAATAAAGCAGTATATGAGCAATACAACAATATACAGCCGAGCCGAATGGATAAACTTTTCAAGCGTAACCCTAAATCGGATTTTTATGAAACACACAGGGCAGAAATCAGCTTGTACCAATCCGCAGAAAAGCACTTGAAAAAGCACCTCAAATCGGGAGCGTTACCCATGAAAGCATGGAAAGCCGAGAAAGAGAAATTGACCGCCGAGAAGAACAGGCAGTACAGCGAATACAACAGGCTGAAAGATGATGTAAAAATGTTTGATGATGTAAGGCGTGAGGTTGATGAAATTGTACGCATTAACAGCCTTGACAATGACAGAAACGAGCAACAGAGAAAACGGAACAAGGATTTTGAGAGGTAGAAAAACGGCGAGAATTTTCTCGCCGTTTTACACCGTGAAATGCTTATAATAGTCGTTGAAATGAATAATCACAAACATCTATGTTGCTTGTCGATTTTTCAATTTCTATTTCCTTGAATTTCGATTTCAACTTCACCAACAAATCATCGCAAAATATATTCTCGGTGTGAAAATGTCCCGCCTCAATCAAAGTTAAACCATAATCCGCAGCAAATATCATTCTGTCATGGGTAACTTCGCCGCAAATAAACGCATCGCAACCCGCATTTAATGCCATTTCAACTGATTCTTCCGCACTGCCAGAAGTTACTCCTATTTTTGAGAGTGATTTTTTTGAATCAATATAACGAATTACTGTACTGTCAAATGCTATTTTACACTTTTCCACTAATTCATCAGTAAAAACAGGCACATCTAATTCAATTATTCTGCCATAACCTGTTCCGTCATGGTTAATAGGAACAATCACGATGTCGCTTTTTGGAAAACCTAATTTTTCAAGCATTAAGTCTGCTATACCGCCAACAGCGACATCAAGGTTCGTGTGTACTGCGATATGGTTAATATTATTACGAATTAACGCATGAAGTGGGGCAATTTTTGAAATTTTCGATATAGGGTGTTCCATTAACGGGTGGTGTGAAATAATTAAATCAAAGCCTTTATCAACAGCTTCATCTACAATTTTATTTGTTACATCAAGACATAAGAGGATTCTTCTAAATTCCAATTCGCAATCGCCAACAAGTAGCCCTGCATTATCGCTTTTATCTTGATTGTTGAAGGGTGCTATTGTATCTAAATAGCTATATAACTCGCCTATTATCATTAAGTTTTAACCTCCCATTATATAAATACCGCCCCCTGCGGTTCTGCTTTACCAAAACTCTGCTAATGCTTATAATGTAAAGATTATAAGCCCTCAAAAGCATTACACGCTAAAACAAGATGTTCTTCTCTCCAACTCAATTGCCCCTCATCATAGTTTCGAGAATAATACTCAATCTGCCAAATCAAGGCGATATATAAATCATACAAAGCCAAGCGGATTTTAGCGTTTTTATCGAGTGCGGTAAAGTCAATGCCGTAGCCCGAATTAAAATCAGCATTTATTGCGTGTTTTCGGAAATAATGCTCCATCAAAACATCGGCATACAATGACCGTTCAAAGTCAATTATTCCCGAAATTTCATTCCCTCGCACTAAAACATTTCCGTTCCACAAATCCCAATGAACAAACTTCGGCGTTTTCACATCATCACAAGCGTGAATGTGTGCATCAATAATGCTCTCTATTTCGGCATACGGCACTGAGATTTTGACGTTCAAATCCCTGCTGTCACTTAACAAATCGGTGATTATGCCCTTAAAACAATCCCGCCAGTTGTCGGTATGCTTGTCGGGGTGAGCCAAATAACCGAACTTGTTATGCTCGATTCCGTTGATTTGACGGTTAAGTTTTCCAAGCTGAAAAACAATGCTCGTTTTCTGTTCCTCGCTTAAATCAGACATTACAGAGTTGAAATTATCGCCATTCAACCTTTCTGCAAAGAAGTATTCAGAATCGCATAACGTCTTTGAAGTGTCGTAAAAAAGCACTTCGGGTACAGGAACGGTAGTGTTGGCTTTAACCAATCGTAATGCCTCAACCTCTCTCTGCATTGCATTTTTCTCATATCGCAAAACACGCACATCGTCTTTTGGTGCAATTTTCAAGACTACCCCTTTGTCGGCGAGTGTAATCATGTATAATGCACTAAATTCGCCGATTGTATTTTCAGAAATACTGTCGGCAGATTTCCCAAACGCTCTTTGAGTTAGCGAGTTGATTTGCTCGGTGGTCAATTTGTTTTTTGATAAACTTTCCATGTTGATTATCCCCCTGCATATCTTAATAAATACCGCCCCCTGCGGTTCTGCTTGACCGAAACTTTGCTAATGCTTATAATGCGAAATTCATTTTATTCTGTACCAATATTTATAATGGTCGATAAACTCTAATTTGTTGTACAATCTAATTGCCGGAGCGTTATCTGCTACAACTTGAAGATATGCTGTTTTTGCCCCTATTTTAATTGCAGCATTTAATAATGAATTGCAAACATCAATTCCCAAACCCTGTCCACGGTATCTTGAATCAACTACAATGTCATAAAGTCCTGCATATTCACGCTCAACGACACATAACCCCAAAGCGACAGTAACTCCATTTTCAATTATCGTAGCACATAGCGTTTTATTTAATATATTTCCTTGTATTATTTTTGCTGTTTCAATTTTATCGTTAGAAATATTGTTAAGTCTAAAAAAGTTTTCCTGCCATTCAGTGGTAATTTTATCTGTAATGATTGATTTAATTTGTAATTGTTTTACAGGCACAAGCGGCTTTATCATAACATTAGTCTCTGTAACTTTTTCATAACCTTTATCTGCGAGTATTTCATCTAAAACATCAAATGAAAGCGAGGTTAGTTTGAAAACGGTTACTAACCCTTGTGACTTATAAATTTTCTCACAGAAATTTATTTTATCATCAATCGCCATTTTTGACGGATAAATGGGATTTATTGAATTGGCTCTGTTTGTATATCCATTGGCAAAACGCA
>WQYC01000015.1 GCA_009781425.1 Oscillospiraceae bacterium
CAGCAGCGCGAGCTTGACTCAATCAGTAACAACGTCATGAACATCAACACCCCCGGCTACCGCAAAGACCGCATAGTCAAGAATACGTTCATGGAAGAGTTAATCTTAGTGCGCGGACGGACAAGACTGAGCGGGACGTTCCATCAGACTTATATTGAAAACAACCGCGTGAACTTAGAGCAGTCGAACTTTGAGTTCACCGAGAGCAGATTCGATATGGCGATTTGGGGTAATGTTTACTTTAATATTCGTACAACGAACGAAATCCCGAACGTTTATCAAACGCGCAACGGGCAGTTCGAGCTTGACAGTGAGGGCTATTTGGTTCTTGGCAGAGCGGGACGCGTTCAAGGGCAGAACGGCGACATTTATATAGGTCACGACGACTTCGTTGTGCACGACGACGGGACTATTAGAAACGACGGCGGCGTGATTGACGTGCTTCTGCTGACTTATATTCCGGAAGATGCAGATGTGCGCAAGATTTCCGACACGCTGTTCCGTTATGACGGTGACGCCGAAATGCCCGCAGACGAGGTTTTCGCGGTGATTCAGGGCGGCTTCGAGAAGTCTAACGTTGACGCGAACATGGAAATGGCACGCGCAATGGAGGTTCAGCGGCTTTATGAAGCTAACAGCCAAATACTTAAATACATAGATACAATGAACTCGCGCTCAACTTCGCTCGCGAAATCGGGAAGCGCAGGGTAAATGCATAATTCATAATGCATAATGCATAATGAATTGAACTTATTAAAAAGAAAGAAAACTTATAACGCATAATAAATTATGAATTATGAATTATGCATTATGAATTGGAAAGGGAAGATATGAACATATCATTCTACACCGGCAGGTCGGGCATGATTGCCCAGCAGGAAGGGCTTAACATCTACTCAAATAACATAGCCAACATAAACACCGTCGGCTTCAAAGCCATGCGTCCGTCCTTCGCGGAGTGCCTTTATGTGCAATACCGCGGAACCGAGCCGCGCTGGGAAACAGGGCACGGGCAGTATCTCATGAAAACCGATTTAATGTGGCAGGAGGGGCAGTTCGTCGCGACTGAACAGCCGCTTGATTTCGCGCTCCCGAACGACGGCTTCTTCATGGTGATTGACAGAAACGGCGATACATATTTAACTCGCGACGGCGCGTTTTCGATTACGTTTAATGCTGATGCCGAGGTATGGCAGTTAGTCAGTGCGGCGGGCGAGTACGTTTTGGACTACGACGGGAATCATATCGACATTCCTTTTGAAGTCGTGACTAACGCGGACGGCGAGGACGTAGTCACTACAATCGTTGATTATGTCGAGCTTCATGATATGATTGGCGTGTTTACAGTTCCTAATAACTGGGGATTAGACAACATGGATAAAAACAGGTTCGCGGTGACTCTGCGCTCCGGCGAAGCCGTTCCCGCGCCCGAATACGATAAAGTCCGCATGGCACTCGAAATGTCTACTGTTGACCTTGCGGGCGACATGGTAAGGATTATCGAAACTCAGCGCGCGTATCAATTAGCGGCAAAATTAGTGCAAACCTCTGACGAATTTATCAGAATTGCGAATAATTTAAGATAACCGTAGGGAACGGATTTATCCGTTCCGACAAAAACCCGAACGGAACTGCATTTCGGCGTTTTCTGCGGAAACCGCCATGCGTTCCCTACAATAACAACGAAAGGATTTAAACCCATGATTCAAAAATTTGAAGACCTGAACGATATGCACTTAGACGTGCTGACGGAAATCGGAAACATTGGCTCAAGCAACGCTTCTACTGCGCTGTCGAGCATGATTGGCAGAACAATTAACATTAAGCTGCCGCAGGTAATGACGCTCGATTTTCAAGACGCGATTGAACACTGCGGCGCTCCCGAGGACTTGCGGGCGGCTGTTTTGATTCGCCTTAAAGACGAGGTTGAAGGCATGATTCTGCTCATGGTCACGAAGGAGCTCGCGGAAATCATTCTCAACATCTTCTTCCAAAAAACAGACATCGACATATTAAATCTTGACGAGGGCGATATTTCCGCGCTGTCCGAAATCGGAAACATAATGGGCAGCTGTTATATCAACGCAATCAGCGCGCTTGCGGGACTTAAAATCGGCGTTGAAGCTCCTGTTTTCACGGCGGATATGCTCGGCGCAATCATGAGCGTGCCTGTTATTGAGTTCGGCGAGGTCGGCGACAAGCTTCTCTGCATAGACAAATCAATTGAAATCGACGGCGTTTGTATTAAATCCAACATGATGCTGATTCCTACTGTTGATTCATTATCCATGTTGTTTTCAAGGTTAGGTATAGTATGACAAAGCCTTCATTAAACGTCGGAATATCCGACTGGAAAGTAAATAAAGGCGAGGGCTCAATCGTTACCTACGCCCTCGGCTCCTGCGTGGGAATCTGCCTTTGGGACAAGGCGTCCTTAATCGGCGGATTATCGCATATTATGCTCCCCGACAGTAAGAGCGTTGCACCGGGCGCGGCGATGAACCGCATGAAGTTCGCGGACACCGCGATTCCCGATATGCTCACGAAAATGCTGACTATGGGTGCTATAAAGTCGCGCGTAACCGCGAAAATCGCAGGCGGCGCGCAGATGTTCCAAACCTCGAACGAAAAGTTCAACATCGGAGACCGTAACGTTGCGGCGGTTAAAGACGCGCTGAGACTGTTACAAATACCGATTGTTGCAAGCGACACGGGGCTGAACTTCGGGCGGACGGTTTTCTTTTACACCGAAGACGGCAAAATGGAGGTAAAATCCAGTACAAAAGGAGTGAAGATTTTATAAAACTCTTAACTCTTATCGAAAACACAGCCGCGAGCGACAAGCTTTTCACCGAGCACGGGCTTTCCTTCTACATAGAACACATGGGGAAGAAGCTTTTGTTTGACGCAGGCGCGTCGGGGCTTTTCGCGAAAAACGCTTCAAGAATGTTAATAGATTTAAAAAAGCTTGACGCGGCGGTTCTTTCTCATAATCATAATGACCATGCGGGTGGCTTAGACACCCTGCTCGGTTATCAGCCGAATATTAAAATTTATGCTAAAAAAGCCGTCTTAGAGGGCTTTTTTAAAAAGACGGGAGTTTTCCGTATTCCTGTCGGTCTCGGGCGGGACTATTTTGAAAAGCGGGCAGAAAACTTCGTGCTTTTCAATAGCTTCCAGCAGATTACCGACGGGCTTTTTCTGATGTCTAATGAGGTTTCGGGCGACTGCTTCACGGACAAGACCCTGCTAATGAAAAAAGACGGCAAAGCCGCTCCCGATGATTATTCGCACGAGCTGTTTATGGTGGTTTTTCCGAGCGGCGAGCCGGAGGACGGCATTGTCGTGATTTCGAGCTGCAGTCACAGCGGCGTTGTAAATATACTCAACACTGTGCGCCTTACCTGGGAGGGCGCGCCGATTCTCGGTTTTGTCGGCGGGATTCACCTCACGGCGAACGGTGGGAAGAAGCTTCTCGCTTCCTTCGATGAAATTGAAAAAATCGCCGCCGAAATTAAGGAGATGGATATAGGCACGATTTACGTCTGCCACTGCACAGGGCAAAAGGGCTACGAACGGCTGAAAATCCACTTAGGCGACCAGGTGCAGTATCTGAGGGCGGGCGAGGAATTGGAGTTTTAATATAACAACAGCCACAACGTTAATGTTTTCGGAGGTTTTCATGAAAAAGCGGGTTTTATCTTTAGTCTTAGCTTTAAGTCTTGTGCTTGCGCTCGTGCCGTTAATGACCTTAACTGCTTCCGCCGGCACCTTCACGCCGGTCACAGGCATGGAAATGATGGAGAAGCTCGGGCTCGGCATAAATATCGGCAATACCTTAGAAGCGCGCCCGTGGTCGGGCGGTGCGCCGCTCGCGAACCCTATGGACGCAGAAACCATATGGGGTGCACCGAGAATCGAGAAGTGGCACTTTGAATCAATAGCCATGAAAGGCTTTGATAACGTGCGTATTCCCGTTTCGTGGGAGCCGCACATGGACGCAAACGGCAAGGTTTCCGCCGCGTTCATGAACAGGGTTCAGCAGTGCGTTGACTGGGCGTTGGAGGCTGGGCTGATTGTCACGCTTAATACTCACCATGAGAGCGGCTTCTATGACCTTATGCTCGAGGATTACCCAAAAGCTAAGGACTGGCTCATTAACGTCTGGACGCAGATTGCAGAACGCTTCAAGGACTATCCCGAAACGCTTATTTTCGAGCCGATGAACGAGCCGCGCCCGGGTGAGGACGGCTGGTACTGGGATTATACACGCTTCGCGGCGGAAATTCCGCTCCTCGCGGAAACCGCAAATAAGCTTAACCGCGACGCGCTGAATTTAATCCGCAGAAGCGGCGGTAATAACGACAAGCGCGTTGTCGCGCTGACTATAGTTCAGGCTGACCCGAATTTGCTCCACCTCTACGAGCACCCCGAAAACGACCCCTACACAATGGTTGGCGTTTTCTTTTATCCCGCGTCTGCCGCGCTTGAAAAAAACGCGCTTGAGCAAATCAAAGCCGCGCTTGATAAGAACATTCCCGTGGTTATAAAAGAAACCTCGCCGATTGAACGGCAGGGAAGCAATGCTTTAAACTGGAGCAGGAATGCTCACAAGGAGCTCGCCGCGCTCGGCGTACCGCCGATGTGGTGGAACTGCACGGGCTACAGCGACGAAGAGCTTTTTATTCGTGCGACAGGCGAGTGGAACGATGCGCTCGTGAATGTTTTCTTCTCGGCTTACGGCAGACGCGCGGGTGCAACCTTTACACCGCCACCGCCGCCGCTTCCTTACGAGCTCGCGGGCCCTTTCACCGACCTTGATTTTACATTTTGGAACAACATCGACCTCAGAGCACTCGCAAGTGCGGAAAAGATGGTTGTAGAGTATGCAGGAACGATTAACCACATTTATGCATTTACAAGGTTTTCCTCGCAATGGGTGCAATTTGATAACGGGGACAGCCGCATTACCACAGAGCCGGGGAAAATTATCTTCGATATACGCGGATTAGAGGGGACAACGCTTGGGCTCGGTATGTGGAACGCGGGCGACGCCGCGAAGATTACCCGCGCTTATCTTGACACATGGGAGGGTGGCGTTGTAAGTAATTCTGACTTCTCCACGGCAGACGCGCTTAACATTCTGCGTAGTGTTGCAGGTGTAATCGCATTAACCTCAGAGCAGAAGAGCCGCTACGACCTCAACAGCGACGGCGCGATTACCTCGGCAGACGCGCTCTTGGTGCTTAGAAAAGTGGCGGGGGTTTGACGTTGCCTGCATTATACATGATGCTTCCTTTTGTCAACAATTTTCACAAATTTCCATTAAAGTTATTTTTTACACTTGAAAAAAAGAAAGAAATGTAGTATAATAATCATAACTACATAAAAGTCAGATAAAAAATTCTCAAATATGAAAGGACACTAAGATGAAATCACCATTAACAAAGGCGGAGCTGAAAAAACAGCTCTACGGAGTATTAGAGTTTGACTTGCGCATTTCTCCAAAAGAAGCGAATATGAACCAGATTTACAAAGCGTTGTCAATCATCATATTCAACTACTTAAAAGGCAAGCGGCATAAGTTCCTCACGGAGCGCAATTCTGCGGGCGCGAAGCAGGTTTATTACATATCCATGGAATTTTTAATGGGGCGTTCGCTCAAAACGAACCTCTTTAACCTCGGCATGGACGAGGTGGTCAGCGATGTTCTGAAGGATTCGCTCGGAATCAGCGCGGATAAAATTTTTGAAATGGAGCCCGACGCAGGGCTCGGCAACGGCGGTCTCGGGCGACTCGCCGCTTGCTACATGGACGCGCTCGCGACCTGCGAATTCCCCGCGACAGGCTATTCCTTGCTGTACGAATACGGCATTTTCAAGCAGAAGCTTGAAGACGGCTGGCAGGTGGAATATCCCGATGACTGGCTGTCGGGCGGCGATGTTTGGCTGAACTCTATTCCCGACCAGGCGATTGAAGTCCGCTTCGACGGTGAAATCAAGGAATACTGGGAAGAAGGCTATCACCATGTTGCACACGTTAATTATTCCACGGTTCATGCCGTGCCTTTCGATATGTACGTTTCCGGCTATGACAGCAAGGGTACGTCTAAGCTTCGCCTTTGGAAAGCGCAGGCGATGTCCTTCAACATGGGCGAATTTAATAAAGGTAACTACGATGTCGCGCTCGGCGCGAATAATATAGCTAACGCAATCACAAAGGTGCTTTATCCGAACGAGAATCACTTAGAGGGTAAGGCTCTGCGTCTGCGTCAGCAGTACTTTATGTGCGCGGCGTCTATCGGCGATATAGTCATGCGGCATATGAATATTTACGGCGTGCTTGATAACCTGCATGAAAAAGTAGCGATTCACATTAACGACACCCACCCGACGCTTGCGATTCCCGAATTAATGAGAATCCTGCTTGACGACTGCGGCTACAGCTGGTCAAAGGCGTGGCATATTATCACCAACACCTTCGCTTACACCAACCACACAGTTATGGCGGAGGCTCTCGAAACCTGGGATAAGGATTTAGTTCAAAGAATCCTGCCGAGAATTTACTCAATTATCTGCGAGATTAACAGGCGTTACTGCGAGGGGCTTCTCAACCGACTCGGCGACCAAGGTAAGGTTGACCGCCTTTCGATTATCGGTAAAAATAAAGTTAAGATGGCGAATTTATGCATAGACGGCTCGCACTCGGTCAACGGCGTGTCGAAGCTTCACTCTGAAATAATTAAAGAATCGGTTTTCAAAGACCAGTACGAGGACAGACCTGTTAAGTTCAAGAACGTCACGAACGGTATTGCTTATCGCCGCTGGCTTCTGCAGTCTAACAAAGGGCTCACAAAGCTTCTCACAACCCTCATCGGTGAAGGCTTCAAGAAAAACGGGAAAGAGCTTCAAAAGCTGCGCGTTTTTGAAAAGGACAATAAGGTACTCGACCAGCTCGCGAAAATCAAGCGCGAGAACAAAGAACTCTTCTCGAATTACGTCAAAAAACAATACGGCATATCGCTTAACCCCGACAGCATTTTCGATGTACAGGCGAAGCGTCTGCATGAGTATAAGCGTCAGCAGCTCAACGCGCTGAATATCATCGCTGACTACAATATGCTGCTCGAAAACCCCGACATGGACTTCACGCCGAAAACTTATATTTTTGCGGCGAAAGCCGCTCCCGGATATTATTTAGCAAAGCAAATCATTAAGATGATTTGGTGCCTCGGCGAGGAGCTCAAAAAGCACCCGAAAATCAGCGAGAAATTAGCAGTTGCGTTCCTTGAAGACTACAGCGTTTCGCTGTCTGAAATCATGATGCCCGCTTCTGAGGTTAGCGAGCAGATTTCACTCGCGGGAACAGAAGCGAGCGGAACAGGCAACATGAAGTTTATGCTTAATGGCGCGCTGACGCTCGGGACTTACGACGGCGCGAACGTTGAGATTCACGAGTGTGTTGGTGACGATAATATGTTCCAGTTTGGCATGAGCACGCCCGAAGCGAATATTATGGCGGCGAACGGCTACTCACCCGAGGGCTATTACGAGAATAATCAGATTATAAAAGCCGCAGTCAACCGTATTTACAACGGTATTAACGGTGTTAAATTCGATGAAATCGGCGACTCACTCAAGCAAGTTGACCGTTATATGTGCCTTGCGGACTTCGACAGCTACCGCGCGGCGCAGAACAAGGTCAGTGAAACCTACCGTAACGCGAAGCTGTGGAACAAGATGTCGCTCGTGAATATCGCGGAAGCGGGCTTCTTCTCGGCTGACCGCTCGGTGACGGAGTATGCTATGAATATTTGGAATTTGATATAATTTAATGGGTAGGGAACGGATTTATCCGTTCCGCAGTAGAGGAACGCATAAATGCGTTCCCTACAATTGCACATTAATAACAAGTCAAAGGAGCAATCTTTATGCAAACCAACCCAATCCCTCTCCCCCTCTACGATTCATTCAGAAAAGAATATAAGCAGCCTTTCGGAGCCGTGAAGCGGCTCCAAAGCTGCGTGTTTACGCTGCGCTTCCCGACCTACATACAGGTCGAGCGGGTTACGCTTGTCATGTCGCGCCCGGGACATAAGGAAAAACACGCCGCGTTTGAATATCATTCAAACGAAAATGGCGTTTATAACCTTTACACCTGCACCTACACGCCGCAGGACTTAGGTCTGCACCAGTATTACTTCATGGTGACCCGCGGCGGCGCGAACAGTATGATTAAGCGTCATGCGCACTCTGCGAGCGAGGGAAAATTCGACGGAACTGAGCTTTTTCATCTCACGGTTTTCGACGAGAACACCAAGGACATTGACTGGCTCAAGGGCGGGATTATGTATCAGATATTCCCCGACCGCTTCTTTAAATATATTCCTGATGAAGACGACGACGCGGAACGCCCGACGCTCCCGATTGGCAGAACCTTGCACAATGACTGGCGGACTCAGCCCGACTGGCGTCCGAATTCCGAAGGTATAGTCACCAACAGCGACTACTTCGGCGGGAATCTTCGCGGAATCGAAGAAAAATTAGATTATCTCAGCTCGCTCGGCGTGACCTGCATATATCTGAATCCTATTTTTGAAGCGCACGAGAATCATCGTTATAATACTGCCAACTACGAAAAGGTAGATATACTGCTCGGGAACGAAGCGGATTTTAAAAGGCTCTGCGAGCGCGCAAAAGCGCGCGGAATGGGCGTAATTCTTGACGGCGTTTTCAGTCATACGGGCGCGGACAGCATTTATTTTAACAAGTACGGACGCTACGGTAACGACAAGGGTGCGTATCGCGACGCTGAAAGCCCGTTCAGAAACTGGTATAATTTCACTCATTATCCTAATGTTTACGAGTCGTGGTGGGGCTTCGAGAGCCTGCCGAACGTTAACGAAAATGACCCGAACTACACGAATTATATCTGCGGCGATGACGGAATTTTACAAAAATGGCTGAAGCTCGGCGCGTCCGGCTGGCGGCTTGACGTGGTTGACGAGCTTCCCGATGAATTTATCGACAGCCTCAACAAAGCTGTTAAGGGCGTGGGCGATGATAAAGTTATATATGGCGAGGTTTGGGAGGACGCGACCACCAAGGAGGCTTACGGACAGAGGAGACGTTACCTCATCGGCGGACAGCTTGACAGCGTGATGAATTATCCTTTTAAGGAAGCGATTCTTCGTTATATCAGATACGGCGACTCGCAGATACTGCGCGACGGCGTTATGGGGATTTTGGAACGCTATCCTAAGCCGAGCGCGGATATTTTGATGAACTTCCTGTCCACGCACGACATTGAGCGCGCGCTGACGCGTCTTGCGGGCGCGGAAATCGGCGAGAACGACCGCGAATGGCAGGAGCGCAACACGCTTTCGGACGCGGAATATATGTACGGGATTGCACTGCTCAAATGTGCAATGGTTCTGCAGTTTTTCCTGCCGGGAATCCCCTGCGTTTACTACGGGGACGAAGCAGGCGCAGAGGGCTACAAGGACCCGTTCAACCGCAAGACCTATCCGTGGGGCAGAGAGAATACAGATTTGCTTGAATTCACGCGGGAGCTGGCGTCAATCAGAAGAGGTTGTCGGGTGTTTGCGGAGGGTGAGCTTGAATTTGTTGACGTGGGTAAGGACTACTGCGTGTTTATTCGCAAGGATATAAGCCTCATGCAGGGCGCGGTGATTTTCCTTAATAAATCGAAAAGCCCGCGAAGCTTTAAATTATCCTCTGTAATCGGAACAGGCAGAAAGCCGCATTTCGTGAGGGCTCGCGCGGCGGCAGACGACAACAGAAATGTTTACGTTTCGCCTTATGACTACGCGGTTGTGAAGTATGAGCTCTGTGAACTCGACAAGGTTGACACTGACATAAGAGAGGAAATTATCATTTATGAATAAGACTAAAGTAGTATGTACGTTAGGGCCTGCGACTGCTGAGGACTCGGTTCTTCGGGAGCTGATGAAAAGCGGCATGAACGTGGCGCGGCAAAACTTCTCGCACGGCGACCACGACAGCCACCGCAAGACCTTTGAGCAGGTGAAGAGAATCCGCGAGGAGCTGAATCTTCCGATTGCCTCCCTGCTTGATACTAACGGACCGGAAGTCCGCGTAAAGACCTTCAAAGAGGGTAAAGTAACTTTGGTTGACAAGCAGGTTTTCACGCTTACCTCGGAGGATGTCGAGGGCTCGTCCGAGGTTGTTTCAATAACCTACAGAGGGCTCGCGAATGATATTGGCGTCGGCGCGCGGATTCTGCTTGATGACGGCATGATAGAGCTGAAGGTTACAGATATTGTTCAGCTTGAAAGCGGCGAGGACTGGGACATTGTGACTGTCGTAATTCACGGCGGCGTGCTGTCTAACCGCAAGTCCGCGAATATCCCCGGCGTCAGCCTTTCACTGCCTTATATTTCAAAGCGGGACAGAGAGGATATAATTTTCGGGGCACAGCTCGGCTTCGATTATATCGCGGCTTCGTTCGTTGAAAACGACGGTGATATATTTGAAATCCGCAAGATTTTGGCGGACTGCGGCTGTCCCGATGTGCGTATTATAGCGAAAATCGAGAACCAGGAGGGCGTTGACAATATCGACGATATTATCCGCGCTTCCGATGGAATCATGATAGCGCGCGGCGATATGGGGGTTGAAATCGCCTTTGAAGAGCTGCCGCGTATTCAAAAGGAACTGATTAAAAAGGCCTACTTCGCAGGGAAGCCTGTTATAACAGCCACGCAGATGCTTGAATCAATGGTTAAGAACCCGCGACCTACCCGCGCCGAAACCACCGACGTCGCAAACGCTGTCTACGACGGCACGAGCGCGATTATGCTTTCGGGGGAAACCGCCGCAGGCGCGCACCCTGTCGAAGCACTTAGGACAATGGTAAAAATAGCTGAAAGAACCGAAAAAAACATAGATTATACCCAGCGTTTCCGCACGTTAGAGTGCGACCTCGGCGTTAATGTCACTAACGCGATTGCTCACGCGACAGTAACGACTGCGCTTGACTTAAACGCGGAAGCGATTCTGACGCTGACTCACGGCGGGAACACCGCGCGGCTTCTCTCGAAGTTCCGCCCCTGCCGCCGCGTGCTCGGCTGTACGCCGAGCGAAAAAACCTGGCGTCAGCTCGGACTAAGCTGGGGTGTCAGCCCTGTTCTGACGGAAGAAAAGCACGGGACTTACGACGAGCTTCTGCACCACGCGGTTGACCGCGCGGTTGAAGAAGGCTTCCTTGAAAACGGTGACTTAGTGGTTATTACCGCGGGTGTTCCGCTCGGAGTTTCGGGAACTACGAACCTCATGAAGGTGCAGACTGTCGGCGATGTTTTAGTTTCGGGAACGGGCGCGACGCAAAAGAGCGTAACTGCACCGCTTTGCGTAGTTATGAACGACGACGAAGCGTTCAATCAATTTGAAAAAGGCGATATTTTGGTAATTCCGAAGACTGACAACGCGCTGATGAGGGTTCTGCGCTCGGCGAGCGGGTTAATAGTTGAAGAAGAGGGCTTGGAAAGTCACGCGGCGATTGTTGGGCTGACGCTTGATATTCCCGTAATCGTAGGCGCGAAGAACGCGACGAAAATACTTAAAAGCGGCGTGACGGTGACTATGGACGCGAAGAAGGGCATGGTTTTGAATTAAGTAGCCAAAATTTAAAGGCGGGCTTTAAAAGCCCGCCTTGTTTTTGTTTATATGAAGCTTGACAACATTTGACAAAATGTGTTATAATCATCGTGTCGTTGGCTCTTTCCCAATCTTAAACGATAGGGAGGAGGTGAAACACTTGTCCTACATAATCCAATTCGTTGCGAATGTCATAGCACAGTTTGTTGGCAGCTTACTGTGCAAGTGGCTTGACAGACGCAGGCACAACGACAAATAAGCACACCCCCGCAAAAAAGAAACGCCGAGAGTTGGCAGCTCCGGCATTTCGCTTCGCGTGAAACACAGTCCTTTTCACGTGAAATTATAATCCAATTCGTTTGGTTACTTTATTATTGTATCACATTTCTTCTGCTGTGTCAACCCGTTTTTTATTTACTTCGTCAAATGCTCATTAAGTGCCGCAATCAGCTCACCTATTTGGCTTCTCGCGAACTGTCCGTCTGCGCCTGCGGAGTCGCCGCGTCCGCGCATATTCTCGTGAATCAGCGACGAGAACATGAAGACGGGAACGTTTTTGAGCTCCTTGTCTTCTTTAATCAGACGCGTCAGCGTGTGACCGTCCATCTGCGGCATTTCAATATCGCTGATGACAGCGGCAACCTCGTTTTTGAGGTTCGGCTGACCCTTCTTGGAGCAGATGTAATCCCACGCTTCCAAGCCGTTGTAGAACGCGTGAATATTCTTGAAGCCGACGTTTCTGAGCGCGTCAATCAGAACCTTGCACAGGAACGGGCTGTCCTCCGCTATAATCAGGTGCTTGCTTAAATCAAGCTCGTCGGGAATATCAATGTTATCAAAGTTATCATTTTCAAAATCGTCGGTAAGGCTGAGGTCGCAGATGATTTTCTCAAAGTCGAGAATCATGATAATCTTGTCGTCGAGCTTCGCCATACCTGTCGTAATCCCGTCGTCGGAGCTCTTGCTCACGGACGGCGGTTTCTCAATTGAAGACCATGTCAGCCGCTGTATACCTAAAACGGTTGACACGTGAAAAGCAACGCTGAACTGCTCAAAATCGCAGACGATGAAGAGTCCGTTGCCGTGCTCCTCCTCGTTTCGCGGGAGACCGAGCACTACATGAAGGTCAATAACCGTGACCAACTTGTCGCGGTGCATGAAGACGCCTTCGATTGCCTCCGGCGACGACGGAACAGGCGTAAGCTCAGTGAATCTGATGATTTCACTGACCTTCGCGATGTTTATGCCGAAAAATTCTTCCCCTACTAAAAACTCAAGCAGCTGAAGCTCATTAATTGAAGAATCAAAAATGATTTCATTATCCATAATATGCCTTTTCCTTTCCGTTCGCGATTTTGCCTGAACAGACTATTCCTCAAATTACATTATAACACAAAACATAAAACAAAAGCAAGGGGTTTGGTAAAAAATTTTATTGCTATTTTATTTTATGTATGTTATAATATATATGTTATGTAGCGATTATGTGCAAAGGGGTGTGCAAAATGAACACGAATGTTTATATCGACAATGAATTAATCACGCAGGCAATAGATTTATCCGAGTTCAAAACCAAAAAGGAAATTATAAATCTTGCGCTTAAAGAATACGTTGAGCGGCGAAAGAAAAAAAATCTCGCCGAGCTTAAAGGGAAAATTGAATTCGCTGACGGATATGATTATAAGGATTTGAGGTGCGGCGAATGATTTTAGTTGAAACCTCGGTTATAATTGATTATCTCAAAGGGAACGAAACCCCGAAGTCGCTGTTGTTCGATAAAATAATAACTAACGATTTAGATTTTTGCATTTCAGCTTTGACTTACCAAGAAGTTTTACAAGGTGCGAAAAACGAAAAAGAATTTGAACAACTCAAAAGCTTCTTCTCCACGCAGATAATTATAAGTCTTCCGGCTGAAAAAAGCTTTTTTGAGCAAGCGGCAGGGATTTATTTCTCACTGCGCCGAGCAGGAAAAACAGTGCGAAGCACAATAGACGTGATTATCGCCATGCAAGCTATTGACGGCAAGCATATTTTATTGCACGACGATAGAGATTTTGATGCGATTGCAGAAATGCTTCCCGATTTGAAGACGCTGAATGAATTACAATAGTAAAACCCCCGCCTTTTCAGCGGGGATTATTTATGCATAAACCTCTGCACAATCTGCGCCAGCTCGCCCTTGTCAATCCTCTCGCGGATAAACAAAACCGTCGCCGCGTCTGTTTTATACTCGAACTCTTCAATTTCCTCAACAACCTGCCGCGCTTCGCTCACGCTGTTAATATTGCAAGCGTTAATCAGCCGCATAATCAAAACGCCGTCCATTCTGTCTTTTTCGGGCTTTATGCTTTTCATTGACGCGATTCCTTTCGCTTTTTACTATATTATACCTTTTTGCACATATATTGTCAAGTGATTTATACACTTATAAATATATGCGTACAAACACCGTGTTTTCAATATTCGTTTTTACATCTATAATTATATGTAAAAACGGAGATAAAAATTATGTTTGATGTGAGCCGCCCCGAAAAGGTAAACAAAACCTTCAGTATGCCCCTGTCGTTAGTCAAAAGATTGCAGGAGGTCGCGCAGGCTAAAGATGTTTCATTGAATTATTTGGTTATCCGCTGCTGCGAATACGCTCTGGAGGACTTGAATAAGGACAGTAAAAATAACAGCGGCTGAGAATTTTCTCAGCCGCGTTCCTATTCTCACTCCCTCGAAATCTCCGAGCTCACCACCGCTAAAACTCTGTCCAAAACATCATCGCTCATTCGCTCTATGAACTGCGGCTTCCTCGCGTTTATATCAATTGTCGCCACCTGCTCGCAAATCACGAAGCCTTGTGTTTTCGTTTTTTCATCAAGCGGAATCCGCGTGGGATAAGGGCGTTTTGAATTTGTTACAGGGCAGACAATAATCAGCTTTGTCCTTTGGTTAAAAACCTCGCGGCTTATTACAACCGCGGGGCGATAGCCCGCCTGCTCATGTCCGAGCGCAGGGTCGAAATTAAATTTAACGATGTCGCCTTGCTTGAACGTCATAAAATTTCACTCCCCTGCGGCTTCATATTTAACCATGCTTTGTCCTCGTCGTCTAATTCATATTCGCCGTCGAACCCCTCGAAAAGCTCTTCAAGCGTGATTTTAGACTGAACCTTTGCGCGAGTGATGATAATGCGGTCTTCCTCAACGTCTAAATCTAAAATCGTCTTTTCATCTATGCGGAATTTTTCCAGCACGGGATTAGTGAGCCTGATGCCGAGCGCGGCTCCCCAGCGGTTAGCTTTTGTCGTCATAAAAAACACCTGCTTTCCGATATTAAAATATCTTAATATCAGTATATCTTATTTTTTTATTTTTGTCAATGATTTATTATTCAAAAACCCTTGTATTTTAAACCAATTTATGTTAAACTTATACTATCTATATAGAAATAGCAGGAGAAACAAAAAATGAACGTCTATTCGGACAGGATAAAAAACCTCAAACCCTCGATAATTCGCGAGATTTTCAAGTTCACGGCTGACCCTACGGTTATACCCTTTGCGGCGGGGAATCCCGCGCCTGAGGTCTTCCCTGCTGAAAAGCTTGCGGAGCTTGCCGCTGATATATTCCGCGAAGAGCCTGTCACGGCTTTGCAGTACTCGGTTTCCGAGGGTTACCCTAAGCTTCGCGACTGGGTGAAAGCCGACATGGAGGCGAAAAATGTTTTCCGTCCCGAAGACGACGACTTAATTATAACAGCAGGCGCACAGCAGGTCATGGAGCTGACCACCAAAGCAATCTGCAATGAAGGTGAGGTTATTATCTGCGAGAATCCGTCGTTCATAGGCTCGCTGAATACTTTTCGGTCTTATGCGGCGAAGCTTGTCGGCGTTGACATGGACGATGAGGGAATGATTCCCGACAGGCTCGAAGCCGCGCTGAAAGCCAATCCGCGCACTGCGTTCATTTATGTAATCCCGAACTTTCATAACCCGACAGGCAAAACTACATCACTACAGCGCAGAAAAGATATTTTGTCGTTAGCTTATAAATACAACGTCCTGGTTCTTGAGGATAACCCTTACGGCGATTTGCGCTTTACGGGCGTTGATATTCCCTCAATTAAGTCTATGGACAAAAAAGGTCACGTGATTTATGCGGGCTCGTTCTCGAAGACTCTCGCGCCGGGACTCCGCGTAGGCTTCATGTGTGCGCCTGCTAATATAGTGCAGAAGTGTGTCGCCGCGCTCCAGTGCAGTACCGTGCATACGAATATTTTGGCGCAGATGTTGGCTTATCGCTTTGTGACAGGCGTTAATTTTGAGGAATATCTCCACGGACTTCGGCAGGTTTACAAGCGCAAGCGCGACTTAATGCTCGGTACGCTCAACTTCGCCTTCCCCTCGCAGGTGAAGTTCACCGAGCCCGAGGGCGGGCTGTTCATCTGGGGGACTCTGCCCTTCGGCGACGCTGTTGAGTTTTCGCGCAAGGCAGTGAAAAACAAGGTCGCGATTGTCCCCGGAAATGCTTTCTGCATTGACGAAAACGAGAAAAGCGTCTGCTTCCGCATGACCTACGCAACGCCTACGGACGAGCAAATTGAAAAAGGCGTAGAATTATTAAAAGAATGTTATTATAAAATATAGGGGGAAATTCCATGAAAACTTTTGCGGTACAAATTGAGGAAATAAGAGAGTCGATTAACATTCGCCTTGAAAACTACAAGGAGGCTGTCGAGAAATACCACGCGGAGCGCGCCCGCCTGCGTGAGAAGTATTTCAGCGAGGGCTTCCGTGAGGACATTGCTGAGCAGAAAGCAGAAGAAGAAACACAGAAAATTAAGCATAAAGTCGAAGCGATTGATAAAGAGCTCGACAAGATGGTTGTGGTTCTGCGTAATATCGACCCCGATAAAATTAAGGAAGAGCAGAACGCAATTGCAAGAAAGTACCGCGCGCGCGAAAGCACCGTTGCGGCAGGCGACCGCAAGAAGGGCGTGCTCATTGTTGAGGACGCAAAGTTCATGCGGGAGCTGCTCCGTAATACCCTCTCTGCCGCGAAAATCAATATCGTTGACGAAGCCGAGAATGGCAAGATTGCCGTTGAAAAATACAAAGACCTTCTCCCCGAGCTGGTAATCATGGACATCGCCATGCCCGAAATGGACGGACTTGAAGCGTTAAAAGCCATAAGGGAATTTGACCCCGACGCAAAAATCATCATGTGCTCGCAGGTCAGCAAGCAGGCGACAGTAGACGAAGCGATTAAGCTCGGCGCGATGAACTTCATAGCAAAGCCGTTTAAGCCCGACAGGCTTTTAGTCATCGTGAAGTCACTTTTGGGGGCGAAGTAATAATGGCGAAAAAAACCTTTCTAAGCGGCATACAGCCGACGAATATCCCGCACATCGGAAACTATTTCGGTGCGGTTAAAAACTGGGTAGAATCGCAGAACACAGGCGAAATGGAATCGTTTTACTTCCTTGCGGATTTGCACGCGATTACAGTTCGGCAAGACCCTAAGCTGTTCAAACAGCAGACCTTGGACTGTTTTGCATTATTTTTAGCAATGGGCTTAGACCCCGAAAAATCCGCGCTGTTCGTGCAGAGCCACGTTCCGGAGCACTCGGAGCTTGCGTGGATTCTCGGCTGCTACGCGCAGTTCGGCGAGCTTAGCCGCATGACGCAGTTCAAGGAAAAAGGCGAGAAGCAAAAAGAAGGCGAAGTGAATGTCGGCTTGTTCAGCTATCCCGTGCTTCAGGCGGCGGATATACTGATTTACAACGCGGACTTCGTGCCTGTCGGCAAAGACCAAAAACAGCACCTTGAATTAGCGCGCAATATTGCGCAAAGATTTAACTCCGCGCACGGCGAGACGTTTAAGCTCCCCGCGCCCGATATAAGAAAAAGCACAGGGAAAATCATGTCGCTCTCCGAGCCCGCGAAGAAAATGTCGAAGTCGGACTCTAACGCAAACGCTACGGTTTTTGTTTTGGACAGCCGCGATACTATTATAAAGAAGTTCAAGCGCGCCGTTACAGACAGCGAGGCTTTAGTTGAATACCGTGAGGACGACGAAGCAAAGGCGGGAATCAACAGCCTTATGTCGATTTACTCGGCAGTAACAGGCAAAGGCTTCGACGAGATTAAAAGCGAATTTGCCGGCAAGGGCTACGGCGATTTCAAAACAGCAGTCGGCGAAAGCGTCGCGGATATTTTAGCGCCGATACAGGAAAAATACACAGCGATTAGAAATGACAATCATTTTCTCGAAGCCTGCATGAAGCAAGGTGCAGAGCGCGCAAGCGCGAAAGCAAGACCGCTTCTGCATGAGGTTAGAGAGAAAATAGGCTTTTTGCAACTTTAAACCACCCCGCCCCTACGGGGCACCCCTCCACAGAGGGGAATTGCCGCTCCTTTTATAGGTTTCTTATTCCCCTCCGTGGAGGGGTGGCGGCGAAGCCGACGGGGTGGTTAAATAAACAGGAGGAACGACTATGGACGACCGTCAGCGTATTATTAATGTACTTAAAGAGGGCTTGCAGGACGACGAAAACGTATACGCGCTTTGGCTTGAAGGCGCGGACGGCTTGGGGCGCACCGACAGCTTTTCAGACTTGGACTTCTGGCTTGACGTTGAGGACGGCAGAGAAGAGCAGGTTTTGGATAAGTGTCAGCAGCTTTTGTCGAGCCTCGGAAACTTAGATTTCATCGAGACAATTGAGCACCCGCACCGTCAGTTTTATCAGCGGAACCTGCACGTTGAGGGTATGTCCGAGTATCTCATTGCAGACATTTGCGTACAGACTCACAGCAGAGGAAGCACCTGGAGCACCTTCTATACTGACGATATTGCCGAGTTCCCGCTTGTGCTGTTTGACAAAGCAGGAGTCGTTATTATCTTGCCGCCCGAGAAGATGTCTGTCGAGACCCTGAAGCCTATTTTTGAGCAGTGCGTTTCAAGATTCAATCAGCGTCCGAGACTCACGAAGTACATTAAACGTGAGCGGTTCTTGGAGGCTAACAGATACTTTGAGAACTATGTGCGGCGTCCGATTATAGATATGCTTCGGCTGATTTATACGCCGCGGCACTATGAATACGGGTATTCGCACCTTTCAAGACACCTGCCGAAAAAGGTTGTAAAGGAGCTTGAAGAGCTTTATGTAATCACCTGTGTAGAGGATATTGAGGCACTTCTCGAAAAAGCTGACGAAATCTATTATGACGCATATAACACGCTAAAGGATATGTTGTCTGAATAGGGCGGAATAAAAAGAAAAACATGGAAACAGCTTGACATTTTAAACATTTTGTACTATAATTCAATTATATGCTAAAAAGCAACACTCAACATTAGGGGGAAGTAAAAAAATGAAAAACCGTAAAGTTTCAGAAAAGCTTATTCTAAGCTTTTTAATCGTAATTGTATTGTCTGTAATTGTCGGCGTCGCGGGGGTAGTCGCTATTCTCATTAACAGAGACTCGCTCTACGATATGTACAACGACCAGCTCCTGCCGCTCGAAGAGCTTGCAGAGGTAAAGGAAACTTTAGTAAGTATGCGTATGTATGTGCGCGAAATGATTATCGCTTCCGGTGACGGCGACCAAAACGGAGTTGAAACGTCCTTTGCGCGGATTGCAGCTTACATACCGGAAATGGAACACGCTATGAACCTTTATGAAGCGTCGCTTTATAAAGGCTCGGACGCCGAGAAGCTTTTCTTAGAGGCGCGCCGCCTTTATGAAAACGATTTAACTCCTGTTGTTCTCTCGATTTACGCGGCGGCACAGACAGAAGACGCGGCACGGCTTCAATCCCTGCTTGTTGACTGTAAGCGGATTAGCGCGGTAATTACGTCTAACTTAGACGAGTGTATGGCTATAAAAATAGAAAGCGCAGAGGAATCAAAGCTTCAAGCGATTAACCTTTCGATGGTTCTTCTCTGGGTAATCGTCGGCGTGTTAATAGTAGTAATTGCGGTTTCTATGTTCCTCGCCTTCTATATTTCGGGGCTCATCGCAAGACCGCTTAAGGTCTTAACCGCATTCATGAAAAAAGCAGGAACTACAGGCGATATTACAATCACTCCCGAGGACGCTCAAATCATCGGTGAATACGCGCAGATTAAAGACGAAATCGGGCAGACTATCTCGGGCGCGTCGGCGTTTGTACATCATGTTACTAACGTAGCGAACGACCTTGAGGTTATTGCAAGCGGCGACCTTACTGTTGAGGTTGAGCAGCTGTCCGCTTCGGACACTATGGCGATTTCAATGGTTAAAATGGTTAAGAGCCTTAACGAAATGTTCGGCGAGATTAACTCTTCTACCTCGCAGGTTTCCTCCGGCTCGAAGCAAATCGCAGACAGCGCGCAGGCACTTGCAAGCGGCTCGACACAGCAAGCGGCAAGCGTTGAAGAGCTTTCCGCGTCGATTGCAGACATTGCCGACAAAACCAAGCTCAACGCCGACATGGCAGACAAAGCGGCGAACCTCGCAAACGCGATTAAAGACAAAGCCGAAACAGGCAGCCGTCAGATGGACGACATGGTAAGCGCGGTTAACGAAATCAACCAAGCAAGCCAGAGTATCGGCAAGGTTATAAAGGTTATTGACGACATTGCGTTCCAAACGAATATCTTAGCGCTCAACGCAGCAGTTGAAGCGGCGCGCGCAGGTCAGCACGGTAAGGGCTTCGCGGTTGTAGCGGAGGAAGTGCGTAACTTAGCGGCGAAATCCGCAGAAGCGGCGAAGGACACAGGCGGACTGATTGCAAACTCAATTGAAAAAGCAGAGCTCGGCGCGAGAATAGCGCAGGACACTGCATCGAGTCTCGCGGAAATCGTAACAGGCATAAACGAAAGCTCGCAAATCGTAGCCGAAATCGCAAGCTCGTCCGAGGAGCAGTCGTCAGCAGTTGAGCAGATTAACATCGGGCTCAATCAGGTTTCGACAGTTATTCAGCAGAACAGCGCGACAGCAGAGGAAAGCGCGGCGGCGAGCGAGGAAATGAGCGGTCAGTCGAATATGCTTGAAGACTTGGTAGCGCAGTTTAAGTTAAAATAATATAATAAATGTAGGGAACGCATTAATGCGTTCCCTACTGAAAACAAAGGAGAACATCGAAAAATGGCGAAACATTTATTTACATCAGAGAGCGTGACCGAGGGGCATCCCGACAAAATATGCGACCAGATTTCCGACGCGGTGCTTGACGCGCTGTTAGAAAAAGACCCCATGTCCCGTGTGGCTTGCGAAACCTGCACAACTACAGGCATGGTGCTTGTTATGGGCGAAATTACAACTAAGGCTTACGCCGATATTCCAAAGTTAGTGCGCGGTGTAGTTAATGATATAGGCTACAATAATGCCGCCTTCGGCTTTGACTGCAACACCTGCGCGGTACTTACTACGATTGACGAGCAGTCGGGCGATATAGCTATGGGCGTTAATGATTCTTATGAAACAAAAAATGCAACCGAAAACGACACGGGAGCGGGCGACCAAGGTATGATGTTCGGCTTTGCCTGTGATGAAACTCCCGAGCTTATGCCGCTTCCGATTGCGCTTGCGCACAAGCTTGCATTGAAATTAACAGCAGTCCGCAAAAGCGGCGAGCTTGATTATCTTCTGCCCGACGGAAAGTCGCAGGTAACTGTCGAATATATCAACGGTAAACCTGCAAGAGTTGACGCTGTTGTAATTTCCTCACAGCATAAGGACAGCGTGACCTTAGAGCAAATCCGTGCAGACGTGGAAGCGAAAATCATCAGAACTACAGTCCCTGCGAATCTGCTTGACGCGGATACGAAGTTCTATGTAAACCCGACAGGACGCTTCGTTATCGGCGGTCCGCAAGGCGACTCGGGACTCACAGGCAGAAAAATCATCGTTGATACTTACGGCGGATATTCCCGTCACGGCGGCGGCGCGTTCTCGGGCAAAGACCCGACCAAGGTTGACCGCAGTGCCGCTTATATGGCGCGCTACGCCGCGAAAAACGTTGTAGCCGCAGGGCTCGCCGCAAAGTGCGAGGTGCAGCTTGCGTATGCTATCGGCGTTGCGAAGCCTGTTTCCGTGCTTGTTGACACCTTCGGCACAGGCAAGGTCAGCGACGATAAAATCGCAGACGCGCTGAACCAAGTTTTCGACTTCAGACCCGCCGCGATTATAGAAACGCTGGAGCTTCGCAAGCCGCAATACCGCGCGCTTGCCGCTTATGGGCATATGGGGCGCGAGGATTTGGCTGTAAAGTGGGAGAAGACGGATAAGGTTGAGCTACTCAAAAAGGCTATAGGTTAATAAAATTAAGTCCCCCCGCTTCAAGCGGGGGGTTCCTGCGCTCACGCGCAAAATTTGACAAAATTGAACATTTGTGTTAAAATAAACCTGTGGCGTGGAAACGCCCACTAAGGCAGACCAATAACTACGGTTATAAAACAGCGGGCAGCCAAAACCCCAATCAACGGCAAAATCCTCGCCTCTAAAGGGGCTGAAAGGGGGGCTGTGTATATGATTATGCTCTGGAGCGACTTTTGGCAAATGCTGACAGCGGTGGGAACACTTTTGTTGGCTTACCTAACATATAAGTTACTCCGCAAAAAAAGCAAAAAGTAACCGCTGGCTTAAAGACGGTTACTTTTTAGTTTCCAATTCTTAGGCTGACCGCTGTGGTCTGCCTTTCTTATTCATTATTATACCACAAGCTTAACCCTTTGTCAAGAACAAAAACAAACCTCCGAACCCCCGCTTCAAGCGGGGGGTTCCTGCGCTCACGCGCAAAATTTGACAAAAACTTGCAAAAATGCTACAATTACAACATCACCGGTGTCTCCGACGGAGGGGAGGTGAATTTGTGGGGTACATAATTTCTCTTTTAACATCTGTAATTGCAAACTTAGTCAGCGACTTTGTGAGCAAGCGGTTGGGCAGACGCAACAAATAGCCCGGTGACCAACCAAAAAGAATCTCCCGAGAAGGCAAACTCTCGGGAGATTCGATTTTTGGTGAACTTGTGAACACAAATCCTCTTTTAACAATTTCATTATATCACATACATTCCAATTTGTCAAGCAAAAAAAGAAACCCCCGAAAGGGGATTTCTTTAAACTGCTTTTGCAGAGATATTATGTGGTTGATTTCGGAGCTGTACCAACGATTTCACGAGTTGCCGGTACTCTACCGTTAACGATTCCTGTAACGCCGTCTTGGTCAACAACAGGAACTGCCAGAGCAGCACCGCCGCCGCCGGTAGTGTCAGATACATAAGCAACGGAGTTAGCACTGTTGCGGGAAATCCAAATTCTGTAGCCTGCATCGGGGAGTGTGTCGGGCATAGTATCATCTAAGTAAATTCTTAAATGGTCTGCCGCGTCAGTTGCACCTGATGCTGTCAGCAATGCTGTAGGAACAGTTGCGGGGTTGGTAGCTACAACGTGTACGCCTCTTGCAGTACCGCCGCCGCCGTCAACAGTGATTTCTAATCCTGCGGGGTCATCATATCCGCCGTTGTTCTGAGCGAGTTCGGACAGATAGTATGTGATTTGGTTTCTCATGCTGGACGCCGCGCTGTCTGCGCTGGAGATACGAGCGTTGCCGAGGAAGTTCGCCATCAGCGGAATAAGTATAGCCGCGAGAACGCCGATAATAGCGATAACGACCATGAGTTCAACGAGGGTAAAGCCTTTTTTTGCTTTTAAAGCTTGAAGTTTACGAATCATAATAGGGTAATCCTCCTTAAAAATATGTCGGTTTTCAGCCGGATTCTTTTAATCCGGCGTCTTACACGAGCTTGCAAATACTATTATATATGAAAGCTATCACAAAGTCAATACTTTTTTCATAAAACTTTCACATAAGCTGACAATTCGTTACTAACTTACTAATATATGGTATTTGTTTTGTGCAAATTGGCTATATTGCCGTGCCGTTTGTGACGGTTGGGTGAAGAGTTGGAGATGAGACCTATCTTGATTTATAATTAAAAATCAAGGAGGATTTTTTAAATGGATTATTTTTACATGCGTGTGTCGAAGCGTGAGCAATGTGAGGACAGACAGCTGCTGGAAGCGCGGAAGCTGCAAATCCCGCCGGAGCAGATTTACACCGACAAAAAATCAGGCAAAAATTTTGAGCGCGACGGATATGAGTCGCTTTTGCGTGTTCTGCGGAAAAACGATGTGATTTATATTAAAAGCATAGACAGGCTCGGGCGCAATTACTTAGAAATTCAAAATCAATGGCGGATATTAACCAAGGAAATGGGGGTAGATATAGCTGTCATTGATATGCCGTTGTTAGACACGCGCCTGAACAAAGACCTTATGGGGACATTTATCGCCGATTTGGTGTTGCAAATCCTTTCGTTTGTCAGCCAAAGCGAACGCGATATGCTCCGTTCGCGAGTCATTGACGGCTTGACCGCCGCGCGCGAGCGGGGCGTTCGCTTCGGGCGTCCTGTTATCGCCGCGCCCGCCAACTTCGGACGCTTAGTTCATAAATGGGAAAACGGAAGCCTGCACTTTAATGATGCATTAGCCAAAAGCGGACTGACAAAAGCTACGTTTTATCGACGTTTACGAGAATATCGCGAAGCGCAGAAGCAGTGAGTTACTATCAAAAAGCATAGTATTTGCAAGCTCGGGAAAGATGTCGGGTTAGAGTATCCGACTGAAAACCGACATAATTTTAAGGAGGAAACCCTATTATGATTCGTAAACTTCAAGCTTTAAAAGCAAAAAAAGGCTTTACCCTTGTTGAGCTTATGGTCGTTATCGCGATTATCGGCGTATTAGCAGCCATACTTATTCCGCTGATGGCGAACTTCCTCGGCAACGCTCGTATCTCCAGCGCAAACAGCGCAGCGGCAAGCATGAGAAATCAAGTTACCTATTGGCTCTCTGAGCTTTCGCAAATGAACACCGGTTATGAAGGTGCTCCCTCAGAGATTCTAATTGAAGCATCCACCGGAAGAGGTAGACATGATGTTTCCAACTTACCGACAATAGCTCCACCTCCGAGTGGCTGGCAGAACGTAGACACTGACGGAACAACAGCAGCAACCACCGAACAAGAAGACTTGGAATATTTCTTAAATGAATCCATGCCCGATACAGTTCAAGGTTCAGGTTATAAAGTCGTTATCGCTCGCGGCAGTGCTACTCTTACTATTTACTGCCCTGTCGGTGACTTTGACGGCGTAGACTTCGATGGAAACCTTCTTTCGATTGATTCCGGTACTTTAACCGCTCGCGGCAGAGGTGCAAACCGTAACATCATAGGCACATCACCGGAAGCTTTGCCGTAAACCAATATTTAAGAAAAGATTTAAAGACCCCCCGAAGGGGGGTTCTTTTTGTATAGTCAGAAGTCCGTATAATGTAAATCACATTGTATCACAAATTAAAATGTCAGACAAAACCCTACTCAAAAGAATCCTCTTCGTCTCTTTCGTTAAACAGCTTCACTAAGGCTTCCATTTCCTCCTCGTTCAGCGTTATGCCTTTGCCCATGCGTTCGCGGTCAGGCGACCAGTTGCGAATGTCGTATTTCGGCGGGTTGTCGTTCCAGCTGACCATGTTCAGCTCGATTTTCCAGCCCTTTGCGTTCTCGGACATAACGCCGAGCTCCTTTGTGATTTCATACTTAATTTCTGCCATGATGTTTTCTCCTTTTTTTATATTTAATTAAATTTTATGACCTCATCTGCTCTCATAACCCTGTCGAACAGCGCGTAATACTTGCTCGGAATCAGCTTGTTTATATGATGCTGTCCGAAGAACCACCGCTCGAAGGTGCAGCTGTCGCCGAGTATGTCAAGGTAGGCGTTCGGGCGACTCTTGTCGGAATTCGGCAGCTCCAAAAGCTCTGCGATTTTGCTTGGTGCTCCGTGGCTGACGATGTAATCAACCCTGCCGCCGTGCTTTGCGAGCGCACGTAAGCCGTTGCGGTATTCCGCGTCTGTCGGGATTTCGGGGTGCTCGGAAGCTATATCGGGAACATCGCCGCTTTGTGCGCTGTCCGCTTCGCTTGCGTCAAGCTGACCGCCGCCGCCGAAAGCGAGCAGGGTCTTCCTGCCAAGCGTGAAAACCTCGCCGCGCATGAGATAGCGCAGGTTTCCGCTGATGTGCCGCGTGTTGCCGCCGTTCCACTCCTGCTCGGGATAGCTGTTCAGCTCTGCGAAGTTCTCATGAATACCGTCAACAAAAAGAAGGTGATACTTTCGCTTGCCGAGCCGTTTCAAGAGGGCTTTTTCTTTTTTGCAACCGTTCCAGATAAAACCGAAGTCGCCGCAGATAATGAGAAAATCGCCTTTTTTCAGCAGCTTGCACTTTTTGAAGCGCGCCAAATCGCCGTGAGTATCGCCGGTTATATAAATTGTGGGTTCGTGTTTTTTCATTTTTTACCTTTGTTTGTTTTTGTAGGGGCGACCCTGCGTGGTCGCCCGTTAATCGGGACGCCACATAGGGCGTCCCCTACAGAATTATTTCGATAACGCCTGTTCCAAATCGCCGATTATATCCGTAATCGTTTCGAGCCCTACGGAAATCCGCACCGTGCCTTCTCTTACGCCTGCCGCTTCGAGCGCGTCCTTGGAAAGCTGGCTGTGCGTGGTGGTTGCAGGGTGAACTACCTGCGTGCGTATATCGCCGAGGTTCGCGACGTTTTGAATTAAAGTCAGCGCATCCATGAACTTAGCGGCGCGCGCGCGGTCGCCTTTTATGTTGAACGTGAAGACGTTCGCTGTGCCCTTCGGGAGGTATTTTTTGTGAAGCTCGTAGTATTTATTGCTTTCGAGCGCAGGATAATTTACGTTTTCGATTTCGGGGTGCGCTTCAAGGAATATTGCGACTGCAAGCGCGTTTTCCGAGGCGCGTTCAACGCGCAGTGAAAGCGTTTCCACGCCGAGCAACACCATCCACGCGTTAAAAGGTGCAAGGCAAGAGCCATAGTCGCGCATAATCAGTGCGCGTAATCGCAGTATAAACGCCATCTTGCCGAGGTCAGCGAAGACTACGCCGTGATAAGAAACATCCGGCTCATTGAACAGCGGGAAGCGCGGGTTATTTTTATAATCGAAGCCGCCGCAGACGACGATTCCCGCCATGACGTGACCGTGACCGGAAAGCATTTTTGTCGCGCTGTGCACGACTATATCTGCGCCGTGCTTCAGCGGCTGACAGAGGTAGGGCGTGTTGAATGTCCCGTCAACCATGAAAGGAATCCCGTGCTTGTGCGCGATTTCCGCGATTTTTTCAATGTCGCTGATGTTAGCGTTTGGGTTGCCGATGAGTTCAGTGAAAAACAATCTTGTTTTGTCGGTGACTGCGTTTTCCCAAGCTGTCAGGTCGTCGGGATTGACAAACTTTACGTTGATTCCGAGACGGCGGAGACTCACGTCCATCATGTTTATTGCGCCGCCGTAAATGTCGGAAGACGAAACGATTTCGTCACCCGCTTGACAAAGATTAACAAACACGTTGAACATCGCCGCGTGTCCCGACGAGAACGCTAATGCGCCTACGCCGCCTTCAAGGGCAGTAATCCTCTCTTCTAAGAAGCCTGTGGTCGGGTTCATGAGGCGCGTGTAAATATTACCCGCCTGCGAAAGCTCAAAAAGGCTTTTTGCGTGGTCAACGCTGTCGAAATAATAAGCGTTAGTCTGATAAAGCGGCGGTGCGACTGCGTGCGTGGCATCGTCACCATGATAGCCCGCATGAATCATATTAGTTTCAAATCCGTAGTTTTTATTTTCCATATTGTAATGTTATTGTTCCTTTCGTGAAATTTTAGTTATATTTTTATAAAAAGACTTTTTTTTTAAGTTAATTTATGGTAGAATAGAAATAGAGGACAAGCAGTATTTTTCTATTATACAATACAACAGGGGGTTTTGTCAAATATGCGGAACGTAAAAAAAGCGGTTTTTTCTTTGGTTATTATTTTAACAATCGCTCTGAACATAGATACAGCCGCGGTTTTAAAGGCTTCGGCTTTTGACGCGGGGATTGAGGAAATTTATTCCGACGGCGTTTTTATGGTGCATTTGGAAACAGAAATTCCTGTTTTCCGCCGAAATGAATTCGAGCGGATTGTCCCTGCTTCCACTGCGAAAATCATGACCGCGCTGCTTGTTCTCGATAATGTTGAGAATCTTAACAGCTTTGTAACCGTGACCGACGAGATGAACAGCCGCTTTCAGTCGAACCCGAACTTTGACGGCGCGCAGGCGGGCGATATTCAAATAGGGCAGACGAATTTGACCTACATGGACTGCCTTTACGCGCTGATGCTTTGGTCAGCCTGCGATGCGGCGAACGTTTTGGCGTACAGCGTGGGCGGAACGATTGACAACTTTGTTGTCATGATGAACCAAAAAGCAAAGGAAATCGGCGCGGTGAACACGAACTTCACGAATCCGCACGGGCTTCACGAAAAAAACAACTACACCAGTGCCTATGATATGTATAAAATCACGCAGTATGTTTATGACAACCACCCTATTTTCATGGAAATCGTGAGCAAGCGCGACCACCGTATGCCTGCGAACAGCAGAAACTCCGCGGGTGAAATCCTCCCGAATACCAACAGAATGTTACACAGGGACAGCAGTTATTATTACGAGCCTGTCATCGGCGTGAAAACAGGAAGCTTGGACGAGCTTTATGACGTGGACACAGGCGAGCGCACACCGGGGCTGTTCAATCTCGTTTCGATTGCAACCCGCGACGGGCACACCTATATGATTGTTACGCTCGGCGCGCCTTATCACACCGAGCCCGGCAACAGAGGCTATTTTACCTATACTGACCATTTGGCGTTATACGACTGGGCGTTCAGCTCGCTTGAATATAAGTTAGTACTGCCCGAGAATGATATTGTCGCGCAGGGAGGGGTTCAGGGCGGCTTGGAAGACCGCGTACAGTTGCGTCCGGCAGGGGATTTCAGCTATCTGCTTCCTACGAACCTTGACAGAAACGCCGTTCGCCGCGAAATAACGATTAACTGGCATGACCCTGAGGAGCAGGTGTTCCACGCGCCGATTGAGCGCGGCGAAATCCTCGGCTATGTCGAGCTTATGCTCGCGGGAGAAGTGCTGACGAGAATAGATTTAATCGCCGTGAGTGAAATTCAGCCGTCGCTTGAATCGCGGCTTCTCGGCAATATAACAGGGATTTTCAACGAGTGGTGGTTTCAGACGGGGGTCGCGCTTGTCGCCGCGCTGACGATATTTATAATTATTCTGCGGTTGATTAATAATCAGCGCGAGAAAAACCGCAGAATGGCTAACCGCAGAAGACCGCGCCCGTAACGCCCATGAACGTAAATATAATCACGCTCGGCAAGCTGAAGGAAGAGCATTATAAAAAAGCAAGCGCGGAATATGAAAAGCGGCTTTTTGCATACTGCAAGCTGAGAATAATCGAGCTTGAGCCCGATAAGCGCGGCTCGCTTGAAGCGGAAGCCCTGCAAATAAGTGCAAAGACGCCGAAGTCGTTCAGAATCGCGCTTTGCGCGGAGGGCGAAAAGCTCACGAGCGAGCGGTTCGCGCAGAAGCTGCTCGAAGCCCAGAGCGATTTAAGCTTTATTATCGGCAGCTCGACAGGAATGGCGGAAAGCGTGAAAAACAGTGCAGACTTGAAGCTGTCGCTGTCGGACATGACGTTTCCGTATCAGCTTGCGAGGATTATGCTGTTGGAGCAGGTTTATCGGGCGTTTTCGATTAATAATAACGGGAAGTATCATAAGTAGTAGGGAACGCATTTATGCGTTCCGATATTAGCCAACGTTGACATAATTACACACGTTGATATAAACAAGGAACGCATAAATGCGTTCCCTACAAGCGAAAGGACATATATTTTATGGCACGTGAAATCACTGCGCGTGAAAGATATGAGGGCGCGCTGCTCGGCTTTGTAATCGGCGACGCCTTCGGGCATCCCATCAGAACTATGGAGTTCAGCGAGATTTGCGAACGCTTCGAGAAGCACGGCTGTCTTGAGCTTGCTGTCAGCAAGCAGACGGAAACTGCGCTGTTCACCGACGCTACGCAGATGGCGCTGTTCACTGCTGACGGGATTATCTGGGCGGACAGAGAAGCTAAGGGCGGCGAGATTAATTATACAACGTATGTGTTTTATGCGTATCAGTACTGGCTTTTCACGCAGACGAATACGATTGCAGGCAAGGAATACGCCTGGCTTTTCGACACGGAAACAAAACGTCGTCCCTGCCGCCTGCTGAAAGCCAAGGGGCTTTACAAGAACCGCTACTTAGACCGCGTGAGCATAGAAGCCCTGCTTCGGGCGCGGGATAATCAGTACGGCAGACTGATTAACCGTGTGAATAATAACAGCGATAACGGCGGCTTGAAGCGAGTGCTTCCTGCGGGGCTGTACTTTAATTATGACTCGGAAACTGCGTTCCGTGCGGGCGCGGACTTCGCGGCAATCACGCATACCTCGCCCGGCGGCTATCTTTCGGCGGGCTGTTACTGCGCAGTAATCGCGGAGCTCATGAACGGCGAAAGCTTAGAAAACGCGATTAATATTTCTATGCGGATTCTCAAAGAATACGAGGGGCATGAAAATGTTTCGCTCGCGCTTGACGAAATGTTAGAGCTTTTAACCGACGAAACAGTAACGCCGCGCGTTGCGGTGAGCAGGCTCGGCGACGGCAAAAACGCGGAGTCCGCGCTGGCGATTGCGCTGTTTTGCGTGTCCTTGCACAATGAGGACTTCGTGAATGCAATGCGGTTAGCCGCTAATCACGACGGCGAAAGCGATGTCTGCGCCGCGCTTTGCGGAGGGCTTTTCGGGGCGTACAGAGGCGTTGCTTCTGTTCCGAAGCGGTGGATTAAAAAAATGCAGTATTATAATTTAATTATGGATATGGGTGAGGAGCTTTTCGGCGTGACGGTTTTCAGAGAGCCGAAGGAGGAATCGGGCTATTCGGAAAGTCAAGAGGAAGCGGCGATTCCGCAAATGCCCGAAAAACCAAAAGTTAAAACGAAGGAGGAGCTGCGGGAGGAAGACGAGGGCTTCTTGGGGGACGATGAGGAGTTTAGGTTTGAGTAGAAAAGACTTGACAAAATGGTTATAATATGTTAAAATAAAAGCAGACAAGGGCGAACCTACTCAGACGGTTAGCTTTTATGTATAGTTATTGAAAAATAACCGCACACTTTAGCAGGAGGGCGGTTATTTTTTCATTTTGTCGATTATTAAAGCTACTGCGCACAGTATCAGAAATACAAATATCAACTCCATGGCGTCACCTCCTTTCGGAGATTCAGCTAACCACCGCACGGTCATTTCTGACCGTGTTTGTCTTTTTGGTTTTTACCCTTGTCTTTATTCATTTTATCATATTTGTAAATTTTTGTCAAATTAGAAAAAATATTTTTCAAAAACCTATTGACATTGACATAGTGTCATAGTTTATAATGGTGTTATTGGAGAGTGAAGGTATGGAATACACAATTAATAATCTATCGAAAATGTCGGGAGTAAGCACCCGAATGTTGCGGCATTACGACAAAATTAATCTGTTGAAGCCGTCAAGAGTCGCCGAGTCAAGGTATCGCTTTTACGGACAGGAGCAAGTTGATATTTTGCAACAAATCTTGTTTTACAGAGAGCTTGATTTTTCTTTGGAGGAGATAAAGGCTCTGCTGTCGGCTTCCGATTTTGACAGGGGAAACGCTTTTATTTCACATCTTTTTATGCTTCAAAATAAACGAGAGCGGTTGGACACGCTGATTTTAAACGTCACGAAGTCTATAACCGCCATGAAAGGAGAAATTTCAATGTCAAATCAGGAGAAATTCGAGGGCTTCAAGCAGTCGCTTATTGACGAGAACGAACAACAGTACGGCGAAGAAATCCGCGCGAAGTACGGCGATACTGCGATTGATGAGTCTAACGCAAACCTGAAGGGATTAACGCAGGAGCAGTACGACGAGAGCGAACGACTGCGCACCTTGTTCGAGCAAGCTATTATCGCCGCACTCGAAATAGGCGACCCTGCGGGTGAATTAGCGCAAAACGCCTGCGACCTGCACAGGCGATGGCTCATGGTGTTTTATCCCGCTTACAGCAAGGAATATCATATGGGGTTAGCTGAAATGTACATCGCTGATGAGCGGTTCAAGGCGCACTACGAAAAGCTCGCTGTTGGCTGTACGGAGTTTTTACACAAGGCGATAAGCGTCTATTGCAAAAACTAAACAAAAACGCACGCTGTTCATTTCAGCGTGCGTTTTTTATTTTATTTATACTTTAAAATCAACGTCCTTGACGTCTTCGCCCTCTACCTTTTCAGCTTCCTTGGCTTCTGCGAGCTGCTTTCGGATTTTTTCGAGCTCTT
Organism: Oscillospiraceae bacterium; assembly: GCA_009781425.1. GTDB lineage: Bacteria > Bacillota > Clostridia > Oscillospirales > Ruminococcaceae > Ruminiclostridium_E. The sequence continues at coordinate 32,005 of WQYC01000015.1, forward strand.
CTAAAAGCCCCTCTTTTGTACCGGAGAGAATGTTTTTGCTCTTGGAATCAGAATTATTGCCGATTTTATCCCAAATGCTGTCCTTAAGAATCGCCGAGAAGCTCCATGTTCCGTCTTCGTTAAGCTTAATTCCGTAGTTCGCGACTAAGTGACCCATGCCTTTTGCTTCAACCTGCGCTTTTAAGTCGTCAACCTGCACGACTGCGTCTTTAATTACGCCCTCGTACTTTGCGGCAGTTTCTTCGCAGTTTGCCATTTGTTCAAGCAAATCAGCGTCGATAAAGCAGTTGTAGCTCTTGCTCGGGCAGGTTGCACCGTTTTGCTTTTCGCCGCGCGTGACGACGAAGTTCATGTCGGTGAACTTTTCCTTCAGCGTTTCTAAGTAAGCAAGTGCGCGCTCGCTGAGCCCCTGCGTGTTTGCGTTTGCATTGCTTTGCACGCTCGGAAGCCTGTCGGTGTTCGGCTTTTTCGCGGCTTGTGATTCGGGCTTTTTGTCTGCTTGCTTTGCCTTGTCTGCTTTGTTCTTGTCGGACTTAATTCCGTTTATTAGCGTGTTGTTCTTCAACTGGGTTTTCGTGAAACCTTTGATAATCGGATTAACAGCCATTGTGAACCTCCTTTAAAGTGAAAAAATACTTCATATATTATATCGGCAGAAAAGCGCGAAAGTTTAGCAGAAATATTGACAAATCAATATTTTTATATTATAATTAAGGTAACAGGGAGGTGACGGGAATGGCAAGTAATGTTGAAATCAGAGTTATCCAAAAAACAGAGCTTTATGACTTACTGGCTTTGAAAAAACAGAACGACAAGAACGGAATCAAGGTTGGCGGGTTAAATGAACTTATTAACAAAAAGAAAGCCACTATGGAAGCCGAGGACGTGGCTTATGTTGAGAAAATGATAGCAGAGCTTGATTAACAGGAGGTGACAATCATGGGAATGACCGACAGACAGTTTGTTTCATACCGCAAGGAGCAGTTGGAAGACTATGAGGATATGCTTGAGCTTGCGAAAAAAACAAACGCAGATAAAGAATTAATTATTAAGCTTGAAAAGAATGTAACAAAAGCTAAAACGGATATTGAGGCATAGGAGGTGACAATTATGAGTCAGCACGATACACGCAGAAACGATAAAAGCGTACTTTTCCAGGCATTGAAGGCACAGTACAACGCTCAAACAAAAAAAGATTTTAACGAATTCATATCTTGGACTAAAGCAAAAATGGAGCCCGAAGACGTAAAGTTAGTTTTGCAGGAGTTTGAGGAATGGAAGAAGGATAATTAATAATAACCTTAATAAAAAAACGCCCCCGAAAGGGGGCGTTTTTCTTTTGCGCCTTGGCGCAAATATTGGAAATATTAACCGAGTAACTGGAGAATAGCCTGAGGAGCCTGGTTAGCTTGAGCGAGCATCGCCTGTGCAGCCTGCTGAAGAATGCTGAACTTCGTGTACTCAATCATTTCTTTAGCCATGTCGGTGTCGCGAATCTGAGATTCAGCTGCAGTTAAGTTTTCTTGAGTTACTGTTAAGTTGTTAACTGTAGACTCGAGACGGTTCTGCAGTGCACCGAGAGCAGCTCTCTGGAAGGAAACTGTGCTAACTGCTTTGTCGATTGTTTCAATCGCGAGGTTAGCCATATCCTGTGTGGAAACGTCAGCACTTGCAACGCCGAGAGCAGCCGCGCTCATGTTTTGAACAGAAAGAGAAACTCTCTGGTCAGCAACGCCGTTTGCGCCGATTTGGAATGTTAAGCCTCTGCCGCTGCCGAGATTAGCATCAGCACCTACGCCTGCACCTGCACGGCCTGCGCCCATAGTAGCTGTTAAAGCAGTTGCTAATGAGCGAGAAAGATAAAGTGTTTCGCTTCCTCTTTCCTGTTCCCAACCGTTAGCTGTACCGTAGTGAACGGTGTAATCAAGACCGCCTCTGCGGAGGATGGACTCGATATCAGACTCGGAGTAGGTTCTGTTAGTAGCTAAATGGAGTGTGAAAACGCCGTCTTTAGAGTTTGCTGCGTCTCTTGTGTTGGTTTCAACCCATTCAGAGCCGGGGGAAACAGTTGCGTTAACTTTGATTGTACGAGTGTCAAGACCGAAGTTATTAGCCTGGAACTGGATTTGGCTAACTGAGCCGAGAGTTGTGCCTGCTGTGACGTCGGTCAGCATAGTTTTTAAATCCACTGCTCCGGACATTGCTCTGATACCTGCTGTAGTAGCGGCGATGTTTGCTGTCTGACCGCCAACTATTGTGCCTGTGCCGAGAGTAATGGTGATTTCAGCGGGAGCAGCTGTCTGAGTCGCGTCTGCCTGAGTTGCTCTTGCAATCAAGTCATTGATTTGAGACTGGTTGTAAGCTTCGCCTGCTGCAAGGTGGATAGTAAGAGTTCTGCCTGTGAGGTCCCAGGTTGCTGTTTCGCCGCCAACGTCAGATGCAACGTTGTCAGTAAAGTTAACAGCTACGCCTGTTACGTTAGAGGTGAGAACTGTTCCTGCCATTGTGCCGGTGGTTACGAGAGTACCAAAGTTAGGACCGAAGTTGGAAGCGCCTGTGCCGCCGCCGCCGAGAGAACCGTCGAGTAACTTAATTTTGTTGTACTCTGTGGAGCTTGCGATTCTGTCGATTTCGCTCTTGAGAGCGTCAACTTCGAGCTGGATAGCTTCTCTGTCTAAGTCGTCATGGTATGTTCCGTTTGCCGACTGAACAGCGAGTTCTCTCATTCTCTGAAGAATCGCGTGAGTTTCGTTCAAACCGCCTTCTGCAGTTTGGATAAGGCTGATAGCGTCGTTAGCGTTTCTAATCGCTTGACCTAAGCCTCTGATTTGGCTTCTCATTTTTTCAGAGATTGCCAGTCCTGCCGCGTTGTCGCCGGCTCTGTTAATGGAAAGACCCGAAGATAATTTTTCGGTAGCTTTCTTAACGCCGAGGACGTTTGTGCTAAGCTTGTTGTTAGCATTAATCGCGTTTAGGTTGTGTTGTACTACTAATGCCATAGTGATTTCCTCCTTGAAATCTTCTCACGAAGTCCTTTTCGTGAGTGTTTTTTTACTCGGGAAGTATTTCCCTGTTTTTGCACGCCGTTTCCGACGCTTGCAGATATAATATCGGCTTCTTTTCGGGAAACTTTAGGGGGTAGATGAAAAATTATTGACGAAAAAAAGAGAGGAATTTGTGCAGGGTGCACAAAAAGCGCGGGTTCTATTGACATTTGGCAGAAAAAGCTTTATAATAAAAGCAGACAAAGGCAACACCTACACAGACGGTTAGCTTTTTATGTTTGGTTAAAAATAACCGCGCACTTTGCTATGAGGGCGGTTATTTTTTCGTTTTGTTGAGCCTATCTATTATAGCGATAATCGCGCATAATATAAGGAATACAAATATCAACTCCACAGCGTCACCCCCTTTCGGAAGTTCAGCTAACCGCCTATGTCTTTTCAGTTGTCACCCTTGTCTGTTATAATTGTAGCATAGATGTAGAATTTTGTCAATAAAAAAAGCAGGGTTTAACCCTGCTTTTCTGTTTTTTTAGTCCGCCCTGCCAAGAGCGTAACCCCCGCGCCGAGCGCGAACGCGCAGATTCCTGCGACGAGTGTTGCGTTAAATTGCACTCCTTCGGGGAAAATCACGAACACCGAGCCGAGCACGAGCCCTGTGATTACGCTGTAGGTAGCAGTGTAGAAGCGGGCGAGCAGAAGCTTTATTCCCCGCGCGCCGAGCACGACGCCTGCGGCGATTCCGAGACAGGCGGGGAGGATGACGCTGAGGTTCAACTCCTTGAGCGCATTAGTAATAGTATAGTAAGTCCCGAAGAGCAGAAGCATGAACGCGCCGGAAATGCCGGGGATAATCATGGCGGCGGCAGCGGCAAAGCTGCTGAGGATAATTAAAATAGTGTAGGGAACGCCACCGCTTGCGATAGCAAGCGGATGCCCTCCGGCGTTCCGTTCTTCTGCGATTTGCGGAGTGCCGGGGGCGTCACTCCCTACAAAGCCGAGCGCGACTACAAGCGCGAGCGCGGCTATAATTAAAACGACGTGAAGAGCTTTAGGCTTGCTTTTAAGTTGTAAGTTTTTAAATATAAGCGGCAGGCTTCCTGCAATCAGCCCGATGAAGAAGAGGAAAGTAGGAATCGGGTGGTTTTTTAAGAGAAACGCCGCCGCAAAAACAGCCCCGCCTAATCCCGCTACCGCGCCGATTCCGAACGGGAGCAGGAAGAAGAAGTGCTTTTTTATATGCTTGAAGTCGAGCGCAAGCGCGCCGCAGATGATGTCGTAGCAACCGAAGACGACCATCATCGTGCCTGTTGAAACGCCGGGGATTACGTTTACCGCGCCGAAAACCGCGCCGCTTAAAAAAGGAGTAAAAAGCTTCAATAGTTTTTTCATTTATAATCCCTTATTTTCGGTATTTCAACCCAGCCCTGGCTTATGAGTCCGAGCAGGAATGCCGTTATAAAGCGAAGCGGATTGATTGCGGTCAGCCCGAAGGCAGTGTTCACGGCGGGCAGGTAAATAAGCAGAATAACAAGCAGAAAAACTGCGCTTACTATCACAAGCGCGTTAATACGCTTCATGGAAATAAGCTTATAAATAGGTATAGTGGCGGAGAGGTTCACGAGAGTCGCGCCGATTAAGCCGCCTGTAATCGCGGCTAAGAAGAGCGCGTTCAGCACTTCGGAAGCTTCGCCTATGTAGTTGAGACGGAAAATCAAAATTGCAAACGAAACGCAGAAGCCCTGCGTAAGCGCGCGGAGCAGAAACCGCAGGTCAAGCTTACCGCGCCCGACGAAGCCCGAGGCAGACATTACGCTTTTTATATCCGCTCTGTTGCCGAAGAAGCAGAGCGACAGCAGAGGAAGAAGCACAACCGCCGAAAGCGAAACCGTAGCGGGAGAAAGCGAAGCTCCTGTGCTTGAGAATAAGCAGAACAGTGCAAACATTACCATTGCGGTAATCGCGGTCATAATCATTCCGATTGTCTGTTTTATGTTAAAGTGAATCTGCCGCGTTTCTTTTAATGCGTCTACCACGGAGTTGAAGTCGTCATCGGCAAGGACAAGCCCGCAGACTTCTTTCGCCGCACCGGAAGTCTCCTGCGGCAGTGCCACGCCTACGTCGGAGCGTTTAAGTGCGTCTACGTCTGCCGCGCCTATGCCTGTAGCGGCGACGAACTCGCCCTCGTTCTGCAGTAATTCTATTATATAAGGCTTTTGGTCGGGGGTGACGCGGGCGAAGATGTTCACGCCTTTTATGTCGGGCTTTATGCCCTCAAGCTGACACTCGCGCAGCTCATCGCCTGTGATTGCCTTGGGGTCGTTGAGTCCGATTTTTCTGCCGATTGCAACGGCGGCGTCTGCGCTGTCGCCTGTTGTCATTATGACCTTTACGCCTGCTTTATAACAGCTTCTGACGGCGGCGGGCGCGCTGTCGCGGGTTTCATTGGCGAAGGCGCAAAGCCCTACAAACGTATAGTCTAAGTCGTGAGCGAATTCCGGCAGGTTATTCTCGTCGGCGATACGGGCGTAAGCCACGGCGACGACTCTGTGCCCCAGCTCTGCATACTTTTGCTGTTTCTGCTGAACTGAAAAGAGATTATCGGGAACGAGGTCGCACTTGGTCAGTATAGTTTCGGGCGAGCCTTTCACGCAGAGGAGAAGCGCGCCGTTGATGTTCCAAAGGTTTCCGCCGAGCTTAGTCTCTTCTGTGAAGGGATAGCGGCAGACGAGTTTATTTTCCTGCAGTGCCTTTACGTCCACGCTCTTGAACGCCGCGCCGAGAATAATCGCACGGTCAAGCGCAGAGGAATCGGCAGGGTCACAGGAAAGCACGGAAATTCTCGCAAGAGTTTCGGGGTCAGCGGAATATTCGTCTATTAAAGAGGTGTGATTCTTGGTGATTATGCCTGTTTTGTCAACGCAGACAGCAGTAATCGCTGAAAGGCTTTCCATAGCCGCGAGGTCTTTAACCACGCAGTTTCTTTTAAGCAGGGAATACGCGCCGAAAAGATAATGCGCGCGGACAAGGCGGGGGGCTTCCGCCGGCATAAGGCAGAGCGCGAACGCGAAAGCGGGAAGCACCGCAATGTGCGGGAACGCTTCAAGGGTCAAGTCGCTCCCTGTTAAAATCGTGATTACAAAGTAGAGCAGTAAAAACACAGCCGACAAAGCCCAGAAGAAAGGCGTAGCCTTGCTTGCGGCGTTTTCGATTTCGGTCATGTAGGTTGCGGAGGGTTCGGCTTCACCGAACTCGCGGCATTTCTTCGTATCTATGCCTGTCGCTGAGACGCGGGCGATTGCGTTGCCTGCGAGCAGTCTCGTACCTTTATATATACAGGTTTGTTTAATCTCGTTTTTAGAGTCCGCGCCTGTCCGCTTCATGACGGGCGTATTATCGTTTGTGAAAAGGCTCTCGTCCACCATAAGTCCCACCGCTTCAAGCAGGTGCGCGTCAGCGGGGACGCTTTCACCCTCCTGCAGTATTATTATATCGTCGGGGACGATGTATTCACGGCGCAGAAGCGCGATTTCGCTGTTGCGCAGTACGCGGAAGCGCATACTTGACATACGGCGAAGCTCCTTAAAGGAATCGCGGCACTTGTAGCCCTTGAAGATTTCAACCGCTGAGTAAACAAAGGCGAGCAGAAGCATGACGAAGCCTTCGCCGATTCTCCCGCAAATCATTACAGCCGCCGCCGCTAAAATCATTATAAGGAATCTGTACGAAAAAAGAATCCGCGCGGGCTTGAAGTCGCCTGCGGTGTCGAGCTTGCGCGACTCGCCGTTGTAGCCGTACATGGAAATCCTTTCGGCAACCTCGTCTGAGGTCAAGCCGCGGTAGTTATCTATTCTTTCTGCAAATTTATCCATAATTATCCCCAATATTATTATAATTTACCACTATATATCGTACCATAAACAGGTGAGCTTGTCAATACGCTGTACATTCTATTGTCATTTCCTACAAAATAAGGGCGATAAAACATCTTCTTTTTTACTTGATAAATTTGCCGAAATAAGGTAGAATTAATATTGTAGGGGCGGACGAGCCTGTCCGCCCGCTCGGAAAGGCTCGGTGATTTTTAAATGCTTGATAAAATACGCGAGGAATGCGGCGTTTTCGGAATCTACACTAAAACAAACACAAATGTCTCGATGTCTGCCTATGCCGCGCTTTATGCGCTCCAGCACAGAGGGCAGGAAAGCTGCGGCATAGCCGTAAACAACAGCGGGATAATAAACTACAAGCGCGGCATGGGATTAGTCAACGAGGTTTTTAAAAAGGAGCACCTTGAACAGCTTAACGGAGGGAAAATAGCTATAGGGCACGTGCGGTATTCCGCTTCGGGAACAGCGCACCACCATAATACCCTGCCTTTAGTTGTGAAGCACGTGAAGGGACCTATGGCGCTTTCTTACAACGGCAATTTAATTAATGCGCCCGAGCTTCGCGAGGATTACGAGAACAAAGGCGCGATTTTCCACACTATGAGCGGCGCGGAGGTTTTGGCTTACGCCGTGACTGAGCAGCGGCTTGTCTGCAATTCGATAGAAGAATCGCTTGAAAAAGCGATGTATAAGATAAAAGGCGCGTATTCTCTCGCAATTATGTCGCCTAAGAAGCTAATCGCCGCCCGCGACCCTAACGGAATCCGTCCGCTTTGTCTCGGCGAGCTGCCGGACGGTGCAGGCTATGTCGTTGCGAGCGAGAGCTGCGCACTTAATGCAGTCGGCGCAAGCTTCACGCGGGACATTTTGCCGGGCGAAATCGTTGTTATTTCTGACGAGGGGATTAACAGCATTACAACCCACTGCGGAAACAAATCCGCGCTCTGCGTCTTTGAATATATTTACTTTGCCCGCCCCGACAGTATTATTGAGGGCGTTTCAGTGCATGAAGCGCGAATCCGCGCAGGCGAGTTCTTAGCGGACGAGCACCCTGTTGACGCTGATGTAGTCATCGGCGTGCCCGAAAGCGGGCTTGACGCGGCTTTGGGCTATGCGCAGAGGTCGGGGATTCCTTACGGAATAGGCTTAATCAAAAACCGCTATGTCGGGCGGACTTTTATCCAGCTGTCGCAGGAAACGCGGGAATCAAGCGTCAAAATAAAGCTTTCCGCGATGAAGTCGGTAATAAGCGGCAAGCGGGTGGTAGTCATTGACGACAGCATAGTCCGCGGGACAACCATGAGGTTAATTATAAAAATCCTGCGCGAAGCGGGCGCGAAGGAAATACATATTCGGCTTTCCTCGCCGCCGTTTAAAAACACCTGCTTCTTCGGCGCGGACATAAACAGCAAAGGCGCGTTAATCGCCAATCAAAAAACGCACGAGGAAATAAGACAGGAAATCGGCGCGGACACGCTCGGCTATTTAAGCATAGAAAGCGTTGGAAAAATCGCGCGAAGCGCAAACTGCGAGTTCTGCACGGGCTGCTTCTCGGGGAAATATCCGATTGAAGTACCGGACGAGCTCCCGCAGGATAAGTTTGATTTGAAATTAAATTCATAATTCATAATGCATAATGCATAATTATTTTGAAGCTTTTTAAGTTATCTTTAATTATGAATTATGAATTATGCATTATGCATTAAAAACCGGAGGTTTTATGAAAAACAGTCATTCGGAAAGTTATAAATCAGCAGGCGTTGACGTTGTCGCGGGCTATGAGAGCGTAGAGCTTATGAAGGGCGCTGTCAAAAGAACTTACAACAAGGGCGTTCTCGGCGAGTTCGGCGGCTTCGGCGGTATGTTTCAGCCGGATTTGACGGGAATCAGCGAGCCTGTTTTCGTTTCGGGCACTGACGGCGTCGGCACGAAAATTAAGCTCGCAATGCTTCTTGACAAGCATGACACTATCGGTATTGACGCGGTTGCGATGTGCGCGAATGATATTATCTGCTCGGGCGCAAAGCCGTTGTATTTCCTTGACTATATCGCTTGCGGCAAGAATATTCCCGAGCGAATCGCTTCGATAGTAAGCGGCGTTGCAGAGGGCTGCATTAGAGCGGGCTGTGCGCTGATTGGCGGCGAAACCGCCGAGCACCCGGGGCTGATGGGAGAAGACGAGTATGACATTGCAGGGTTTTGCACGGGCGTAGTTGACAAGAGCAAAATTATCGACCGAAAGAAAGTCAAAAGCGGCGACGTTATAATCGGATTAGCTTCGAGCGGCGTACATTCAAATGGCTTTTCGCTGATTCGCAAGGTTTTCGGAATCGTTGAAAGAAAGCCGCTCGAGGAGTTTATTCCCTCGCTCGGCAAGACGCTCGGCGAAGAGCTTCTCACGCCGACCGAAATCTACGTAAAGCCTTTGCTCACGCTGATTTCCGAGGTTGAAGTAAAAGGAATCGCGAATATATCGGGCGGCGGATTTTACGAAAATATTCCGCGCTGTCTGCCTGACGGAACCTGCGCTAAAATTAATAAAAGCTCTTTTGAGATTCCGCCGATTTTCAAGCATATTCAGGAAAAAGGCAATATCCCCGAGCGCGATATGTTCAATACTTTTAATATGGGAATCGGCATGGTTTGCGTGGTGAGCGCGAAGGACGCGGATTCGGCTGTCGCAGTGCTTGAAAAGGCGGGTGTGAAGGCGTTTTGTATCGGGACGGTTGAAGAGGGGGAAGAGGCAGGCGTGGTGCTTATATGAAAAAAGTAGCAGTCTTAGTCTCCGGCGGCGGCACGAATTTGCAAGCGTTAATCGACACGGGAATCGACATTAAACTCGTGATTTCCTCGAACCCGAACGCGTATGCTTTGACCCGCGCCGAGAATAATAATATCAAAACCGAAATTGTTCCGTGGGCTGATTTTAAGCCGGATAGAAAAGCGTTCAGCGCGGAAATTCTGCGGCTTTTGCGGGAGAACAGCATTGACCTTGTAGTCTACGCGGGGTTCATGATTATTCTTGATGAGTGCGTTGTTGAGGCTTTTCCCGACAAGATGATTAACGTCCACCCGTCGTTGATTCCCGCGTTTAGCGGCGAGGGGTTTTATGGCTTAAAAGTGCATGAAGCCGCGCTTGCAAGAGGTGTGAAGCTGACGGGCGCGACGGTGCATTTCGTGAATGAAATCTGCGACGGCGGGAAGATAATCATGCAGAAGGCTGTCGAGGTTAATGACGGCGATACCCCTGAAAGCTTGCAAAAACGCGTAATGGAAGCCGAGCGGGAAATATTGCCGCAGGCGGTGAAAATGTTGATGATGTAGGGTGGTTATATGGTTAAAGACAATTTGGACGATTTAATTGAAAAATATAAAGTTCAGCCTATAGGTCATGGATACATAGACTGCATTATTTCCTTAGACAATGTTTTCAATTTTATCAATGATTTATCAAAAATGAAATTCAACGTCTACGGACTTACATGGTGGTGTCATTGTAAGGATGAAAATTCAGATTGTCCTCATGGCATGGGTGGTTCAAAGAGTAAATTTTATCAAGGTTGGTTTAGTGAAATGCAACTTCCATTGATTAAATTTGAAGATAATGAACAAGTAAAAACATATATTAAAACTCCAAATGATGATAGAATATTAAAATGTTTTGTGCCAGCTTTATGGATTGATGTTCCTGACTATTGGCGAAACAATTTGTAACAACCATTATAAACATTACACGAAATTAAAAAGGAGCAAAGCTATGCAAAAAACGCAGAATTTAAACGAGCTTTTAAAGTCTAACCCCTACCCCGGGCGCGGGATTATTATCGGCAAAAGTGCAGATAGCAACAGCGCAGTCGCGGCGTATTTTATTATGGGCAGAAGCGAGAATTCACGCAATCGAATTTTCACTGAAAACGATTTCGGCGGGATTAAAACTAAGGCTTTCGATGAAGCAAAAATGACCGACCCGAGCCTTGTAATTTACAACGCTGTGAGGGTTATGGGCAGTAAGCTGATTGTTACGAACGGCGACCAAACCGACACGATTTGCGAGCTCATGGACAGACAGCAGACGTTTGAGCAGTCGCTTCGCACGCGCGAATATGAGCCTGACGCGCCGAATTTCACGCCGCGAATTTCGGGGATTCTTCATTTCGGCGATGATAATTTCAATTACGCAATGTCGATTTTGAAAAAAGATGGCGATTCCTGCCTGCGTTATAATTTTGCTTATAACAATCCAACTGCGGGCGCAGGGCGGTTTCTGCACACTTATCAAGCTGACGGCGAACCGCTTCCAAGCTTTGAGGGTGAGCCTGTTAAGGTTGAAATCGCGGGTGGCATTGACGAGTTCACGAGCGCGCTGTGGAGCGCGCTGAACGACGAAAATAAAGTTTCGCTTTGGACAAGGTTTATAGACTTAAAAACATTAAAAACAGAAAGTAGAATTGTGAATAAAAATGGCAATTAGATATTTTAAAGCAGTTATGGGCGATATTCCCGAATTAGTGCGGCTACGCTTAGAGTTTTCGGAAATATCGAGCAGATATTTCAAGCGGGAATTTTCTGACGAAACGCGGGAGATTCTGCGGGTGACGAACACTGATTATTTCACTGCGGGGTTGCTTGACGGCTCGCTTGTTGTGTTTTTAGCAGAAGATTCCGAGTCGGGAAAAATCGTGGGTACGAGCGGAATTATGTTCTGGCGGCACTTGCCGTCACCTGTGTCATTAGACGGCAGAAAAGCCGTAATCGCTAATATGTACACGCTCCCCGAATACCGAAAAAGAGGCATTGCGACTGAATTAATGAAGCTTCAAATTGAAGAAGCCAAGATGCGCGGTGTGAAGGTAATTAATTTATCGGCGACCGATATGGGGCGGGCGGTGTATGAAAAATTAGGCTTTAAAGCCGATGAAAATGAGATGGTAATAAGGCTGTAGGGAACGCATTTATGCGTTCCGATATTTGCCAACGTTGATAAAGCTTATTCACGTTGATATAAACACGGAACGCATAAATGCGTTCCCTACGAAATAAAAGGAGAAAACATGACAGAATTAGAACTCAAATACGGCTGTAACCCGAATCAGAAGCCGTCGCGGATATTTATGGACACCACCCCGCCCTTCGGGCACCCCTCCACGGAGGGGAATCTCGATTTGCCCATTGAAATACTCGGCGGCAAGCCGGGGTATATTAATTTCATGGACGCGCTGAACGGCTGGCAGCTTGTAAAGGAATTAAAACAAGCGACAGGTCAGCCTGCGGCGGCAAGCTTCAAGCACGTTTCACCCGCAGGTGCGGCAATCGGCGCAACGCTTCTCGAAGCCTATCAAAAGGCACGCAACTCCGACCCTGTGTCGAGCTACGGCGACTTCATCGCGCTGTCCGATAAGTGCGACGCCGAAACCGCGAATTTCATCAAGCCGTATGTTTCAGACGGCGTGATTGCGCCTGATTTTGAATCCGAAGCATTGGAAATTCTGAAAGCAAAGCGAAACGGCAGTTATAACGTGATTAAAATAGCTTCAGATTATATCCCGAAGCCTATAGAAAGGCGCGACATTTACGGCATTACGTTTGAGCAGGGACGCAATGAGCTTCTTATAAACGACACACTTTTGCAGAATGTCGTTACTGCGAATAAGGACATACCCGACAGTGCGAAAGCTGATTTATTAATCGCGCTGATTACGCTGAAATACACGCAGAGCAACTCGGTTGCGTATGCTTTCGGCGGGCAGGCGATTGGCATAGGCGCGGGTCAGCAGTCGCGGATTCACTGCACTCGACTTGCAGGGCAGAAAGCGGACAACTGGTACTTACGTCAGCACGAGAAGGTGCTTGGCTTGCCGTTTGCCGCGGGCTTGAAGCCTGCGGATAAGGACAATGCGATTGACATTTATATCAGCGACGACTACGAGGATATACTCGATGACGGCGCGTGGCAGAGGGTGTTTACGCGCAAGCCCGACGCGTTCATGCGGGAGGAGAAGCGGGCGTGGCTGGGTACTATGAGCGGGATTGCGCTCGGTTCTGACGCGTTTTTCCCGTTCGGGGATAATATCGAGCGGGCGAGCAAGAGCGGCGTGAAGTATATTGCACAGCCCGGCGGGTCTGTGAGGGACGATAATGTAATTGAGGTGTGCAATAAATACGGCATGGCGATGGCGTTTACAGGGATTCGACTGTTTCATCATTAAAAAGGAGGCAATAATTATGCCCTTTATTTCATCATTTTACGGTGTAATTATCAGAATGTATTTCAATGATGACGAGCGGCATCACACACCGCATTTTCATGCGGTTTACGGTGAATACAAAGCATCGTTTGATTTTGAAGGAAACATTATAGCAGGCAAGTTTCCGCCAAAGCAAACAAAATATATTGTTGCATGGGCTGACATTCATAAAGATGAATTAGTCGCATTATGGAGTATTATGCAGACAGACGGCGAATATTTTAAAATAAAGGGGTTGGAATAAATGAAGATATATCCGCTATTAACAGAAGTAGAACCGCTCCATGATTACAAGCTTGTGTTAACATTTGGCGAAAACGAAAAACGTATTTATGATTTTGCACCAAACTTAAATCACAAGTTTTATAACCCTCTGACAGATACAAAAATTTTTAAAAATGTTTCTGTAATTGACGGGCAAATAGAATGGGTAACGGGGCAGGATTTTTGCCCGCATACACTTTATGATAAGAGCGTTCCGCTTATAAATTAAAACCAAAAGGAGAAAAACAAAATGACAACAACAAAAAAACTATTAACCGCGCTGATTATTCTAACTTTGAGCTTGGCGCTCTTTGCGGGCTGTGCCGATAAAAACGGCAATAACGGCGATAACGAAATCGAAAAACCCGGCGCGCCGTCGAATCCGGCGAACACAGAAATTCCCGAGAGCGACCCGGGCGAGGCGAATTACGCAATTATAAGCGTGCGCGGCTTCGGCGAAATTACGATTCGTCTGCACCCCGAATACGCGCCGAATACAGTTCCGCGCTTTGTTGAAAACGTCCGCACGGGCTTTTATAACGGCAGGAATTTTCATCGCGTGGTTACGAACTTTATGATTCAGGGCGGCTCTTTTGACGGGCAGGGCGGCGGCGACCCTACGGTTGAGGGAATATTCACCGAAGTACACCCCGACGCGCGACATTATTACGGTGCGATTTGCCTTTCGTCTAATTCAATGGGCTACGGAAGTGACTCTTTCTATATTGTTAACAACAAGGACACGCAGGCTTTTGAAGCGCATATAGATAATATTCATGCGGCGATTGATTATTACCAAACGGGCTTCGATGATATAAGCATGAATGCGCAGGAATATGTAATTGAATACGGTCAGGAAGCGGTTGATGAAACACTGTGGGAATTAGAGCAAATGATTATCGAGCTGAATGAAATGCTGGGCGATGTTCCGAGCGAGGTAAGAGCGCGGTATGCGGAGGTCGGCGGTGCGCCGCAGTTAGACGACAATTATACGGTTTTCGGATATACTATCGACGGCTTTGACGTTATTGACGCTATTTCTGCTGTTGAAAGGGTTTTCCCGCTGAATGGCGGCATTGACAGGGAACCCAGCCAGCCCGTAGAAGAAATCATAATCGAGTGGATTATCGTAAAAACAACTTTAGATTAACAGGGGGACATAACAGTGGCAAAAAAACAGTTTAAGGCAGAATCAAAGCGGCTTTTGGAGCTGATGATTAACTCTATTTACACGCACAAGGAAATATTTCTGCGCGAGCTTATTTCCAACGCGAGCGACGCGATGGACAAGCTGTATTTTAAATCTATGACCGAGAATATCGGACTTTCGCGCGGGGATTTTGAAATCTTCATTGAAGCTGACGGCGAAAGTCGGACGCTGACGATTACCGACAACGGAATCGGCATGACCAAGGACGAGCTTGAAGCGAACCTCGGCGTAATCGCGAAGTCGGGGACTAATGAATTTAGGAAACAAGTAGGGGACGGCGTCCCCGACGTCCCGTCAGAAGAAGATGAAATGAGCGTAATAGGGCAGTTCGGTGTTGGGTTTTATTCGGCGTTTATGGTTGCGAACAAGGTCGAAGTGCGCTCGAAATTCTACGGCTCTGATGAAGCGTTCCTGTGGACTTCCTCCGGCGCGGACGGCTACACGATTGAAGCGTGTGAAAAAGAAAACCACGGCTCGGAAATCAAGCTTTATATCAAGGAAAATCCCGCTTCCGATGACGAAAATCATGAGGACTACGAAGAGTTTCTGCTTGAATATAAAGTCCGCAGTATCGTGAAAAAATACTCGGATTATATCCGCTATCCGATTAAAATGGAAAGCTTACAGCGCAAGAAAAAAGAGGACTCGGAAGAGTTTGAAGAAGTCAAGGAAATTCAAACACTGAACAGCATGGTGCCGATATGGAAGAAGAATAAAAGCGAGCTGAAGGACGAGAATTACAACGAGTTATATAAGAGCAAGTTTCATGATTTTGTCGACCCGATTGCACATATTCATTCCAAAACAGAGGGGACTGCGACTTACAACGCGCTGATTTTCATACCGAAAAAGCCGCCCTATGACTTCTATACAAAAGAGTACGAAAAAGGGCTCCAGCTCTATACAAACGGCGTCATGATTATGGAAAAATGCGGCGATTTACTGCCGGATTATTTCAGCTTCGCGCGCGGACTCGTGGACAGCGAAGACCTGTCGCTGAATATTTCACGCGAGATGCTGCAGCATGACAGGCAGCTTAAAATCATCGCGAAAAGTATCGAGCGCAGCATTAAAAACGAGCTGAAAAAAATGCTCAGCAACGAGCGCGAAAAGTACGAGGAATTCTGGAAGGAATTCGGCGCGCAGATTAAGTTCGGGATTTATAATACCTACGGGCAGGCGAAGGACGGCTTGCAGGATTTGCTGATGTTTTATTCATCGAGCGAGGAAAAAAACACGACGCTTGAAGAGTATGTCGTCAGAATGAAGGAAGACCAAAAGAGCATTTATTTTGCTTCGGGCGAGAGCATTACGCGCATAAATGCACTGCCGCAGGTTGAGGCGGTGAAGGACAAGGGCTTCGAGATTTTATACTTGACAGACAACGTGGACGAGTTCTGTTTGCAAATGCTCGTTGAGTATAACGAGAAGAATTTCATGTCGGTGCAGAGCGCGGATTTAGACCTTGAAACCGAGGACGAAAAAGCAGAAATTAAGCAGAAAAACACCGACAACAAACAGCTTTTCGAGCTTATGAGGGAAGCACTCGCGGACAAGGTTCAGGACGTGCGCTTCTCGCAGAAGCTGAAAACCCTGCCCGTCTGCGTTTCGGGCGCGGGCGCGCTGTCGGTTGAAATGGAGAAAATACTTTCGCAAATGCCCGGAGACAAGAAAGCAAAGGCGGATAAAATTCTCGAGATTAACGCCAATCACGCGATTTGCGACAAGTTGCAATTCTTATATGATAACGATAAGGAAATGCTGAAGACTTACGCGGAAATTCTGTACAGCCAGGCGATGCTGATTGAAGGAATCAACCTTGAAAATCCGGCGGAGTTTGTCGGGCAGATTGCGGAGTTGATGACGAGGTAAAATTTACGTAGCGGGAAAGCGCACTGCGCTTTCCCGCTCTTGACAAAATATTACAGGATATGTTATAATAAATATGCATAAAGGTTGTGCCACGCAACAAATTGCGGAAAATAGGCGACTTAGCTGAACCCCATCTTAACAGAAAGGGGGGATGCACTATGGAAATGGTTTTGACGTTACTTGCATTATACTTAATGTTTCGGATAATCCAAGATATAGAAAAAAGACCGCCTACCAGCTAAAGTATCGGTCTTTTGACTTTACGCTCAGCTAACCGCTTATCTTCACGGTACAGCCTTTATCACTTGTATTATAACATGAAAATTTATATATGTCAAGCATCTATTTAATATAGGGGTAATATTATGAAAAAAATTATATCAAACAAGGTATTTTTATATTTCATTCCTCCTGTCTTTTGCCTGTTGACTATCATTTTTTGGGTTTTAGAAAACAAATATGACGACATTGACTTTATTTCAATATTCAGTATTATATACGTTACTTTTCTTGTTCCTGTATATTTGATTGTGTTAAATATACGCATAAAAGATATGAAGATAATCTTAAAAATTATTTTTAGTTTCACGTTAAGCATTTTAAGCACAGTGATTAGTTATTTCAATTATGGCATAACAACAAGCACACTTTTCACGCCAGACCTTGGAACAAGAGGCATTGTCTTTTATGAATTTATTATTTCTTGCGGAATATTAGCAATATTTTTCGTTTTTTACTTTATATCTAAACTAATGAATTACGAAAAGCAATAAAAATAAGGAAGTATAAAACATGAAAGCTTTTTCAAACGGCACATTCGGGAAAGTCCATGTCCTTCGGCTTGACAGCGGCGATTTTCTTCTTGAAAGTATTGAAGAATTCGTGAAAACGCAGGGGATTAAAAACGCTGTGGTTCTTTCGGGAATCGGCACGCTTGATTATTGCACGATTTACATGGTTTTAACGACAGATTTTCCGGTTGAGAAGCACTTTGCGAAATGGGAAAACAAGCCTTTAGAATTAGTGTCCGTTGACGGCGTAATCGCTGATGGTCACATACATTTGCACGCGGTCGTTTCTGATTGCAAGGGCGCGTATGCGGGGCATTTGGAGCAGGGGTGCAGGATTTCTTATTTGGGCGAGATTGTTATTGCGGAAATGGACGGATTCAATTTTGAACGCAGATTAAACGAACAGGGAACTAATTTATTGGAGGATAAATCATGAGCGGTTTAAACAGAGCAGAAATTCTCGAAATGTACAAGGACTTCCGCGTGACCGACGTGCGCGACGGCATGGACTGGTGCGGTTATCACCATTACGGCTCAATGCACCACAGCATAAAACCGCTTTGGAGAAGCCTCAAGACTTACGCAGGCTTTGCGCGGACTGCGCGTTATCTGCCTTTTGAAGGTCCGCTTCCGAAGGTTACGGGCGACGAATACACCGAGTGGTCAAACTGGTACTACGGCAACGTTTGCACCGATAAGTGGACTGACGATATTATCCCCGGCGATTTCATCGCGCTTGATGTTTGCGGGATTGACGTTGGGCTCCTCGGCTCGAATAACACGCTCAACTGCGTGAATAAAGGCGCGGTCGGCTTCGTGCTTAACGGCGGCGGGGTGCGTGATACAGACGAGGTGATTTTGCAAAAGATTCCTGTGTTCACCGGTCATGTTTCGCAGGGTATGGACCAGGCGCGGATTCGGTACTTAGAAAAAGATATTCCTGTTGCTATCGGCGGGGTTGCGGTTTATCCCGAGGACTTGATTGTCGCGGACGGCGACGGGGTAATCGTAGTGCCGCAGAAGCTGATTTATGACGTGTATAAGTACGCTTACAAGGAGCTCAAAAACGACAGAGTCGCGCGCCGCGCGCTGTATGAAGCGGGTGGGCGTGAGCTTGATGAAACTGTGGAGATATTAGAGAAGTAGCGGGTGAAAAATGAAAATAGTTATAATAAATGCAAGTCCGCGCAAGGCAGGCGCAACCGCGAAAATACTTAATGAGTTCGCAGAAAATCTGTCTGCGAAAAGCGGCGTTGAAATCCAAAATATAAATCTTTCGGATTATAAGCTTGAATTTTGCGCGGGCTGTTGTAACTGTTACAAAACAGGAGTCTGCCACATAGACGACGATGCAGAGTTGATTTCCGCGTTTATAGACAAAGCGGACGGCGTAATAATCGGAACGCCGAATTACGTCAGCAATGTTTCGGGGCAATTGAAAACACTGATTGACCGCGGACATTTTGTGATTGAGCAGCTTCTGAAAAACAAGCGTGCAATCGGCGTTGTAACTTACGAAAACGCTGAGGGAAACGCCGCATTAAAAGTATTGAAAAAGCTCTGCGTTTTTTCGGGCGCGAGGACGTTTGCAGGGCTTGTTGTTAAACTGCCGTTTGGTGCAAAGCCGCTGGTAAGCGGGAAAATCAGGCGCATGAGCAATCGTTTCTATAAAAATAAATCTGCAAGCTTTATAAATTCTGTAGTGCATTTCTTTGTTTTTAACTTCGGAATCAAGCCCTTTGTTTTGCGGAAAGGCGAGCAGTACAGCGGCGTAAAAGAGCATTGGCAGAGGAGAAATATATGCTAATCTTTTACTTCTCAGGCACGGGAAATTCAAAATACATAGCGCAATTATTCGCGCAGAATATGAACTGCGCGTGTTGCTCAATTGAACAGCACGCGCAGTTTGATATGCTGATAAAATCTGCGGAAACGATTGCGTTTTGCTACCCTGTTTATTTCTCGCGAGTGCCGCGTATTATGCGCGAGTTTGTGCAAAAATATATGAGCTCATTTGAAAATAAAAAGCTGATTATTTTCTGCACACAGCATATGTTTTCGGGGGACGGTGCGCGGGCGTTTTACGCGCTGTTTCCGAAGAATTATCTGCGTGTTATTTACGCCGAGCATTTTTTCATGCCGAGCAATGTTACGCCTGTCACAACTGACGACAAAAAAATCAAGAGCTACATAAAAAAAGCCGCGCCGAAAATGCAAAAAGTATGCGACAATATCAAAAGCGGAAGAAGCTACAAACGCGGATTTAATATAGCTTCGCGTGCGCTCGGTTTAATTCAGGCACCGCTCCTTGCGCCTGCCGAAAGGAAAGCGTGCAGAGACATAAAAATTACACACGACTGCACACTTTGCGGAATTTGCGTTTCTTCATGTCCTATGCAGAACTTGAAAATCGAGAGCGGTGCAGTTGCTCATAAAAACAACTGCACGGTTTGCTACCGCTGTATCAATAAATGCCCGCAGAAAGCAATTAATTTTTTCAGTGCAAGAATAAAAAAGCAGTATTATTTCAAGGAGGAATTGAAGTGAAAAAGCCGAAGAACTTTCAAGAGGGGATTCATACTGCGGACTTCTGGGATTTTTATAAAGAAAAGCTGATACAGGATTCGGTCATCGCCGACTTTTCTCGTGAGAAAATAAGCCTTAACGGCGACTGGAAATACGGGATTGACCAGTACGACACCTGCCTGCGGAATCGTTGGTGGAGCGAGCACGAGTATGACGGCGGCGGGCGCGCGCTTCCGCTTGACTACAGCTTTGACGAGTGGGAAAGCGTTGAAATCCCCTGCTGCTGGAACTTGCAAAGTGAGAAGCTGTTTTTGTACGAGGGCGGCATGGTTTATACGCGGAAATTCACTACTCCCCCCATATCCCCCCTCGAAGAGGGGGGCGTAAATGAGCGCGTGTTTATAAAATTCGGCGGAGTCAGCGGGCGCGCCGCGGTGTTTGTGAACAAAGCCTTCATGGGGCTTCATGAGGGTAGCAGTACGCCGTTTTGCGTTGAGGTCACCGATGTTTTGCAACCCGAAAACCGTATTCTTGTCGCGGTGAACAACACTCGCCGCGCGGACGGCGTTCCTATGGACAACACCGACTGGTTCAACTACGGCGGGATTTACCGCGATGTAGAGCTGATTCGCCTGCCTGAGGTTTTTATAAAAGCTTTTCATGCCGGCTTTAAGGCGGGGAATATTTTCGCGAGAGTTTCAGTTGACGGAGCAGAATCGGGAACAGCAGTTCTGCGAATCCGCGAGCTTGGGATTGAAGCAGAATTTGATATTAAAAACGGCGTTTCTGTTCCTGCAAGTCCCGAGCTTTGGGACGTTGATAATCCTAAGCTTTACGATGTCGAAATTGAATTCGGCGGCGATAAAATTTCCGATAAAATAGGCTTCCGCGAGATTAGTGTGCAGGGGCGTGAGATTCTTTTAAACGGCAGAAGTATCTTTCTTAGAGGTATCAGCGCGCACGAGGAAAGCGTGAAAAACGGCAAGGCTGTGACCGAGGAAGAAATCCGCGAGAACTACGCTTTAGCCAAGGAAATGAACTGCAATTTCATGCGGCTTGCGCATTATCCGCACTCAGAAGCCGCCGCGAGAATCGCCGATGAAGTCGGGATTTTGCTGTGGGAGGAGATTCCTGTTTACTGGGCGATTGAGTTTCACAATCCCGAAACGTATGATAACGCAGAAAATCAGCTGACAGAGCTGATTACGCGGGATATAAACCGTGCGAGCGTAGTCGTTTGGTCGGTCGGAAACGAGAACCCCGATACCGATTCGCGCTTTGAATTTATGGGCAGGCTCGCGGACAAGGCGCGGGAAATCGACGGTACGCGCCCGATAACTGCGGCTTGCCTTGTTGACCACGGCACGCTGAGGATTGCGGACAGACTGATTGAAAAGCTTGATATAATCGGCATTAACGAGTATTACGGCTGGTATGACCCCGATTTCTCGAAGCCGCCGAAGGTCTTTGAAAACAGCAGTCCGGAAAAACCTGTTATAATCAGCGAATTCGGCGCGGACTGCAAGGCGGGTTTCACACAAAAGCGCGGCACACGCGATGATATGTTCAGCGAGGAATTTCAGCTTGATGTCTACAAAAAGCAAATCGAAACGCTGTCCGCAATTGAGTATATAAAAGGCATCAGCCCGTGGATTTTTTACGACTTCCGATGCCCGCGCAGACTGCATTATATGCAGGATTATTACAACATTAAAGGCTTGCTGTCGGCGGATAAGAAATATAAAAAGAAGGCTTTTTATGCCATGCAGAAATTTTATGAGAAGAAAGAAAAAGACGCTCTGTGAGCGTCTTTTTCTGTTTGCGGATAACAGGACTTGAACCTGCAAGTCATTACTGACATACGGACCTGAAACTCACAGCTCAAAATTACCGTAGAAAACTTTGAAGTCTTTAAGGTGATTTTAGAGACCGGCAAATTCAGTGTGCAAAAGGTTTTAAGTCTATTTTCCGCTTAATTCCGCCACTTATCGTATATGGTGATTTTCGGGTCTGCCAAAACATTTTGGCAGACATTCGGCAGACAGGGGGCTATTTTTAATAATTTTAGAATGCGACTGTTTAAGCAGTCGTGATTCTTATTTATAATTAATCATGAACCCTCAGTCATGTTGAATTCATTCTGGGTGTCCACCCAAATAAAAATATTGTTTATTTACATCTAAGGTCCAATCTTTAAGTGAGGAAAGCCTATTAAAGATAACAATTCCTCGCCCGTGCCCCCCAAAGATGTATCTATTATAATTCTCTATTGGATATTGAATCCCATAGCTACCCTCGGGTCTTTATTAGGCTCTGTTGTATGAATTTCAGCTTCTATTTCTATTCGATGCTCTTTCTGAGTGGCGAGCAATCGCTCATAGTAAAAGGAGTTCACCTGCCGCTCAAGCTGTCTAATCGTCCAACTCTCATCCGCACATTCTTTCAAATAGAACTCGCGATGCTGTGGTTCTTCCACCCGCATAAGAATACGATAATGTGACCAACTCAATTCGGTACGCAGTGTGGACCGAATTGGAAACGCTTGATAAAATTGTCGCATATTCCTTAAACTACGCACCGCAAATCCTTTTCCAAACTCGGCTGTCAGCCGTTCGGATAGATATTGCAAGAGGTTCTTGCCGTATTCGGCACGCTCGCCAATTGCTTCGGCGATTTGCTGACCAATTTCCCAATAAGCCACGACCATTGTAGAATTAATGGCTTTTACTACGCTTGTCCGCGCCAACTCAAGGGTATTTCTTATATCTTCATACACTTTTGAATTAGATTGTCAAGGGGTTTTGAGAGATTTTTAAAAAAATTGCCGTACTATTTAGAGTACAGCAAATTATATGAGTCAAAACTATGATAATAGAAAAGCAATCACGAATTGTTAAAATCTATTACCTTATTATATCTCCCATCATTTCACCAGTAATATGAATTTCACCATATACACTTCCGTTAATAATAACATCGCCCATCATCACGCCAATAATACGAATTTCACCATGAATAATTTTATTAATAATAATGTCGCCCATAACAGTTCCTCTCACTATAATATCTCCTTCAACATTACTTTTAATAAATATATCGCCCATAACAACGCCATCTATTACTATTTCTGAAACATCATTTGAAATCGTTACGTCTCCCATTACGACACTTGCGATTCTGTGCGTAGACAGCACTTGAGGAGATGTCGTTTGAGTTGTCGTTGTTGGTCGAGGTGTTGTGGTTGTAGTGGGTGTTGTCGGTAAGGTTACGATACGCTCACTCCATCTTGCCGTTAAGGTTTGTGTGCCATTGGAAGCAGTTGAGACTATTGTAGCAGATATAACTTTTTCTCCTCGCTCATTATACCATCCATCAAAATAATATCCTTTTCTGATATATAACTGGAAAAAACATTTTTAACAATTTGATTTAAATAGGGACGAATCAACTCTACGATGTCTGAAATTTTTACGTTATCACCAATACCTGCTGTTTTTTCTAAAAGCACCTTTGAGTTTCGCACACTAAAACCCCAGTCTCCATGTACGCCAAAATTTAATTTCTTATTGCTTTCATTGGGTTGAAGTGGAATCGCACCAACTCCCCAAGTGTCTATATTTTTTATCTGCATTCTTGCATAACGCACATCAACGAGTTTCTTTGATATTTTTTCTGAATCTTCAAAAATTGTTTCAATATCACCATAACTGTTTTTTGTAATCGCTTCAAAACCAAGAGGTACAATGATTTTGCATATATTTTTGACTGTGGTATCCGAGTATTTCCATAAAATTATATCTTCATCAATATTCCCAAGTGAGATTATCTGCATATAATATTTATCCCTTTCAAAATTGATTTAATTTTATTTGGAAATATTCCTATCACACTTTATAAAAAGGTAAG